>NZ_CP099760.1:335000-982500 GCF_040760005.1 Pseudomonas sp. stari2
ACGGCGGTGTTTGGCACCTCGATGTCGGCTCATCACATCCTGGGGCTGAAGCCGGTCCCAAGGGTATGGCTGTTCGCCATTTAAAGTGGTACGCGAGCTGGGTTTAGAACGTCGTGAGACAGTTCGGTCCCTATCTGCCGTGGACGTTTGAGATTTGAGAGGGGCTGCTCCTAGTACGAGAGGACCGGAGTGGACGAACCTCTGGTGTTCCGGTTGTCACGCCAGTGGCATTGCCGGGTAGCTATGTTCGGAAAAGATAACCGCTGAAAGCATCTAAGCGGGAAACTTGCCTCAAGATGAGATCTCACTGGAACCTTGAGTTCCCTGAAGGGCCGTCGAAGACTACGACGTTGATAGGTTGGGTGTGTAAGCGCTGTGAGGCGTTGAGCTAACCAATACTAATTGCCCGTGAGGCTTGACCATATAACACCCAAGCAATTTGACTACTCGAAAGAGCATCAGATTGCGGTGTGTGAAGACGCAATGAACCGAAAGTTCGATGCTCACAAAACACCGAAAACTATCCCATACCCAATTTGCTGAAGCGAGGCCAGCCGGCCACGAGTCAGTACCCGAATTTCTTGACGACCATAGAGCGTTGGAACCACCTGATCCCATCCCGAACTCAGAAGTGAAACGATGCATCGCCGATGGTAGTGTGGGGTTTCCCCATGTGAGAGTAGGTCATCGTCAAGATTAAATTCCGAAACCCCAATTGCGAAAGCAATTGGGGTTTTGTATTAGTAGAAGTTCCCGTTTTTTCTGGTCCGTTACCGTGGTAACGGGCTGGTCACAGAATTTCTTGACGACCATAGAGCGTTGGAACCACCTGATCCCATCCCGAACTCAGAAGTGAAACGATGCATCGCCGATGGTAGTGTGGGGTTTCCCCATGTGAGAGTAGGTCATCGTCAAGATTAAATTCCGAAACCCTTGTTTGCTAATGCAAACAGGGGTTTTGTCGTTTCAGGCTCACCAAAATCCAATCTTCAAACTACTCTGCGTGCCTTGCTACTTCGACGAGCCTGCCATTTGCGCCACCAGATGTAGACGCCAGTCCCGGACAACCCCGCAATCAGAACACCCAATACCGCGATCATTACTTGCCCGGTAAAACCGATGATCCGCCCCCCATGTATCGGCAACTGCAACCGATAAAACCGCTCTCCCAACGTTCCTTCTCCTGCGATCTCCTGCCCGAGTAATCGCCCGTCCGTACCGTGGAAAAACAACCAGGATTTACCATGGGCCTCGGTGTCATGCTGTCCAAACCCCGCACCGTAGAAGTTGTACTCCAAGCTGTAATACAACTCACCGATCGCTGCAGTCAGTCCCAACCTTTTTCCTTCCTGCTGTGCCCTTTCGTAGGCCTGTTGATAACTCAATCGAGTGATCCCCAGCTCATCGGCAGTCATTCGCCCTCGGGCCTCATACACGCTCGGCTCAATTGGAGACAACAGTGACACCACCGGTTTGAAGACCTGGCTCGGCAAGTTCATGGCCACGCTGCTGACGGCTATCGGCAGCAATAACAACCATAGCCACAAGCCCCCCGCCCGATGCAGATCGAAGTTGAGCCGATAGGCATGTCCGCCCTTGATCTTCCAGGCGCTCGACCACTTCTTCCAAAAGGGTTTACCCCGCGGCAACGTCAGCCAGAGGGCGATGAAGCAATCGATCACCCAGGCAATGGCCACCAATCCCATCAACAGCAACCCCCAGTTCCCGGGCAGCGTCAGGTTGTAGTGGAACTCGAGAATGAAAGGAATGAAGTTCTCACGCTGGAAACAGCACTCACCCCAGTAACGCTGGCCTTTTTGCTCGCGACTGACTGGGTCGAGGTAGAACACCTGATTACGCTCATCGAACGGTTTGCCCGTCGCCGGATCATTACGTGGTACCGCCGCCAGCAAGGCTGTGTGGCCTGCCTCATTCGGATACTCCATGTACCAGACCTGCAGCCTCGGATGTGCAGATTGCACCGCATCAACCAGCTCACCGGGCGCGAGACGCGACCCCTCTGTCGACGCCGCGTAAAACCCAGGGTTCAGCCACTCATCCAGCTCATGGTTGAACGCCAGAATGCTCCCGGTGATTCCCGCCAGCAACAGAAACACAGCCGTGGCCAACCCGATATACCGGTGCAGTAAAACCAGAAACGAACGCATGAAATTGTCCCCACGAATACGACAAAGCCGGTCCCTGAATCTCAGGGACTGGCTTTTTTATGCACAAGACAAAGGCTTAGAACTGATAGCTGACCGTAGCGGCGACGTTCCGCTCTTCGCCCATGTAGCAGAAGTTCAGGCTGGCGCAGGAGGCCACATATGATTCGTTGGTCAGGTTGTTCGCATTCAGTCGTACATCGACGCCCTTCAAACCAACCTTGCCCAGGTCATAACCGATCGACGCGTCGAACAACGTGTAGGAAGGCACTTTCATGGTGTTCTCTGCATCAGCCCAGCTATAGCCGACGTAACGCACTCCGCCGCCCAATCGCAGGCCATCAAGCGCTGCGCTGTCGAACTTGTAGTCAGCCCACAGCGATGCCATGTATCGCGGCGCCTGCGTCGGAGAGTTGCCTTTGTTCTGGATCACGTCCGTCGGGGTACTCAGGGTGCTGACCATCGATTTCGAGTACTTGATGTCAGTGAAAGTGTAACTACCGAGCACTTTCAGGTTGTCGGTGAGCTGCATGTGCGCTTCAAGCTCCAAACCTTGGGAACGGACAGCACCTACAGCACGGTAGAAGTTTTCTTGCGGGAGTTTGGTGGCGAGGTTTTCCTGATCGATGCGGAACAGCGAGGCCGTGAACAGATTGTCGGTGCCGGGTGGCTGGTACTTCAGGCCTGCTTCCCACTGCGTGCCATCCGTTGGCGCCAGCGGATTACCGGCGCTGTCGGCATAGGAATTGGGGTTGAACGACTCCGAGTAGCTGATGTACGGCGCCAGGCCGTTATCGAACAGATACAGCGCGCCGACACGACCAGTCAGTTTGGTGCGTTTGTCGCTGATCTCGGTGCCGACCGGACGGCTCGCCTCGGCAATCCGGTTCTCCTCGGACGTCTCCACCCAGTCCTGCCGCAGACCCAGGGAGAAGCGCCACTTGTCCATCTCAATCAAGTCTTGCAGGTAAACCCCGGTCTGCTCCAGACGGCGCAGATAACTGGTCTCACCGTACATATCGATGGTGGCATTGCCGTACACCGGATTGAACGCATTGATCGGCGCCAGACCTCCGCTGGTCCAGTCGACCACGGTTTTGCGCCGCTGATAATCCGCCCCCATCAGCACCGTGTGTTTAGTCACGCCGGTGAAAAATTCGGCCTGCAGCATGTTGTCGACGATGAACGCGTGCAGTCGCTCGTCACCGCCGGTGTAGTAGCGATTCAGCTCGTTGCTGGTCGGCGACGTCCAGCCATAGGCGTACACCTGATCCATGTTCACTTTGGAGTCGAGGTAACGGAAATTCTGCCGCGCAGTGAAGACGTCGTTGAAGCGATGTTCGAATTGATAACCGAACGACTGCTGATCGCGGGAATAACCATCGACTCCCGGTTCGCCCTCGAAGAAGTGCGGCGAGATGCGGTTGCCGTTGCGCTGATGAATCGTGCCGTCGGCTGGCACGCCACCGTGATAGCCGCCATCCGGGTCATGCTGCAGATACGCCTGCAGGGTCAGCGAAGTGTCTTCGTTGAAATCGATGCTGACCGTCGGCGCGAGGGCGAAGCGTTTTTCCTTGTTGTGGTCGAATTGCGTGTCGGACTGATCCGTCAAACCGATCAGACGATAGGCGACGCGCTTGTCGTCATCGACCGGACCGCTGAAGTCAAAGCCGACACCACGCTGACCCTGAGTGCCAACGGTGGCCTGAACCTGGTGATAGACCTCGTACAGCGGTTTCTTGCTGGTCAACGCCACCAGCCCGCCCGGTGAACTACGGCCGTACAACACCGACGACGGGCCTTTGAGAATGTCCACTCGCTCGAGGAAATACGGATCGACCTGCATAGTGCTGTAGGTGCCGCTGTCGCCCATGGACTTGAGGCCGTCGAGGTAGATGTTATCCACCGAGCCATCGTTGAAGCCGCGCATCGCCACGTAGTCGTAACGGTGAGTGGCGCCATAGGGGTTGGTCAGCACGCCAGGGGCGTAGCGCATGGCCTGGGACACGGTTTGCGAGCCCTGATCGTCCATTTGCTCGCGGGTGACCACGGACACTGTTTGCGAAGTTTCCAGCAGCGCGGTACTGGTTTTGGTGGCGATCTGACTGTGCGTCGCGTTGTAGCCGTCCATGCTGCCCAGCGCGTTACCGAGGGCAAAACCTTTGATGTCGGTAGTCGGCAGGGCCAGCGCTTCGGTTTCAGCAACGGAGCGCAAGACGTAGCTGCTGCCGTCCTGGCTAACGGCTTCCAGACCCGAGCCGCCGAGCAGATGACTCAACGCCTGATCGGTCGAATACTCGCCCTGCACGCCGGGTGATTGTCGGCCTTGAGTCTGCTGCGGGGTCATCGACAAGGTGATGCCGGCCTGGCGCGCGAACTGATTCAGCGCCTCACCCAATGGGCCAGCGGCGATGTTGTAGCGGTGGCTGCTGACCTCACTGCCGCCCGCCGCGACACTCAAGTTTGGCAGCAGGCCGACGCCCAGTGCCGTGGAGAATAGCGCGGCCCGAACGGCGTGGCGCAGAAGGCTCGATTCGGTAGTGAAATTCAGAGGGTTCTTACAGGTAACGCGCGCAGTCATTGTAGGTTTCCGTGGCAAGTCGCGAAGGCTGAATTGAAGTGCTTACTGACTAAGCCGGCCTTGCCACGAAAACCCGCCAAAAAAATTTCAGACGGCTCGTTCCAGCGTTACCCACCAGCGGGTGCGATAGCGCAATTGCACCGGCAGCGTCTGCGGCAAAATCGCCAGCAACTTGTCGGTGTCATCGAGACGGAACACGCCGGACAAGCGCAGATCCGCAACCTGCGGGGCGCAATTCAGGAAGCCCTGACGATAGCGACCAACCTCATTGAGGAAATCTCCCAGACGCATGTTGCGGGTCACGATAAGCCCGTCGATCCAGGCGCCGGCATCCATGTCCAGCGGCGGAGCGGGATGCGCAAGATGGTGATCGATCAAGTAACTCTGACCGGCAAGCACCTCAGTGGAAGCGCCATCGCTCGCCCGTGGCGAATGAATCGCGACGCGACCACTGGTGACGGTCAGCCGCGTGCAATCACCTTCCTGACGTAGGATGAAGCGCGCGTCGAACGGCTCATAGGTACCATGACGACTTTGCACCCGCAGCGGTCGATCAATCGTCGTACCTTCATCGGCGCCGCCACAGGTCACGATGATCTCGCCCCGAGTCAGTTTGATCAGCCGTTGTTGCGCCGTGTAATCGAGGTCCACGGCGCTGGCCGTGTTCAGTTCGATTCGCGTGCCGTCAGGCAACTGGAATCCGCGGCGCTCGCCGGTGGCGGTAGCGTAATCGGCGATCCATTGCTGCCAGGCAGACGTGTCTTTGGCCAGCCACGTGGCGGAGCCCATCAACAACGCACCGGACAGCAGCTTCAACGCCTGCCGACGACCGAGCCCATGCGCACTGTTTTCCAGTGTGTTGAATGCCACTTGCGCACCCGGAACGGAGCGCAGATTTTGGGTCAGCTCACTTTGTAACGACTGGACTCGTTGCCAGGCCAGTTCGTGATCGTGGTGCTCGGCGCGCCATTGTTCGCATTGGTGGCTCAAGCGCGAATTGCCATGATTGTTGCGCAGGCGCAGCAGCCAGTGGATCGCCTGTTTGACCACTTTCTGCTGTGGCTCGGCGCTTCGGGCGATTGACAGTTTATCCACCGGCATCAGCTTTCGTACCGCAGCACGTAGCAGTGATACAGCGCATCGGCGACGTAGCGTTCCACCGAGCGCAAGGACAGGCCCATCTGCTCGGCGATCTGCTTGTGGGTCAAGCCTTCGCACTGCGCCAGCAGAAACGCCTGACGCACTTTGGGCTTCAGCCCTTCGAGCATGCGGGCAATGCTTTCCAACAGTTCGATCACCAGGGCGCGGGCTTCGGCACTGGGTGTCTCGGCCTCGGGCAAGTGAGCGATGGTTTCCAGATACGCGCGTTCGATTTCTTCGCGTCGCCAATGGTCGATGACCAGGCCGCGAGCGATGGTGCGCAGAAACGCGCGAGGCGCGTTGAGTTCGAGACGTTCGGTGCGTTGCAGCAGGCGAACGAAGGTGTCCTGGGCCAGATCCGCCGCATCGGCCGCATTGCCCAGTCGCGCGCGCAACCAGCTGTTGAGCCAGCCGTGATGACGACTGTAAAGCGCCTGTACTGCAAACTCAGGTGAGGACATGAACGCGACAGCCCGAACGTCACAAATGATAATTAGTCGCATTGTCATCAAGGGTTACAGAATTTGCAACCGACGCTGCAAAACAGTCATCAAAAAATGACAGGCGAACGCTCTGGCACGCCGTTCGGCGGGAAGCTGGCAGAAATGCCGTCCATTTCCTACAAAACGCTAAGTTTTCTCCGAGTCGTGCCGACAGACTGGTGAGACATGCGTGCACCAAAGTAGAGCAGTCATCAGAACGCTGCCTGCGCTGTACATGGAATGTTGCATCCGGAACGCATCCCCACTTTTGGCATAAGAAGTCCCGTGAAATGAATCTCAAGTTCAGCCATAAAATCCTGTTGGCCGCCTCAGGCGTCGTGGTCCTGGCGTTCGCGCTGTTCACTTTGTACAACGACTATCTGCAGCGAAACACCATTCGCCAGAACCTCCAGTCCTCCGTCCAGCAGGCCGGCGACCTGACCGCCAGCAGTGTGCAGAACTGGATGAGCGGACGGATTCTGGTGCTGGAAAACCTCGCGCAGAACGTTGCTCATCAGGGCAAGAACGCCGACTTCCCGGGGCTGGTCGATCAACCGGCCTTCACCTCGAACTTCCAGTTCACCTACGTCGGCCAGGCCAATGGTGTGTTCACCCAGCGTCCTGACGCGAAGATGCCGGACGGCTACGACCCGCGTCAGCGTCCCTGGTACAAGCAGGCCGTGGCCGCTGACCAGACCATGCTGACTCCGCCATACATGGCCGCCGTCGGCGGTCTGGTGGTGACCATCGCCATGCCGGTGAAAAAGAACGGCGAGCTGCTCGGTGTGGTAGGCGGTGACCTGAGCCTGGAAACCCTGGTGAAGATCATCAACTCGGTGGACTTCGGTGGCCTCGGCCATGCGTTCCTGGTCAGCGGTGACGGTCAGGTGATCGTCAGCCCGGACAAAGACCAGGTGATGAAGAACCTCAAAGACATCTACCCGAACGCCGACGTACGCATCCAGAAGGGCAATCAGAACGTGGTGCTCAACGGCCAGGAGCGCATCCTGTCGTTTACCCCGGTCACCGGTCTGCCGAATGCCGAGTGGTACATCGGTCTGTCGATCGACCGCGACAAGGCCTACGCTGCGCTCAGCCAGTTCCGCACCTCGGCACTGATCGCGATGTTCGTCGCGGTGGGCGCGATTGCGGTATTCCTGAGCCTGTTGATCACCGTGCTGATGCGTCCGCTGATCACCATGGGCCGTGCGATGCAGGACATCGCCCAGGGTGAAGGTGACCTGACTCGCCGTCTGGTAGTGGAAAGCAAGGACGAGTTCGGCGAGCTGGGCAGTTCGTTCAACCAGTTCGTGGAGCGGATTCACGCGTCCATTTCCGAAGTGTCTTCCGCGACTCGTCATGTACACGACCTGTCGCAACGCGTGATGGCATCGTCCAACGCCTCGATCATCGGCTCCGACGAGCAGAGCGCACGCACCAACAGCGTGGCCGCCGCGATCAATCAACTGGGTGCCGCCACCCAGGAAATCGCCCGCAACGCCGCCGATGCTTCGCAACATGCCAGCGGCGCGAGCGAACAGGCCGATGACGGTCGTCAGGTGGTCGAGCAGACGATTCAGGCCATGACCGAGCTGTCGCAGAAGATCAGCCTGTCGTGCACCCAGATCGAAACCCTGAATGCGAGCACCGACAACATCGGCCACATTCTCGATGTGATCAAAGGCATCTCCCAGCAGACCAACCTGCTGGCGCTCAACGCGGCCATCGAAGCGGCACGTGCAGGTGAAGCCGGTCGCGGTTTTGCGGTGGTGGCGGACGAGGTGCGTAACCTCGCTCACCGCACCCAGGAATCGGCGGAAGAGATCCACAAGATGATCACCTCGCTGCAGATCGGTTCCCGCGAAGCGGTGACCACCATGAACGCCAGTCAGGCGTCCAGCGAAGAGAGCGTTGAAGTGGCGAACCAGGCCGGTCTGCGTCTGGTCAGCGTGACCCAGCGTATCGGCGAAATCGACGGCATGAACCAATCGGTGGCAGCGGCTACCGAGGAGCAGACCGCCGTGGTGGAAACCCTCAACGTCGACGTCAACCAGATCAACCTGCTGAACCAGCAGAGCGTGGCCAATCTCAATGAAACGTTGAAGGATTGCGATGCGTTGTCGCAACAGGCCAACCGTTTGAAACAGCTGGTCGACAGCTTCAAGATCTGATCGCTTGCGGTCAAAAACAGCCCGCTGCGGAGCGATCCACAGCGGGCTTTTTCAGGCCTTACACAAACAGCTTCAGCACATTGCCCATCGCATCATCGGCAAACCCCTGGACGAAATCCTTGAACCCCGGCAGCGCCTCGGGCCCACCGCTGGCCGGCTCGGCGATGATCGTCCAGGTCGCCCGCGACTTGCCCTCGCCCAACGACTCCACATTCATCGCCGCCCACAGGTTGGCCACGCCCAGGGTGTTGTAGATCGTGGTCCAGGTCATGCTCAACGCCTGGTCGTCCCGGGAGTTGAGTTGCTCGACCACCAGGTTGCCATCCTTGAAGAACTTCTTGCGCAGTGAAGACACGCCTTCGCCGGTCATCTCGATGTGCGACAGGGCTGGAATGAAACGGTCGAAGCCGTCGAATTTGCCGACCACCGCCCATACTTGTCTGGCGTCCACCGGCACTTCCACCGAAGACACGACGTGGCAGCCTTGAGGGTTTTTGATCAGGGTGTCGGGTTGAAGATTGCTCATGGTGTTGCTCCTTGGTTGATGAGTCAGATGAAGTTGATTTCTTTCAGGTAATCGCAGCCGCGACGCAGCAGTGCCGGGGATTTTTCCGGGTAGTGCGCGCCCATCTGCTGCACGCCGGCCTGGGCGTTGGCGTGGCCGATCAGGGAGATATCGCCGATGTCTTCCTCGAAGCCGTTGAGGTAGAAACCGAGTACGCCGAACAGCGCGTTGTCGGCATCGACCCGACCCAGTTGCCGTTGCCAGTCGGCGACGCTGACCAGCGAAAACTCGCTGCCGGTTTCGCGGAACGAAGCAACATAAGCATCCCAGCTCAGAGGCTCCGGGTTGTGCAGGTTGAACACCGCCCGTTCGGGCGAATAACGGCTGGCGTGGAAGGCGATGAAGCGGGCGAGAAAGTCCACCGGCATCAGGTCGAAATTCAGCGCGAAGGCCGGCACCTGACCGAGCTGGATCGAGCCCTTGAGCATCAGCATCAAACGGTTCTTGTGCGGTTGGCAGACGCCGCTGAGGCTGTTGAAACTGATGTTGCCGGGACGATACAGATTGACCCGCACCCCACGCTCCCGCGCCCGTTCGAGGATGCGTTCGCCGACCCATTTCGACAGGTTGTAGCCGTTGCGAATGTAGATCGGCGGCGTCGGTGCGGCGGGCAATTCCAGCACCCGGCCTGCGTCGTCGACGGTGCTGGAGGCCGACAGCGTCGAGACGAAATTGAACACCTTCTTGCTGCGCCCTTCGCACAGCCGCAGCAGTTCGAAAATCGGCTCGACGTTGTCCGCCGCCAGCGACTCGTAGTCGAGGACGTGGTTGACGTTGGCGGCGTTGTGTACCAGCGCGCCGAACTCCCGATCCAGTCGTTCGAAATCGCTATCGGCCAGGCCCAGTTGCGGCCGGGTGATGTCGGCCGAATAGACCCGCACCCGGCTCAGGTCCAGATGTTCCAGCCGGTTCTCCCGCAACGAATGGGCAAAGCGCTGCGCCGCCGTTTGCCCGCCGCCCTCGCGCACCAGACACGCCACCTCGCTGGCGCCCCAACCCAACAACGCCTCGACGATGTGCACGCCGACAAAGCTGTTGGCGCCGGTGACGATCACCTTGTGCACATCGCCCATGCGGCTGATCGGCAACGGTTCGATGTCCAGGGCTCGCTCGGCGTCGGCCATCGCCTGGGCGCTGAGCACCGCGCTGTCATCGGTGCCGCGCACTAGCGTGGCGAGCTTGGTAATGGTCGGCAGTTCGATGAAGCGATTGATCGAAATACTGCGACCAAACTCCTCCCGCAGACGCAGTAGCATGCGCGACAGCAGAATCGAGTGACCGCCGAGATTGAAGAAGCTTTCGTCGGTGGAAATGTCACTGGTCGGCAGCTCCAGCAACTCGCCCCAGATTTCCAGCAGCAGCGCTTCGTCGGCGTTGGCTGGCAGGCATTTGGGGCCGCTGTCCTGCACGCTGACCGGCAGCTCCAGTAAGGCCTTGCGGTCGACCTTGCCGTTGGCGGCGAACGGCATGTTCGGCAACTCCGTCCACGCCACCGGTTGCATGTAGTCGGGCAAAAACTGCTGCGCGTGAGCTTTCAAAGACTCGCGCGCGGCATCCGATTGCGGTTGGGCGAGGAACGCCAGAATCCGCCGCTGACTGTCGATCACCACCGCAATCTGCCGATATAGCTGACTCTCGCGCAGGCATCGCTCGATCTCTTCCGGCTCGACCCGGAAGCCGCGGATTTTCACCTGATTGTCGCGACGTCCGCACAGCTCGATGCCATCCTCGCCCCACTTGGCCATGTCGCCGCTGCGGTAGGCACGCAGACGCTGGCCGTCCGGCAACTCCAGGTCCAGATAGCGTTCGGCGGTCTGCTGCGGATTGTTCAGGTAACCCAGGCACACGCCGGGGCCGACGATGAACAGCTCGCCCACGGTTTGCTCCGACACCGGTTGCAGATCGTCATCGAGGATCAGCACCTGACTGTTGGCGATCGGCCCGCCGAGGGTGCGATTGCTGTCGCCCGATTGCAGTTGCCGCGCGGTGATCAACACTGTGGCTTCGGTAGGGCCGTAGAGGTTGTGCAGCTTGCCCTGGCGCGTCAGTTGCTCGATCACGAACGGCTCGCAGACATCGCCGCCGGTCATGATCTGCCCGATGCTTTGCAGTTGCTCCAGCGGCAGGATGCTCAGCAGTGCTGGCGGCAGGAACGCGTGGGTCAGCTGTCGGCGACGGATCAACGCCACCAGTTGCAGTGGATCGCGGCGCTGGTTGTCGTCGGGCACTACCAGTTCCGCACCTTTGAGCAGGGTCGGGAAGATGTCGATCAGCGACGAGTCAAAACTCAGCGACGAGAACTGCAGCACCCGGCTCTCGGTGTGCAACTGCACGTAATCGGCGTACCACGCCGTGAAATGCGCGAGGTTCGCCTGACTGAGCAGCACACCCTTCGGATGCCCGGTGGTGCCGGAGGTGTAGAGCGCCATGCACGGTGCATCGAGCTCGGGCCGGCGAAGCATCAGCGGTAGCGACAGATCGACGTCAGTGCGGTCGATGCGGCAGACATCCAGCCCCGGCATCGAATCGCTCAGTGGATGTTCGCCATCGTGCAGCAACAACACCGCGCCGGCGTTTTCCAGGATGTATTGCTGGCGCTGAAGCGGATGGCTCGGCTCCAGCGGCAGGTACACTGCGCCGCTGCCGAGAACCGCCAGAATCGAAGCAAACAGCGCATCGCATTTCGGCAGACAAATCCCCACCACCCACGGCTGTGGTTGTGTCTCCAGCATTGCCAGCAAACGCTGTTGGATTGCACGGCTGTGATCATGCAGCTGGCGATAGCTGATCGACTGTTCGGCGAGGTGCAGCGCCGGGCGCTCTGCGTGCTCGATCAGACTCTGTTGCAGCCGCTCGATCATCGGGATTTGCGCTTGTTGCAACAAGGCCGGATTGGCCGTGGCATTGAGGCGATGGACGTAAGCCAGGCCGTCGAGAAATTGCAGGTTTTCAATCTGTTCGAAGTCTGGCGCACGGGCTGTCGCCGCGTGCTGGAAATACTCGGCGTCGCGGGAGAAGCGGCTGACCAGCAGCGCCACTTCGTCCACCACGAGCGCGAGTGTTCGCTGGCGCAGGACCTGACCGTTGCCGGACGGTTCGTCGGCGATAGGCACGCGGCTCAGCAGTGTCGAGTTGCAGAAGCAAAGCAGATCGAGCACCGGCAACCCACCGGCACCCGTTGCACCGATACCCAGACGCAAGGTCAGGTGCGGTGACGTGCCGTAATCCTGTGGCGCGAGACTGCCGTCATCGATCACCAGATCCATCGACGGAGCAGTCTCTGTCAGCAATGAATGACCGTGTTGTTCGAGCTCCTGCGCCAGGTCGGTCAAGGCCTGGCTGCGGCCCCTCAGCAAAATGTCGAGACGTCTCATGTCAGCCTCCTTGTCAAACCAGGTAGTCGCGCAGGGCGTGCTGTACGCACGGTGTGTCGAGCAGCGAGCTGTTGTGGAAAAACCGCACGATGTTGCCCACCAGCGGGTGGTGGCGATTGATCGGGAAGGCCAGCCCGGCCATCTCGTCTTTCAGCGCACGGCGGGTTGCATCGTTGACTGGCAGGGCGTCGATCAGGCGCAGGTCGAAGGACTTCTGGATGTCGTTGGTCAGGTAATGGCCGATGAACACCGGCAGGATCTGCGCGATACATTCGCGATCCGCATCGCTCGCGGTGTTCCAGTAGATGCGCACCATCCGCGCCCAGAAACTCGAGTGCCGACCTTCGTCGAGCAAGTGATCGGCCATCAGGCCCTTGATCGACGGCTTGACCGTATCGTCCCGGGCGAACGCCGCGACATCGCCGGTCACGGTGTTCTCGGCGATGGCTACGCAAATCAGTTCCACGGCGCTGCGCAGGTGTTCCGGAGCCAGTTCGACGGCGGCGGGAATTGCTCGGCTCAGTTCGATTTCATTCGGTAGCTCGATCGGCTCGATGCCGGTCATGGCCACGGTCTGCTGCATGAAATCCATCGCCACCAGCGCGTGGTAATCCTCGTCCACCACCACGGTCATGGCGTCGTAGCGACAGGCGAACGGGAAGGGCACGGCGAAGCGGTTCTTGGCGATGCTGCGGGCGGTCTTGTCGACGATCTCGGTTTCGAAAATCACCACGTCGTTGATGAATTTGTACAGCGTCTGCACCAGGGCGAAATCACGCTGTTCGGGGCATTCGCGCAGGAAGGTTTCGCTGAGCACCAACGGCTGGCGACTGAGCGGATAGATCAGCCGCGCGTCATCCTCCAGCACGCGGCGCGGCCGGGTGCGAATGGTCGCGCGGCTTTCCCAGGCATCGGCGAAAGACTGGTAGTCGGCGGCGTTCATTGGGCCACCTCCGCCAGCGGTTCGCGCAGGCTTTGGCGCAGGCCGTCCCACAGGGCGATGCGGCTTTCCACGGCGGCGATGGCGCTGGCATAGACCTCGGCTTCGCGCTGCGGATCGCCGTCCACCAGTCGATCCAGCAGTTGTTCGGCGGCAGGGCCGTGGTCTTCGGAGTCGACCTCGATATGCCGCTCGAGGTAGTAACGGAAGGTCGGCGCCTGTTCGACGCCGATGCCCCAGGCATCGAGCATGCGCTGGAACATGATCGGGATGACGCTCTCGCGACCGTGCAGGAAGGCAGCGGCGACGCTGTGCCCTGGCGCATGCAGTGCCGTGAGCAAGGTGTCGCGGACGAATTGCGCGGCGGCCGGGTCGACCTCGACACTTTGCAGCGCGACGTCGTAGCTCACGCCTTCCTGTTGCAGCGCGACGAAACGCTCCACCGCCGAGGTGCTCGCACCGACTTCGCGCATCGCGTCCAGGTACAACTCGAAATGACTGTAATGCCCGTGTGACAACCGATCGTCCGACTCTTCGCCGAGCACGATTTCATTGATCAATCGTGCGGCATGGGGATCGCGCGGCGGCAGCCATGGCAGGCGGGTGCAGGTCAGTTCCTGTTGCAGGCGTTTGGTCAGCGACATGAAATCCCATACGGCAAATACATGGGATTCCATGAAACGCCGCAACACCGATAGCGAATCGATTTCGGAGAAAATCGGGTGAACGCTGAGTTCGGCTTTCTTTTGGGCGAGTTGTTCTTTAGTTGGCATGATGCGAGCCTCTGGCTTATAGGGATATAGGGACTGCTCAATCAATGGCTAACAACGTTGGATATATATTCCAGGCGAGCGATAGCCTCATTTGTTTCGATGAAAGTTAAAGTTTCATTGAAAGGCCTGGTACGACCGCATACCGCTGAAGGCGGCTGCTAACCAGGTCATATTGCTGGACCTCGCCGGTCTGTCGGTTCGGTACAAAACCCGGCGTAGAAAAACTAATACATCGCAAAACAACTTAACAAGTATATTTTTAATTAATTTAAGTTTGCCATTTTTGAAGTATGAGTGAGGCTGATAAAACTTTTAAGTTGAGTTTTATTTGGGCGTAGTTGCTCCTTTCGGCGTTTAAAGGCCAAAATTGAATAACAAGAGTGAATGCCTCACTCGAAGCAACTTTCTAATGAAGTAATTGAAATGATCTGAGGGGATGAAGTTGGCCTGGTACTGCGGCGAATCTTCCTTTTCCCGTGACAAGGCTCCTTCCGTAGGTTCCTGTTGCGGAGACTGCTGCCGGGGCGGCGCGTCCCCGTTCTATTTTGGGTTGGCGATTCAAGGGTGCGCGTAAATCGGCGCCGCGGCTATCGTCGAAAATGACTTCCTTGCGGTGCAATTTCCGGGCTGTCCAAAGCAGGGGGGAGGTTAGAGCGAAGGCGCCGAAGTGCCACGGCAATTGAGCGTGACTGGCGTGGGGATTTGTAAGCGGGTTATTCGCCGGGTAAGCGGGAGCTCACCCGGAAGGGGGGAATCAGCGGGCAGTCTTGCGGTTTTGTGCGGCGGGGCTGGCGAGGTAACGGGTGATGACCTCGACACCGCGGTTAAGGTGCTGTTCCAGCAACGCCACTGCGAGTGGGGTGTCCCGTTGCTGCACGGCTTGCAGCAGGGCACGGTGATCGTCCTGGGAGATCTTGCCCAGGCCCATGGCCTCGAGGTTGAAGCGCAGGAAGCGTTCCTCTTCATTCAAACCGTCCTCGACCAGTCGCAGCAGACGACCGTTCGGGGATTTGCAGTAAAGCGTCATGTGGAACAGGCGGTTGAGCCGGCCGATTTCGGTGTAGTCGTGCTCGGTTTCCAGCTCTTCGATGTAGCCGGCGGCGCGCTCGTGATCGGCGCTGGTCAGCAGCGGGATCGACTGACGCAGGGCTTCGGATTCCAGCAGGATGCGCAGCTCATAGGTTTCGGTCGCGTCACCCTGGATCAGCGGCGCTACCACGGCGCCTTTGTGGGCAACCACGCTCAACAGACCTTGGGCTTCCAGTTGACGCAAGGCTTCGCGCACCGGCATGCGGCTGACGCCGAACAGGTCCGCGAGATCCTGCTGGCGCACGGCGGTGCCGCACGGCAGGCGCCCGTCGAGAATCGCCGAGCGCAGGGTTTCCTCGATGACCGAGCGCGCCAGATGCGCGGGAATCGGCCCTTCGACTTTGATGCTGTGGAGTGGCTTGAGCTTCTGGGTCACAACTGCACACCCTGTTGACTGCGGAATTTGGATCCAAAGGACACTAGTGATTGCTCTACAGGTTGTCAAACCACGTAGAGGAACCCTGTTACCTCTAAAGTTTAGCGCGGTGGAGATGATCTCAGGATGCCATTGTTTTTTGCTGGACTAACCTTCACCATCAAACGCCATTTCTCCCTGCCCTGGATGCTTTGCATTGGCGGTACGTTTCGCGATCCCACGGATTGCGCGCTGGCTTGCCTGCGCGCTGCTGCTGGCCGGCATCATGCTGGGCGGCCTGCATGCCGATTGGGATTTTTCCGCGATCAGCCGCAAGGCCACGGCATTGTACGGACCGCTGGGCGCCGGGCAACAACGGATCGATGCCTGGCAGAATCTGTTGGCCACCCAGAAGCAGGTCAGCGAGATGGAAAAGCTCAAAGTGGTGAACCTGTTTTTCAACAAACAGATGCGCTACGTCGAGGACATCGACCTGTGGGGCCAGGTCGATTATTGGGAGACCCCCATCGAAGCCTTGTGGAAAGGTGCCGGCGATTGCGAAGACTACGCGATTGCCAAGTATTTCAGCCTGCGCCACCTGGGGGTTGCCAGTGACAAGTTGCGCATCACCTACGTCAAGGCCCTGCGCCAGAACCGCGCGCATATGGTCCTGACTTACTATTCCAGCCCTGACGCCATGCCACTGGTGCTCGACAGCCTGATCGACCCGATCAAGCCGGCGTCCGAGCGAACCGATTTGCTGCCGGTCTACTCTTTCAATGCCGAAGGTCTATACCTGCCGGGGGCGAAGGGCAACAAGAAGGTCGGCGACACCAAACGTCTGTCACGCTGGCAGGATGTGTTGAAGAAAATGCAGGCCGAAGGATTCCCGGTCGAGACGACTAACTAGGAGCACGCGCTCAGATGTCTTTGTTCAAACAGCTGTTGATCGCTATCTGTCTGTTCCTGGTGGTCGCCTTTACCGGCAGCTTCATGGTCAGTCTGGAGAGCTCGCGCACCCAGTACGTCAACCAGTTGCGCTCCCACGCCCAGGACGCCGCCACGGCACTGGCGCTGTCGCTGACACCGAATATCGACGACCCGGCGATGGTCGAGTTGCTGGTCAGCTCGATTTTCGACAGCGGTTATTACTCGAGCATCCGCGTGGTCGATCTGAAGACCGACCAGACTATTGTCGAGCGCAGTGGCATTCCCGCCGTCACCAACGTGCCGGACTGGTTCGTCAAACTGATCGGCCTGGAACCGGCCGGTGGCGATGCGCTGGTCAGCCGTGGCTGGGAGCAAGCGGCGCGGGTCGAGGTGGTCAGCCACCCGATGTTCGCGTTGGCCAAACTCTGGCAGAGCGCCTTGGGCAGTCTTGGTTGGTTGTTGGTCTGCGGCGCGGTGAGTGCGGTGTTGGGCGCGCTGTTGCTGCGTCGGCAACTGAGGCCGCTGGATTACATGGTCAAGCAATCCCACGCCATCGCCCGTCGCGAATTCCTCAGCCTGCCGGACCTGCCGCGTACGCCTGAACTGCGTCGCGTGGTGCTGGCCATGAACCAGATGGTCGAGAAGCTCAAGGCGCTGTTCCAGGAGCAGGCCGAACGCAGCGAAAAACTGCGTACCGAGTCCTATCAGGACAACCTCACCGGGCTCGCCAACCGACGCTACTTCGAGATGCAATTGAACGCTCGCGTGAGCAACCCGGAACAGGCCAGCTCAGGTTACTTGCTGTTGCTTCGGGTCAAGGATCTGGCGGGTTTGAACCAGCGTCTCGGCGGTCAGCGCACCGATGAATTGTTGAAAGCGGTCGGTCAGCAACTCTCTCGCGAGTGCGCCAAATACCCGGAAACCCAGAACCTCGTAACCCGCATTCGAGGCGGTGAATTCGCCGTGCTGGCGCCGGGGCTGACCCGCGAAGAAGCGCTGCAACTGGCGCAGAACCTCGACAGCGCCCTGGGCAGCCTGCATGCGACGGGCGCCACCGACGTGCCTGCTGTGGCCTCCATCGGCCTGGCGCCGTTCGCCCACGGCGATTCTCCGCAAGCGGTACTCAGCCTCGGCGATCAGGCCTTGGCTCAGGCCGAAGGTCAGGGCGAACAGAACTGGGCGTGCCTCGACCAGAGCCTGGTGGCGGATGTCGGCGACGATCACCACGCCTGGCATCGCCTGCTCGATCAGGCGCTGAATCAGCGGCGTTTCGAGTTGTTCTTCCAGCCGGTGGTGGCAGCTCAGGACACGCAGCTGGTGCTGCATTACAAAGTGCTGTCGCGCCTGCTCGACGAACAGGGCCAGACCATTCCCGCCGGACGTTTCCTGCCATGGCTGGAGCGCTTTGGCTGGACCGCACGGCTGGACCGTTTGATGCTCGAGCGGGTGCTGGAGCAAATGGCCGGCCATGAAGAATCCCTGGCGCTGAACCTGTCTTCGGCGACCCTGGCCGATCCGCAGGCGCTGAACAAAGTCTTCGAGATTCTGCGCTCGCATTCCAATCTGGGGCCGCGCCTGACCCTGGAAATCGGCGAGGAACAATTGCCGGAGCAAGCGGTGCTGGAACAGTTGACCCGCCGCCTGCGCGAACTCGGTTTCTCCCTGAGCCTGCAGCGCTTCGGCGGGCGCTTCAGCATGATCGGCAACCTGGCGCGGCTAGGGCTGGCGTACCTGAAGATCGATGGCAGCTACATCCGCGCGATCGATCAGGAGAGCGACAAGCGCCTGTTCATCGAGGCGATCCAGCGGGCGGCGCACAGCATCGATCTGCCGCTGATTGCCGAACGGGTCGAGACGGAAGGGGAGTTGTCGGTGATTCGCGAGATGGGGTTGTATGGGGTTCAGGGGCAGCTCTTCGGCGAGCCGAAACCCTGGTGATGAATTGCCCGTTCCCACGCGCAGCGCGGGAACGGGCAAGACAAAAGAGATCAGATCAACCCGGTCTCTTCATCATCGATCAACTGACTCAACCCGCCCAACGCTTCCCGGGCCTGGGTCCGGTCCATCAACTTGGCCTGGGCCGCCGGCGGCAGGTCGGTGACGCGGATCACGCCTTTCTGGGTCAGGACCTGAATCAGGTCGTCGAGTACCCGAATCATCTCCAGGTCGCTCTGCTTGAGCTGCTTGAGGCTGTTTTCCACCGCCGCGTTGGCAAACCAGGCCTGGATTTCATGGTGGTCGGCGGGCAGCGTTTCCGTGGCCTCGGCCCAGGCCGCAGCTTCCACGCGAACCAACTGACCCTGTGCATCGCGTTGCACGTAAAACATTGAGCATCCCTCGGAAATGGACCAGCGTCATGCTGTCAGCAGCATAGCCAACTGCACGGGAGTATGCGGTGCGGCGACGCAATCGTCACCGGGAAGAAAGACGCAAACGTGACGGCCGCCCCATTGGGGCGGCCGTTTTGTTCACGCATCAGCTGTTGTTGTGGTCGACCTTGATGGTCGGATCGCTGCCGGCAATCAGGTTGTGAATGTTGGCAGTGGACCAGTTGTTGCCTTCCAGTTTGATCGTCACGTCCGGTGTCGCGGCAGCCGCATCGGCGGAGTTGAACTTGCCCGCCGAACTGACTTGCAGCGACGACACGCCGTCGACCGTGGTGATCTTCAGGAAGTTGTCGATGGTGCTGCCGGACTCGCCCTGCAGCAGGTCGCGCAGGTCGATACGGTCACCTTCGCTGGCGTTGAAGTCCTTGATCACATCGTTGCCGGTGTCACCTGCTTTCCAGACGAAGGTGTCGGCACCGGAACCGCCGATCAGGATGTCGTTGCCCTGGCCGCCGATCAGCGTGTCGTTGCCGGAGCCGCCGAGCAGGATGTCATTGCCTTTGCCGCCGTCGAGCACGTCATTGCCGCCGCCGCCGAACAGGATGTCATTGCCTGCGCCACCCAGTAGCGTGTCGTTGCCGTCATGGGCACCGGACACATCGAACGCCTGATAGTGCTCGGTGATGTACTGGTGCACGTTGCTGGTGGTGACTTTGCTGACATCGACGCCAGTCTGCTGCGCAACGAATGCCTGTATCGCCTGGTAACCCTCACCGGCAATGCCGTTGAAGCTCACCAGGTCGCCGAACAGGATGTCGTTGCCGTCGCCACCGTTGACGGTGTCGTTGCCCGGCATCGTCGCTTCGGTGTGGCCGATGATCGAGTTGGCCAGGTCCTTCGGATCGATGTTGGTCTGCGGGTTGTGATCGGTGTCGTACGGTTTCAGGTCGTTGAGGCTGACACCGCTGTTGATCCCGATGGCTTCCACATTGGACAGGTTGCCCAGCAGCGCGAAGGCGCTGTTGGCGTTGTCAGTGGTGGCCTGGCTGGTGCTGCTGCCGGAGCCAGCCAGGCTCGACAGCTCGTAGGTGCCGTCGCCCTGAGCGTGGATGGTACCCACGTTGCTCCAGTTCCAGCTGCCGTTCTTGTACGTCTGCAGCACCACGGCACCCGCCGTGCTGATGGTCAGGTAGTGGGTACTGTCGATGTAGGTGCTGAAGCTGTCACCCAGCTTGTAGTTGCTGGTCTTCACCACGTCGTCGAGCTTCACGTTGCCGTACAGCGTCGGGTTGGTCTGTTCGCCGCTCTGGTAGTAGGTCGGCTGGCCGTCGGTGATGAAGTACGTGAGGTTCTTCGCCCCGGTGTTGGCCACGGCTTCAGTGCTCTGGAAGAAGTTGGCCGTAGCCTTGAACACGTCTTCGTAGTTGGTGCCGCCACCGGAGGTCATTGAGTCCAGCACAGCCTTGAGCTTGGTCAGCGCGTTCGGGTCGTTGAGGTTCACCGACACCGACTTGTTGACCTGGGTATCGAAGTCCACCAGGAAGATGTTCACCGTACCCGAGTTGTTGCCCATGCTCTGCTTGAGGGTGTTGAACACCGACGTCAGCGAGTCCTTGGCGGCGTTGATCGACGAGGTGCTCATACTGCCCGAGCTGTCGACCATGAACGCGATGTTGTAGTTGGTGCCCGGCACCACGGTCAGGCCGCCGATGTCGGCGACGATGATGTCGTTGCCGTCGGTGCCGGTGACGGTGTCGTCGGCAGAGGTGGCGACAATCGAGTTGTAGACCGCCGGCACCACGGAGACCGGAATGGTCGCGGTGGTGCTGGCCGAGCCGCCCAGTGCCTCGGTCGAAGTCGAGGTCACGGTCAGGTTGAACTGGCCGTTGTAGTAGGCCGGCGGAGTCACGGTCAGGCTGCCGAGGTTCCAGCCCGTGACGTTGGCGTCGCCGCTGGTGGCGGTCACGGTGAAGCTGTGGCCCGCACCATCGCTGAGCACCGAACCGACCGGTGCGCCGCTGATCTTGATGCTCAGGGTTTCCGAGCCGTCGGTGTCGGTCAGCGCGGTGCTGATCGACGACAGTTTCACGGTGGTGCCTTCGGCGCCGGTGTTGAGCTTGTAGCCGTCGTAATAGCCTTCGCCGTTGGTGCCGTGCAGGTCGGAGACGGTCACACCGGAGTTCACCAGGTCCTGTACGCCGGTGTAGATCGGCACGCCGGCACTGCTCAGGTCGATCGCCGTGCCGCCGTTGACCGACAGGTTGACGTCATAGCTGCCCGGACCGCTCTGGTTGTGGTGGTAGATTTCCAGGGTGTAGTAGCCGCTGGTGGTCGGGGTGAACGAACCGTTGAGGTTGCCGCCCGCGCCCCACGTCGTGGAGGCCACGTTCTTGCCACCGATGTTTACCAACAGGCTGTCATCGCCGGTGCCGGTGAAGGTGTAGGTCTTGCCGGCTTCGAGGTAGATCAGGCCGGAGGTCTTCGACGCGGTGCCCGCCGCGACGTTGCCGTCGGATTGCACGTTGGTCACGTTGCCTTTGGAGTTCGCGGTGCCGGCGCCGTCGATCACGTTTTTCAGGGTGGTCGAGTTCGCGCCACTGCCATCGGTGCCCAGGCCCGACAGGCCGGTCCAGACTTCCTTGATCAGCCCGGTGGACTTCACGCTGTTGTCGGCCACCGACAGGGTCGGCGCATCCGCCACCGGCGTGATGTCGATCTTGATCGTACCGGTGTTGCCCAGCAGTTGGCCGTCGGTTGGCTGGAACTTGATCTGCGCGTAGTCCGCCTGGTTGTTGCCCAGACCGGTGCCGCCATAACCGTTCGCACCCGATTCGTTGGCATCCGGCAGGAAGCGCAGCTTGCCGGCGTCGATGTCGGCCTTACTGAAAGTCTGGTTGGTGGCGACGTCTTTCCAGGTCGAACCGTCCAGATACTGCAGTTTGCCTTCGCCCGGCAGCTGGGTGATTTTCACGCCCAGGCTCGAGGCCGGGCTGTCCACGTCGGTGACGCCGAAGGTCGACCAGCCGAGGATCAGCGGGGTGTCTTCGGTGCCGGTGACGTTGACCGGTGCAGCGACCGGCGCGTCGTTGACGGCCACGACGTTGACCGTGGTGGTGGCGACGTTGGAGTAGTTGCCGCCATCGGTCACCGTCACGGTGATGATCCGCGGCACGGTGCTCGGGTCTTCACTGCTGTTGGTGAAGGTGATGTTCTTGATCGCCTGCATGTAGTCGGCGAGCGTCGCGTTGCCGGACAGGGTCAGCGTGATGGTGCCATTGGTGCTGTTGGCATTGATGGTGATGCCGTTGACGCTGTTGCCCAGATTCAGCGCATCGCCGTCCTGACGGTTGGTCAGCACGATGGTGGCGCCGGTCAGCATGGTGCTGTCCGGGTCGGTGATGCTGATGTCGGTGTCGGCAATCGACACGCCCGCGCCCGGGGTGTTTTCGGTGAAGGTCACCTTGTAGTCGGCCCCGGTGGCGCCGCTGGAGTTGTTGGCGTCGAGGTCGAGGACCGGTGGCGCATCGTTGTCGATGATCGAGGTGCTGACGCTGCCGTTGGTGCTGCTGACCGCCAGGTTCTCGAAGTTGCCGCCGGTGGCCGAGTCGATCTTGACCACGAAGTTCTCGGTGCCTTCGGTGATCTTGTCGTCGATGGTTGCGACGTTGAACTGCGCGCTGCTGGCGCCTGCCGGGATCTTCACGGTGTACACGCCGGTGAAGTCCGAACCGTCGGCGGCGGTGCCGCTGTAGACGATTTTCAGGGTCACTTCGGTTTGCGCCGGGTGGGTCAGGCTCACGGTGTAGGTCGCGGTCTGGCCTTCGGTCACCGAGGTGCTGCCGGTGATGCTGACGGTGGTGGTGTCGATGGTGTCGGTGACGTTGGTCACCGCTGGCGTGTTGCTGGTCACCAGGTTTTCGAAGTTGCCACCGGTGGCGTTGGTGATGGTTGCCTGCACGGTGCCGGCGTCTTTGTAGACGTCGTCAGCTGGTGCCGGAACAGTCACGGTGCCAGTGGTTTTACCGGCCTCGATGGTGATCACCGAGCCATTGCTCAGGGTCACGGTCACCGGCGTGCCTGCCGCGTTGGTCAGGGTCGCGGTGTAGGTGATCTGACCACCTTCAGCCACGGTGCCGGTCGCTGTCAGCGACAGGTTGGTGGTGTCGATGGTGTCGGTAACCGTGGTGCTGACCGGCGTCTTGTCGGCCACGAGGTTTTCGTAGTTGCCGCCGCTGACGTTGGTGATCGAGTTGGTCAGTGGTGCATGACCATTCAACACGTCGTTCGGCGCAGTCGTGGTGACGGTGCCGGTGGTCTTGCCGATGTCGATCGTGATGGTCTGGCCGTTGGACAGGGCCACGGTCACTGGCGAACCGGTCACCGGCGCGCCGACAGTCGCGGTGTAGACGACGTTGCCGCCCTCGGCCGCGGTTGCGGTCGCGGTGAGCTTCACGGTGGTGGTGTCGATGGTGTCGGTGACGTTGGTCACGGCCGGTGTGTTGCTGGTCACCAGATTTTCGAAGTTGCCACCGGTGGCCGATTTGATCGTGGCCTGAATGGTGCCGGCGTCTTTGTAAACGTCATCGGCTGGTGCAGGAACGGTCACGGTGCCGGTGGTTTTGCCGGCGTCGATGGTGATCACGGCGCCGTTGCTCAAGGTGACGGTCACCGGAGTGCCCGCAGCGTTGGTCAACGTTGCGGTGTAGACGATCGAGCCACCTTCGGCCACGGTGCCGGTCGCGGTCAGCGACAGGTTGGTGGTGTCGATGGTGTCGGTGACGGTGGTGCTGACCGGCGTCTTGTCGGCCACGAGGTTCTCGTAGTTGCCGCCGCTGACATTGGTGATGGCGTTGGTCAGCGGTGCGTGACCGTTCAACGCATCGTTCGGTGCGGTGGTGGTCACGGTGCCGGTGGTTTTACCCACTTCGATGGTGATGGTCTGGCCGTTGGACAGGGTCACGGTCACTGGCGAACCGGTCACCGGTGCACCAACAGTCGCGGTGTAGACGACGTTGCCGCCCTCGGCCGCTGTTGCGGTCGCGGTCAGCTTCACGGTGGTGGTGTCGATGGTGTCGGTGACGTTGGTCACCGCTGGTGTGGTGCTGGTTACCAGGTTTTCGAAGTTGCCACCGGTGGCGTTGGTGATGGTTGCCTGAACAGTGCCGGCGTCTTTGTAAACGTCATCGGCTGGAGCCGGAACAGTCACGGTGCCGGTGGTTTTGCCGGCGTCGATGGTGATCACGGCGCCATTGCTCAACGTTACGGTCACCGGAGTGCCAGCAGCGTTGGTCAGTGTGGCGGTGTAGATAATCGAACCGCCCTCGGCGACCGAATTGGTGGCGCTCAAGGACAGGTTGGTGGTGTCGATGGTGTCGGTGACAGTGGTCGAAACCGGGGTCTTGTCGGCAACGAGATTCTCGTAGTTGCCGCCACTCACGCCGGTGATCGCGTTGGTCAGTGGCGCATGACCATTCAACACGTCGTTCGGCGCGGTGGTGGTGACGGTGCCGGTGGTCTTGCCGACTTCGATGGTGATTTGCTGACCGTTCGACAGGGTCACGGTCACTGGAGAGCCGGTAACCGGTGCACCCACTGTGGCGGTGTAGGTGACGGTGCCACCCTCGGCCGCTGTCGCGGTCGCGGTCAGCTTCACGGTAGTGGTGTCGATGGTGTCGGTGACGCTGGTCACCGCTGGCGTGGTGCTGGTCACCAGGTTTTCGAAGTTGCCACCGGTGGCCGACTTGATTGTTGCCTGAACGTTGCCGGCGTCCTTGTAGACGTCATCGGCCGGTGCCGGAACCGTCACGGTGCCGGTGGTTTTGCCCGCGTCGATGGTGATGACAGCTCCGTTCGACAAGGTCACGGTGACTGGCGAGCCAGCGGCGTTGGTCAGGGTTGCGGTGTAGGTGATCTGGCCACCTTCGGCCACGGTGCCGGTCGCGGTCAGCGACAGGTTGGTGGTGTCGATGGTGTCGGTCACGGTGGTGCTGACCGGGGTTTTGTCAGCGACCAGATTTTCGTAGTTGCCGCCGGAAGCGTTGGTGATGGCGTTGGTCAACGGCGCGTGGCCGGTCAGCACATCGTTTGGCGCCGTGGTAGTTACGGTGCCGGTGGTCTTGCCCACTTCGATGGTGATGGTCTGGCCGTTCGACAGGGTCACGGTGACCGGCGAGCCGGTGACCGGTGCCCCCACGGTAGCGGTGTAGGTGACGGTGCCACCTTCAGCAGCGGTTTCGGTCGCAGTCAGTTTGACCGTGGTGGTGTCGATGGTGTCCGTGACGTTGGTCACGGCTGGTGTATTGCTGGTCACCAGGTTTTCGAAGTTGCCACCGGTGGCGGATTTGATCGTGGCCTGGACGGTGCCGGCGTCTTTGTAAACGTCATCGGCGGGGGCCGGAACGGTCACAGTGCCGGTGGTCTTGCCCGCGTCGATGGTGATCACGGCGCCGTTCGACAAGGTCACGGTCATTGGCGAGCCAGCGGCGTTGGTCAAGGTCGCGGTGTAGGTGATCGAACCACCCTCGGCCACGGTGCCGGTCGCAGTCAGCGACAGGTTGGTGGTGTCGATGGTGTCGGTGACGGTGGTGCTGACCGGCGTCTTGTCCGCTACGAGGTTCTCGTAGTTGCCGCCGCTGACGTCGGTAATCGCGTTGGTCAGCGGCGCGTGGCCAGTCAGCGCATCGTTCGGCGCGGTGGTGGTCACGGTGCCGGTGGTTTTGCCCACTTCGATGGTGATGGTCTGGCCGTTCGACAGGGTCACGGTCACTGGCGAGCCGGTGACAGGTGCACCCACGGTCGCGGTGTACGTAACGGTGCCGCCTTCAGCTGCCGACTCGGTCGCAGTGAGTTTCACCGTGGTGGTGTCGATGGTGTCGGTGACCTGGGTCACCGCAGGAGCCGTGCTGGTGACCAGATTTTCGAAGTTGCCACCCGTGGCGGACTTGATCGTCGCTTCCACGGTGCCGGCGTCCTTGTAGACGTCGTCGGCAGGGGCTGGAACCGTCACGGTACCGGTGGTCTTGCCGGCGTCGATGGTGATCACGGCGCCGTTGCTCAAGGTCACGGTCACAGGGGTGCCCGCAGCGTTGGTCAGTGTGGCGGTGTAGATGATCGAACCGCCCTCGGAGACCGAATTGGTGGCGCTGAGGGTCAGGTTGGTGGTGTCGACGGTGTCGGTGACCGTGGTCGAAACCGGGGTCTTGTCGGCAACGAGGTTCTCGTAGTTGCCGCCGGATACGTTGGTGATGGCGTTGGTCAACGGCGCGTGGCCGGTCAACGCATCGTTCGGCGCGGTAGTGGTCACGGTGCCGGTTGTCTTGCCGACTTCGATGGTGATTTGCTGACCATTGGACAGGGTCACGGTAACCGGAGAACCCGTCACCGGTGCGCCAACAGTAGCGGTGTAGGTGACGGTGCCGCCTTCAGCCGCCGACTCGGTCGCGGTCAGTTTGACCGTGGTGGTGTCGATGGTGTCAGTGACATTGGTCACGGCTGGTGTGTTGCTGGTCACCAGGTTTTCGAAGTTGCCACCAGTGGCGGACTTGATCGTCGCTTCCACGGTGCCGGCGTCTTTGTAGACGTCATCGGCT
Source organism: Pseudomonas sp. stari2 (assembly GCF_040760005.1). Taxonomy (NCBI): domain Bacteria; kingdom Pseudomonadati; phylum Pseudomonadota; class Gammaproteobacteria; order Pseudomonadales; family Pseudomonadaceae; genus Pseudomonas; species Pseudomonas sp. Stari2. Next base: position 361,482 of record NZ_CP099760.1, read on the forward strand.
GGCGCCGGGACGGTCACGGTGCCAGTGGTCTTGCCAGCGTCGATGGTGATCACCGCACCGTTCGACAAGGTCACGGTGACTGGCGAGCCAGCGGCGTTGGTCAGGGTGGCGGTGTAGGTGATCTGACCACCTTCAGCCACGGTGCCGGTCGCTGTCAGCGACAGGTTGGTGGTATCGATGGTGTCGGTCACGGTGGTGCTGACCGGCGTCTTGTCGGCCACGAGGTTTTCGTAGTTGCCGCCGGATACGTTGGTGATGGCGTTGGTCAGCGGCGCATGGCCGTTCAGCACATCATTCGGCGCGGTGGTGGTCACGGTGCCAGTGGTTTTGCCCACTTCGATGGTGATTTGCTGACCATTGGTCAGGGTCACGACCACCGGCGAGCCGGTCACCGGTGCGCCAACCGTCGCGGTGTAAGTAACACTGCCACCTTCGGCCGCCGTTTCGGAAGCGGTCAGCTTCACGGTCGTCGTGTCGATGGTGTCGGTGACTTCGGTCACGGCCGGAACGGTGCTCGGAACGAGGTTCTCGAAGTTGCCACCGGTTGCATCCTTGATGGTGACTTCGACTTTGCCGGCATCTTTGTAGACGTCATCGGCCGGGGCCGGAACGGTTACGGTGCCGGTGGTTTTACCCGCTTCGATGGTGATGACGGCGCCGTTGCTCAACGTCACGGTCAGCGGCGTGCCGGCCGGGTTGGTCAAGGTCGCGGTGTAGGTGATCGAACCACCCTCGGCCACGGTGCCGGTCGCAGTCAGCGACAGGTTGGTGGTGTCGATGGTGTCGGTGACGGTGGTGCTGACCGGCGTCTTGTCCGCTACGAGGTTCTCGTAGTTGCCGCCGCTGACGTCGGTAATCGCGTTGGTCAGCGGTGCATGGCCGTTGAGTGCGTCGTTTGGCGCGGTGGTGGTCACGGTGCCGGTGGTTTTGCCGACTTCGATGGTGATTTGCTGACCATTGGACAGGGTCACGGTAACTGGCGAACCGGTCACAGGTGCGCCGACAGTCGCGGTGTAGGTGACGGTGCCGCCTTCCGCCGCCGACTCGGTCGCGGTCAGTTTGACCGTGGTGGTGTCGATGGTGTCAGTGACCTGAGTCACGGCCGGAACGGTGCTTGGCACCAGGTTCTCGAAGTTGCCACCGGTGGCCGTCGAAATGGTCGCTTCGACTTTGCCCGCATCCTTGTAAACGTCATCGGCCGGAGCCGGAACGCTTACGGTGCCGGTGGTCTTACCGGCTTCGATGGTGATGACAGCGCCGTTGGACAGGGTCACGGTGACTGGCGTGCCGGCCGGATTGGTCAGGGTCGCGGTGTAAACGATCGAGCCGCCTTCGGCCACGGAGCCAGTGGCGCTCAGGGTCAGGTTGGTGGTGTCGACGGTGTCGGTCACGGTGGTGCTGACCGGAGTCTTGTCGGCCACCAGATTCTCGTAGTTGCCACCGCTCACGCCGGTGATCGAGTTGGTCAGCGGCTCGTGACCGTTCAACGCGTCATTCGGCGCGGTGGTGGTCACGGTGCCGGTGGTTTTACCGACTTCGATGGTGATCTGCTGACCATTGGCCAGGGTCACGGTCACAGGCGAGCCAGTGACAGGCGCGCCCACCGTCGCGGTATAGGTGACGGCGCCACCTTCAGCAGCGGTTTCGGTCGCGGTGAGTTTCACCGTTGTGGTGTCGATGGTATCGGTGACGTTGGTCACGGCCGGAACGGTGCTCGGCACCAGGTTCTCGAAACCACCGCCGGTGACGGTCGAAATAGTTGCTTCGACCTTGCCGGCATCCTTGTAGACGTCATCGGCCGGAGCCGGAACGGTCACGGTCCCCGTAGTCTTGCCGGCTTCGATGGTGATCACGGCGCCGTTCGACAGGGTCACGGTCACCGGGGTGCCGGCCGGGTTGGTCAGGGTCGCGGTGTAGACAATCGAACCACCCTCGGCCACCGAGTCGGTGGCGGTCAGGTTGAGGTTGGTGGTGTCGACCGTGTCCGAAACCGAAGTGTTGGCCGGTTTGCTGTCGACCGCCAGGTTCTCGTAGTTGCCACCGGTGGCCTTGTCGATGGTCACGCTCAGCGAGCTGCCGCCCGCCAGCGGGCTGTTCGGTGCGACGAAGTTCACGGTGCCGGTGGTCTCGCCCACGGCGATGGTGATGGTCTGGCCATTGGACAGGGTCACCACGACCGGCGAGCCGGTCACTGGCGCAGTCACGGTCGCGGTGTAGACCACGGTTTCGCCTTCGGCGACGTTGGCGGTAGCGGTCAGCGACACGGTGGACGTGTCGATGGTGTCGTGAACGGTGGTGACCGCCGGGGCAGTGCTGGTGACCAGATTTTCAAAGTTGCCGCCGGTGGCGCCCTTGATGGTCGTTTCCACGGTGCCGGCGTCCTTGTAGACGTCGTCCTTCGGTGCATCGACGGTCACGGTGCCGGTAGTTTTGCCGGCCTCGATGGTGATCACGGCGCCGTTGCTCAACGTCACGGTCACCGGGGTGCCGGCGGCGTTGGTCAGGGTCGCGGTGTAGGTGATATGGCCACCTTCGTTGACTTCCGGCGTCGCGCTCAGCGTCAGGTTGGTGGTGTCGACGGTGTCGGTCACGGTGGTGCTGACGGGGGTTTTATCGGCCACGAGGTTTTCGTAGTTGCCGCCGCTCACGCCGGTGATCGAGTTGGTCAGCGGTTCGTGACCGTTGAGTGCGTCGTTTGGCGCGGTGGTGGTCACGGTGCCGGTGGTTTTGCCCACTTCGATGGTGATCGCCTGACCGTTGGCCAGGGTCACGGTCACCGGGGAACCGGTGACGGGGGCGCCAACGGTGGCGGTGTAGGTGACGGTGCCGCCTTCCGCCGCCGACTCGGTCGCGGTCAGTTTGACCGTGGTGGTGTCGATGGTGTCAGTGACTTCGGTGACGGCCGGAACGGTGCTCGGCACCAGGTTCTCGAAGTTGCCACCGGACGCGTCCTTGATCGTGACTTCAACCTTGCCGGCGTCTTTGTAGACGTCATCGGCCGGGGCTGGAACGCTCACGGTGCCGGTGGTTTTGCCCGCGTCGATGGTGATGACAGCTCCGTTCGACAAGGTCACGGTGACTGGCGAGCCAGCGGCGTTGGTCAGGGTTGCGGTGTAGGTGATCTGGCCACCTTCGGCCACGGTGCCGGTCGCGGTCAGCGACAGGTTGGTGGTGTCGATGGTATCGGTGACCGTGGTGCTGACCGGGGTTTTGTCGGCGACCAGATTCTCGTAGTTGCCACCGCTCACATCCGTAATCGCGTTGGTCAGTGGTGCATGGCCGTTCAGCGCATCGTTCGGCGCGGTAGTGGTGACGGTGCCGGTGGTTTTGCCGACTTCGATGGTGATCGACTGACCGTTGGACAGAGTCACGGTGACTGGCGAGCCAGTCACAGGTGCGCCGACAGTCGCGGTGTAGGTGACGGTGCCGCCTTCCGCCGCCGACTCGGTCGCGGTCAGTTTGACCGTGGTGGTGTCGATGGTGTCGGTGACCTGGGTGACTGCAGGAACAGTGCTTGGCACCAGGTTCTCGAAGTTGCCGCCAGTAGCCGTCGAAATGGTCGCTTCGACTTTGCCCGCATCCTTGTAAACGTCATCGGCCGGGGCCGGAACGCTTACGGTGCCGGTGGTTTTACCGGCTTCGATGGTGATCACCGCGCCGTTCGACAAGGTCACGGTCACCGGAGTACCTGCCGGGTTGGTCAGGGTCGCGGTGTAGACGATCGAACCCCCTTCGGCCACGGAACCAGTGGCGCTCAGGGTCAGGTTGGTGGTGTCGACGGTGTCGGTCACGGTGGTGCTGACCGGAGTTTTGTCAGCGACCAGATTCTCGTAGTTGCCACCGGTCACGCCGGTGATCGAGTTGGTCAGCGGCTCGTGACCGTTCAACGCGTCGTTCGGCGCGGTGGTGGTCACGGTACCGGTGGTCTTGCCGACTTCGATGGTGATTTGTTGACCATTGGCCAGGGTCACGGTCACAGGCGATCCGGTCACTGGCGCGCCAACAGTGGCGGTGTAAGTGACGGTGCCACCTTCAGCAGCGGTTTCGGTCGCAGTCAGCTTGACCGTGGTGGTGTCGATGGTGTCGGTGACTTCGGTAACCGCTGGAACAGTGCTTGGCACGAGGTTTTCAAAGTTGCCGCCAGACGCATCCTTGATGGTGACTTCGACTTTGCCTGCGTCCTTGTAGACGTCATCGGCAGGGGCTGGAACGGTCACAGTGCCGGTGGTTTTGCCAGCCTCGATGGTGATGACCGAGCCGTTGCTCAAGGTGACGGTCACCGGAGTGCCGGCGGGGTTGGTCAGCGTGGCGGTGTAAACAATCGAACCACCCTCGGCCACGGTGCCGGTCGCGGTCAGCGACAGGTTGGTGGTGTCGACGGTGTCGGTCACGGTGGTGCTGACCGGAGTTTTGTCAGCCACCAGATTCTCGTAGTTGCCGCCGCTCACGCCAGTGATCGAGTTGCTCAACGGTTCGTGACCGTTCAACGCATCGTTCGGTGCGGTGGTGGTCACGGTGCCGGTGGTCTTGCCGACTTCGATGGTGATGGTCTGGCCGTTGGCCAAAGTGACAGTCACTGGCGAACCGGTCACAGGTGCACTGACCGTCGCGGTGTAGGTAACAGTGCCGCCCTCGGCCACCGAGGTGTCAGCCGTCAATTTGACGGTTGAGGTGTCGATGGTGTCAGTCACTTCAGTGACGGCTGGAACGGTGCTTGGCACCAAGTTCTCGAAGTTGCCGCCGGACGCGTCCTTGATCGTGACTTCAACCTTGCCGGCGTCCTTGTAGACGTCATCGGCAGGGGCCGGAACGGTCACGGTGCCGGTGGTTTTTCCGGCTTCGATGGTGATGACCGAGCCATTGCTCAAGGTCACGGTCACCGGCGTGCCTGCCGGGTTGGTCAGCGTGGCGGTGTAGACAATCGAGCCGCCCTCGGCCACGGTGCCAGTCGCGGTCAGCGACAGGTTGGTGGTGTCGACGGTATCGGTCACGGTGGTGCTGACCGGTGTCTTGTCGGCGACCAGGTTCTCGTAGTTGCCGCCGCTTACCTCGGTAATCGAGTTGGTCAGCGGTGCATGGCCGTTCAACGCATCGTTCGGCGCTGTGGTGGTGACGGTACCGGTGGTTTTACCGACTTCGATGGTGATTTGCTGACCATTGGCCAGGGTCACGGTCACCGGCGATCCGGTCACTGGCGCGCCAACGGTAGCGGTGTAAGTGACAGTACCACCTTCTGCTGCCGACTCGGTCGCGGTCAGCTTCACCGTGGTGGTGTCGATGGTGTCGGTAACTTCGGTAACCGCCGGGACAGTGCTCGGAACGAGGTTTTCGAAGTTGCCACCGGACGCATCCTTGATGGTGACTTCGACTTTGCCTGCGTCCTTGTAGACGTCATCGGCTGGAGCCGGAACGGTCACGGTGCCGGTGGTTTTGCCCGCTTCGATGGTGATGACGGAGCCGTTGCTCAACGTCACGGTCACCGGGGTGCCGGCAGGGTTGGTCAAGGTAGCGGTGTAAATGATCGAACCACCCTCGGCCACGGTGCCAGTGGCGCTCAGGGTCAGGTTGGTGGTGTCGACGGTGTCGGTCACGGTGGTGCTGACAGGAGTCTTGTCGGCGACGAGGTTCTCGTAATTACCGCCGCTGACGCCTGTGATCGAGTTGGTCAGTGGTTCGTGACCATTCAACGCATCGTTCGGTGCGGTGGTGGTCACGGTGCCGGTGGTTTTACCGACTTCGATGGTGATCTGCTGACCATTGGCCAGGGTCACGGTCACTGGCGATCCGCTCACCGGGGCACCGACGGTGGCGGTGTAGGTGACGTTGCCACCTTCTGCTGCCGATTCGGTCGCGGTGAGTTTCACCGTGGTGGTGTCGATGGTGTCAGTTACTTCAGTGACGGCTGGAACGGTGCTTGGCACCAGGTTCTCGAAGTTGCCGCCAGCGGTATTGGTGATGGTGACTTCGACTTTGCCGGCATCCTTGTAGACGTCATCAGCCGGAGCCGGAACAGTCACGGTACCAGTAGTTTTGCCAGCCTCGATGGTGATGACCGAGCCATTGCTCAAGGTCACAGTCACCGGCGTGCCGGCCGGGTTGGTCAGCGTGGCGGTGTAGACGATCGAGCCACCCTCGGCCACGGAACCGGTCGCGCTCAGTGTCAGATTGGTGGTATCGACGGTGTCGGTGACCGTGGTCGAAACCGGTGTCTTGTCGGCCACGAGGTTCTCGTAATTGCCGCCGCTCACATCAGTGATCGAGTTGGTCAGCGGCGCGTGGCCGTTGAGTACATCGTTCGGTGCGGTGGTGGTCACGCTGCCGGTGGTCTTGCCGACTTCGATGGTGATGGTCTGACCGTTGGCCAGTGTCACGGTCACAGGCGAACCGGTCACCGGTGCGCCAACGGTGGCGGTATAAGTAACGGTGCCGCCTTCAGCGACCGAAGTGTCAGCGGTCAGTTTCACGGTCGAAGTGTCGATGGTATCGGTCACTTCGGTAACCGCCGGGACAGTGCTCGGAACGAGGTTCTCGAAATTGCCGCCGGACGCATCCTTGATCGTGACTTCAACCTTGCCGGCGTCCTTGTAGACGTCATCGGCCGGTGCCGGAACGGTCACGGTGCCGGTGGTCTTGCCGGCCTCGATGGTGATCACCGCGCCATTGGACAGGGTCACGGTGACTGGTGAGCCGGCGGCATTGGTCAGGGTCGCGGTGTAGACAATCGAACCGCCCTCGGCCACGGAGCCAGTGGCGCTGAGGGTCAGGTTGGTGGTGTCGACGGTATCGGTGATCGTGGTCGAAACCGGGGTTTTGTCAGCCACGAGGTTTTCGTAGTTGCCGCCCGTCACGCCAGTGATCGAGTTGGTCAGTGGCGGATTGCCGGTCAGCGCATCATTCGGCGCTGTGGCGGTCACGGTACCGGTGGTCTTGCCGACTTCGATGGTGATCTGCTGACCATTGGCCAGGGTCACGGTCACAGGCGAACCAGTCACAGGGGCGCCGACGGTAGCGGTGTAAGTGACGGTGCCACCTTCCGCCGCCGATTCGGTCGCGGTGAGCTTCACCGTTGTGGTGTCGATGGTGTCGGTGACTTCAGTAACCGCCGGGACAGTGCTCGGCACCAGGTTCTCGAAGTTGCCGCCCGTGGTGCCGGTAATGCTGACTTCGACTTTACCCGCGTCCTTGTAAACGTCATCGGCTGGCGCAGGAACGGTCACGCTGCCGGTGGTCTTGCCCGCTTCAATGGTGATGACGGAGCCGTTGCTCAACGTCACAGTCACCGGGGTGCCGGCCGGGTTGGTCAGGGTCGCGGTGTAAACGATCGAGCCGCCTTCGGCCACGGAACCGGTCGCGGACAGCGACAGATTGGTGGTGTCGATGGAATCGGTGACGGTGGTGGTCGCCGGCGTGGTGTTCGGCACCAGATTTTCGAAGTTGCCGCCGGTAGCACCGGTAATGGTGGTGCTGACGGTGCCGCCGTTGCTGTAGACGTCATTCGGTGCTGTCGGCACGTTGACGCTGCCGCTGGTCTTGCCGGCTTCGATGGTGATGGTCGAGCCGTTCGACAGGGTTACGGTCACCGGCGTCTGCGCCGGGTTGGTCAGGGTCGCGGTGTAGGTGATCTGGCCACCTTCAACCACGGTGCCGGTCGCGGTCAGGGTCAGGTTGGTGGTGTCGACCGAATCGACGATATTGGTGACGGCTGGCGTCGGGTTCGGCACCAGATTCTCGAAGTTGCCACCCGTGGCACCGGTGATCGTGGTGGTGACGGTGCTGCCATTGTTGTAGACGTCATTCGGTGCGGTCGGCACGTTGACGGTGCCAGTGGTCTGGCCGGCGCCGATGGTGATGGTCGAGCCGTTGGACAGGGTGACGGTCACCGGCGTCTGCGCCGGGTTGGTCAGGGTCGCGGTGTAGGTGATCTGGCCACCTTCGGTAACGCTGTTGCCTGCCGTCAGGGTGACGGTGGTGGTGTCGATGGTGTCGGTAACCTGGGTCACGGCCGGCGTGGTCGGCACGGTGACGGTAATGCCGTTGCCACCGGTGGTGCCGGTGACAGTCACGTTGATCTGGGTCGAGTCGTTGTAGACCGTATCGTTCGGTGCCAGCGGCACGTTGACGGTGCCCGTGGTGGAGCCTGCCGGAATCACGATCACCGAACCGTTGGACAGGGTGATGGTCAGGTCGGTCAGCGGCGCTTGGGTCAGGGTCGCGGTGTACACCAGCACGCCGCCGGCTTCGGTGATGGTCGGCGTGGCGCTGAGGCTCAGGGTCGAGTCACGCAGGGCGTTGGTGGTGGTATCGGTGGTCTGGCCACCGGTGATGTTCTGGGCGGCCTGGCCGGCGGAATTGATGCCTGCAGTCGGAAAACCGATGGTCGGGTCGACACGGCCTGCGGTCGCATCAAGCATTACAAAGCTGTGGCCACCCCCGGCGGCACCGCCAGTACCAGCGGCGCTCGGGCCGGCAGCGGTGGCTTCAAGGGCAGTGGTCGGGTCGGCGCCGGCGGCGATGGCTTGTTGCAGTTCTGCAACGGATGGCGCGGCTTGCGCGGTGGCCTCGGCCAGATCGGTGCTGGAGTCCGGAGTGCTGGCGCTCCACTGCGTTTCGCGGCCCAGGTCCAGGGTGCGGCCATCGGCCAGTTCCAGGGACACCGCGCCGGAAACGCCGGTATCGACCTGATCGCCGACGAACAAACGGTCGCCTTCAACGAGTACGCGACGGACGCCCTCTGGGGACACCACGAAAACCTGACCGACAATGCTTTTGACGATGGCAACAACACTGCTCATTGAAGACTCTCCGGGTGTCACGTTCAGTTGACTTCCATAGACCTGATGGCTTTCTGCGCCGATTCAGTCTGGACGTACTTTTAAAAAAATGTGAATCAAGTTTGACGGCGATTTACGTCAATATTTTGACTAGATTCTTTCGCTATTAAGTTTATGCCAAACTATTGACCTTCTGGGAGCCATCCTAAACAATCGCCCCAGTAATGTCACATTGATATTTATGCGGCGACCTGCCTTCAGCGTGTGATCCAGTTCCGGTTTTAAACTTTCCGACATACGGTCATTCCGGTTGCCATCTTCCGACGCAGCTCGCCATTTTGCTGTGATTCAAGACAAGAAGTTCTGGGAAATCTTTACCATGCGTTCGCACCTGCTCAAGGCTCTACCCTTCGCTCTCGCTGCCTCTTTTGCACAAGCACAATCCTTACCGGAAGCCATGCAACAGGCACTGGATGTCCATCCGGAAATCCAGGCAGGGGTCAACAGTCGTTTGGCTGCGGATTATCAGTTAAAGGCTGCCAAAGGTGGATACCTGCCCAAGGTCGACCTGCTCGGCGGTTATGGCCGTGAAGGTACCGACAGCGTCACCACTCGTGCCAACGGTGGCGGCAATCACTGGCAAACCCTGAACCGTGGCGAGTCGAGTGTGCGTCTGTCGCAAATGGTTTTTGACGGTTTTGCGACGTCCAGCGAAGTCGGGCGTCAACAAGCCACCGTCAACTCCCGCGCCTATTCCTTGCTTGGCACCTCCGAGCGCACTGCGCTGACCGTGGCCCAGGTTTACCTGGATGTACTGACCCGTCGCGAATTCGTGCGCCTGGCCGAGGAAAACCTCAAGAGCCACCAGCGCATCTACGACCAGATCCAGTTGCGCACCCAGCGCGGCGTCGGCAGCGGTGCCGACCTCGACCAGGCCGAAGCGCGGATGGCCCAGGCCCGCAACAATTTGATCACCGAGCAGACCAACCTCGCCGACTCGGAAACCAACTTCCTCAGCGCCGTCGGCCAGATGCCCGATCAACTGGAGCGTCCGGCGCCGTTCATGGCGATGATGCCGGCCAACCTCAATGAAGCGCGCCAGCAGATGCTGGAAAACAGCCCGATCCTGCGTTCGGCCGAGTCCGACATCGCCGCTGCCGAAAAGCAGTATGAAACCGCCAAGTCGACCTTCTACCCGCGTTTCGACGCCGAGCTGGGCCGCACCGCCGACAACGACCTCGACGGCCAGAACGGTCACAACAATGAATGGCAGGCGATGCTGCGCATGCGCTTCAACCTGTACTCCGGTGGTAGCAACAAGGCGGATCTTGAATCCAAGTCCTACCTGTCGAACCAGGCGCTGGACATCCGCAACAACGCCCTGCGTCAGTTGAACGAAGAACTGGGCCTGGCCTGGAACGCCCTGAACAACGCCAACGCCCAGGTGCCGATCGCTCAGCAGTACGTTGATCACAGCACCGCAGTGCGCACCGCTTACCAGCGTCAGTTCAGCCTCGGCGAACGTACCCTGCTGGATTTGCTCGACAGTGAAAACGAACTCTTCACTGCTTCGCGCCGTCTGGCCGAGATCAAAAACATTCAGTTATTTACTCAGTACCGAATCAAGGCGACCATGGGCGAGTTGCTCAAGAGCCAGGGAGTGGTCGCACCGATGGCATCCGTTGTGCAGAACGACGTGAAGCCCAAGGTTCAACTGCCCGGGATGAATTGAGTTGTCCCTTTTCAACTGTTAAAGAGTGTCGAGCGTGGAATCAGAAGTCAGTCGAGTTCATCTCAGTCATGATCCACGCGCGTTGCACGACGATCCGTTACTGGATGGTCTGCTCGCCCTTTGCATGCTGCACCAGAAACCCGCCAGCGCGGCGATGCTGACCACCGGTCTGCCGCTGCCCAAGCAACGTCTGAGTGTCGAGCTGCTGCCCCGTGCCGCCGCGCGCGCCGGGCTTCAGGGGCGGGTGCTGCAACGCAAGCTGGAAGAAATTCCGGCCATCGCCATGCCGGCGCTGTTGCTGCTCAAGGATGGACGCAGCGCTGTCCTGCTGGGCTGGCAGGGAGAGAACGAAGCCAGGGTGCTGCTCAGCGAAACCGATGGCGGCGAGTCCCTGGTCAACCGTGAGCTGCTGGCCGACGACTACCTCGGCAAAGTGTTCTTCGCCCAACCCCAGCACAAATTCGACGTCAACCATGGCACGCTGATCCCGCGTGCGCGCTCGTGGTTTCGCGACACCCTCAAGCGTTCGCGCTGGCTGTACGCCGACGCCATCGCCGCCAGTTTCCTGATCAACATCATCGCCATGGCAGCCCCGCTGTTCGTGATGAACGTCTACGACCGGGTGGTGCCGAACCAGGCCGAAGCGACCCTGTGGGTACTTGCACTGGGCATCACCGGCGCCTATCTGTTCGACCTGATCCTCAAGAGCCTGCGCAGCCTGTGCCTGGATCTGGCCGGCAAGAAAACCGACCTGATCATCTCCGCCACGCTGTTCGAACGCATCGTCGGCATGGCCATGAAATACCGGCCGGCGCGGGTCGGCAGCTTTGCCCAGAACATTCACGAGTTCCAGAGCCTGCGCGACTTCCTCGCCTCGCTGACCCTGACCAGCCTGATCGACCTGCCGTTCACCATTCTGATCTTCATCGTCATCGCCATTCTCGGTGGGCATCTGGTGTGGATTCCGGTGCTGGCCTTCCCGATTGCGCTGCTGATCGGCTACGCGTTGCAGAAACCGCTGGTGGCAACCATGGAGCGCACCATGGCGCTCGGTGCCGAGCGTCAGTCGAGCCTGATCGAAACCCTCGCCGGCCTCGACGCGGTGAAGGTCAACAACGCCGAAAGCGAACGCCAATACCAGTGGGAACAGACCATTGGCACCCTCAGCCGCCTCGAGCTGCGGGTGAAGATGCTCTCGGGTCTGGCGATGAACATCACCCTGCTGATCCAGCAACTGGCCGGTGTGATCATGATCGTCTTCGGCGTGTACCAGATCATCGCCGGCAACTTGAGCATGGGCGGCCTGATCGCCTGCTACATGCTCAGTGGCCGCGCTCTTAGTCCGCTGGCGTCGCTGTCCGGTCTGCTGACCCGCTACCAACAGGCGCGGGTGACCATGGCCTCGGTCGACCAGATGATGGAGCTGCCGCAGGAACGCAATTTCGAAGAACGCCCGCTGAGCCGCAAGGTGCTGCAAGGCGCCATTGAATGCCGTCAGCTCAACTTCACCTACCCGGATCAACAGAACCCGGCGCTGAAAAACATCAACCTGGTGATTCGTCCCGGCGAGAAGATCGGCATCATCGGCCGCAGCGGCTCAGGCAAGAGCTCGCTGGCCAAACTGCTGGTCGGCCTGTATCAGCCGGACGACGGCGCGTTGCTGGTGGACGGCGTCGACATCCGCCAGATCGACGTCAGCGAGTTGCGCTACAACATCGGCTACGTGCCCCAGGACATCCAACTGCTGGCCGGCACCCTGCGTGACAACCTGATTTCCGGCGCCCGTTACGTCGAGGACGAGCTGGTGCTGCAAGCCGCCGAACTGGCTGGTGTGCATGAATTCGCCCGCCTGCACCCGCAGGGTTATGAACTGCAAGTCGGCGAGCGCGGGCAGAACCTGTCCGGCGGTCAGCGCCAGAACGTCGCGCTGGCCCGGGCGCTGTTGCTCAATCCGCCGATTCTCTTGCTCGACGAACCGACCAGCGCCATGGACAACACCGGCGAAGAGCGTCTCAAGCAACGCCTCGCGGCGGTGGTGGAAAACAAGACCGTGGTGCTGGTGACGCACCGGGCATCGCTGCTGTCGCTGGTGGATCGCCTGCTGGTGGTCGACCGTGGACAGATTCTCGCCGATGGCCCGAAAGCCGCCGTGATGGAAGCGTTGAAGAAGGGGCAGATCAGTGTTGCTTAAGTCGGGTTTCAAGGATTCGATCCGCCGCTACTTCAAGGGCTCCGCATCATTGCAGGGCCAGCCGCTGCCGGAGGTCAACAAGGCCTTGATCGAGGACGCGCCGCGTGTGGTGCGCCTGACGATCTGGGCGATCATCGGTTTCTTCGTGTTCCTGATGCTGTGGGCCAACTTCGCCGTGATCGACGAAGTGACCAAGGGTGACGGCAAGGCGATTCCGTCGTCGAAGATCCAGAAAATCCAGAACCTCGAGGGCGGTATCGTCTCCGAGTTGTTCGTCAAGGAAGGCCAGATCGTCGAGGCCGGCGCGCCGCTGGTTCGTCTGGACGACACGCGCTTCGCCTCCAACGTCGGCGAGACCGAAGCCGATCGACTGTCGATGCTGCTGCGGGTCGAGCGCCTGAGCGCCGAGGTCGATGACCGGCCGCTGAATTTCCCCGAAGACGTGCTCAAAGCCGTGCCGGGTCAGGCCAAGAGTGAAGAGTCGCTGTATGTCAGCCGTCGTCAGCAATTGCACGACGAAGTCGGTGGCTTGCAGGAGCAGTTGATCCAGCGCCAGCAAGAACTGCGCGAATTCACCTCGAAGCAGGCGCAGTACCGCCAGCAACTGGGCCTGCAACGCCAGGAAATCAACATGTCCGAGCCGCTGGTGGCCCAGGGCGCGGTGTCGCCGGTGGAAGTGCTGCGACTCAAGCGTGCCGAAGTGGAAACCCGTGGTCAGCTCGACGCCACCACCCTGGCGATCCCGCGCGCCGAATCGGCGATCAAGGAAGTACAGCGCAAAATCGACGAGACGCGCGGCAAGTTCCGCAGCGAAGCCCTGACTCAGCTCAACGAGGCGCGCACCGACCTGAACAAGGCCCAGGCCACCGGCAAGGCGCTGGAGGACCGGGTCAGCCGTACGCTGGTCACCTCGCCGGTGCGGGGCATCGTCAACAAGATGCTGGTCAACACCATCGGCGGTGTGATCCAGCCGGGCAGCGACCTGCTGGAAATCGTGCCGCTGGACGACACCCTGCTGGTCGAAGCGAAGATCCGTCCGCAGGACATCGCGTTCCTGCATCCGGGCCAGGAAGCCACGGTGAAATTCACCGCCTATGACTACACCATCTACGGTGGTCTGAAGGCCAAGCTGGAGCAGATCGGCGCCGACACCATCACCGACGAAGACAAGAAAACCACCTACTACGTCATCAAGCTGCGCACCGAGCGCAGCCATCTCGGCACTGACGAGAAGCCGTTGTTGATCATCCCGGGGATGGTGGCGTCGGTGGACATCATCACCGGCAAGAAGACAGTGTTGAGCTATCTGCTCAAGCCGATCATCCGGGCGCGGGCCGAAGCGCTGCACGAGCGGTAAGTCTTCACGGACGCCTTCGCGGGACTCGCGAAGGCGTCCGTCGCAACACCATATCGCGTCCAGAAGTGACGCAAATGGTCACTCACCATCCAGTCTATTCCTTAACAAACGCCATATCGTTATTCTCTAACGGTATTTAAATTCCTGTTCTTATAGCTATAAAGTCAGACTCCTGCGTACCTGCCGACCAATCGGCGCGCCGCACGACACGAACCAACACGCAATCCAGCGTGAGTTTCTGATCGACGCGCGCGCCCTTGAGCGTGCCGTGCGTGGGAGATTGATTGATGTCCGCAGCTACTGCTACCCCAAGCGCCGCGACTGTCGCGCCGCAAACCTTCGAGATCCGCCCGTTCAGCGGTGCCGTCGGTGCCGAAATAATCGGCCTCGACCTGACCCGTCCGGTCAACGATGAAGACTTCGCCCGCATTCACCGCGCGCACCTCGATCACCACGTCGTGGTGTTCCGCGACCAGCGCATCACCCCGCAACAGCAGATCGACTTCAGCCGCCGCTTCGGCGTGTTGCAGATCCATGTGCTCAAGCAGTTCCTGCTGGCCAATCATCCGGAAATCCTCATCGTTTCCAACATCGTCGAGAACGGCCAGAACATCGGCCTCGGTGATGCCGGCAAGTTCTGGCACTCGGACCTTTCCTATAAAGAGCTGCCGAGCCTCGGCTCGATGCTGCACGCCCAGGAGCTGCCGTCCGAAGGCGGCGACACCCTGTTCGCCGACATGCACAAAGCCTGGGACAGCCTGCCCGACGCGCTGCGCAAAGCCGTCGAAGGCCGCTCGGCCGCGCATTCCTACACCGCGCGTTACAGCGAAACCAAATTCGAAGGCAACTGGCGCCCGACCCTGACCCCGGAGCAACTGGCTCAGGTCGCCGAGGTCGTGCACCCGGTGGTCCGCACCCACCCGGAAAACGGCCGCAAGGCGTTGTTCGTCAGCGAAGGTTTCACCACCCGCATCGTCGGCCTGCCGGAGGACGAGAGCAAACAACTGCTCGACGAGCTCTACGCCCACAGCGTGCTGCCGCAGAACATCTATCGCCATCAATGGCAGCCCCACGACCTGGTGTTCTGGGACAACCGTTCGCTGATCCACCTTGCCGCCGGCTGCCCTGCGCACCTGCGCCGCAAGCTGTATCGCACCACCATCCAGGGCGACGCGCCTTTCTGATTTGCCGGAGATCCGATCATGTCCAAACGTCTTCCATTCGCACCGCTGGCAGCGGCCATCGGCCTCGGTTTCAGCCTGATCGCCGGCAGCCTGATGGCGCCGACAGTGGCCCACGCCGAAGGTGAAATCCGCATCGCCGAACAGTTCGGTATTGTCTATTTATTGCTCAACGTGGTGCGCGATCAGGGACTGATCGAGAAGTACGGCAAGCAGGAAGGCCTCGATATCAAGGTCGACTGGACTCAGTTGTCGGGCGGCGCGGCGGTCAACGATGCGCTGCTTTCCGGTTCCATCGATATTGCCGGCGCCGGTGTCGGGCCGCTGCTGACCATCTGGGACCGCACCCACGGCAAGCAGAACGTCAAGGCCGTGGCCTCGCTGGGCAACTTCCCGTACTACCTCGTCAGCAACAACCCCAAGGTCAAAACCATCGCCGACTTCACCGAGAAGGACCGCATTGCGGTGCCGGCAGTTGGCGTCTCCGTACAGTCGCGTTTCCTGCAATACGCGGCAGCCAAACAGTGGGGCGACAAGGAATTCAATCGCCTCGACAAGTACACCATCGCCTTTCCGCACCCGGACGCTACCGCTGCGCTGATTGCCGGCGGCACCGAGCTGACCGGGCATTTCTCCAACCCGCCGTTCCAGGAACAGGCGCTGGAAAATCCGAACGTGCACGTGGTGCTCAACTCCTATGACGTGCTCGGCCCGAACTCGCCGACCGTGCTGTTTGCCACCGAGAAATTCCGCAACGAGAACCCGAAGACCTACAAGGCGTTCGTCGAAGCCCTGACCGAAGCCGCGCAATTTGCGCAGAACGATAAAGGCGCGGCGGCGGACACTTACATCCGCGTGACCAAGGCCAAGATCGACCGCGCCGCGTTGCTGAAAATCATCGACAACCCGCAGTTCGAATTCAGTGTCACACCGAAAAACACCTACCCGCTCGCAGAATTTCTCTTCCGCGTCGGCGCGATCAAGAACAAACCCGAATCGTGGAAGGACTACTTCTTCCAGGACGCCAAACCGCTGCAAGGGAGCTGATCGACATGAACGCCCCTTTGCAAGGCCACGCGGCCAGCAACCCGATCGCCACGGCGCAGGCGCTGCTGGCGGTCGATCAGGTCAGCCTCGAATACCGCACGCCGCAACGTGTCGTGCGTGCTACCCACCAAGTCAGTTTCGAAGTGGATCAACAGGACCGCTTTGTGCTGCTCGGGCCGTCCGGTTGCGGCAAGTCGACCTTGCTCAAAGCCGTCGCCGGGTTCATTGCACCGTGTGAGGGCGAGATCCGTCTGCAGGGCCAGCGCGTCGACGCGCCGGGGCCGGACCGGATCGTGGTGTTTCAGGAATTCGATCAACTGCCACCGTGGAAAACCGTCAAACAGAACGTGATGTTTCCGCTGCTGGCTTCGCGCACGTTGAAGAAAAAGGAAGCTGAAGAGCGTGCGCTCCATTACCTGGAGAAAGTCGGTCTGGCGGCGTTCGCCGATGCCTATCCGCACACCCTGTCCGGCGGCATGAAAGCGCGGGTGGCGATCGCCCGGGCGCTGGCGATGCAGCCGAAAATCCTGCTGATGGACGAGCCGTTCGCCGCCCTGGATGCCCTGACCCGGCGCAAGATGCAGGAAGAATTGCTGCTGCTCTGGGA
This sequence comes from Pseudomonas sp. stari2, assembly GCF_040760005.1. NCBI lineage: Bacteria > Pseudomonadati > Pseudomonadota > Gammaproteobacteria > Pseudomonadales > Pseudomonadaceae > Pseudomonas > Pseudomonas sp. Stari2. The sequence continues at coordinate 378,368 of NZ_CP099760.1, forward strand.
GGAGGTGCGTTTCACCTTGCTGTTCGTCACCCACTCGATTGAAGAAGCGCTGGTGGTGGGCAATCGCATCTTGCTGCTGTCGCCGCATCCGGGGCGGGTGAGGGCGGAAGTGCACAGCCATCAATACGATCTGCACAGCCTTGGCGGCGTGGCGTTTCAGGAGTCGACGCGGCGCATTCATCGGCTACTGTTCGATGAAGGGCAGTCGCCGGAAACCAAGCGCGAACTGGATTTCACTGATATCCGCATCGCTTATTGAGCCGCCTGGAGGATTGCCCGATGAGCCATTCATCATCCGTACGTCAAGAATTCGAAAACGATCTGCAACCGCTGACCAGCGTCCCGGTGGAGCGCGAACTGCCGCTGGGCCAGCGCTTGTGGCAACAGGGCTGGCTACGCAAAAGCGTGATCCTGATTTTGCTCGCAGTGCTCTGGGAGGTGGTCGCCCGGGTGCAGAACAACGACCTGCTGCTGCCGAGCTTCTTGCAGACCAGTCATGCGCTATACGACGGTCTGTTCAGCGGCGAACTGCTGGGCAAGGTGTGGATTTCGCTGGTGGTGCTGCTCAAGGGTTACCTGATCGGCATCGTCTTGGCCTTTGCCCTGACCACGCTGGCCGTCTCGACCCAGTTTGGTCGGGATTTGCTGAGTACCCTGACCTCGATGTTCAACCCGCTGCCGGCGATTGCGCTGTTGCCGTTGGCGCTGCTGTGGTTCGGCCTGGGCCAGAACAGTCTTATTTTCGTGCTGGTGCATTCGGTGCTGTGGGCGTTGGCGCTGAACACGTATGCCGGTTTTCTCGGCGTCTCGGAAACCCTGCGCATGGCCGGACGCAACTACGGTTTGGAGGGCATGCGCTTTGTGCTGTTCATCCTGATTCCGGCGGCGCTGCCATCGATTCTCGCCGGGCTGAAAATCGGCTGGGCCTTCGCCTGGCGTACCCTGATCGCCGCCGAACTGGTGTTCGGTGCCACCAGCGGCAAGGGCGGCCTGGGCTGGTACATCTTCCAGAACCGCAACGAGCTGTACACCGACAAGGTGTTTGCCGGTCTGGCGGTGGTGATCCTCATCGGCTTGCTGGTGGAGAACCTGGTGTTCGACACGCTGGAGCGGGTGACGGTGAAGCGCTGGGGGATGCAGCGCTGATTTTCTGATCTGCTAGCATTGCGTTCGAATCAATCCTGATCGGTCACGAGTGCTCAGCATGCAACTCCCGGACATGAACCTGTTGGTCGCCCTCGACGCCTTGCTTGACGAGGGCAGTGTGGTCGGCGCCGCGCGGCGGATGAACCTCAGCCCGGCGGCCATGAGCCGCACGCTGACACGGATCCGCGAAGCCATTGGCGATCCGATTCTGGTACGTGCCGGCCGGGGACTGGTGCCGACGCCCAAGGCGCTGGAACTGCGCGAGCAGGTGCGCGATGTGGTCGAGCAGGCGGCGTTGCTTTTCCGCTCGGCGGACGCCGTGGAACTGGGCACACTGCGCCGGCGCTTCAGCATTCGCGCCAACGACTTTTTCGTCGGCGTGTACGGCGGCAAGCTGTTCGACACCCTCGATCAACTGGCGCCGCACTGTGAGTTGCGCTTTGTTCCCGAGGGCGACGGCGACGATGAAGCACTACGCGAAGGGCGGATCGACCTGAGTGTCAGCAACACTCGCCCGGTGACCCCGGAAGTCAAGATACAGAACCTGTTTTCCACCCACTTCGTCGGCCTGGTACGCGAGGATCACCCGCTGCTGGATGGCGAGATCACCGCCGAACGTTACGCCGGGTTTTCCCACATCAGCATGTCCCGTCGGGGCATCGCCCGTGGCCCCATCGACACCGCACTGAATGCACTGGGCCTGGAGCGGCGGGTGGCCGTAATCGCGCCAAGTTTTCATGCGGCGATGTTCGCCTTGCCGGATTCCGACCTGATCCTGCCGGTGCCCAAGGAAGCGCTGCTCAGCGTACGGCGGTTGGGCTTGAAGCTGCGCTCGTTCGACCTGCCGATTCCGCTGCCGACGCTGATGCTGACCCAGGCCTGGCACCCGCGTTTCGACAAGGACCCGGCCCACCGCTGGCTGCGGGAAACCCTCAAGACCTGCTGCGACGAAACCTGGCTGGCGGCGCAGCCCTGAGAGTTGCGTCTGATGCACTTATAAACTGCCGAGAAGTCAATTTTCGTCAGTACTAAGCCCTACTACCATGCTCCGGTATTTTTCCCTCCGGAGTTTGCCTGCATGACATCCCTGACGGTCACGGCGCCGATTGCCGCTGCCGCTCCGATGGCCGCCGCGCCACCGGTGTTCGGGGCGCGAATCATCATTGGTCTGGTCGGCGTGCTGCTGGCGGTGCTGGTGTCGGGTCTCAACGAGATGGTGACCAAGGTTGCCCTGGCCGACATACGCGGCGCCCTGAGCATCGGCTACGACGAAGGCACCTGGCTGGTCGCGAGTTACACCGCGACCTCGGTGGCGGCCATGGCGTTTGCGCCGTGGTGCTCGGTGACCTTTTCCCTGCGCCGTTTCACCCTGTGCGCCATCGGCCTGTTCACCCTGCTCGGGGTGCTCTGTCCGTTCGCCCCGAACTACGAAAGCCTGCTGCTGATGCGCATCCTGCAAGGCCTGGCCGGCGGTGCGCTGCCGCCGATGCTGATGACCGTTGCGCTGCGGTTTTTGCCGGCCAATTTCAAACTGTACGGCCTCGCCGGTTACGCCCTGACCGCCACGTTTGGCCCAGGTCTCGGTACACCGCTGGCCGGGTTGTGGACCGAATACGTCGGCTGGCAATGGACGTTCTGGCAAATCATCGTGCCGTGCCTGATCGCCATGGCGATGGTGGCGTACGGCATTCCTCAGGATCCGCTGCGGCTGGAGCGTCTCAAGACCTTCAACTGGAAAGGCCTGCTGCTGGGGTTTCCGGCGATCTGCATGCTGGTGATCGGTCTGTTGCAGGGCAATCGTCTGGACTGGTTCGAGTCGGACCTGATCTGCGCACTGCTGGGGGCCGGTTCGCTGTTGCTGGTGGCGTTCCTGATCCATGAGTGGTCGCAGCCCATTCCGTTTTTCAAATTGCAGATGCTCGGCATTCGCAACCTGTCGTTCGCCCTGATGACCCTGGCCGGGGTGCTGGTGGTGTTGCTGGCGGTGGTGCTGATTCCCTCGAGTTATCTGGCTCAGGTGCAGGGTTACCGGCCGGTGCAGACCGCGCCGATCATGCTGCTGGCGGCATTGCCGCAATTGATCGCGCTGCCGCTGGTGGCGGCGCTGTGCAACCTGCGTTGGGTCGATTGCCGCTGGGTGCTCGGGATCGGGTTGAGCATGCTGGTGCTGTCCTGCCTGGGCGGATCGCAGCTGACCTCGGTGTGGATTCGCGACAATTTCTATGTCCTGCAATGGCTGCAGATTTTCGGTCAGCCGATGGCGGTGCTGCCGTTGCTGATGCTTTCGACCGGCAGCATCCAGCCCCAGGACGGACCGTTCGCTTCGGCCTGGTTCAACACCGTGAAAGGCCTGGCGGCGGTGGTCGCCACCGGGGTGATCGAGGCACTGACAACGGCGCGCCTGCATTTTCACTCGACGATGCTGGTCGATCGCCTCGGCAACTCGCCGCTGGCCGCAAGCAACGACCCCGGCGTCGCCCATCGCCTGCACGAACAGGCGGTGGTGCTGACTTCCTCGGATCTCTATCTGTGCATGGCTGGCGTCGCGGTGGCGCTGATCCTGCTGATTTTCTGGCTGCCGACGCGGATCTATCCGCCACGTGCACCGACCTGACTGAAACAGAAGGTTTTTTATGACGACTCAAGCAAAGCAAAAACTCGCGGTGGCCGTGGCGGCCGCGCTGGCGGTCGGTGTGCTGGTGTATCTGGCGATGCCCGGCCTGTTCGGCAAACGCACCCAGCAGAACACCAACGACGCGTTCGTCTCTGCCGATTTCACCCTGGTGGTGCCGCGTGTGGCCGGGTTTATCAAAGAGGTGCTGGTGGAAGACAACCAACAGGTCAAGGCCGGGCAATTGCTGGCGCTGATCGATGACCGCGACCTGCGCGCCGCTGCCGAGGCCGCCGATGCGCACACCGTGGTCGCCCGCGCTCAATTGCAAAACGCCAAGGCCACGCTGGAGCGGCAGACTTCGGTGATCGCACAGGCGCAGGCATCGGTGGTCTCGGCCAAGGCTGAAATGGCCTTCGCCCAACAGGAATTGAACCGCTACAACCACTTGGCCGGTGTCGGTGCCGGCACCGTGCAAAATGCGCAACAGGCGCGCACCCGGATCGATCAGGCGACTGCGCGGCTGGATACCGCCACGGCAAAACTGGCTGCAGAGCGCAAACAGGTCGAGATTCTGACGGCGCAGCGCGATGCCGCCGAAGGCAGCCTGAAACAGGCACAGGCGGCACTGGAAATCGCCAGTTTCGAGCTGTCCTACACGCGCATCACTGCGCCTCAGGACGGCATGATCGGCGAGCGTGCCGTGCGGGTCGGCGCCTATGTGACGCCGGGCAGCAAGCTGCTGGCGGTGGTGCCGTTGAAGCAGGCCTATGTAGTCGCCAACTTTCAGGAAACCCAGCTCACCGATGTGCAACCTGGACAGGATGTTGTCGTTCGGGTCGACAGTCTCGGCGGCGAAGCCCTGAGCGGTCGCGTCGAAAGCATCGCCCCGGCCACCGGCGTGACTTTTGCCGCCGTCAAACCGGACAACGCCACCGGCAACTTCACCAAAGTCGTGCAGCGAATTCCGGTGAAGATTCTGCTGGAACCGGGCCAGCCACTGGCCGAGCGCCTGCGGGTGGGCATGTCGGTGGAGGCGAGCATTGATACCAAAAGCTCGGCGACATCGGTGCGTGAGGTGACGCAGCGATGAAGCGCGTTCAATCTCTGACGGTTGTCCTGAGCCTTTCGGCGCTGGCGGCCTGCACCGTCGGCCCGGACTTCCAGAAGCCCGAAGCCACGCAGATTGCCGAGTGGGCCAAACCCGGCAAATCCGCACCCAGCCAGGCCGTCAGCGAACCCCTGAACGAGCGCTGGTGGGAAGTCTTCCACGACGCGCAACTTTCCGCCCTGACCCAGCGCGCCGTGAGCAGCAACCTCGACCTGAGACTGGCGAGCAGCCGTCTGCAACAAAGCCGCGCCGCACGTCAGGTGATCACCGCCGACCGTTATCCAACGACCGCCGCCACCGGCAGCTATGCCCGTAAACGCAACAGCGGCGAAGGCTTGAACGACCCGTCCGGGCACAACGGCGATTCCGTCTTCAACTTGTGGGATGCCGGCTTCTCCGCCTCCTGGGAACTGGACTTCTGGGGGCGGGTACGTCGGGAAACCGAAGCGGCCGATGCAAACCTTGAAGTCGCGGAAAACGACCGTCGTGGTGTGTTGCTGGCGGTCCTTGCCGACACCGCGCAGAACTACATCCAGTTGCGCGGTGTACAGAACACCCGCGCGGTCACCGAGCAGAACCTCGATGTCGCGCGACACAGCCTGAAACTCTCGCAACTGCGGCTCAATGACGGCGTGGCTACCGATCTCGACGTCGCCGAAGCCGCCGCGCAAGTGGCGGCCATCGAGTCGCGGCTGCCGGCGCTGGAGCAGCGTCAGGCGCAACTGATCAACGCCATCAGCCTGTTGATGGGCGAGCCGCCGCAAGCGCTGGCCAAAGAATTATCCACAGACGCGCCGGTTCCGCAGTCGCCGCCGCAAGTCGCAATCGGCCTGCCGTCGCAACTGGCCGAACGCCGCCCGGACATTCGTCAGGCCGAAGCCCGATTGCACGCCGCCACCGCCAACATCGGCGTGGCCAAGGGCGATTTCTATCCTCGCATCACCCTGTCCGGCAACCTCGGCTCGCAAGCCATGCAGCTCAGCGATTTCGGTTCCTGGGGCTCACGCGCCTTCGGCGTCGGCCCGCAATTCAGCCTGCCGCTGTTCGACGGCGGCCGCCTGCGCGGCGTGCTGCAACTGCGCGAAGCGCAGCAGCAGGAAGCGGCGATCGGTTATCAACAGACCGTCCTGCGTGCCTGGCACGAAATCGACGACCAACTGACCGCCTACAACGCCAGCCAGCGCCGCCGCGACAGTCTTGCCGAAGCCGTACGCCAGAACCAGATCGCCCTGCGCACCGCGCAACAGCAATACGTCGAAGGCGTGGCCGACTTCGTCAACGTCCTGACCGTGCAAAGCGCACTGCTCGCCACCCAGGAACAATGGGTCGAAAGCTCCACCGGCGTTTCGCTGGCGATGGTCGGCCTGTACCGGGCGTTGGGTGGGGGATGGGAGTCGGTGTATCCGGTGGGGGAGATGGTGCAGCGTTGAAGCTCGCGCGGAAAACAAAAAAGCAGGTTGTGCAGCGTTTGGCTGCTCAACCTGCAAAGTTTTCGATTTTGATTTGTCCATCAGGAAATGTAGCGATGATTTCAAGCTCGCCGCCCATCGCGCGGATGTAATTGCGCAGCGTGCTGATGTACATATCAGTGCGTCGCTCCATCTTCGAGATCGCCGCCTGATTGATGTGCAGAGTCTCGGCAAGTGTCGCCTGACTCAAAGCCTTGGCCTGTCGCAGTTCGTTTAGCGGCATTTCCTTGATGTGTTGTTCGTAGATCGAATCGGCATGTGCCCGGGCTTCGGGTGTCATACGCGCTTCGAGTTCGGCAAATTTCTTAGCCATCGTTGTAACCCTCTTTGCGCAATGTATCGAGGTGCTCATCGTACAGTTGATCGGCGAGCGGGACATTGACTTCGTACCAGCGATCCTGACCGGTTTTGTCTCCACCGATCAATAGCAGCGCACATCGCCTCGGATCAAACGCATAGAGGATGCGATACGGTCGTCCGGCATGTTGAACCCTCAGTTCCCGCAGATGGCCATGTCGCGCACCATTGATCGCGCTGCTGTGCGGAAATCGCAGGTCTGGTCCGAATTGTCCTAGCAATTTGACGCTCGCAGCCACCGAGCTCTGCTCGTTCTCAATCAGATCTTCCCACCAGTTGCCGAACTCGTCGGTGTATTCGATATCCCAATTCATGGGGGCGAATATGAATGTTATGGAATATTCCTTCAAGGTTATATTTTCGATGAATTGATCTTAGTCGTTACATAGAATTTCGCCAGCCCTTCAGAAGAGTGATGGCCTTTCGCTTGACGCTAAACCCCGCTGTCGTAGACTCCGCTCATCCGTCAGGGAGTAACGGTTATGCGGCGTTTTCGTGGTTGGGTTGTCGGATTGACCTTTGTAACGTATGCAGTTCAGGCGCAAACGCCTGTGCCAGACGATCCGCTGCAGGATAACCCTGGGGCCGCCAATGCCTCGGCCAGCAGCGAAGCACGAGGTGTGTTGCGGGCGCGTGATCAGGCGACACTGGCCAGTGAATTGTCCGGGCGGATCGTCGAGCTGCCGTTCAGCGAGGGCGAGTCGTTCAAGAAGGGCGATACCCTGGCGAAGTTCGACTGTTCGGCCTATCAGGCCCAATTGAATGCCGCGCAAGCCGCCAGCCGTGGCGCCGGCGAAGAGCTGGCGCACAACCGGCAACTGGCGGCGCTCAATTCCGTCGGGCGTTTCGAAGTGGCCCGGGCCGAGGCCAAGGTCAGCGAAACCCAGGCGCAATCCCAGGTTTATCAAGTCCAGGTCAAACGTTGCAGTGTGGTCGCGCCGTTCGACGGGCAAGTGGTCGAGCGCAAGGTGCAACGCTACGAAAGCGTGTCGGCCGGGGCGCCGCTGCTTGATGTGGTCGACAACCGTACTCTGGAAATCCATTTGCTGGTGCCGTCGCGCTGGATGGCCAAGCTCAAGCCCGGCCAGACCTTCAGCTTCGTTCCCGATGAAACCGGCCAGCCCATCGACGCCACGGTCAAACGCCTTGGCGCGCGGATCGATGAGGGCAGCCAGACGCTGTTGCTGGTCGCCACACTCCCTGAAGCCAAAGGCCTGCTCGCCGGCATGAGCGGCACCGCGCGTTTTCCGGAGCTCAAGTGAACGCCCCGGTGAGCGGCGCCGCCGAGCAGGTGTTCGCGCGATTTCTCGATCTTGAACGGCAGACCCGCGCCGCCCGCGATGCATCGCAACTGGCCTACAGCCTGGTCAATGACGGGCAGTCGCTGTTCGGCTTTCGCCATGCGGCGTTACTGATCGCCGGCAAGGTGCAGGCCGTGACTGGCGTCAGCGCGGTTGAGCCGAATGCACCGTTCGTGGCGTTCGTCGAGCAGGCCGTGGCGCAGCTGTTCAAGCAGGATGTGCTGAAGGTGGCGCGGGTGATCGCGCCCGAGATGGTCAGCGAATCGATCCAGAGCGACTGGCGCAGTCTGTCGGCGCTGCAGGTGTTCTGGCTGCCGCTGATCGACCGCGAGGGTCAGGTGTTCGGCGGATTGTGGCTGGCCCGCGACATGCCGTGGAACCCTTCCGAACAAGTGCTGTTGTCGCAATTGGGCGACACCTACAGCCACGCCTGGCTGGCCCTGCAACCGCGCAAGCCGTGGCGGCTGCGCTGGACCCGCAAACGCCAGGTGGCGCTGGTCGCTGTGCTGCTGCTCGGTTTGTTGATTCCGGTGCGCCAGTCGGTGCTGGCCCCGGCCGAAGTGGTGCCCTTGGGTGGGCGTGTGGTGGCGGCGCCGCTGGACGGGGTGATTGCCGAGTTTTTGGTCAAACCCAATCAGAACGTGAAGACCGGCGATTTGTTGCTGCGCTTCGAAAGCACCACCCTCAGGGCCCAGGCTGATGTCGCCGAGCGTGCGCTTGGCGTCGCCGAAGCCGAACTCAAAGCCAATTCCCAACGTGCATTTGCCGACGCTGAATCCAGTTCACGGGTGGATCTGCTGGCCGCCCGAGTCGAGCAGAAACGCGCCGAACGGGATTACGCCCGGGAACTGCTCAACCGCAGCGAAGTGCGCGCCGAGCGCGACGGCATTGCGGTGTTCGCCGACGCCGAGCGGTTGACCGGCAAACCGGTGCAGACCGGCGAGCGATTGATGGAAATCGCCGACCCGAATCAGGCCGAATTGCGCATCGAACTGGCGGTGGGGGACGCGATTTCGCTGGAGCCGGGCGCCGACATTGCGTTGTTCCTCGACAGCGATCCGCTGCAACGCCACGTCGCCCGACTCGAGCGTTCGGCCTATGAAGCGCAGCCCACCGCTGGCGGCCAACTGGCCTATCGGCTGGATGCGAATTTTACCGACGCACCGCCGCGTATTGGCCTGCGTGGCACGGCGAAGATCTTCGGTGATCGCGCGCCGCTGGCGCTGTATCTGCTGCGTCGCCCATTGGCCGGTTTGCGTCAGAGCGTGGGCCTGTAAATGAACCTGCCGAGCCTGCGTGCCGACCTGCAATTGTCGCCCGCGGCGCCGGCGCTGGACGGTTCGCCGCGCTGGACCCTGGCCGACCCGGTGCGCGGGCGCTATTTCAAACTCGGCACGGCGGCGATACGCCTGTTGCGCCACTGGTCGCTGGGCGATCCTGAGCAAGTGCTGCGCGCCGCCAACCGTGAACCGGGCTTGCCGCTCGATGGTGTGGAGCTGGAGCAACTGCTGACGTTTCTGCGCGGGCATGACCTGATCAGCGCCCTCGACGATCAGCAACGCGCCAGCTATCAGCTCAAGGCCCTCGCGCAACGCCAGAGCCTGTGGAAAGTCCTGCTCCATCAATATTTGTTCTTTCGTATTCCATTGTGGCGCCCGGACGCTTTTCTCAATCGAGCGTGGCCGTGGCTGCAGCGATTCGGGCCAAGGATTCTGCGCTACGGCTTTCCCGCGACCCTGGGACTCGGGGTGTTTCTGGTCTCGCGGGACTGGCAGCGATTTGTCGGCACCTTCCCGCACCTGTTCAGCCTCGGCGGGGCGATTTCGTTCGGTGTGGCGCTGTTCTTCGCCAAGCTCTGCCACGAGTTCGGCCATGCGTTCATGGCCAAGCGCGCCGGGTGTCGGGTGCAGAGCATGGGCGTGGCGTTCATGGTCTTGTTGCCGATGTTTTATACCGATGTCAGCGATGCCTGGCGGGTCAACGACCGGCGCGCGCGACTGCTGATCGGTGCCGGCGGGGTGCTGGCGGAATTGCTGCTGGCCTGTATCGCATTGTTGGTCTGGTCATTGCTGCCGGACGGCCCGGCGCGCACGGCGGCGTTCATGCTCGCCAGTGCGACCTGGATCACCACGCTGGTGGTCAATCTCAACCCGTTCATGCGTTTTGATGGCTACTTTCTGCTCAGTGATCTGTGGGAGGTCGACAACCTTCAGGGTCGGGCCTTTGCCTTTTGCCGCTGGCGCCTGCGTGAGTTCTTGTTCGGCTATGGCGCACCAGCGCCGGAGCCTTGGTCGCCGGCGATGCAGCGGCGTTTGCTGATCTGGGGGTATGGCTCGTGGTTATGGCGTGCGGCGTTGTTTTTCGGGATCGCGCTGGCGGTCTATCACCTGTTCTTCAAGGTGTTGGGGATATTCCTGATGCTGGTGGAGCTGGTGTGGTTCATTTTTTTGCCGATCATGAGTGAGTGGCGCCAGTGGTGGAGCCGCCGCGAACAGGCTCACGGCCCGCGCGTGCTGCTCAGCAGCCTGGCGGTGCTCGGCCTGTTGCTGGTGCTGATCGTGCCGTGGCGCAGCGCGGTCGAACTGCCGACGATGCTTGAGGGCGGTCGGGCCAGCGCGCTGCATGCGCCGGTGGCGGCGCGGGTCAAAACGGTGAAGGTCACGGACGGCCAGAAGGTCGCTCAGGGCGACGTGTTGATCGAACTGGAATCGCCGGACCTCGATTCGCGGCAGGCCATCGTCCGCCGGGAAATCCAGATTCAACAATTGCTGATGCGCCGTCAGGCCGGTCGCAGCGAGACCGCTGCCGACGCCGGCATCGTCGAACAACGCCTCGCCGAAGCCGTGGCGGAATACCGAGGCCTGAGCGCCCGCCGCGAACGCCTGCTGCTGCGTGCGCCCCACGCAGGCACTGTGCGCGACCTGTTGCCGAACCTGACGCCGGGCCGCTGGCTGTCGAGCAAGGATGCGCTGGCGCGAGTGGTCGAGGACGGCTCGCGACTGCGTGGTTATGTGGCCGAAGCCGAACTGTGGCGGGTCAAACCGGGCGCCACCGGGCGGTTTATCGCCGATGACCCGATGCACCCGGCGATCACCGTGAAGCTTGATGAAATCGATACCAACGGCGTGGCCTATGTCGATCAGGAAGCCCTGACATCCGACCATCACGGGCCGATTGCCGTGCGCCGCGATCAACAGCAACGGGCGGAACCGGTGCAGGCGCAATACGGCGCGCGATTGACTACGCTGGATCAGCCACCGACGCCGGTACAACCGTTACGCGGCGTGGTGGTGTTGCAGGGCAGCGGCGAGTCGGTGCTCGGCGTGGCCTGGCGTCGGCTGGCGGCGCTGGGGGTCAGGGAAAGCGGTTTCTAGGGAGCATGAAAATGACGGAAAACTTGGCAGCGGACGGATTGGTGGTGCGGCCTTCGCGGGCGACTGACGGCCCCTTTCTGCAAAGCCTGTATCAATCGGCGCGGCCGGATCTGCAATGGATCGACGGCGAGCAGGAACAGGTGCAGCAAATCGTTGCCCAGCAGTTTCAGGTGCAGGAGCAGGGCATGGGTGAAAACCATCCGAATGCCATGCACTACGTGGTGGAAAAACTCGGCACGGCCATTGGCGCGCTGAGCACCGATTTCGGCCCCAACGAAATCCGCGTGTTGTACATCGCCTTCATCCCTCAGGCTCGGGGCAAGGGCTACGGTCGTACGGTGCTGCAAGGTGTGCAGAAGGCCGCGCAGCAAGTGCGTTGCCCGGTGGCGACGGTGGTCTGGGCCAACAACCCCCACGCGCGCCAGCATTACCTGGCGCTGGGATTCGCGGTGGAAGAGCGCAATCCGGCGGCGGAGCGTCTGGTGTGGTATCCACAGGGTTGATTCAGATGATCGAGTTGATATCGAAGGTGTGCGGCGCGCCGATCTTGCGGCCGTAGAGCGTCGCCAGCAGCGGGTCCTCTTCGACGGCGTCCGGCGCCATGGCGAGCTGTTCGGCTGCAGTGTTTTCCGGGTGTAGCTGCCAGCGCGGCAGGCTTTCGGCCAGCCGTTCCGGTTGTTCTGCCAGTTGCCCGTAAACGTCCTGGGTCGTGATGCGTCGATGGCGAAGGATTGCCAGGCGCTCACGTGTCACGCGTATTTTCTCTACTTCACGATTAAGCGCTTCAAGGGTGCTGGACTGAGTGCGCACGTAACTGTCCGGGCGTCCCGGCAGGTTGTTGCGCCGGGTGCGCAATTGGTAGGTGATGCGTTCCAGGGCCGACTCCACCACAGCAAACTCCCGTTCGGTGACCAGCGAACGGCTTGACTCCTGGGCCTCCTGCCAACGCCGCAACACCGCCCAGCACGCCGGAATGTATGCCCCGGTCATCGAGTGGTGCCCGGCGTCGAAAATCTGTTTGAGCAACGTCGGCCGATCCGGCAAACCGTGCCGCTGCCGGATCGCCACGTCGCACGCGGCGTGCTGGGTAATGGTGTCGCAACCCGGCTCCCACAGGATCGAAGACACCTGCTGACGCCCGAACTCCACCGGCATGGCGTGCCGCAGACTGCCGTGGTGGTCGTAGGCTTCCCCGGTCCAGTTGGTGATGCCGGCGACGAACACCGACAGACCCACCGGCACATTGACGAACGTCAACGCCGCCCCGGTGCCGTAGATGTCAGCCTTGGTGTTCATCCAGCTGCCGGGCACGCTGGGCACCGGGTCGTTGTGGTTGACCATGCGGTGATGCACGAGATCGGCTGCGCCCTTCACGAAATCCGCGTCGCCGGCGCGGGGGGCGCCGTAGGTGTAGAGCTGGATGTTGTAGCCCTCGGGCCGGCGGCGGAGCATTTCGGACAGCAGCAACGTGATAGCGCCGCCGAGGCTGTGGCCGCAGATCAGGAGGGTTTGGCCGGTGTAGAACTTTTCGAGGTAGCTGACGGCGAAAGTCGCGGCTTTCCTGGCCGCTTCATAGAAACCCCGATGTACCTGACCGTCGCCTTCCTCGAATGGCACTTGAAGGGCGTCGGCATCACGCAAGCCATCGGCGATGATCTCGGCGGTGCCGCGAACGGCGATCAGGATCAGTTCGTCGTTGTGGGTGATGAAGGCTTGGGTGTCGGTGCTGTCTTTATTACCGATGTCGTCGAGGAAGTGGACGCTGGCCGGGTGTTCCGGATCCCGTTCAGGGCTGTGCCTGTTGACTGCATAGAGGTTCGGGTCAAACGGAATGATCTCTAGCCTTCTTGAGTACGAAACATCCTCGTAGAGCGGGTAATAGAATTTGGTCTGAGTGTTGTCGACTTTCCACAGTTCTTCTCCCTTGGCCAGTGCATCGCCGAACCAGTTGCCGACGCTGGGTTGCAGCGGAAACTTAACGGATCTGGTTTCGGCGGAAGGGACTTTGGGTTCCTGGCCGAAAGGGCAGTAACTCAGGGTCGCCATCAATGCGAGCTGGTACAGGTTGAGTGCACAGAACGCCGGAGCTGTGGAAAACATCGGCCGCAACGCGCGTAGCGGGCGCACTTCAAGAACGGTGTGACGTTGCGGCATCAGCGCTACGCCAAGTTTTCCATGTTCACGCATGATTGCAGCGCACCCGGAATCGAGGGGGTTATCGCGATAAACCTCGGGTGGCAGGTGCGAGGCGTATCTCACCAGATGGCGGACTTCGACTTGAAAGTAGTCCGCACCGTCTGCAATTTTCGGGCGTTCGCGCCTGCGGGTGGCATTTGGGTTCAGGTACCGGGTTGCCTCGGCTCGGACCTGAAGTTCGGTGATTTTCAGGGGGTAATGTGGTCTGCTTTGCAAATATGAGTAGAGCTTTTCCTTTCCTTCGTACGCTTGATCAAACAGCAGCGAAATTGGCCCCGCAAAATGGTTGTCTACTCTGCCCTTGCCCGCAGCGTCCAAGCGGCCTGTGTATTTATAGCCTTCCGAGTCGGTGGCGATATAAGCCAACCCGGCGTAGGGCTCGCCCGAGCAGAACTCGTCGATGAGTTGGAAACTTGTCCATATGCCACCCTCGGGACATTTCAGAATGCGGCTACTCAACGGAGATTGCAGATCCTGCTCCAGTACCTTCATGGCGAAACCTTCTTTTCCGTACATCCGGGATATATGGTGCATTGCTGCCCGTCTGGCATTTGAAAGCCGCTGAAATCCGTGTAGTTGCCGTAACAAAAAGCGTACTGATCCTCAAAATTGTCGCCCATACAGCGTTTCCAGCCGTTAGGGACTTTGACCCAGGTGTCCTTGATGGCCGGTCGCTCTTCCGCTGCCAAGGTGATCTTCATCCTCACTGTTTTGCCCGGCAGTTGATCAGAGCTAAAAGCCCCGAAGGTCTTGCCATAAGCTCGTGATCCCGAGGCGTCGACTGTTCTGCAATCAAGGATCTTTCTGAGAATTCGCGGTTTACCCGAGGTGCGGAACCACCACTCACACTGACCATGGAACGTGCTTTCACCGGCTTCGTTGAACACACCTTTGAACTGCTCCTCCAGATCATCACGGATGAAAACCATGGCTTCGTCACGACTGAAGTCGCTCCAGTTTCTGCCGTATGCCGAATTGATCTCCAGCTCGATTCGCCTCACGACCAACGGACACCCTTTAACCGTCTTGCGAATCGTGATCTCGGCATCCGGCTTGTAGTCCGTGCGCCACTTGCTGTTGAACACCGGGGCAAGGTTGTCGCGTCTGTCGAGGGTGCAGGTCTGGCCTTTTTCGGGTACGTAGTAAACCGCTGCCACATAGGCAAATCCCGGTGGTAGATCGGCCGTGAATTTGAAGGTGTTGGGCGGTTCGGTCCTGCAGCCTCCCAGTGCCGCGAAACAGCCGATCAGACCGAGGCTTTTGAGCGGAATTTTCATGAGGGCGTCTTCCCGTTCCAGTGCTTCGAGAGCTGGTAAACCCGATCAAAGTGTTCATCCGGTGTTTCGTCCGGTCGGGCTTGCCAATGGGGCGCGAGATTCGGCGTTTGCAGGCTGTGGATCAGCAGAAACTCCAGCCGCTCCGGTGCCAGCCAGCTCCAGGCTTCGGCCTGGGTCAGTCGTTCACGGAGCCAGATTTGCGGATCCCGAACACACGCCAGCGCGGAATAAGCCTGCACATGCCCGGCCAGCAGAAAGCGGTGGGCATTTGCCAGGCGAATTTCCATGGATTGTTCGTCAGGCATCGGCAGTTGCAGCCACGGCGGCGTGTCCGGCACGGGGTAGCTGCCCGGCGCAGGGTTGTCGGTCATCTGCCAGTGCGAGCCCTGCCAATGGCAAACGCTGATCGCCGGCCCGAGATACGCCGGCAAAGCCTCGACCGGCAGATGCTCCAGCGCCCGGTCCAGCACCCGGTTGTCGTGAAAGCGGTACAGCGCCTGATGCGGACGGGCGCCGATGATCAGCCGCTCCTGCCAGTGCCGGACCCAGGCCTTCAACTCGCCTTTGCCCAGGCTGGCCAACCATCCCCAGTGGCTGTCCGGCCTGTCGAGCAGGGCGTCGAGACGGCGGTCGTCGGGCTGGTCGAAGGTGAAGAGGAACGGGCCGGTGTCGGCCAGTTCGGCAACTGCGGTTTCGCCGTAGACGCTGGCGTATTGCTCGTAACGGCTGCTCTTCAGCCAACGCTGGCGCATGTCGCGCTCGTTCTGCGAGTCGAGAACCAGGCACAGGAGGCAACCGGCACGGTGCTGTTCGATCAGCCAGCGTCGTACAAGGGCGTCGCTCATGCGGCAGCCTCCGGGATCGGGCACGCACCTGTGCAGCAGGCTTCGCAGATCGGGCAGAAATCCGCGCCCAGGGTTTTGCTGGCGGCCATCAATGCCTGTTGTGAGGGCGCCACCAATGGCGGCAAAGGCGCAGGCGCCGACAGGTCTTCAATACCGTCGGGCTGCAACAACGGGGCGCGCAGGAAGGTCGCGGGCACGCCGCCGATCAGCAGGTCGCTGCTGCCGAAAAGGCCACTGTGATCGAGGACAAAATGCTCGCCACCGACTTTCAGACTGATGCTTTTTCCGGCCTCCAGCACCAGATGTTCGCCCGCGCTGAGGCACAGCTGCCCGACGGTTTCGGTTGTCAGTGATTGACCGACCCGGGTGTGGCTGCTGTCGCCGACGTGCAGGTAATCGCTGGCCTTGAGATGGGTCTTGCGATGACCGGTGACGATGCGGTGTTCTTCCGCGTGCAGCGCGCTGAAGCTGTTGCCCCTGATGGTTTCCCGGCGTTGGTTGCCGATGTCCAGCTGACTGTCGTGCTCGACCTTCTGTCGCAGGTCGCGCTGGGCGCGCAGGTAAATCTGCTCCTGGCCCGCGCGGTCTTCGATCATCAGCTCGTTGAAGCCTGTGCTGTCCGGCGAACTGCGGGAGCGAAACACGCTGCGGGTCTTGTGCGTCGGCAACTCGTAGGGCACCGGGTTGGCGCTGTTGTTCAGGCAACCGCTGATCACCGGACGGTCGGGATCGCCGTGGAGAAACGTCACCATTACTTCCATGCCCACGCGCGGGACGATCACGCTGCCATGGGCATTGCCGGCCCAACCCGAGGCCACCCGCAGCCAGCAACTGCTCTTGTCGTTGTGGCGGCCTTCGCGATCCCAGAAGAACTGCACCTTGACCCGGCCGTACGGGTCGCAATGGATGTCTTCGCCTTCCGGGCCGGTGACCACCGCTGTCTGGGTCGAACCAATGTGGGGTTTGCGGTAGCGCAACGGTGGTCGATGGATCGCCTCCCAGGGCGTTGCCGTGAAGTGGTTGCGATAGCCCTGGGTGAAGTCCTTCTCGGGATCGGCTGACGCATGATCAGCGGTCTCTTCCAACACTTGCGGTTGCTTTCCTTCATGGCGGATTTCGGTCAGCAGCCACAGGTCGTTCAATGCCGGATCGGGATGTTCGGCCAGTGACAAAAAATGCCCCGACAACAGCGCCGGTTCATTGCTGTCGCCTTCTCCCAGGCAACCATCGGCGCGGTGACCTTCCAGGACTCGCCGGGCCAGTTGCTTGCCGTGCTCGCGATCGAGGTAGCGTCCCGGGTATTCGTAAACCCCGGGATCGGGCTGGAGATGCCGATCGGGATTGCGGGCATCCGCTTCCAGCAACATACGCGCCTTTTTAAAGTCGTAGGCGCGGCTGGAGGCGTGGTTGGGTCGGGTTTCGAGCCGATAGTCGAATCGCTGAATTACCGGCCTGTCGGCCACCATGGCGTTGTGCGGTTTAAAGCGTGTTGGCCGAGAGAGGCGGGGGAACACGGTCTGGTCGTCGCCAAAGACCAGCAGGTGTCGGTCGCGGCTGTGCCGGAAGTGGTAATGCAAGCCGTCTTCCTGACACAGGCGCTGGATGAAGTGCAGGTCGGACTCGTTGTACTGCACGCAATATTCGCGATCCGGTAACGGGTGGCCGAGCTGGAACCGGTAGCGATCGGCGTGGATGCCATGTTCTTCGAGAATCTGCGCAATGATTCGCGCAACGCTCAGGTTCTGGAAAATCCGCTGATTGACGCGATGGCGAAGATTGGCCAGGCAAGGGGCGAGGGTCAGGCTGTATCGTGTCAACCGTTCGCCGATATTGCCGCGGCCGATGTGCTGGATCTGTCCGTGTATGCCGTGGCCGTGGTCATCGAAGGCAAGAAAGGCCTGTTGGTGCATCAGGCCTGGAAGATCGGCATCCGGTCTGGTGCCGACCAACTCGACTTTGAAGGCAAACGGCTCGCTGATGGCTTCGCTGCCACTGAAGGACAGCACTTGAAAATCGTGTTTAAAGTCGTCGGTCGTAAGGCGAAAGCGTGCGTTGGCATTGAACATCCGTTGTTCCTCGTCCTGTGACGGATTCGGAACAACGCTAACAAGGTGAGCCGGGAAATGATGTCGGACGTTTCCCAATAAAATCGGTTGAAGAGCCCGCCCTACAAGGCCTTGGCTTTAGTCCTACATCTTTTTCCTACAAGGTTTCGTGAGGATTCTGCAGGGGGTATCAGTTGAAGGAAATACAGAAGTAGCCCAACTGTGGATCCCGCCCCATCGCCGGCACCCGTGACACGAAAATATCTTCCACCCGGCCGAATTCCGGCAGCTCCAGTGCGCACAGGCCGTCGACAAACTCGGTCGGCTCCAGGCTGTTGAATTCGAGGCAGAAGGGCATGCGTTCGCTGTGGCGCATTTTCGCCGACGGGATTTCTTCAAGGTGGGCGAGTTGAATCGGCAGCGCCGTGCCGTCCGGCAGGTGCAGTGTGCGTTGTCGCCCCAGCAACGGCTGGAGATGTTCGATTTGAACCGATTGCAGCATGGTCTGACTCCAGAAAAAAAACGAAACGTCCGGGGGCGCGGGGCCCCCGGACGATTGCTCAGTTGCGCGACGGAAAGAGACCGTTCAGGGCAACGCTGAAGTTGAGGACCAGGAAGGGGTTCATGATGCCCAGCGGCTGGCTGCCGCCGGTGGAGGAAATGTCGCCGGTGACGGTGGTGGTCACACCTTTGAGTGGCACCGGCGTGGCGCCCTGGGCGTCGGAATAGATGTTCGCCGAGCCGGGGCCGCCGCCCGAGGCACCGATGTAGGAATTGGTTGCAGTCGGTACGGTCGCCGGATTGCTGGCGGGTACCGCCAGCGACAAGGCCGTGTTGGCGGTGAGACCGGTCATCGCGTGGGTGTGGTTGGGCATGTTGGCAATGGTGGCGGTGACGCTTTCCGTACCGGCCACCTGACCGATGACGCGCGGCGTCAGGCCGAGGCCGTTGCCCTGGGCCATTGGCACGCGGCCCTGCAGGTTGGGCAACTGAAAATTGGTCGTGCCGTTGCCGCCGTAGTAAGTGCCCAGCAACGCGAAGAGCGCGTTGTATTGCGCAATGGAAAGGATCTGTCCATTACACAGGGCCCAGCCACTGGGAGCGAAGTTGAAGGCGAACGGTTGAATCGTACCCATAAAGACTTCCATGGTTCCTCATCCTTCTGTTATGTGGTTGGCGCGCCGCGCGTTAGCCTGTGTTGCCGGGCAGGTCGAAACGTTTTACTGACGCCTTCCATTTGCGCGGGCAGGTCACGCCAAGCCGTAGCGTAGACCCGGATCGGCGGACTTGCCGGACGTCGTCGCGGCCGCGCGTCGGCTTCGGCTCTGGCCTAAAGTGTGCGCAATGAATGGCGCTGTTTTTTACTCGGAATACCGTAAGGGAAGGTTGATGGAAGCGCGTCGCGAGACTCCGCTGGGGGATACCCAGGACCCGTTTGCCGCACCGAATGCCGGTGTCCGGCGTCTGCTGCGCTGGGTTCGCCAGCAGTGGCTGATACCGATTTTGCTGTTGGCGACCGTCGTGCGGTTTTATGACCTGACCGCCGCCGCGATCTGGGGCGACGAAGGCTCCAGCCTGCTGCTGGCGCGCTATACGCTGGGCGGTATCTGGGAGCATGCAGCGTTCGATGTGCATCCGCCGTTGTACTTCATGCTGCTGCACGGCTGGATCGGACTGTTTGGCGAAGGGATCCTGTCGATCCGCAGCCTCAGTGCCCTGGCCGGCATCGCCACGGTCGGCCTGGGCGTGTGTCTGGTCGATTGTCTGGCGACCCGTCGCGCCGCGATCATCGCCGGGGTGTTGCTGGCGCTGCTGCCGACGGCGGTGCGCTACAGCCAGGAAGTGCGCATGTACTCGCTGCTCGGCCTGTTGCTGGTCGGCACCACCCTGGCGTTGATCTGCTGGGTCAGACGCCCGCAGCGCCGACGGTATCTGGTGATCTATGCGCTGCTGATGAGCGCCGCGTTGTATACCCACTACTTCGCGGTGCTGGCGGCGCTGAGCCATTGGCTGTACCTGGGGCTGATCCGCCTGCTGCCGGGGTATCGCCTGCGGCATATCCAGCGCAAGGACTGGTGGCTGGCCAATCTGGCGATTGTCGCGCTTTACCTGCCGTGGCTGCCGAACCTGCTCGATCTGACGCAACACATGGAAGAACTCAAGGTCGGTGGCGATGTCGGTTGGGAAGACCCGGTGACCCTGTCCTCGTTGCCGTCGATGATCTGGCTGTGGCTGATCCAGAACGAGGGCGATCATCTTCCGCTGCTGCTGTTCTGCGGCATGCCCCTGGCCATGCTGGCGCTGGCGGGCGTGGCCGTCGCCCGCGACCGCAGCGTGAACCATGGCAGCGTGTTGCTGGCGCTCTATACCGGAGTGCCGTTGTTTCTGGTGTTCGCGGTGTCGTTCATCAGCCCGGTGTTCATCGAGCGCTATCTGACGGCTTATGCATTGGGCCTGCCGATGCTGGCGGCGCTGGCCATCGACCGCCTGTACAGCCGCGTTCGTGTGTTGGCGCTGGCGGTGCTGGTGGCGTTTGTCGGAATCGAAATGGTCGGGGTGAACAACAACGCCACGGTCGATCCGAATGACCAGTTCAACGTGATGGTCGATCACGTCAACCACCACTTCGTCAGCGGCGACCGGATCGTCACCAGCGACATGCTCTGGTACCTGAGTTACGTCTACTACAACCGTACCGATGCGCAAATCCGGTTGTATACGCCGCCTGCCGCCGACGGGCGCTCGACGCGTCCGAACCACTACGGCTTCGGCACACTGGTGTCCGATGAGGTTTATCTGGATCGTCTCGCGGATCTGCCGAAGGACAGTTCCCGGGTCTGGTTGATCGGTGACCTGGACCCGGAAATTGCGGACCCGTTCCTGCCTCTGCCCAAGACCTGGCAACTGCGTGATCAGTCCAACGCTGGCGGGGCGAAAGCGCGACTTTTCGTTCTGGAAAAGGACGATCGTACCAACAGGGAATGACTTAAACGCTTCACCTTACTGTTCGCGATAAGAAATGGTCTGACAAGTCCGTTTTGCTCTATGTTGATGTCAAAACACTACTAGTCGAAAGGGTATTGTTGGACTACGCTCGTCGGGCAAAAGGACTTACAAAGTAAGGTGAAGGGATTGCAGCAGTTCCACTTTATCTCCGGCTTGCCGCGCTCGGGCTCGACCCTCCTTTCTGCGATCCTTTTGCAGAATCCGCGCTTCCATGCCGGCATGACCAGCCCGGTTGGCGCACTGTTTTCCGGTGTCCTTGAACAATGCAGCGCCGGCAGCGAATTCGGCGCGGTGATCGACACCGACATGCGCCGTCGCCTGTTGCGCGGCCTGTTCGATTCCTACTACGCCGACAAGGCCGACAAACCGGTGGTGTTCGACACCAACCGGCAGTGGAGCTCGCGCCTGCCGGCCATCAGCGATCTGTTCCCCAAAGCCAAAGTCATCGCTTGCGTGCGCAACGTCGCCTGGGTGATGGACAGCCTGGAGCGGCTCTACCGCGCCAACCCCTACGAAAACACCAAGCTCTTCGGCGATGCCGTCGAGCGCAACACCGTCTACAGCCGCTGCGAGACCCTGGCCCAGCGCAACCGCCTGGTGGGTTTTGCCTGGGCGGCGCTCAAGGAAGCCTATTACGGCGAGCACGCCGATTCGCTGCTGATCGTCGATTACGACCTGTTGACCCAGGCCCCGGAGCGCGTGCTGCGGCTGGTCTACGACTTCATCGGCGAGCCGTGGTTCGAGCACGATTTCGAGCACCTGGCCTATGACGCGCCGGAGTTCGACCAGGCCCTGGGCGTGGCCGGCCTGCACAAGGTAAAACCCAAGGTCGCCCTGCAGTCCCGGCGCACGATTCTGCCGCCGGATCTGTTCAAGCAATACGCCGATCTGTCCTTTTGGCTCGATGGCTCAGCCAGCGCTGCCAATGTGATTCGTATGAAGTCCGACGCCGCGATCAGTTGATCGCGGCGTTTTTCATTGATGCGTTTACAACTGTTCGAGTCCGGGTGAGCAACATGTGGTGGAGCAAGCAAAAGTCGCGGGTAACCGAGGGCCAACGGACGCTGGCTGCGCCGCTGATCATGTCGCTGGAGCCGCGCATGCTGTTCGACGGTGCTGTCGCGGCCACTGTGGCCGATACCGCTGCGGCCCAGCCCGACAGCCATCCCACTGCCGATGCCGCCAAGGCGCCGACCGCCGATCATCCGGTGGCGAGCAAGGACACCCACGGCCAGGCCGATGCCACGCCGGCTGCCAGTCCTGTCGCCGTGCCGGGCCAGACCGTGGTGTTTGTCGATGCCCGGGTCAAGGATGCCGACAGCCTGCTGAAAGGCATCGCTCCCGGCACGCAAGTGGTCAAACTCGACGCGAGCAAGGACGGCTTGCAGCAGATCGCCGAGTATCTCGACCAGCACTCGGGCGTCAGTTCGGTGCAGATCATCGCCCACGGCAACGCCGGTGACTTGTGGCTCGGCAACAGTTACCTGTCGGCGGACAACGTCGCGCAGCGCAGCGCGGTATTGGCGGAAATCGGCAAGGACATGAACGTCGGTGGCGACATCCTCATTTACGGCTGCTACACCGCCGAGGGTGACCGTGGCCTGAGCTTTGTCGACTCGCTGGCGCAACTGACTGGCCGCGACGTGGCGGCGTCGAACAACCGCACCGGTGTGGGCGGCGACTGGGATCTGGAGATCGCCACGGGCAAGATCGAGAGCGCCAACGTGCTGTCGGCCCTGTCGATGAGCGAATACCAATGGGGCCTCGCCACCTGGACCGCCACCAACAACGCGAACACCGGGGTCGGCTCGCTGCGGGCAGCGCTGGCGTCGGCGCAAAACGGCGACATCGTGACCTTCAGCACCGGCATGACGGTGCAGCTCACCTCGGAATTGCTGATCAACAAGAACATCACCGTCGATGGCGACCTGAACAATGACGGCGTCGCCGATGTCACCCTCGACGGCCAGTACAAGACCCGGGTGGTGGAAATCACTTCCGGCAGCACCGTGACCCTCGACGGTCTGGTGATTACCCGGGGCCTGGTTTCGGGCAACGGCGGCAATGGCGGCTACGGCGCGACCGGGGCCATGGGCGGCGGGATTTTCAACGCCGGCATCCTCACGCTGAACAACGTTTCGGTCACCGGCAACGCGGCAGCGGGCGGTGGCGGCGGCGGTGGTGTCACGGGCGCCAACTACGGCGGCGGTGGTGGCGGTGGCGGTGGCCTCGGCGGTCAGGGTGGCGGTCATGGCGGTACGGCCGGGCCGGGCACCGGTACGCTGGGCGGCCAGGCCGGCAGCGGCGGTGTCGGTGGCTACGGCGGTGGCTACGACGCGACGCACATGGGCGGTCGTGGCGGATCCACCATCGGCGGCGCCGGTGGTGTCGGCGTGTCCTATTACAGCAACGGCGGCAATGGCGGCACTGCGAACAACGGCACGATTTCCATTGGCGGCGGCGGTGGCGGCTCCGGCTGGGACAAGGTCGGCGGCGTCGGCGGCAACGCGGCCGGCGGCATTTACAACGCTTCCACCGGCACCCTGAAAATCGTCGGCACCTCGGTCATCAGCAACAACATCGGCGCGGGCGGCGGTGGCGGCGGCGGCAGTGGCCAGGGCAGCAACAACCTCAATGGCGGCGACGGCGGGCGGGGTGTCGGCGCGATCTGGAACCAGGGCGGCACGGTACTGATCACGGCCTCCAACTTCAGTGCCATCAGCGGTAATGCGGCGGGCAGCGGCTCCGGCGGCTCAGAGCTGGGCGGCGGCGTGACGGGCTCTGTACCTTTGGCTTTTGCAGCGATCTACAACAACGGCGGCACCCTCAACACCGCTTATGTGGAGCCACCGACCGCCACCATCGTGATGTCCGATACCGCGCTGAAAATCGGCGAAACCTCGCTGGTGACCATCACCTTCAGCCGCGCAGTGACCGGTTTCACCAATGCCGACCTGACCATCGCCAACGGGACGCTGACATCGGTCAGCAGCAGCGACGGCGGCCTGACCTGGACCGCGACCTTCACTCCGACCAACAACATCACCGACGCCACTAACCTGATCACTCTCGACAACACCGGGGTGACCGCGATCAGCGACGGCGTGGCGGGTGTCGGCACGACCAGTTCCGTCAACTACGCGATCGATACCGCACGGCCGACCGTGACCATCGTGATGTCCGACACGGCGTTGAAGATCGGCGATACCTCGCTTGTGACCTTCACGTTCAGCGAAGCGGTGACCGGTTTCACCAACGCCGACCTGACCATCGCCAATGGCACGCTGAGCGCAGTCAGCAGCAGCGACGGCGGCATTACCTGGACCGGGACGTTCACCCCGACTGCGAGCATCACCGACACCACCAACCTGATCTCCCTGGACAACACCGGTATCGCCGACCTGGCCGGCAACGCCGGCAGTGGCACCACGGATTCGGCCAACTACGTGATCGATACCGTGCGGCCGACCGCGACCATTGTCGTCGCCGACAGCAATCTGGCAGCGGGCGAAACCTCGCTGGTGACCATTACCTTCAGCGAAGCGGTCAGCGGCTTCACCACCGCCGACCTGACGGTGGCCAACGGCACCCTGACTGGCCTGAGCAGCAGCGATGGCGGCATCACCTGGACCGCCACGCTCACGCCTACCACCAACATTACCGACACCACCAACCTGATTACCCTGGACAACACCGGGGTCGTCGATCTGGCCGGTAACGCCGGCAGCGGCACCACCAACTCCAACAACTACGCCATCGACACCGCGCGTCCGACCGCGACCATCGTGGTGGCCGACAACAACCTGAAGATCGGCGAAACCTCACTGGTGACCATCACCTTCAGCGAAGCGGTGACCGGTTTCACCAACGCCGACCTGACCATCGCCAACGGCACCTTGACGGCGGTCAGCAGCAGCGACGGTGGCATCACCTGGACGGCCACGTTCACGCCGACCGCCAGCATCACTGACGCGACCAACCTGATCACCCTGAACAATACCGGCATCGCTGACCTGAACGGCAACACTGGCGTCGGCACCACTGATTCGAACAATTACGCGATCGACACTCAGCGTCCGACTGCGACCATTGTCTTGTCCGACAACGCGCTGAAAATCGGCGAAACCTCGGTAGTGACCATCACCTTCAGCGAAGCGGTCACCGGTTTCACCAACGCCGACCTGACGATTGCCAACGGCACGTTGAGCGCGGTGAGCAGCAGCGACGGCGGTATCACCTGGACGGCGACATTCACACCGACCAGCAACATCACCGACGCCACCAACGTCATCACCCTGGACCAGACCGGCGTCTCGGATCTGTCCGGCAACGCCGGCAGCGGTACTGTCGATTCCGGCAACTACGCCATCGATACCCAGCGTCCGACCGCCACCATCGTGGTCGCCGACAGCACCCTCACGGCCGGCGAAACGACCCTCGTGACCTTCACCTTCAGTGAAGCGGTGACCGGCTTCAGCAACGCTGACATCGTGGTTGCCAACGGCACCCTGACGGCGGTCAGCAGCAGCGATGGTGGCATCACCTGGACAGCTACGTTCACGCCGAGCGTGGGCGTCAACGACGCGACCAATCTGATCACCCTGGCCAACACCGGTATCACCGACCTGGCCGGCAACGCCGGCAGCGGCACGACCAACTCCAACAACTACACCATCGACACCGTGGTGCCGACTGCCACCATCATCATTTCCGACAACTCACTGAAAATCGGCGAGACCTCGCTGGTGACTATCACCTTCAGTGAAGCGGTGACTGGTTTCACCAACGCCGACCTGACCATCGCCAACGGCACGTTGTCGGCAGTCAGCAGCAGCGACGGCGGCATCACCTGGACGGCAACCTTCACGCCGACCAGCAACGTCACCGACGCCACCAACCTGATCACGCTGGACAATTCAGGGGTTCAAAACCTTTCGGGCAACGCCGGCAGCGGCACCACCGATTCGAACAACTATTCAATCGACACTCAGCGTCCGACCGCGACCATCGTGGTCGCCGACACCGCGCTCGGCGTCGGCCAGACGTCGCTGGTGACCATCACGTTCAGCGAAGCGGTGACCGGTTTCACCAACGCCGACCTGACCATCGCCAACGGTACGCTGAGCGCAGTGAGCAGCAGCGATGGCGGCATCACCTGGACTGCCACGTTTACTCCGGCGGCAGGAATTACCGACACCACCAACGTCATCACCCTGGACAACACCGGCATTGCCGACCTGGCGGGCAACGCCGGCAGCGGCACCACCGATTCCAACAACTATGCAGTCGACAGTCAGCGGCCGACGGCGACCATTGTCATGAGTGACAGTGATCTGCGCCCTGGCGAAACCGCCCAGGTGACCATCACTTTCAGCGAGGCCGTGACCGGATTCGACAATTCCGACCTGAGCGTCGCCAATGGCACCTTGAGCAACGTCACGTCCAGCGACGGCGGCATCACCTGGACAGCCACGTTCACGCCGAACATCGGCATCACCGACCTCACCAACCTGATTGTCCTGAACAACACCGGCATCGCCGACCTGGCCGGCAACACCGGCACCGGCACCACCAGTTCGGCCAACTATCAGATCCAGACCCAGGTACCGACCGCGACCATTGTGGTTGCCGATACCTCACTCAGGGCCGGGGAAACCTCGCTGGTGACCATCACCTTCAGCGAAGCGGTGAGCGGTTTCGACAACAGTGACCTGACCATCGCCAACGGCACGTTGGGCAATGTCAGCAGCAGCGACGGCGGTATCACCTGGACCGCGACCTTCACGCCGACGGCCAATATCACCGATGCCACCAACCTGATCACCCTGAACAACGCCGGGGTGGCCAACCTGTCGGGCAACAGTGGCGTCGGCACGACCGATTCCAACAACTTCGCCATCGACACCGCGCTGCCGACTGCCACCATCGTGGTCGCCGACAATCGTCTCGGCATCGGTGAAACCACCACCGTGACCATCACCTTCAGCGAAGCGGTGAGCGGGTTCGATCTGTCCGACATCAGCGTCGCCAACGGCGCGTTGTCGAACCTGACCAGTAACGACGGCGGCAAGACCTGGACCGCGACCCTCACACCAACGGCCAACGTCAACGATGCGACCAACCTGATCCTGATCGACACCGCCGGTGTCCAGGATCTGGCCGGCAACGCCGGGGCGAGCGTTGCTATCTCCAACAACTACATCCTCGATGCGACCCGGCCGACGGTGAACATCGTGGTCGCCAACCCACATCTGGGCATCGGTCAGAGCACCATGGTGACTTTCACTTTCAGCGAGGCAGTGAGCAATTTCGACCTGTCCGACCTGAGCGTGACTAACGGTGACCTGAGCAACCTGACCAGCAACGACGGCGGCAAGACCTGGACGGCGACCTTCACGCCGACCGCGAATGTCACCGATCCAAGCAACTTCATTGCCCTGGACACCAGCAACGTCACCGACCTGGCGGGCAATGCCGGCAGCACGGTGGCGGTGTCGAACAACTACACCCTCGACAGTGAGCGGCCGACCGCCACGGTGGTGGTCGCCAGTCCGAACCTGGGCGTCGGTCAGACCTCGCAAGTGATCATCACCTTCAACGAAGTGGTGACCGGTTTCGATCTGTCGGATCTGAGCGTAGCCAACGGCACTTTGTCCAACCTGAGCAGCAGCGACGGTGGCAAGACCTGGACCGCGACCCTGACGCCGAATGCCAACGTCAACAGCGTCAGCAATGCGATCAGTGTCAACAGCGCCGGGGTCAGCGACCTGTCCGGCAATAGCGGTAGTGGAGTCAGTCAGTCCGGCAACTATGTGATCAATACGGTGCCGGCCGCACCTCCGACATCACCGCTGGTGGTGGTATCACCGGATCCGGAGTTCCGCATCGACGTTCCGGTCGTTGCGCCGCCGCTGCCCGATGTGCCGCTGCAACCGATCATCTTTGCGCCACCCACCGGCGATCTCGGTTCACCGCTGACCTTCCCGCCGTTGTTTGAGCAGCGGGTGATCGGCAATGGCATCCGTCCGCTGGGCGATATTTTCATCAACCACGGCGCGTTGAGCCCAAGCTTTATTGCTCAGGTGTTCACCAGCAGCGACAGCGGTGGTGATGGATCCGGTCACGGCTTCCTCGGTTTCGGTGGTGGTGATGGCGGGGTGTTCGGTATCAGCACCTTATCCAGTCTGTTCAACCAGAACAGTGAGGCAGAGCGGGATTCACTGAACGCCTTCGACAGCCACTCGATTCGGGGTGGCGACGTATCCCAAGGCCTGCGCGGCGTATTCGGCGCGCCGACCCTGGGCCAGCAACTGCAAGAGATCAAAGACAGCGAGCAGCACCGGGTGGATAGCCTGGCGGCGGCTCTGCAACAGGTCGGCATCAGCGAAATGCCGGCCTGACCAACCACAACAATTCAACAATATGCGGGACCTAGGGGCGATCCAGGGATGAAGAAAAGTCAGAAACTGTTCGGCGCCAGCCTGCTGGCGCTGGCGATCAGCGGATGTGCAGTCACCAGTGAACCGATCGAACGCAGCGTCAGCGAACAACGGGCCAAAGCCGACCTGCAAACCATGTACAAGGGCCAGGAACCGTTGCGCGGTCCGCTGACCCTGCACCAGGCCATGGCCCGCGCGGTGAAATACAACCTCGAAGGGCGCCTGAAGATCATGGAGGAAGCGCTGGCCAAGCGGCAGCTCGACCTCGCGAGTTTCGACATGCTGCCGCGCATGGCGCTGGATGCCGGCTACGTCGGGCGCAACAACGTCAGCGCCTCCAGCAGCCAGAGCGTGCGCACCGGCACCCAGTCCCTGGAACCGTCGACTTCCCAGGACCGCGACCGCAACGTCGCCGACCTGACCATGGTATGGAACGTCCTCGATTTCGGTGTCAGCTACATCAACGCCAAACAACAGGGCGACCAGCGCCTGATCGTTCAGGAGCGCCGGCGCAAGGTGATCAACACCATCGTTCAGGACGTGCGCTCGGCCTATTGGCGGGCGATGGCGGCCGAACGCCTGCTCAAGCAGATCGACAGCCTGATGGCGCGGGTCGATGCTGCCCGGCGCAACAGTGAAAGCATGAGCGAACAGCGCATCGGCGATCCGGTGCAGTCCCTCGGCTACCAGCGTTCGCTGATCGAAGCCACCCGCCAACTGGAAGAGCAGCGTCGCGCGCTGTCACTGGCGAAAACCGAGCTGGCGACCCTGATCAACCTGCCGATGGGCACCAACCTGACCTTGGCCACCGACGACGGTTATCAGATCCCGGAACTCAAGGTCGATATTGCCAAACTGGAACAGGAAGCCCTGACCAGCCGCCCAGAACTGCGCGAACAGGATTACCAGACCCGGATCAGCGCCGCTGAAACCCGCAAGGCCATGTTGCGCATGCTGCCGGGCCTGGAGTTTTCCGCCGGCGGGCACTACGACAGCAACTCGTTCCTGGTGAACGATCGCTGGGCCGACTACGGCGTGAAAGTGACCTGGAACCTGTTCAACGTGATCTCCGCCCCGGCCGCCATCGATGTGGCCAAGGCCGGCGAAGAAGTCGCCACCGCACGCCGTCAGGCGATGTCGATTGCGGTGCTGGCGCAGTTGTACGTGGCCAACGCCAACTATCAGGAGGCGCTGCGTCAGTTCAAGACCAACCAGCAACTGTCGGATATCGACGGGCAAATCGTCGGTCAGTTGCGCAACCGTCATCAGGCTGCGGGCATCGGCGAACTGGATCTGATCCAGGGCGAACTGAACAACCTGCAAGCGGATTTGCGTCGCGACCTGTCCTACGCCGATCTGCGCAATGCCTATGGCCAGATCTTCGCCAGTGCCGGCCTCGATCCGTTGCCGGATCAGGTGCAGTCGACCGAAGTGCAGTCGATCGCCACGGCGCTGGCCAACCGTGAAGCGGCGTGGGCGTCGGGGGATATTTCGGTGCCGCTGGCTCATGCTGCAGCCAAGTGAGTGATGAGTCGGCCAGCATTCTCTCGCCTGCCGGTCTCTGTGGATTTGCCGTTGCTGTTGCAGGCGTTGGCGGCGATCGAGGACGGAGACTGGCGCGGCCATTTCAACACCGCGTATTTCACCGGTGACTGGAGCGGTGTGGCACTGATTTCCGCTGCCGATGCCTTGACCGAGTTGTCACCCGGTGCCGCCGAACCGGTGCCGCGCCGCCCCTGGTTGAATGACCACCGCTGGCAGCGGGCGCTGCAGGATCTGCCGCTGGAAATCGTCAGTGCGCGACTGTTGCGCCTTGGGCCCGGCGGGCAGATTCACGAGCATTGCGACTACGATCTCGACGGTGAAAACGCAGACGTGCGTCTGCATATTCCGCTGCTCAGCCCACCCGCCGTGGACTTCTGGCTCGATGGATTGCGCATGCCGATGACTGCGGGAGAGTGCTGGTTTCTCGATCTTGCGCGACCGCATCGGGTCGACAATCGCGACAGCAGGGCACGCGTACATCTGGTTCTCGACTGTCGCCCTGGCGCCTGGCTGGAACAGATGATTGCCGAGGGTTTGCCGAGTACGCCGCAGCCGGATGCGCAAGACTCGGCGCTACAGCGTTTTCAGCGTCTGCTGCTCACGGATCTCGCGTTGTCGGCGACCCTGCAGGCGTTGCGCGATCCCGACGTGTTCATCAGCCAGACACTGGCACTGGCCGCCGAGCGTGGCTTGGCATTCTCCCGGGAAGAACTGCACGCGGCGATGCGCAACGGGCGCCGGTCGTGGAACGAACAATGGCGAGCCTGAATTTCGACGGCTGGTTGCCGATCCGCATCTGGAAAAGTGCCGGTCAATGGCAGGTGGACTGGTGCTGGTTTGGCGACACGCCGTTGCACCAGCCGTTTTTTCGCGAGGCGGTGGAGCAGGCGCTGCAGTTGCCGTTCAATCAGGCGTTTCGCCGGCAAACTCCGTTGTCGACGCTCACGGATTGGCAGGCGCTCAGCCCCGGCCTGGCACCGAGCGCCTTCATCCTGCACGCCTCGCGTTGCGGATCGACGCTGATCAGCCAGATGCTCGCCCGCCTCGACGATCACATCGTGATCTCAGAGCCGCCGCCCCTCGATACCTTGCTACGCAGCGATCTGCCCGCCGCAGAACGCCGTGCGGCCATCGCCGGGTTGCTCTCGGCCTACGGCCAGCGCCGGCGCGGGATGGAGCAGCGGCTGATGATCAAGCTCGACGCCTGGAACATCGGCGAATGGCCGTTGCTGCATGAGTGCTTTCCCGACACACCGTGGCTGTTTGTCTATCGCGATCCGCTGGAGATCGCCGTTTCACATCTGCGTCGTCCGGGCATGCACATGGTGCCCGGCCTGCTTGGCGAGTGCGTGCTGGACGACGACCTGCCATTCGAGGGGCGCGAAGATTTCATCGCCCGCAGGCTCGGACGTCTGCTGGAAGCGGCGCGCTTGCACTGCGCTGATTTCGGCGGGCTGGCGGTCAATTACAACGAGTTGCCCGAAGCGATAACGGGACGTCTGGCGCGGTTTTTTCAGCTGAATGCCGAGCAGTGCGAACAGGCGATGACAGCTTCGGCACAACATGCGAAACAGCCGTCACAGGCGTTTGTTGCCGATGGCGAAAGCAAACGCCGCGAAGCCTCTCCACTGTTGCAGGCGCGAGTAGAACGGTGCGCGCGAGCACCTTACGAAGCGCTGGAGCGTTTGCGCGCGATCACGACTTGGCCGACAGATCCGCCATCCCCTTGAGCAATTCGATCGGCAACGGGAAGACGATGGTTGAGCTCTTGTCGCCGGCAATCGAACTCAGAGTCTGCATGTAGCGCAACTGCATGGCGCCGGGCTGGCGCCCCAGCATTTCGGCGGCCTGCATGAGTTTTTCCGAGGCCTGCAATTCGCCTTCGGCGTGGATCACCTTGGCTCGCCGTTCCCGTTCCGCTTCGGCCTGTCTGGCGATGGCGCGGACCATCGATTCGTTGAGGTCGACGTGTTTGATCTCGACGTTCGCGACCTTGATGCCCCAGGCGTCGGTCTGGGCGTCGAGCACTTGCTGGATGTCGATGTTCAACTGTTCGCGCTCGGCCAGCAGTTCGTCCAGTTCATGCTTGCCGAGTACCGCGCGCAGGGTGGTCTGGGCCAGTTGGCTGGTGGCCGCCAGGAAGTCTTCCACCTGGATGATCGCTTTCTGCGGATCGAGCACCCGGAAATACAACACCGCGTTGACCTTGACCGAGACGTTGTCGCGGGTAATCACGTCCTGCGGCGGCACGTCGAGAACAATGGTGCGCAGATCCACCCGGACCATTTGCTGCACCACCGGAATCAACAGGATCAGCCCCGGCCCCTTGACCTGCCAGAAGCGTCCGAGCTGGAACACCACGCCGCGTTCGTATTCACGCAGGATGCGGAACGTCGAGCCGGCCAGGGCAATGAGCAACAGCAGCAGCGCGACAAAACCGATTTGCAGACCCATGATCACTCTCCGAGCGGTGCCGCGTCAGCCGCGGCCACTTGCAGCAACAAGCCCTTGCGCCCGACCACCCGCACCGGTTGCCCGGCGTGCAGCGGCGTGGCACTCGACACTTGCCAGCGTTCTCCTTGCAATTGCACCCAGCCATTGCGGGTGTCCGGCGACTCCACGACGGTCACGGCCGTCACGCTGCCGACCAGGCCGGCGTCACCGCTGATCGCGCGTCGTGGCCGGGTCTTCAAGGCGCGGAGCAACAATGCAATCAGCAGCAGGGCGCTGACCAGACCGAGGCCGATCATCAGTGGCACTGGCAGTTCGGCGTTGCTCAGGATCAGCGCACCGATCACGAATATGACAATCCCGGCAAGGCCGATCACGCCGTAATTGGGCAGCACGCCTTCGGCGATAAGAAAGACGATGCCCAAGGTAATCAGCCACAGCCCGATCGGATCGACGGTGGGCAGCGGAGAGTCCGCAGCCAATGCTGATCCGCTCAGCAGCATCAACAGGGCAAACACACAGCGACGGGTGTTCACGCGACCCTCCGGGAGAGTCATGGGGTTCTCTTATCAGTCTAGTTGAGCCTGCGGCTGGATGAATTTTGATCATTGCGCGGCCTCGCCAGTGGGCGGATTTGCCTTCGTTCGCGGCTTGCCGGACTAGACTTTCCAGAACAGGAACAACGTTCATCAACGCTCGCCGCGCAGTGTCCGGCGGGCACCGAGGTGCATCATGCGTATGGCAAGAAAAGTGCAAAGCAGCCTGACCCGGGCGCAATGCCAATACGACGTCGTCTCCCATCCGCACTCGAGCAGCAGCCTGGAAACGGCGCGGGTTTCGGGGATTCCGGCGGAGCGGGTGGCCAAATCGGTGATCCTCGACGATCACCACGGGCATTACCTGATGGCCGTGCTGCCCGCCAGCCGTCATCTGGACTTGAGCAAAGTGCGCACCAGCGGCGAGTGGCAGATCACCCGCGAAAGTACCCTGGCGCACTTGTTCGATGATTGCGAACGCGGCGCGGTGCCGCCACTTGGCGATTCCTATGGCCTGGACATGGTCATCGACCCGCTGGTGACCCGGCAGAAAGACATTTACCTGGAGGCCGGCAACCACAACAACCTGCTGCACATGAGCATGCCCGAGTTCCTGAAAATGGTGCCGCATGCGCAGGTGCGGGAATTGAGTCAGTAGGTGTTTTCAGCGTCTGTGTCGACGCTAATCGCGAGCAGGCTCGCTCACACAGGTTCTGCAATGAATCTGTGGCAATGTGGCTTGCTCGCGAAATGTTTTATTCACTGAGTCTTCGAAGGAGTAGAACCATGGAAAACCCGACGCACAGCCTCCCGTCCCTGTTCAAACAACTCGGCCTGCCCAACGACCCGGTCAGCATCGACCAGTTCATCGCCACCCATTCCCCGCTCAAGCCCGAACTGCACCTGTGCGATGCGTTTTTCTGGACCAAAAGCCAGGCGGATTTCCTGCGGGACGAGATTCTTGACGATGCGGATTGGGCAGAGGTGGTGGATCAACTGGATGTGATGTTGAGGAAGGGGCGGGCGGGGTAATCATCGGACCTATCCCTTGGCAGTCATAGCTCTCAGGGAAGAGAACTTCGCTTCAATCTCAAGATTGGATAAACCGATTCCGGAGGCCATTGACTTACGGGCGATGCTGACTTTTTGCTCTAAAAATGCCGCGTACGCAGATGTATCGGGCAGACGTTCAATCGGATGTTCTTCGGAATTCGGGTTCTCTGTCGTGAAGTTGATCGTCATGGTTCAGTGCTCTCGGGTGTCGGTGTCGGTGTCGGTGTCGGCGCAGTTTCAACGAGGGTCATTTCTTGTGCTCAAAGCATTTTGTTTCAAAACTTGACTGAATTTCCCCTCCAATGCCATATTGATAGTTAGCAAACTAACAGTGTGTGCATTCCTTCGTGCCGAACAACCTCGAATCCCTCCAGATGAACATCAGCAGTGCCATGGTGGTGGCCGCCAGGCATTGGCGGAAGATCTGCCAGACCACGCTGGTCAACTATGGAATTTCCGAAGCCTGCGCGGTCCCGCTCTTGATGATCGGGCGGCTGGGGGAGCGTGTGCATCAGGTGCAGGTGGCGCAGGCGGCGGGGATCGAGAGTCCTTCGCTGGTGCGGCTGCTCGATCAGTTGTGCCACGCCGGCTACGTCTGCCGCACTGAAGACCCGCAGGATCGCCGCGCCAAATGCCTGAGCCTGACCGACACCGGCCGCGAACTGGTGCAGGCGGTGGAAGGCGAGCTGGTGCGTCTGCGTAATGAAGTGCTCGAAGGCATCGACCAGAGTGATCTGGAAGCTACGCTTCGAGTATTGAGAGCTTTCGAGGCGGCGAGCCCGCCAGCGGTGACCCATCCGTGAACGGCTTTTTTTCCGGCATTCCTCCGGCCCGGGACTGGTTCTACGGGATCCGTACTTTCGCGGCCTCGATGATCGCGCTGTACATCGCCTTGCTGATGCAGATGCCGCGTCCTTACTGGGCGATGGCAACGGTGTACATCGTTTCCAGCCCGTTCCTCGGGCCGACCAGTTCCAAGGCGCTGTATCGGGCGATCGGTACGTTCCTCGGCGCCGCTGCGGCGGTGCTGTTCGTGCCGATGTTCGTCCAGAGTCCCTATGTACTGGTAGTGGTCATCGCCCTGTGGACAGGGATTCTGCTGTTCCTGTCCCTGCATTTGCGCACCGCCAACAACTACGCGTTGATGCTCGCCGGCTACACCTTGCCGCTGATCGCCCTGCCGGTGGTGGATAACCCGTTGGCTGTGTGGGATGTCGCGGAGGCACGGACCGAAGAGATCTTCCTCGGCATCGCGGTGGCGGCGGTGGTCGGTGCGATGTTCTGGCCCCGGCGCCTGGCGCCGGTGTTCAACGATGCCGTGGGCAAGTGGTTCGCCGATGCGACCACCTACAGCCTGAAATTCCTCAGCCGTGACGTGAATCCCGAAGAAGTCGCGGCCCTGCGCATGGCCATGGTCGGCAGTTTCAACAGCCTCGAATTGATGATCGGCCAGTTGCCCCACGAAGGCGCGCGGCCGCAAACGGTGCGCAACACCAAGGAGCTGCGCGGGCGGATGATCCATCTGCTACCGGTGATCGATGCCCTGGACGATTCGCTCTATGCCCTCGAACGGCGCACGCCGGAGCTTGTGGAAAAATTCGCGCCGCTGCTCGCCGCCACCCGCGAATGGCTCGGCCACAAAGACGCTGATCTCGACCGCTGGCAAGCCCTGCGGGATCAGCTCGAAGCCCTGCAACCCAGCGCCGAAACCCTGGAGGACCGCAAACAATTGCTGTTTTCCAACGCGCTGTACCGCCTCGGTGAATTCATCGATCTGTGGCAGGACTGCCGCAGTCTGCAGGACGCGATCCTGTGCGAACGCCAGGACAGCTGGCGCGCGGTTTACCGCCACTGGCGCCTTGGTCGCCTGACGCCATTTCTTGACCGTGGGCTGATGCTGTATTCGGTGGCGTCGACCATTCTGGCGATCATTGTCGCCTCGGTGCTGTGGATTCTGCTGGGCTGGACCGACGGTGGCAGCGCGGTGATTCTGGCCGCCGTGTCGTGCAGCTTCTTCGCCTCGATGGACGACCCGGCTCCGCAGATCTACCGGTTCTTTTTCTGGACCGGGATGTCGGTGCTGTTCGCCAGCCTGTACCTGTTTCTGGTGCTGCCGAACCTGCATGACTTCCCGATGCTGGTGCTGGCGTTTGCCGTCCCGTTCATCTGCGTCGGCACCCTGACGGTGCAGCCACGGTTCTTCCTCGGCATGTTGCTGACGCTGGTGAACACCTCGTCATTTATCAGCATCCAGGGTGCCTACGACGCCGACTTCTTTGCGTTCGCCAACTCCAACCTGGCGGGGCCATTGGGGCTGTTGTTCGCGTTTATCTGGACCCTGATCGCCCGGCCGTTTGGCGCCGAACTGGCGGCCAAGCGCCTGACCCGTTTCAGCTGGAAAGACATCGTCAGCATGACCGAGCCGGCGAACCTCGCCGAGCACCGGCAACTGGGCGTGCAGTTGCTCGACCGCTTGATGCAGCATCTGCCGCGTCTGGCGTTGACGAGGCAGGACACCGGCATCGCGATGCGCGAAGTGCGGGTGGGGTTGAACCTGCTCGACCTGCTGGCCTACACCCCACGGGTGACCGGTGCGCCGAATGCGTTGTTGCAGCAAGTGGTGGTCGAGGTTGGCGAGTATTTCCGCGCCTGCCTCAAGGCCGGCGAACGCTTGCCGGCGCCCAGCGCCTTGCTGATGACCATGGACCGCACCCGTCGTGCGCTCAATGGTCACGGCGATGAAGAAACCCGACTACACCTGTTGCACGCCTTGAGCGGTTTGCGTCTGGCGCTGTTGCCCGGCGTCGAATTCGTCTCCAGTGCCGAGCCCGAAGAACCGCTGCCCGAAGGAGCGCCCCTATGATCGGTGACCTGGACATCAGCGGCATCTTCCTGCCGACCCTGCTGGTGCTGATGGGCATCACTTATGTGCTGTTCGTGCTGGTACACGGCGTGCTCACACGCCTGCATTTCTACCGTCTGGTCTGGCACCGGGCATTGTTCAACGTGGCCCTCTACGCCGTGATGCTGTACGGCGTGGACTCACTCAGTCGATACCTGATGACATGAAAAAACCGTTTTTGACTATCGGTCGCGTGATGCTGACCTTGCTGATCGTGGCTTTCGCCGTCGTCGTGGTCTGGCGCATGGTGATGTATTACATGTTCGCGCCCTGGACCCGCGACGGCCACATTCGCGCCGATATCGTGCAGATCGCCCCGGACGTGTCCGGGCTGATCCAGCAGGTCGAGGTCAAGGACAACCAGTTGGTGAAACGTGGCCAGGTGCTGTTCAGCATCGATCAGGACCGTTTCAAACTGGCGTTGCGTCAGGCCAAGGCAGCCGTTGCTGACCGCGAAGAAACCCTGGCTCAGGCCCAGCGTGAAGCCAAGCGTAACCGTGGCCTGGGCAATCTGGTGCCCGCCGAACAGCTGGAAGAAAGCCAGTCGAAA
This sequence comes from Pseudomonas sp. stari2, assembly GCF_040760005.1. Classification (NCBI taxonomy): domain Bacteria; kingdom Pseudomonadati; phylum Pseudomonadota; class Gammaproteobacteria; order Pseudomonadales; family Pseudomonadaceae; genus Pseudomonas; species Pseudomonas sp. Stari2. Next base: position 415,582 of record NZ_CP099760.1, read on the forward strand.
GTCGCTCGTGCGCAATCGGCACTGGCCGAAGCGCTGGTGACGGTGGACAGCGCCCAGCTCAACCTCGACCGCTCGGTAATTCGCAGCCCGGTGGACGGCTACGTCAACGACCGTGCGCCGCGCGCGCAAGAGTTCGTCACCGCCGGGCGTCCGGTGTTGTCGGTAGTCGATAGCAACTCGTTCCACATCGACGGCTATTTCGAAGAGACCAAACTCGACGGTATCCACATCGGTCAGTCGGTGGATATCCGCGTGATCGGTGACCGCGCCCGTTTGCGCGGGCATGTCGAAAGCATCGTCGCCGGCATCGAAGATCGTGACCGTTCGAGCGGCAGCAACCTGTTGCCCAACGTCAACCCGGCCTTCAGCTGGGTGCGTCTGGCCCAGCGGATTCCGGTGCGAATCGCCTTCGACGACGTGCCGGATGACTTCCGCATGATCGCCGGGCGTACTGCCACCGTGTCGATCATCGACGATCAGCAGCAGGAGCCCGCGAAATGAGCAGGGCCCTGATGATCGCCGGTCTGGGCGTGATGCTGTCGGCCTGTTCCATGGTCGGGCCGGACTATCACCTGCCGGGTGATGCGGCGATTCAGCGCAAGGATTTTCAGGGCGGTCTGGCGGTGGCCGGCAAGCCTGTGGTTTCTACTCCCGTGCCGGCGGACTGGTGGCGGTTGTATCGCGATCCGCGTCTGGATCAACTGGTGCAGCAAGCCATGGCCTCCAACACCGATCTGCGGGTGGCGGCGGCGAACCTGTCGCGGGCCCGTGCCCAGGTCGATGAGGCCGAGGCGGCCGGTGGCTGGAGCGGCGGCGTGAAAATGGGCGCCCAGCGCTTGCAGGAATCCGGTCAGGCATTCCTGTTGCCGGAGAAGGTCCCGGTGGCCAACGTCGCCGACATCGGCATCAGCGCCTCGTATCAGTTCGACCTGTGGGGCGTCTTGCAGCGCGGGATCGAAGCAGCGAAAGCCAATGCCGATGCGACCCAGGCCGCCGCCGACACCGCACGCATCACCCTGGTGGCGGACGTGGTTCGGGCCTACACCCAGGTTTGCGCGGCCAACGAAGAACGGGAAATCGCTCAGCACTCCCTCGACCTGCAATCCCAGAGCACCACGCTGATCCAGCGTCTGCGCGATGCCGGGCGCGGGGACGAAACCCAGGTCACCCGCTCGCAGACCCAATTCAAGTCCTTGCGCGCCGACATGCCGCGCTATGAAGCGGCGCGTCAGGCCGGGCTGTTCCGTCTGTCGATGCTGCTGGCCAAACCGGTCGATCAATTGCCGGCCGGCACCGCGACCTGCGCCGAACTGCCAAAAATCGCCCAACTGGTGCCGGTCGGTGACGGCGCTGCACTGCTCAAGCGTCGGCCTGACATCCGCCAGGCCGAGCGTCGCCTGGCCGCCGCGACCGCCGGCATCGGCATCGCCACCGGCGAGTTGTACCCGGACATCAGCATCGGCGCGACCATCGGTACTGTCGGTATTGTCTCCGACCTCGGCGACCCGTCGACCAACCGCTGGGGCTTCGGCCCGTCGCTGAGCTGGAAGGTGCCGACCAACGGCGCCCGGGCACGTATCCGCGAAGCCGAAGCCTCGACCCAGGGCGCTTTGGCCCATTTCGACGGGGTGGTGCTCAACGCCATTCGTGAAACCCAGACCGGTCTGGCCCAGTACACCGCGCTGCTGCAACGCCGCGATGCCCTGGCCGATGCCGAGCAGTCGGCGAAGCTGGCTGCCGACCAGACCCATCGTTTCTTCCAGGCGGGCCGCGAGTCGTTCCTCGCCGATCTGCAAGCCACCCGCACCTACACCGACGTCACCGCGCAACTGGCCGCCGCCAACACCCAGGTTGCCATGAGCCAGATCGATTTGTTCCTCGCCCTCGGCGGCGGTTGGGAAAGCGGACGAACGCAAGCCTCGAGTGCCAGCAAACCCTGAGGCCGTTGCTATGCTTTGAAGTGTTGGAGGGGCGCCCTGAGCAAGGCGCCTTTTCAGTGCACATTGCTAGCGCAGGTCTAGGGGAAACCAATAATGAAAAACCCTTACGCTCTCGGCTTCTGGTGCGCCCTGGTCGCACTGGTGCTACTGTCGGCCACCTATTTCTACGGCATCATGCTGGCCCATCAGATCGACAAGGCGATGGTCTTCCTCGACAGCGCGACCGCGTTGATCGCAGTGATGGCGATCGTTGTGGTGGCCTGGTCGTTGGTGCAAGTACAAAAGCTCAAGAAAAGACAGCTTGAACAAAGCAAGACCCTGCTGCTGATCTGGGACACCAAAGTCGCGCTACGCAAAGTCGAAACCGTGTTTGACCGTTACTTCTGGGGTAGCTACTGGCAACCGGGCCGCACCTTTGCCGAAGTCATGGGCGAACTCACCGGCACCCCGCTGGAAAAAAGCCTTGAAGCCCTGAAAAAACAATGCCTGGAACTCGACAGGCAAGTCGCCGATGACGGCTGGCACTGGCTGAACAACGCCCGTGAACTGTCCGACGTGGCCACGGCCATGGCCCGCGAGCGCTATCAACTGGACTTCTGCGACCCACGCAACGACGGGCCGGGCGGGGCGGTAATCGACCGGGATTTCGAGGTGCTCGTGTACACCTGGACCGCGCGCCTGAAGAGCTTCGATCATCAGCTCGATGAGATCGAGGTCCAATATTCCTGATCCCGAAAAGATCGCCGAACCCGGCGATCTTTTTGTTTGTCCATGTCCCGTGGACACTCTTTAACCTTTAAACATTGGGCCGCCCCGCTCTGCCAGTGCTAATCTCCTCCGCTAAATTCAGCGGAGTCGAACCACGGCCCGGTCACGGGTTCACGGAAGACGACCACACCTTCAGCCACGGAAATCGATCAGGTCATTCATGAATAAATCAGCAGGCGTGCTTCTCGGAATTGTTGTTGCCATCGGCGCCATCAGCGTCGGCGGGGCCTGGTACACCGGCACCAAGATCGAAGGCGTGCTCAACAACGCCGTCGTCGACGCCAACAAAGAGCTGCAAACCGCCATGGCTGGTTCCAACGGCAGTGCGTCGCTGGAGCTGGTCTCGCTGGAGCGTCACACCTTCAGCAGCACCGCGCACTATCGCCTCAAGGGCGAAGGCGAGATGTTCGGTGAAGCGCCGGTCGAGTTGCTTTTCGTCGACCACATCGAACACGGCCCGCTGCCTTTCTCGCGTCTGGTTTCGCTGAAGTGGTTGCCGGTCATGGCCACCAGTCACTACGAGCTGGAAAAGACCCCGATCACCGAAAAATGGTTCGCTGCCACCAAGGGCGCTACGCCGCTGAAGGGCGTGGTCAACATCGGCTACGACCAGTCCACGACCGGCAACATCGAACTGCCGCCACTGGAAACAGCACTGGACGAGCAGTCGAGCCTGAAATTCTCCGGTCTGAACATGGATATCTCCGCCAGTGCTCAGGCGCAGAAGGTCAAGGCCAATGGCTACATGGACAGCCTGCACCTGACCACCGTGGCTGAAGACCAAGCGCCGGTGCAGATCGAACTCAACGGCCTGACCCTGGCCAGCAACCTCGCCAAGAGCAGCTACGGCTACTACACCGGCGACAACACCCTGGAACTGACCAGCAGCAAGACCACCTTCGGCGCCAAGCAGTCCGTGTTGGGCGTGAAGAACTTCGAAATGAAAAACCTCACCGAAGAAAACGGCACGAACGCTTCCGGTCGTGCCGACTACAAAATCGGTGAAGTGACCCTCAACGACAAGAAAATCGGTTCGGCCAATCTGGCCATGAGCCTGAAAAACCTGGACATCCCGTCGGCCCTGTCGCTGATGCAGATCTACCAGACCAAGTTGCAGCCGTATGAGAAAGCCGCCGCTGAAGCCACCGCCGCCGGCCTGCCGGCGCCAGAGCTGAACCTGACCGAAGCCGAGTCCGCCCAGGTCAAGGCTGACATGCAGAAACTGCTGGCGGCCGGCCCGCAACTGGCGCTGGAAGACCTGTCGCTGAAAACCGCCAACGGTGAAAGCCGCGCCAACCTGGTGCTCGACCTGACCAAACCGGCCTCGATGGACCTGCCGCCGGATCAACTGGGCAAACAGCTGATCGCGCTGCTTGACCTCAATGTGCAAGTGTCCAAGCCGATGCTGGTGGATCTGCTCAGCGTACAGGCCCAGATCGACGGTCAGACCGATGCCAAAGCCATCGTTGACCAGGCCAGCGCCGCCGCCGACATGTTCTCCGGCATGGCCGTGGGTTCGCAACTGGCAACGCTGGATGGCACCAATGTGACGACCAAGTTGCATTACGCCGCCAATCAGGTGGAGTTCAACGGCCAGAAAATGACGGTCGAGCAGTTCGTCGGTTTCCTGATGAGCAAATTTGCCGGCGTCAGCGTCAGCCAGGAACAGTAAAACCCCACGCTACACCTCAACGCCCGGCCTCTGCTTCCCGCAGACGCCGGGCGTTTTGCTGTCTGGGATCTGCGTTTGCGGCGCGCGCCAGCGTTTCCGGTCACGAATCTGAACAAATATTGTGTTCTGAATATTGGTCTACGCTAGCGTGCAAGACTGCTTGGATTAGCTTGGCCAAGTGATTCTGACTTGGCCTCCGTCATGAATCGGGCAAGGGGGGGCGTAGCTACCCGGCTGGCCATGTAAGGATGCTGACGAATGCCGCGTACTGATGTTCCCGTATTACATCGTGGTTTACGCCCTTTGTTTCGAGTCGCGCTGTGCAGCCAGTTGCTCTGGCCGGTGCTAGCGTTGGCCGATACGGCCTACGATCAAATGGTGCTCGATGCCCGGGCAGGGCATTACACGCCCGCGCTGACCGCTTTGCGTCAGGTGCCGCCGGCCCAGGCCACGGCGGGACAGGTCAGCGATCACCTGCAAATCGCCAGTTGGGCCGGGCTCGATGCCGAAGTGGTCAAGGTTTATGAAACCGAGGGCCGCAACCGTGTCCTGCCTGTTCAGGCCCTGACCGCCACCGCCCGGGCCTATCGCAATCTCAAACGTTGGGATCAGGCCACCGAGGTCTACAACAAGGCCCTGGCGTTGGAGCCGAACAATGCCGACCTGCAACTGGGGCTGGCGCTCACTCAGGCTGATTCCGGCAAACCCGATGAGGCCGTGACCCGCGCCAAGGCATTGGTTGCCGCCAAGCCCGACGATCCATCCCGCCGTCTAGCACTGGGCTACGCCCTGACCCGCGCCGGCAAACAATACGACGCACTGTTCGAATACGATCAGGCCTTCACTCGTGCCGGCAACAAACCGGAAGTCGCCCGCGAATACGTGGTGGCCCTGCAAAAGGCCCGTCTGCCCGAGCCAGCACTGCGCCTGGCCAACCAGCGTCCGGGGCTGATCGATCCAGTGACCTTGCGTCGCCTCGAAGGCGACCTGGCTGCCGAACGCGTGCGCCTCGCCGAATTCGCCACCCGCAGCGAAAAAGAACGTTATGTGATCGCCGACCGCGCGTTGGGCGACTACGACAAACTGCTCGCCACCTGGACCCCTGACGCCAGTGCCCACGATGACGTGACCCGTTGGCGCATCGACCGCATGGGCGCTCTCAAGGCCCGGGCGCGCACCGCCGACGTGATTACCGAATACCAGAAGCTACAAGCCGAAGGCGTGAAGATTCCGACCTACGCCCTGCGCTGGGTGGCCGCGTCCTATCTGGACCAGCGGCAACCGGAAGTCTCCACCGACCTGTATCGCCAGGTGCTCTCGGCACCGGACGCGGATGCCGGTGATCGCCTCGAAGACACCACCGCGCTGTATTACTCGTTGCTGGAAAGCGACCGGGCGGAAGAGGCACGCAAGGTCGCCGAAGACCTGGCCAAAAACGAGAAACCGCGCGTCGAACTCAAGGGGCTGCCGATCGGCAACCCCAGCGACGACTGGATGGACGCCCAACTGCTGTCGGCCCAGGCCGCCGGCACCTACGGCGCGGACCTGCCCCACGGCGAGGATCGCTTGCAGACGCTGGTCGATCAGGCGCCAGGCAATGTCGGTTTGCGCCTGTCCCAGGCCGATCTGTACCTGGCCCGCCAATGGCCCCGTCGCGCCGAAAGCCAGCTCAAGGAAGTCGAGAGCGCGGTAACGCGAGACATGGGCCTGGAAGTCGCTCAGGCCCGTACCGCCATGACGCTTCAGGAGTGGCGGCAGATGGATGCCCTGACCGACGACGTCGTCGAGCGTTTCCCGGACAACCGTCAGGTGCAGCGCGCTGCACGCGAGCGTGAAGTGCATGACATGTCCGAGCTGCGCGTCGAAGCCTACGGCGGCAAGGCCAATGGCGGCAGCGGTGGCAATGCCGGCGCGGTCAGCGGCAGCCGGGACTTCGGCATCCAGAGCACGTTGTACAGCCCGCCGATCGATGAAGACTGGCGAGTGTTTGCCGGAATCGGTTACGCCACAGGTGATTTTGCCGAGGGCACCGGCAACCACCGCTTCCAGCGTGTCGGTCTGGAGCGACGCACCCGTGACATGACCCTTGAAGCGGAAGTCTCCAACCATTCCTACGGTTATGGTGACAAGCAGGGCGCCCGTCTGGCGATTGCCCGGGATATCAACGACAACTGGCAGTACGGCGGCAGTCTTGAATACCTGTCGGCCGACACCCCGCTGCGCGCGTTGAACAGCAACATCAAGGCCAACGGCGGCAGCGGCTTCATTCGCTGGCGCGCCAATGAAAGCCGCGAATGGAAACTGTCGGTCAGCCCGTCGCACTTCAGCGACGGCAACAACCGCGTCGAAGCCTTGCTGACCGGGCGCGAGAGCGTCTACAGCACCACTCATGTGCAGGTCGACGCCGGCCTGGAAGTCGCCACCAGCCACAACTCCAATTCCGAAGACGTGCCTTACTACAACCCGAAGGCGGACTTCAGCGTGATGCCGACGGTCAACGTCAACCACGTGCTCTACCACCGCTACGAAACCTCCTGGAGCCAGCAGTTCCAGGCTGGTGCGGGTACGTACAGCCAGCGTGACCACGGCACCGGCGGCATGGCGTTGCTGGGCTACGGCCAGCGCTATGCCTGGAACGACGTGTTCGAGGTGGGCGGTTTGTTCAGTGTGATCAACCGGCCCTACGACGGTGACCGGGAAACTGATCTGCGTCTGCTCGTCGACCTCACTTTCCGCTTCTAGAAGAGTTTGAAGATGCCTTTTATTTCGCGTTTCATCCTTCTGCTGGGAGTGCTGCTGGTCAGCGCTTGCGCCCAGCAAGCTCCGGCCTTCGCGCCGCCGTCCGAGCGCCCGGTGGCGGCCAATGAAAAACCATGGCCGAAAAACCACGTGCTGGGTATCGCCTATCACGACGTCGAGGATCGTGATCCCGATCAGGCCGTGGTGGCGGTGCGTACCGAGCGCATGATCGAGCAACTGGCGTGGCTGCGGGAAAACAACTACAAGCCGGTGACGGTCGATCAGATCATGGCCGCGCGCAAGGGCGGGCCGGAACTGCCGCCCAAGGCGATCCTGCTCAGCTTCGACGATGGTTATGCCAGCTTCTATACCCGCGTGCTGCCAGTGCTGCGCGCCTATAACTGGCATGCACTGCTGGCGCCGGTCGGCGTCTGGATCGACACACCGCTGAATCAGCCGGTGGATTTCGCCGGTACCCCGCGTCAGCGCTCCGACTTTCTGACCTGGGATCAGATACGGGAAATCTCGCAATCCGGCCTGGTGGAAATCGCTGCCCACACCGACGCCAGCCACAAAGGCATCCTCGCCAACCCGCAAGGCAACCTGCAGCCGGCGGCCGCGACCCGGCGTTATGATCCTGTGACCAAACGCTATGAGTCCGAAGCGGATTTCCAGGCACGTATCCGCACCGACGTGGCCACCATCTCGGAAAAGATCCGTAAGGCCACTGGCAAGAAACCACGGGTCTGGGTCTGGCCCTACGGCACGGCGGACGGTACTTCGCTGACCGTGGTCGGCGAACAGGGCTACGAAATGGCCCTGACCCTCGATGACGGTCTCGATGCCCTCGACAACCTGATGAGCAGCCCTCGGTTCCTGGTTGCGTCTGACCCGGATGGCGAGCACTTTGCCAACAGCATCGTAGCGGTGCAGTCCGACTCTCCCATGCGTGTGGTGCACGTAGACCTGGACAATGTTTATGACCCGGACCCGGCGCAACAGGAAGTCAACCTCGGCAAGCTGATCCAGCGCATGGCCGACATGGGCGCCAACACCGTATTCCTGCAAGCTTTCGCCGACCCGAAGGGCGATGGCTTGGTGCATTCGATGTACTTCCCCAACCGCCACTTGCCGGTGCGTGCCGATATTTTTGACCGTGTCGCCTGGCAACTGCGTACCCGGGCTCACGTGAAAGTGTTCGCCTGGATGCCGGTGCTGAGCTTTGCGCTGGACTCGAAACTGCCACGGGTCACGCGCTGGGATCCGAAGACCGGCACCACGTCGGTCGACCCGGATCAGTACAAGCGACTGTCGCCCTTCGACCCCGAAGTGCGACGGATCATCGGTGAAATCTACGAAGACGTGGCGCGCCTGACCTCGGTCGACGGCATTCTCTACCACGACGACGCCGTGCTGTCGGATTTCGAAGACGCCAGTCCCGAAGCGTTGAAGGCCTATGTTGCTCATGGTCTGCCGGGCTCGATTGCCGCCCTGCGTGATGATCCGGCGGCCATGCAGCGCTGGACCCGGTTCAAGAGCCGTTATCTGATCGACTTCACCAACGAACTGACCGCCAAGGTCCGCGCGATTCGTGGCCCGCAAGTGCTCACTGCACGCAACATCTTCGCCGAACCGATTCTAAACCCCGAGAGCGAAGCATGGTTCGCACAGAACCCTGACGACTTCCTCGTGAGCTACGACTGGACGGCGCCGATGGCCATGCCGCTCATGGAAAAACAGACCCATGCGCAATCCGGTCCGTGGCTCGAAGAACTGGTGGCGAAGATCAAACAGCGTCCCGGTGCGCTCGATCGCACGGTGTTCGAATTGCAGGCCCGGGACTGGACGAAAAAAGACCAGGCCGATATCGACGGTGCACAACTGGCCGACTGGATGGGCCGCCTCAAGCGTCAGGGCGCGACGAGTTTCGGCTACTACCCGGACAACTTCCTCGAGAACCTGCCGGACCTGAAAACCGTGCGGCCTGCGCTCTCCAACAAATGGAACCCATGACATGCTGGATAGACTGCTGGCCCTGCTTGTTCTGGCGATCGTCCTCGGCGTCCCGCTGGGGCTGATTTTCCTGGTCACCGGGCAATTCCTGATGGACTTCGTGTTTTTCTACCCGCTGTTCATGTCCGGGTTGTGGATTTCCGGTGGCCTGTATTTCTGGCTGCACTGGGAGCGGCACTGGCCGTGGAAGGACGACACGCTGCCGCCGCCGCTGGAAGGCGAACCGCTGATTTCGATCCTGATTCCTTGCTACAACGAGGGCGACAACGCCGCCGACACCATTCACGCGGCGCTGGCCCAGCATTACCCGAACATCGAAGTCATCGCGATCAACGACGGTTCCAAGGACAACACCGCCGAAGTGCTGGATGCGCTGGCCAAGGAAGACCCACGGCTGCGGGTACTGCACCTGGCGGAAAACCAGGGCAAGGCCGTGGCCCTGCGCATGGGCGCCATCGCTGCGCGCAGCGAATATCTGGTGTGCATCGACGGTGACGCGCTGCTGGCGCCGAACACCGCTGCTTACCTTGTGGCACCGATGCTCGACAACGCACGGTTGGGTGCAGTAACCGGCAACCCACGAATCCGCACGCGTTCGACATTGGTCGGGCGGGTCCAGGTCGGCGAGTTCTCGTCGATCATCGGGCTGATCAAGCGCACCCAGCGGGTGTTCGGGCGGATCTTCACTGTGTCGGGTGTGATCGTCGCGTTCCGCCGCACGGCATTAAACCGGGTCGGCTATTGGAGCCCGGACATGATCACCGAAGACATCGACATCAGCTGGAAACTGCAACTGGACCACTGGAGCATCTTCTACGAGCCCCGCGCTCTGTGCTGGATCCTGATGCCGGAAACCCTGGGCGGGCTGTGGAAACAGCGCCTGCGCTGGGCCCAGGGCGGTGCCGAAGTGCTGTTCAAGAACATTCGCGGCATCTGGCAGTACCGTCACCGTTACCTGTGGCCGCTGCTGTTCGAATACTGCCTGTCGACCGGGTGGGCGTTCACTTTCCTGTTGTCGGTGATTTTCTGGGTGATGGGCAAGTTCATGGTCATGCCTGAAGCGATCGCCGTGCATCACCTGATGCCGCCGGCGTTTACCGGGCTGCTGCTGGCCTTTGTCTGCCTGGTGCAGTTCGCGGTCAGCATCATCATCGACCGGCGCTACGAGCCAGGTCTGGGCAAGACCATGTTCTGGGTGGTCTGGTATCCGTTGGTGTTCTGGTTCATCAGCCTGCTGACCACGCTGGTCAGTTTTCCCAAGGTGCTGTTCGGCCAGCATCAGAAGCGTGCGCGTTGGGTCAGCCCGGACCGGGGTATCAAACCCGTCGGGGACGACGAAGAGGAGGTCATCAAATGAAAATCATCCGGACCCGCCAGCGACCATTCCTGGTGGTGGTCGATGTGATCCTCACGGTGCTGGCCTGGGTTGGCCTGCTGTATCTGTTGGTGCGCGGGCTGTGGCCGCTGATCGAAACCCATGCCGGCGGGCCGCGCATCGACAACTCGGCATTCGAAGCGCTGGGAACGTTGCAGATCTACCTGTGGGTGGCGCTGGTCAACGCCGTCATCCTGATTTCCTGGGCTCGTTATCAACAGCGCAAGAGCCGAAGTTTTGCTCAGCGTCGCCTGGCGGCTCCGGTGGTCGACGATGATGGCCTGAGCAAAAGCTTCAAGCTGTGCGATGACCGCCTGCAGAAACTTCGCAGTCCGGGTGTCATCACTATCCACAACAATCAGGACGGGGATGTCAGCCATGTGGTGCCGCACCTGTGGCCGGTGGAGCAGGCGGAATTGCCGCCGCCGCTGGCGCCGCTGGAGCATCCGCGGGTGATTTTTCTGCATGCCGAAGACGACGATAATCGTGAGCCGGTGAACCGTCTGTAAGCGCGGCGATACCAATGGGCGTCATTTGCCACTGCCACGGCACGAACGGTACAGCTATAGTCTGCAGGCCGAAGACGGCCCAACTGCACAAGGTGCTCCCGGAATGACCCGATTGACCTCTCTCAACCCTTGGCTGGCGGCCGTTGCCGTCGCCCTTTGCGTGCAGTTTCCCGCGCAGGCCCAGGAGCGCTTCACCCTCAGCATTCCCGGTGTTTCGGACAACCGTCTGTTCACCGCGGCGGCAGCCAGTGACGCCGCCGGTTGCGGCGGCAAGAACCAGTCGCCGGCGTTGAGCTGGAACGCTGGCCCGGCCGCGACCCAGAGCTACGCCATCGTGATGCACGATCCGGACGGCCAGAAAGGCCTCGGCGTCGATCACTGGGTTCACTACGGCATCAAGGCCACGACCCGGCAGATCCCGGCCGGGATTGGCACCAAGCCGACCTTCGAAGGCCTGGGTGGCACCAACAGCAAAGGCACGACCACCTATGTCGGCCCGTGCCCGCCGACCGGCGACAGTGCGCACCACTACATCATTCAGATCTATGCCCTGGACCTGGCCCCCGACGCCTTGCCGGCCGGTCTGACTCGCGCCCAACTGCTGGAAAAAATCAAAGGCCATGTGCTGCGCAACAGCAGTGCAGTGCGGCGTTATCACCGCTGAAAAAATTTTCGGCGGCGTTTAACCCGGACTGAAAGGGCTGTCCGTCTCAGAGGTTGAATGGATCAATTCTTCCTCGAGGTCAGCCCCCATGTCTCTTCCATCGACGCTTCTGCGACCCCTTGCTGCCGGCATGCTGTTGGCCGTCGCCGGTTGCGGCATTTCCTCCAGTCCGGAATCCGCTGCCGTACTGCCGCCGGCGCAGCTCCCCTCGAAACCCGTGGTGCAGCAAGAAGTGGTCATGGCCGATCACTCCTTGGCCAAGCGCAGCGCGCTGGTGGCGCCGATGGCCAGTTTTGCACCGATGCCGGCCGGGGAAAGTTATCCACAGGACTATCGCACCGAGCCGCGTGAGCAATACGAAACCCTGGCGGATAATCCGATCCACAGCGTTGCCGAAACGCCCGTTTCGACCTTCAGTGCCGATGTGGATACTGGCGCCTACGCCAATGTCCGCCGTCTGTTGAATCAGGGACGCCTGCCGCCGGAAGGCGCGGTTCGGCTGGAGGAGATGGTCAATTATTTTCCCTATGACTACGCGTTGCCCACTGACGGATCGCCGTTCGGCGTGACCACCGAACTGGCCGCGTCGCCCTGGAACCCGCACACCCGTCTGCTGCGCATTGGTATCAAGGCGTCCGACCGCGCGGTGGCGGAGCTGGCCCCGGCCAACCTGGTGTTTCTGGTGGATGTGTCCGGCTCGATGGACCGTCGCGAAGGGCTGCCGCTGGTCAAAAGCACCCTGAAGCTGCTGGTCGATCAACTGCGCGAGCAGGATCGCGTTTCGCTGGTGGTGTATGCCGGCGAATCCAGAGTCGTACTGGAGCCAACCTCCGGACGAGAAAAAGCGAAAATTCGCACAGCCATCGAGCAGTTGACTGCGGGAGGCTCGACCGCTGGTGCCTCCGGCATCGAGCTGGCCTACCAAATGGCGCAACAAGCCTTCATTCCCAAAGGCATCAACCGCATCCTGTTGGCCACCGACGGTGACTTCAACGTCGGCGTCAGCGACTTCGACAGCCTCAAGCAAATGGCTGTGGATAAACGCAAGACCGGGATTTCCCTGACCACCTTGGGTTTCGGTGTGGATAACTACAATGAACACCTGATGGAACAACTGGCGGATGCCGGTGACGGCAACTACGCCTACATCGACAACCTGCGCGAGGCGCGCAAGGTGTTGGTGGATCAGTTGGGTTCGACCCTCGCCGTGGTGGCGAAAAACGTCAAATTGCAGGTGGAATTCAACCCGGCGCAGGTCAGCGAATACCGGCTACTCGGCTACGAAAATCGCGCGCTCAAGCGTGAGGATTTCAGCAATGACAAGGTCGATGCCGGCGAAATCGGTGCAGGGCATACGGTGACCGCGCTGTATGAAATTGTCCCGACAGGCGAGAAGGGCTGGCTGGAACCGCTGCGCTACGGTAAGTCGGAGCCGGCTGTTTCCGGGAAGAGCGGAGAATTGGCGATGCTGCGTGTGCGATATCAAAAGCCTGAAGGTGGGAAAAGTCTGCTGATCGAGCGGCCGATTGCCGGCCAAGTTGTGCCGGCCAGCGAAGACCTGAGATTCGCCGCCGCCGTCGCTGCGTTTTCCCAGCAACTCAAGGACGGCCGCTACACCGGTGACTTCAGCCTCAAAGACACCGAAGCGTTGGCCCGAGGTGCCCGTGGCGATGACCGCTTCGGCCTGCGCAACGAGTTCGTGCAACTGGTGGAACTGGCGCAGAGCTTGCGGACTTCGACCGCCTCCAATGCGCTGCCAAACGAGCGACGGGTTGAATAGTGAGCCGCCTGAAGGGGTTTATCAGCCAGCTGTTTGCCAGCGCAGACAGCCTTGAGGCCAGCAGCGACGAATCGCTGCTGGCCCGTTATCGCGAGGGCGACGGCAAGGCGTTCGAGATCTTGTACGCCCGCCACCGCCAGAGCCTGTACCGTTTTCTGCTCGGTTTGAGCGGCAAGCCGGAATTGGCCGAAGAGGTGTATCAGGAAACGTGGTTGAGCCTGATCCGCAGCGCCAGTCAGCCACAAGGTCGGGCGACTTTTCGTACCTGGTTGTTCCAGATTGCCCGCAACCGTCTGATCGATCACTGGCGCAAACACGGCGCCCATCAGCCGTTGCATGACAGCTACGACGAACAGACCCATGCGGTCAGTGACGATGCGAGCGACCCCGAACAACTGCTGAGCCTCAGCCGCGACAGCCTGCGCCTGGACAGCGCGCTGCAAACCCTGCCTGCCGACCAGCGCGAAGTGTTCCTGCTGCGCGCCCACGGTGACCTCGACCTGGCGCAAATCGCCAGCCTCACCGAAACACCGCTGGAAACCGTCAAGAGCCGCTTGCGCTACGCCCAGCACAAACTGCGTCGGCTGCTGGCCGAGGAGGTACTGACATGACGGACACCCGCCAGACACCCGAAGAGCAACTGCTCAAGCATTATCGCGAGCAACAGCACGGCGAACCGCCGGCGACTCTCGACGCGCTGATTCTCAACGCCGCGCATCGCCAGATCCCGGCACTGAAGCCGAGCCTGTGGCAGCGCTGGCTCAAGGCCTGTCAGAGACCTCGCTACCAGGTAGCTTTCGCCAGTCTGGTCGGCATCGCGCTGATGCTGGCGCTGGTGCAACGCGCCCCGGAACCCGTGGCTCATTACGATTTCGCTCCTGCCGCCAAACCTGCTGCGCCACTGGCCCGCAAGGAGGCCATTGAATCCCGGACGTTGTCAGGCCCTGCTGGCGCGCTGTCCGCACCCGCGCCCGCTCCGATGACGGAAATGGCTGCACCGATGCAAAGCGAGTCGATCAGCGCCGACAGGGCTGACGAAGCCAAAGTCAGCAAACGCGCCGCTGCCCCGGCCAATGGCCTCGACGAGCAACTGCGCGAAGTCTTGCGCCTGCGCGAATCCGGTCAATCACAGGCTGCCGATACCCTGTACAACAATCTGCACAAGCGTTACCCGAGCGTGAATCTGGACCTGCGCCTTGAACAAATCCGTCAGAACTGACCGGGTGATCTCTCAGCCATTTGGCATTGCCCCGCAAAAACGCGCACTATCAGGCCATTGCCGATGCGCTGGAGGATGCCGTGGCCCAAAAAATCGACCGCATCGCCCAAATGCTCAACTGCCCGGTGAAGGGTGAGGAACTGCGGCGAGCAGTGACCGAGAGTCGTAAGGAATTTCTTCTGGCGAAGCAGGCGGAAGAAGATCTGGAGGAAGACGTTCTTGATGATGAGTTGATCGAGGACGACGAAGACAATGATGAATACGACGAGTTTGACTGGACGACGGAGTGAGTCGCCAGTCAGCACCCACAAAAAAGCCCCAGACCTTACGGCCTGAGGCTTTTTCGTTTCTGTTCATGGCGCACCAGGCGGGATTCGAACCCACGACCCCTGCCTTCGGAGGGCAGTACTCTATCCAGCTGAGCTACTGGTGCAGCGGGCGACATCATACCTAGGTCGGCTCGGGGCGTCCATGCCGGGTTTTGGCGCTGATTGTCAGTGCGCGTGTCGGTGGAAAGCGCTGCATTCCATAAAGCTGTAACGTCCTGCAAAAGGCTCGCTTGGCGCTTTGGCGGGACTGAACTAAGGTTTCGTTGCGGCGCAGGCTTGCTGCTCGTTGATCTGAAAAGTCCGGCAAAAGCGGTGTTTTTGTTCTTTTTTTCGAACGACCTATTGTCCTTTACCCCCTTTGATCCTACGATCCGTTTGAGATTTCAAACGCTCTTTGATCGGGTGCCGAGCCGCACGTGTTTGCAACCGTGCACTCTTCAGGTGCTTCAGCCCGGTGAATGATTTCCCTGACGGCAGCCTTGCGAGGCGCCTTTCTACAATCATAATTTTGCTCCGCGCTGGCCGCGGTGCTGTTAAGGAAAGCCGACATGCAGCTTAAAGACACCCAGTTGTTCCGCCAGCAAGCCTTCATCGATGGCGCTTGGGTCGACGCGGACAACGGTCAGACGATCAAGGTCAACAACCCGGCCACCGGCGAAATCCTCGGCACCGTGCCGAAAATGGGCGCTGCCGAAACCCGCCGTGCCATCGAAGCCGCCGACAAGGCGCTGCCGGCCTGGCGTGCACTGACCGCCAAGGAGCGTGCAGGCAAACTGCGTCGCTGGTTCGAGCTGATCATCGAGAACCAGGAAGACCTGGCTCGCCTGATGACCCTGGAGCAGGGCAAGCCACTGGCCGAAGCCAAGGGCGAAATCGTCTACGCCGCTTCGTTCATCGAGTGGTTCGCCGAAGAAGCCAAGCGCATCTACGGTGACGTGATTCCGGGCCACCAGCCGGACAAGCGCCTGATCGTGATCAAGCAGCCGATCGGCGTGACCGCCGCCATCACCCCGTGGAACTTCCCGGCGGCGATGATCACCCGTAAAGCAGGCCCGGCCCTGGCCGCCGGTTGCACCATGGTGCTCAAGCCTGCATCGCAAACCCCGTTTTCCGCTTTCGCCCTGGCCGAACTGGCCCAGCGCGCCGGCATCCCTAAAGGTGTGTTCAGCGTGGTGTCCGGCAGCGCCGGCGACATCGGCAGCGAGCTGACCAGCAACCCGATCGTGCGCAAACTGTCCTTCACCGGCTCGACCGAAATCGGTCGTCAGCTGATGTCGGAATGCGCCAAGGACATCAAGAAAGTCTCGCTGGAACTGGGCGGCAACGCACCGTTCATCGTGTTTGACGACGCGGACCTGGATAAGGCAGTCGAAGGCGCGATCATTTCCAAGTACCGCAACAACGGCCAGACCTGCGTCTGCGCCAACCGTCTGTACATTCAGGATTCGGTCTACGACGCCTTCGCCGAGAAGCTGAAAGTCGCCGTTGCCAAACTGAAGATCGGCAACGGTCTGGAAGATGGCACCACCACTGGCCCGCTGATCGACGAGAAAGCTGTGGCCAAGGTGCAAGAGCACATTGCTGACGCCGTTGCCAAAGGCGCAACCGTGCTGGCCGGTGGCAAGCAGATGGAAGGCAACTTCTTCGAGCCGACCATCCTGACCAACGTGCCGAAAAACGCTGCGGTGGCCAAGGAAGAAACCTTCGGTCCGCTAGCGCCGCTGTTCCGCTTCAAAGACGAAGCCGAAGTGATCGCGATGTCGAACGACACCGAGTTCGGTCTGGCTTCCTACTTCTATGCTCGCGACCTGGGCCGTGTGTTCCGTGTGGCTGAAGCCCTGGAGTACGGCATGGTCGGCGTCAACACCGGGCTGATCTCCAACGAAGTCGCGCCATTCGGCGGCATCAAGGCTTCGGGCCTGGGCCGTGAAGGCTCCAAGTACGGCATCGAAGATTACCTGGAAATCAAATACCTCTGCCTGGGCATCTAAGCCTCGGTAGTAGATCGCTGTAAACGCAAAGGGCACGAGAGCGCTGTCCCTTTGCGTCGTTTCAAACCGGAATTTTCTCTGCGGCCGGGAACGCCGTGGCAGTCGATCATCGCATGCTGCCACCGCCGATTCCTCCCGCTTAATCCTTGAACCACGCCGCCCGATGAGCGGTGAATGAGGACTGTAATGAGCAAGACTAACGCTGACTTGATGGCCCGCCGTACCGCCGCTGTTCCACGTGGTGTTGGCCAGATTCACCCGATCTTCGCCGAGTCCGCGAAGAACGCGACCGTGACCGACGTTGAAGGTCGTGAATTCATCGACTTCGCCGGCGGTATCGCCGTGCTGAACACCGGCCACGTGCACCCGAAAATCATCGCCGCCGTGACCGAACAGCTGAACAAGCTGACTCACACCTGCTTCCAGGTACTGGCCTACGAGCCGTACGTTGAGCTGTGCGAAAAAATCAATGCTCGCGTACCGGGCGACTTCGCCAAGAAAACCCTGCTGGTGACCACCGGGTCCGAAGCCGTTGAAAACGCCGTGAAAATCGCTCGTGCCGCCACCGGCCGCGCTGGCGTGATCGCTTTCACCGGCGCTTACCATGGTCGCACCATGATGACCTTGGGTCTGACCGGTAAAGTCGTGCCTTACTCGGCCGGCATGGGCCTGATGCCAGGTGGCATCTTCCGCGCGCTGTACCCGAACGAGCTGCACGGCGTGAGCATCGACGACTCGATCGCTTCCATTGAACGCATCTTCAAGAACGACGCCGAGCCGAAAGACATCGCTGCGATCATCATCGAGCCTGTGCAGGGTGAAGGTGGTTTCTACGTCGCGCCGAAAGAATTCATGAAGCGTCTGCGCGCCCTGTGCGACCAGCACGGCATCCTGCTGATTGCTGACGAAGTGCAGACCGGCGCTGGCCGTACCGGCACTTTCTTCGCCATGGAACAGATGGGCGTTGCCGCCGACCTGACCACCTTCGCCAAATCCATCGCTGGCGGCTTCCCGCTGGCCGGTGTCTGCGGCAAGGCCGAATACATGGACGCCATCGCTCCAGGCGGCCTGGGCGGCACCTACGCCGGTAGCCCGATCGCTTGCGCCGCGGCCCTGGCCGTGATGGAAGTGTTCGAAGAAGAAAAACTGCTGGATCGCAGCAAGGCTGTCGGCGAGCGTCTGGTCACCGGCCTGAAGGCCATCCAGGCCAAGTACCCGGTGATCGGCGAAGTCCGTGCCCTGGGCGCCATGATCGCGGTCGAGCTGTTCGAAAACGGCGACAGCCACAAGCCAAACCCTACTGCCGTAGCAGCGGTGGTGGCCAAGGCACGCGACAAGGGCCTGATCCTGCTGTCCTGCGGCACCTACGGCAACGTTCTGCGCGTACTGGTTCCGCTGACCTCGCCTGACGAGCAACTGGACAAAGGTCTGGCGATCATCGAAGAGTGCTTCTCGGAGCTGTAAGCCCGGGCACTGTGTGATCGGATCGACAAAAAACCCGCTTCGGCGGGTTTTTTCATGCCCGGGAAACACTTGCGCGGTTTTCAGGTTGTACCGAAACGCCAGCATTGGCTAAGGTTCAAGCATTGCAAGGGAGGGCGAGCATGACTGCCGTCGAATTACCCGCTGTACCCCGGGTCCTGATTGCCGAGGCCGACCCATGGTCTCGTGACCTGCTCAAACAAGTTTTGCTCAACGTACGCTGCGATGCGCGGCTGGATCTGTGCGCCGATGGTCAGGAGGCGATGTCTCTGCTCGGCGAAGTGCCCTATGACCTGGCCATCGTTGACTGGGAGCTGCCCGGTGTCGATGGCTTGAGCGTGTTGCGCAGTGTCCGCCAGCGTAAACGCAATCCGCCGCTGCCGTTCATTCTGATGAGCAGCCGCAACGACAGCGCCAGCGTGCGCGAAGCCCTGCCATTGGCGCCGACGGCCTATCTGGCCAAACCCCTGAACATGGAAAGCCTGACGGAGCGTTTGCAGGGGCTGCTGCTCAATGCCGGCGAGGAAGTGTTCTGCGAAGTGCCTGCACTGGCGCCGGGCATGACCCTGTCGGTGTTCCTCGAGCGTCGTCGCGAGCAGGCCGACGGCGCGCCATTGATGACCGACGTGCAAGTGGCGGTCAAACGCAGCCTCCACCCCAATGGGCTGGATCTGAAGCTGCTGGAAGAGGAAATCCGCACCGACCCACAGATCACTGCGGTGTTGATCGCAGCGGCCAACAGCGCCGCTCAGCACCACGGCGCGGCTGTGCAGACACTGGCCCAGGCGCTGCATCGCCTGGGCACCGGGCAAAGCATGAACCTGATTCTTGGCCTGGCGCTCAAGCGCAGCGCCAGACTCAGCGATCCGTGCCTGGCGGACTACGCGGAGCGCTATTGGGGCCTGTCGCTGCACACCGCTGAATACGCGCGTACTCTGGCGCGTCTGCTCGATCTGGATCAGGAGCGCTGCTATTGCGCCGGGATGCTTCATCGTCTCGGCGATCTGGCACTGCTGCGTTGTTTGCAGGAGTGGAAGCAGGCCGGCGGCGAGCTGGATGAACTGGAAGAAGTCGGTGATGCGCTGGCGGAGTTCGGTGCCGCCTACGGTTCGGCATTGCGCACCCGCTGGCGCCTGCCACTGGAGCTGCGCGAGCTGATTGCCTCGGTCTACCAACTCGGTGGCGGGGTGTACTCCCGCGAAGCGCTGGTGATGAACATGGCGGCGCAGATGGCACGGCTGACCGAGCACGAGGGTGTTGAGGAGCTGGCGAAGAGTCGCACGGCGCGCTTGCTCAAGATCGGGTTGCCGGAGCTGATGCGGATGCGCAAATAGCGCTCGTCCCGCATCAGCGCGGTGTTCAGGCCGAGATGATCCGGTTCTTGCCCTGACGCTTGGCCTCGTACATCGCTGCATCGGCCCGGGCGAACAGACTGTCCAGGCTTTCGTCTTTCGGGGTAAGGCTGGTCAGGCCCTGGCTGACGGTGATGCCGAACACTTGTTCGCCGTGGCTGAAGCTCAATCGCTGGATTTCCTGTTGCAGCCGCTCGGCCACCTGCATCGCCATGTCCGGCGCACAGCCCGGAAAAACCGCAGCAAACTCTTCACCGCCAATCCGTCCGAACAGGTCGCCCCGGCGCAGCGAGGCACGCCCGCATTCGGCGATTCGTTGCAGCACGTTGTCGCCTTCCGGGTGACCGTAGGTGTCGTTGATCACCTTGAAGTCATCGATGTCCAGCAGCAGAAACGCCAGTGGCGCACCCTGCAGGCGGGCTTCTTCAAACTCGCGATTGGCGCATTCGAAGAAGTGTCGACGGTTGCTGCTCTGGGTCAGCACGTCGGTGGTGGCCAGGCGTTGCAACTCGGTTTCCATCTGCTTCTTTTCGGTGATGTCTTCAGCGATGCCGACGATGATCACCGGTTGTCCCGGTTCTTCCTGGCGGTTGATGAAGCACTTGTCGCTGATCCAGCGCACCCGACCGTCGGCGCCGATGATCCGGTATTCGCGGTCTTCCACGGCGCCTTTGTGCAGCACTTCGGCGAGGCTGCGTTCGGCGTATTCCAGATCCTCGGGGTAGATGCTGTCACGCCACTGGTTATGGTCGGCGAGTAGCAGGGCGGCCGAACGGCCGAAAATCCGTTCATAGGCGGGGCTGACGTACAGCACCTGACGGGTTTCCCAGTTGAAGGCCCAAAGCACGGCGTTGACGCTGACCAGCAGCGAACTGAACAGCTGTTCGCGTTCACTCAGGCGTGCCACTTCGCCCTGGGCGTGCATCAATGCCATCAGGGTTTGCGCGGCTTCTGGCCACTGGGGAAGGGATGAGTCTTTTTGATTGTTGTTGACCATCGACACGGATCTCAAAGGGCGTGCCGATCAGTCGACAACGGCCACGGGACAACCCGCCGGGGGTGGCGAAGTGTCTTTGAGATAGGGGATCGGAGGTGAAGTTCCGAAGGGTGCGCCCGGGAACCGGGCGCACCGATCAACGGCATCAGACGGCGGCAGGGCGTAGCGAGTAGGTCTTCAATTGGTTGGCGAATTCGCGCAGGGACTGGATGCCACTGGCCTCGGCCTCGTGAACCCATTCCTTGATGGCCGCGAGCATGTCGTGACCATTTGCGCTGGTTTTGACCCAGATCTGCTGCAGGGCCAGGCGTTTCTCGTAGATTACCTTCAGCGCCTGACTGTGCTCGAGCATGTTCTGGATGCGCGCGTGGTGGCGATCCTCCAGCAGGCTGGTTTCACGGGATAGCAGACGCTTGGCGCGGTGGAACTGGTGGCGTACCGAATGATCGACCTTGTCCAGCTCCTGCTTGACCAGCGGTCCGATCACCAGCTTGCGGTACTGGGCCATGATCTGGAAACGGTTGTTGAGGATCGCCATGGCGGTGTCCATGTCCAGGCTGCCCTTGCCTTCGACGCGGTGAGCGATCGGCGCGACCCGCTGCACCTTGGCCAGGCGCAGGAAGCTGAAGATCTGGATCCAGGCCCAGCCGAGGTCGAATTCCCACTTCTTGACCGACAACTTGGCCGAGTTGGGGTAGGTGTGATGGTTATTGTGCAGTTCTTCGCCGCCGATCAGGATGCCCCATGGCACCAGATTGGTCGCTGCATCGCGACATTCGAAATTGCGGTAGCCGATGGCATGGCCGAGACCATTGACCACGCCGGCCGCCCAGACCGGAATCCACATCATCTGGATTGCCCAGATGGTGATGCCGATGGTGCCGAACAGCAGCAGGTCAACGACCGCCATGATTGCAATGCCCAGCAACCGGTAGCGGCTGTACAGGTTGCGCTCGATCCAGTCTTCGGGGCAGTTCTTGCCGTAGATGCGCAGGGTCTCGGCGTTCTGCGCTTCCTCGCGGTACAGCTCGGCACCTTTGCGCAGGACGGTAGACAGGCCTTTGACGACCGGACTGTGCGGGTCATCCTCGGTTTCGCATTTGGCGTGGTGCTTGCGGTGGATGGCCGTCCACTCACGGGTGTTCTGCGCGGTGGTCAGCCACAGCCAGAAACGGAAGAAATGCTTCAGGCCGGCATTCAGCTCCAGGGAGCGATGGGCCGAGTAGCGGTGCAAGTAGACCGTGACGGCAACGATCGTCACATGGGTCATCAGCAGGGTGACGGCGACCAGTGACCAGGCCGACAAGCCAAGAAAACCTTCGTACCACATAGGCTATAGGGCCCTCGATAGAGAAAAAACAGCCGTTGCATTATCACCAAGCACACAGATAAAACCAGTCGCCCTTTCAGATAAGAGATGGCTGGATGTTTCTTGACCTATAATCCCGACATTTTTGTAGGGACATGGACGGCCGAATGTCTGCCACATACCGCGATGCCTTGCGTGCAGCGCTGCTTTACCTGGTTCTTGCCGTTGTCTGGCTGCAAGGCATTGGCTATTTATTGAACAGTTTCTTCGATAGCTCTGATCAGTTGCTGCGTTGGCAACTGATCAACGGCTATGCCTTTGTGGTGTTCAGCGCCGGTTTGATCTTTCTTGCCCGGGCGCGCCTGTTCGAATGCCTGGGCATCGGTGCACGGTTGCGTGAGCGCCAGGCCGATCGTGAACGCCTGCGTCAGGCGGCTGCGGTGTTCGATTGCACCCGCGAAGGTGTGCTGGTCACGGACCGACAGGGGCTGATCGTGCACGTCAATCGTGCCTTCATGGAGATCACCGGTTATCAGCGCGATGAAGTCATTGGCCAGCAGCCCAGCCTGTTCAAGTCCGGCCATCATCCGCCGGGTTTTTATCAGGCGATGTTCGCCACGTTGCAGGCGCAGGATGAATGGAGCGGCGAGATCTGGAACCGGCGCAAGAGCGGTGAAATTTATCCACAGTGGCAAACCATTCGGGTGATTCGCGATGAGGACGATCGGCTCAGTCATTACGTCGCGGTGTTTTCCGACATCAGCGCGATCAAGGATTCCGAACACGAACTCAAGCACCTGGCTCACCACGATCCGCTGACCGACCTGCCCAATCGCCTGCTGTTCAGTGATCGCGCCGAACAGGCACTGGCTTCGGCACAGACCCACAAGCGCGGCTGCGCACTGCTGATGATCGACCTCGATCACTTCAAACTGATCAACGACAGTCTCGGCCACAACATCGGTGACCGTTTGCTCAAGGCGGTTGCTGTGCGTTTGCAGGCGCTGTTCGGATCGGGCATCACCCTGGCGCGGCTGGGTGGCGACGAGTTCGCGGTGTTGATGGAAAGTTGTCCACAGCCGGCGCAGGCCGCTGCACTGGCCCAACGGATTCTCGATGCACTCAAGGAGCCGTTCTGCCTCGACGGCCACGAATTGTTCATCAACGCCAGCCTCGGCATCAGCCTGTTTCCCAGTGATGCGTTGAGCGCCGAACAGCTGTTGCGCAACGCCGATGCGGCGTTGTTCAAGGCCAAAAGCAGCGGCCGCAACGGCTATGCGTTGTACACAGAAGAACTCACGGCCCATGCCCAGCAACGGGTCGAGATTGCCTTCGAATTGCGCCGCGCGCTGGAGCAGCAGGAGTTGCGGGTCTATTACCAGCCCGTCCACGACCTGCAGACCAGTCGCCTGATCGGCGTCGAGGCGCTGGTGCGCTGGGAGCATCCGCAGCGGGGGCTTGTGTCACCCGCGGAGTTCATCCCGATTGCCGAGCGCACCGGGATGATTTCGGAAATCGACGCCTGGGTCATGCAGCAGGCCTGTCGACAGATGTGCCAATGGCAGCGGGCCGGGGTAGTGCTGTCGTTTGTCGCGGTTAACGTGTCGTCGCGGCTGTTCGCCCGCCGCGAGCTTTATCAACAGGTGGCGCAGGTGCTGCACGATACCGGTCTGGACCCGGCCTATCTGGAACTGGAAGTTACCGAGAGCGCGGTGATGGATGATCCGGAAGTCGCGCTGGAACAGATGCATCGTCTGCGCGAGCTGGGCATTCGCCTGGCCATCGATGACTTTGGTACCGGTTATTCGTCGCTGCTGCGGCTCAAGCGCCTGCCGGTGCAGAAGCTCAAGATCGATCAGGGCTTCGTCGCCGGACTGCCGTGGGACGAGGACGATGCGGCAATCGTCAGGGTGATCATCGCTTTGGCCCGCAGCATGGGCATGCAGGTGCATGCCGAGGGCATCGAGCAGGCCGAGCAGGCGGCATTCCTGCTGGAGCAGGCGTGCGATCTGGGGCAGGGCTACTGGTTCGGGCGGCCGGTGCCTGAAGCTCAGATCGACTGGGCCAGAGCGCCGGCAATCGGCTGAAGGATATGCGCAGCGGGTTTGTGAACGGGCAAATCCGCCGCAACCCCTTGCTGCATCACATAATGTTTTCCAGTTATATAAACATTCTTAAATAGTCTTTTTAAGAATATCTGCGCCTCTCTTATATTGCTCCCACGCCGAACGCAGTGCCGCCCACTGCCAGGCATATCCCATACAAAGGAGCAGCACCATGAGCGCATCCCTGCGTAGCGTTGACGGTCAGGACGAAACCACCATCTTGCGCGAAATCCAGAGCGCCTTGCGCGATCTGCGTTTCGGCGCGGTGGAAATCACTGTGCACAACGCCCAAGTGGTCCAGATCGAACGCAAAGAGAAATTCCGTCTGCAGCAACCGGGTAACAAGCCGGCCTGATTCGTAGTCTGCGGCAGCTCCTGCGGGGAGCTGTTGGCAGAAGCTGCCACAGGCTGCGGTCGTTGAATGAGCAACCCGATTCCAGCAATACATAAGAAAAAGCCACCACCAAGAATTCCAGGAGCTTTCACCATGTCGTCGATTCGCCGTTACGCTTTGGCCGCCCTGGCCAGTGCTGTGTTTGCCGGTTCCGCGGTTGCCAAGGATTACGAATTGCTCAACGTTTCGTATGACCCGACGCGCGAGCTGTATCAGGATTACAACGCCGAATTCGTGAAGTACTGGCAGGCAGAGCATGCCGGCGACACCGTGAAAATCCAGCAATCCCACGGCGGTTCGGGCAAGCAGGGCCGTGCGGTGATCGACGGTCTGCGCGCCGACGTCGTGACCCTGGCACTGGCCGGCGACATCGACGAAATCGCCAAGCTCGGCAAGACCCTGCCGGCCGACTGGCAGAAGCGTCTGCCGGACGCCAGCACCCCGTACACCTCGACCATCGTGTTCCTGGTGCGCAAGGGCAACCCGAAAGGCATCAAGGACTGGGGCGACCTGATCAAGAACGACGTTTCGGTGATCACGCCGAACCCGAAAACCTCCGGCGGTGCACGCTGGAACTTCCTCGCGGCATGGGCCTACGGCCTGAAAGCCAACGGCGGCAACGAAGCGAAAGCCAAGGAATACGTACAGACCCTGTTCAAGCACGTTCCGGTCCTAGACACCGGCGCCCGTGGCTCGACCATCACCTTCGTCAACAACGGTCAGGGTGACGTGTTGCTGGCCTGGGAAAACGAAGCCTTCCTGGCGCTGAAAGAAGACGGCGGCAAGGACAAGTTCGACATCGTCGTGCCTTCGCTGTCGATCCTCGCCGAACCTCCGGTGGCCGTGGTCGACAAGAACGCCGAGAAGAAGGGCAACGAGCAGATCGCCGAAGCCTACCTCAAGCACCTGTACAGCCCGGCCGGCCAGGAAATCGCGGCGAAGAACTTCTACCGCCCGCGTGACAAGGACGTGGCCGCCAAGTACGCCCAGCAGTTCCCGAAACTGGAGCTGGTGACCATCGACAAGGACTTCGGCGGCTGGAAAACCGCACAGCCGAAATTCTTCAACGACGGTGGCGTGTTCGACCAGATCTATCAGGCGCAGTAATCTGAAATAGGTCATAAACGAGCCCCGATTTAACCGTCGGGGCTTTGTGCGTTCTCAAACCAAGGACTTTTATGTCGCGTCGTATCTCCCCCGTCATACCCGGCTTCGGGCTGACGCTGGGCTACACCTTGGTGTACCTCAGCCTGATTGTGCTAATCCCGCTGGCGGCGATGTTCGTCCACGCCGCCCAACTCACCTGGGATCAGTTCTGGACGATCATCTCCGCGCCCCGTGTTCTCGCCGCATTGAAGCTGAGCTTCGGCACCGCGCTGTGCGCCGCGATCATCAACGGCATCATCGGCACGTTGCTGGCCTGGGTGCTGGTGCGCTACACGTTCCCGGGGCGCAAGGTGATCGATGCGATGATCGATCTGCCGTTCGCCCTGCCGACCGCGGTGGCCGGTATTGCGCTCACTGCGCTGTACACGCCGACCGGGCTGGTCGGGCAATTTGCCGCCGACCTCGGTTTCAAGATCGCCTACACCCCGCTCGGGATCACTCTGGCGCTGACCTTCGTGACCCTGCCGTTCGTGGTGCGCACGGTGCAGCCGGTGTTGGCCGACATTCCCCGTGAAGTCGAAGAAGCGGCGGCGTGCCTCGGTGCCAAGCCGCTACAAGTGTTCCGCCACATCTTGCTGCCGGCACTGTTGCCAGCCTGGCTGACCGGTTTTGCCCTGGCGTTTGCCCGGGGCGTCGGCGAGTACGGTTCGGTGATTTTCATCGCTGGCAACATGCCGATGAAAACCGAGATCCTGCCGCTGCTGATCATGGTCAAGCTCGATCAATACGACTACACCGGCGCCACTTCCATCGGCGTGCTGATGCTGGTGGTTTCCTTCGTCCTGTTGCTGCTGATCAACTTGCTGCAGCGGCGCATCGAAACCCCATAAGGAGGCGCGAACCATGTCCCAATCGTCTATTGCGGCCGCTTCCTCGGCCAACGCCGCCCGCCGTGGCAGCGCGACTTCGCGCAGAGTGCTGATCGGCCTCGGCTGGCTGATTTTCTTCCTGTTCCTGCTGCTGCCGCTGTTCATCGTGGTGTCGCAGGGTTTGAAAAACGGCCTCGGTGCATTCTTCACCGCGATCTTTGAACCGGATGCCTTGTCGGCGCTGAAACTCACCGTGATCGCCGTGCTGATTTCGGTGCCGCTGAACCTGGTGTTCGGTGTCAGCGCCGCGTGGTGCGTGAGCAAATACTCGTTCCGTGGCAAGAGTATGCTGGTGACGCTGATCGACCTGCCGTTCTCGGTCTCGCCGGTGATCGCCGGTCTGGTCTACGTGTTGATGTTCGGCGCCCAGGGCCTGTTCGGGCCGTGGCTGCAGGATCACGACATCCAGATCGTCTTCGCCCTGCCGGGCATCGTGCTGGCGACGATCTTCGTCACAGTGCCGTTCGTGGCCCGTGAGCTGATCCCGCTGATGCAGGAACAAGGCACTCAGGAAGAAGAAGCCGCGCGCCTGCTCGGTGCCAATGGCTGGCAGATGTTCTGGCATGTGACCGTCCCCAACATCAAATGGGGCCTGATCTATGGTGTGGTGCTGTGTACCGCACGGGCCATGGGTGAGTTCGGCGCGGTGTCGGTGGTTTCCGGGCACATTCGCGGGGTGACCAACACCTTGCCGCTGCACGTCGAGATCCTCTACAACGAATACAACCACGTGGCCGCGTTCGCTGTGGCGAGCCTGTTGCTGATCCTGGCGCTCTTCATCCTGCTGCTCAAGCAGTGGAGCGAAAACCGTATCAACCGCCTGCGCGCCAGCGCCGCGGAGGAATAGTTCATGTCAATCGAAGTGCGTAACGTCAGCAAGAATTTCAATGCGTTCAAGGCGCTGGACAACATCAGCCTGGATATCCACAGCGGTGAACTGGTGGCGCTGCTCGGCCCGTCCGGCTGCGGCAAGACCACCTTGCTGCGCATTATTGCCGGTCTGGAAACCCCGGATAACGGCAACATCGTGTTCCATGGCGAAGATGTGTCCGGCCACGACGTGCGTGATCGCAACGTGGGTTTCGTGTTCCAGCACTACGCCCTGTTTCGCCACATGACTGTGTTCGACAACGTCGCGTTCGGCCTGCGCATGAAACCGAAAAACCAGCGCCCGAGCGAGAGCCAGATCGCGACCAAGGTTCACGAGCTGCTGAACATGGTGCAACTGGACTGGTTGTCGGATCGTTATCCGGAGCAACTGTCCGGCGGCCAGCGTCAGCGTATCGCTCTGGCTCGCGCCCTGGCGGTAGAACCGAAAGTGCTGTTGCTCGACGAGCCGTTCGGCGCCCTCGACGCCAAGGTGCGTAAAGAGCTGCGCCGCTGGCTGGCGCGTCTGCACGAAGACATCAACCTGACGTCGGTGTTCGTGACCCACGACCAGGAAGAGGCGATGGAAGTGGCCGACCGCATCGTGGTGATGAACAAGGGTGTGATCGAACAGATCGGCTCTCCGGGCGATGTTTACGAAAACCCGGCCAGCGATTTCGTCTATCACTTCCTCGGCGACTCGAACCGTCTGCATCTGGGCGATGACAATCACGTGCTGTTCCGCCCGCACGAAGTGTCGCTGTCGCGGCATGAGCTGGAGGATCACCACGCCGCTGAAGTCCGCGATATCCGGCCGTTGGGTGCGACCACGCGGGTAACGTTGAAGGTAGAAGGCCAGACGGATCTGATCGAGGCGGAAGTGGTGAAGGATCACGACAGCCTGACCGGATTGGCGAAGGGGGAGACGTTGTTCTTCAAGCCGAAGGTCTGGCAGAAAGTCGCCAGCCTCTAAAACCATCGCTCGTTCCCACGCAGAGCGTGGGAACGAGCGAATCAGCCTGTGGTTCAGACAGCCGCACGGTTCGGATTGACCCGCACCACACCCGCCCGCGCCTCGATCTGCTCTTTCAGCTCATGCCGCATCCCCAGCATGAACGCCAGTTCGGCCACCACAAACAGCGGCCCGACAATCAACCCGCTCAAGTCATCCACAAACGCCGGTTTGCGCCCTTCATAGTGGTGCCCGACAAACTGGATCGCCCAGCCGATCACAAACATCGCCAGGCCTGCGCTCAGCCAGACCAGGGTGCTCTGCTGCGCCAATACATGCCCGGTCCAGACCGACAACCCCATCAGTACTGTCATCAACACACCGAGTTTCAGTTCCAGACGCAGGTAAAACCACGCCGAAGCGAGGGCGGCAATTACCGCCGGGGAAATCCACAATCCGCCCACCGACCATTCCGGCCGCGACAACAGCACGGCCACCGCCACCACAATCAGCGGAATCCCGATAAAGTGGCTGGCGATGTTGCGCGGGTCACGGTGGTAAGCGGCGTATTGACTCAAATGATCGACGAGGTTTTTCATTGTTGTTCCTCCTGTAGGGTGATCGAATCATGCCCCGGGTTCACGGTTCGCTCTGTCAGGCAGGCGACAATCTTTAGGAGAACGCATGGATAGGGTCTGGCGCGAGCGCCTGCTGACCGGGCAATGGTTCAGTCATCTACCTTTGTCTTTTCAGGATAGTCTGCTGGCGGCGGCCAAGGAGCGGCGGCTGGCGGCGGGGCAGCGGCTGTTCCAGCGCGGCGATGCGCCGTGCGGGCTGTACGCGGTGCTCGACGGCGCAGTGCGCATCGGCGCGGTCAGCGAGCAAGGCAAGGAGGCGTTGCTGAGTCTGGTGGAGGCGCCGCACTGGTTCGGCGAAATCTGCCTGTTCGACGGCCAGCCCCGCACCCATGATGCTTACGCGGTCGGCCCGTGTCTGTTACTGAATATCCCGCAAGCCACACTGCTGAAACTGCTCGACGAACACCCCGTTTACTGGCGACATCTGGCGTTGTTGATGAGCCACAAACTGCGCCTGACCTTCATTAATCTCGAACAGCTGAGCCTGCTGCCGGCCCCGGCGCGTCTGGCCCATCGCTTGCTGATGATCGCCGAAGGCTACGGCGAACTCGACCCGCCTCGCCGGGTGCTGCAACTGCCCCAGGAGCAACTGGCGTCGATGCTGTCGCTGTCGCGGCAGACCACCAACCAGATCCTCAAGGATCTGCAGGGGCAGGGGATTATCGGGTTGGCTTACGGGGAGATCGAGATCCTTGATGCCGTCCGATTGCGGGCTTTGGCTGTCGTATGAAACTCAACGCAACTGATCCCGAAACTGCCCCGGCGTCATTCCCGTCCAGCGCTTGAACGCGCGGCTGAAGCTGCTCGTATCGGCAAACCCCAGCAGATAACTGACCTCACTCAGCGAGCATTGCGGATCGCGCAGGTGCAGCAGCGCGAGGTTCTCGCGGCTTTCATTCAACAGTGTGTCGAAGCGACAACCCTCGTCGGCCAAATGCCGTTGCAGGCTGCGCAGGCTCAGGTGCAGGGCCTGGGCGATGCGTTCGGCGCTGGGTTCGCCTTCGGGCAATTGCTCTTCGATGGCGTCGCGTACCTTGCGCTCCCAGGTCAGCGGCTTGAGCTGGGCGAGGGTGCGTTTGAGCACGGCTTCGTTGTGTTCGGCCAGTTCCGGGTTGGCGTCGTCGAGGTGGCTGTCGAAGTCGGTGAGGGCGAATTCGATGCGGTCTTCTTCGGCGGAAAAATGCACCGGCGAGCGGAACACCTTGTGCCATTGATGCGCATCGGCAGGTTCCGGGCGACGCAGGTACACCGCCAGCGGCGCGTAGTCGCGGCCCAGGCGATTGCGGCACGTGCGCACGTAGATTGCGGCAAAGGCGTCGATGGCTTCGAAGGCCGGGGCCGGGTTGTCGGCCGGGATTTTAAGGCGAAACCGGTAGCGATCTTCGCTGCGGGTCAGCTCCAGCTCCAGCGCGTCGCTGACCACTTGGTGATAACGCACGATCCGCTCGAACACCTCCCGCAGGCTGCCGCTGGCCACCAACGCATAGCCCAACGCGTGAAATGTCGTGGGGCTGACGAACCGCGACACCCGCAAGCCGATTGCCGGATCACCGCTGACCTGCACCGCGATTTCCCACAGGCGAGTGGTTGCGGACAACGGGTAACGGGCGTTCGGGTCGTCCATCAGTTGTGGATCGAGCCCGGCCTGCTGGCACAGGGCAGTGCTGTCCAGCCCCAGCGCGTCGAGTTGCTTGCGCAGGGCACGGGTCCAGCTGGCGAGAGAAGTCGGTTCCTTCATGCTGATTGGCGCTTCCGGTCAACAGGTTGGCGTTCTCGGCTACCGCGTCCGGACCCTGCGCGGGGCAGGATGCGAACATCAATAACCAGAGGATGGAAGCATGGACCGTACTTCTGCAAGTCCCCAGCGACACAATGCTGCCCAGCGATCAGCGCATATTCGTGAAGTGGTGCTCGCCAAAGGCGTCGAGCTGCGCGAGCGCTACCCGATTCTCAACCATCAGGACGCCCTCGGTGCTGGGATTCTGGCCTTCGCTCTGGCCGGGATGATCGGTTCGGCGGCGCTCTATATCACTGGGCACATGGCGTGGTGGGCGTGTCTGTTGCTCAATGCGTTTTTCGCTTCGCTGACCCATGAGCTCGAACACGACCTGATCCACAGCATGTATTTCCGCAAGCAGCGCGTACCGCACAACCTGATGATGGGGCTGGTGTGGCTGGCGCGGCCGAGCACGATCAACCCGTGGATCCGCCGGCATCTGCACCTCAATCATCACAAGGTCTCCGGCACTGAAACCGACATGGAAGAACGGGCGATCACCAACGGCGAACCCTGGGGTTTTGCGCGGTTGCTGATGGTCGGCGACAACGTAATGTCGGCGTTCATCCGCATGCTGCGGGCCAGGACCTGGACGCACAAGTTCAGCATCATCAAGCGTTCGCTGAAGGTCTACGCGCCGCTGGCGCTGGTGCATTGGGGCGCTTGGTACGTATTTCTCGGCTTCCATGTGGCCAACGGCATCGCTTACTTGATGGGCTCGCCGATCGAGTGGTCAGCGACCACGTTGTCGGTGATGCAAGTGATCGACATAGCCGCTGTGGTCATCATCGGGCCGAACGTGCTGCGCACCTTTTGCCTGCACTTCATCAGCTCGAACATGCATTACTACGGCGACATCGAGCCAGGCAATGTGCTTCAGCAGTGCCAGGTGTTGAATCCATGGTGGTTGTGGCCGTTGCAGGCGTTCTGTTTCAACTTCGGCAGCAGTCACGGGATTCATCATTTTGTGGTGAAGGAGCCGTTCTACATTCGCCAGCTGACGGTGCCGGTGGCGCACAAGGTGATGCGGGAGATGGGGGTTCGGTTCAACGATTTCGGGACGTTTGGGCGGGCGAACCGGTTTGTTCGCAAGGAAACGGTAGTACGGAAAGAAGTGCAGACGGCTCAGGTTTGAAGGTATTCGAAGCTATCGCCGGCCAACCGGCGATAGCGTTGTATCCGTCATCGTCAATCCGGCTGAAACGGCGACTCACTCAAAATCACCCCGGTCTCCTCCACATACCGCTGCCAATGCTCGATCAGCGCTTCAAGCTTCTGCGGCTGGCTCGACGCCAGGTCGTGAATCTCCCCCGGATCACTCCCCAGATCGTAAAGCTGCCAGGTCGCCGGCCCCACTGGCCCGGGGATCCACACCGCCTTCCACTGCCCCTGTCGAATCGCCCGACGCCCGAATAATTCCCAGCCGGTGACGGTGTGTTCGTCATGCACCTGCGCTGTCTCGCCGGACAAGAACCCCAGCCATGATTTACCGCGCAACGGCGCCACCGGTTTGCCGTGCCACTGCTTGCCCGGATGCCGCACGCCGGCCAGATCGAGGATGGTCGGCGTGATGTCCATCACCGTGCCGAAACCATGGCTGATCTGCCCTTTCAGCGGCAGCTGCGGATAGTGCAACAGTGCCGGAACGCGAATCCCGCCCTCGGTGGTGAACGCCTTGAACAGGCGTGATGGTGCGGTCGCCACCTGCGCCCAGTTCGGCCCGTACCAGACGTAGGAATTGGCGCGGCCGATATTGTCGAGGCTGTTGTCGTAATGCTGGTTCAGATAGGTCAGCAATTCCGGGCCGAACTTGGGGAAGGCCTCCAGCAGCGCGCCTTCGGCACCGTTGTCGGACATGAACAGGATGAAGGTGTTGTCGAGCTGGCCCTGCTGGCGCAGGTAATCGACGACGCGACCGATGTTCCAGTCCATGCGCTCGACCATCGCCGCGTAGACCTCCATCGCCCGGGCGGAAATCCGTTTTTGTTCATCGCTCAGCGCTTCCCATTGCGCGGTCAGCTGGATCAGTGGATGCGGCTCGACATCGGGCTCGATCAATCCCAGCGACTTGAGTTTTTCCAGTCGCTCGAGGCGCAGCACTTCTGGCCCCGCGTCGTAGCGGCCACGGTATTTTTCGACGATATCGGCGGGCGCCTGCAACGGCCAGTGCGGCGCGGAAAACGGCAGGTACGCGAAGAACGGCCGGCTCTGGTCACGCTCCTTGAGGTACTGCAACAGCTTGTCGCCGAAGGCGTCGGAGGAATAGAAATCCTTCGGCAATTCGTCGATGAACGTGTCGTCCTCGATGTACAGCGCCGGGGTGGATTTCAGCAGGCCGGGCGTGTGCTCATCGTAGGTCGGTTCGAATCCGTAGTGGTTGGCCGCACCAGGCAGCAGCGAGAACGAACGCTCGAAACCACGGGCGTGGGGCGCCAGTTCGGCGGTCAGGCCCAGGTGCCATTTGCCGCTCATCAGGGTCTGATAACCCGCTTCGCGCAACAACTCCGGCAATGCGACGACACGGTCGTTGAGGTAACCCTCGTAGCCCGGTTTGCCGATCAGATCCGGGGTCAACGCTTCGGCCATGGTGCCGATGCCGGCGATGTGGTGATCGGTGCCGGTAAGCAGCATCGAGCGGGTCGGTGAGCAGGTCGGTGCGGTATGAAAGTCGGTCAGGCGCAGACCGTTGTTGGCCAGGGCATCGAGGTTCGGCGTGGCGATTTCGCCGCCAAAAGCACCGATGTCGGAGAAGCCGAGGTCATCGGCCAGAATCACCAGAAAGTTGGGACGTTGCGGCATCAACAGGCTCCTGTTCAGCAGGCAATGAACGACAACGGCAGATCACGGATCTGTACCGGTGCGCTCGGTTGGTAATGATCGTCACTGGTCAGTTCGTGCAGCAGCTCTTCGCGCAACTGATGGAAGTCAAAACTGCTGCGCTGGCGTGGATGGGGCAGGGTGATGCCCACCACCTGTTTGATCCGGCCCGGGCGTGGCTCCATCACCACTACGCGATCAGCGAGGAAAATCGCTTCCTCGACATCGTGGGTGACCAGAATCGTGGTGATTTTTGCCCGTTCACGAATCGCCAGCAGTTCGTCCTGCATCTGCTGGCGGGTCAGTGCGTCGAGGGCACCGAAGGGTTCGTCGAGCAGCAAGATCCGCGGGCTTGCCACCAGCCCGCGAGCGATCGCCACGCGCTGGGCCATGCCGCCGGAGAGTTGATGCGGATAGGCGCGAGTGAAATCGCGCAGCCCCACCAGCTCGATGAAGTCGTTGATGCGCTGCTGTTTTTCGGAGGCAGCCAGCGGCTCATTGACCAGGCCCAGACCGATGTTGTCGGCGACCGTCAGCCACGGGAACAAACGATGTTCCTGAAACACGATGCCGCGCTCGCCGCCGATGCCGTTGACGGCTTTGCCATCGACTGTGATCTGCCCGCGAAATTGCGTATCGAGGCCCACCAGCAAACGCAGCAGGGTTGATTTGCCACAGCCGCTGGAGCCGACGATGGCGACGAATTCGCCCTCGGCAATGTCGAGGTTGAATTCGCGAATCGCCTCCAGTTCGAAACCGTCGACGTCGAAGGACTTGCCTACATGGTTGAAGCTGACAATCGGTGCGTTCATGCGTGTCTCCAGCGGGTGGCGCGGATTTCCAGGCGTTGGCCAATGAGGTTGAGCAGGGCGCCGGTGAGGCCGACCAGCAGCATCCCGGCCATGATCAGATCCATGCGCAGCAGTTGTTGGGCGCCGATCATCTGGCTGCCAATGCCGCCGTTGGACGGCATGAAATATTCGGCGCCGATGGTGCCGAGCCAGGCGTAGATCAGGCTCAGGCGCAGGCCGGCGAAAATCCCCGGCGCGGCGCCCGGCAGCACCAGTCGCCGAAGGCGTTGAGCGAGGTTCAGGCGCAGCACCTGCGCGGCTTCGTTGAGTTGCGGCGAAAGATTGGCGACGCTGCGTTGAGTCGCGACAAACAACGGAAAGAAAGCGGCCAGGGCGACGAACACCCATTTCGCCAGTTCGCCGAGACCGAACCATGCGGTGAGCAGCGGCACCCAGGCGAAAATCGCAATCTGCCGCAGGGCGGCGAGGGTCGGGCCGAGCACGCGTTCGCTGGTGCGTGAAAGACCCAGCAGCAAGCCCAGCACGAGGCCGAGGCCGCCGCCAATCAACAAGCCGCCGAGTGTGCGGCCGAGGCTCAGGGCCATGCCCGAGATCAACGTGCCGTCGAGCAATCCGTTTTTCGTTGCCTCGAGCACCACCCACGGACTGACCAGAATGTTGGCGTCGATCCATTGCTGATCGACCGCCAGTTGCCACAGCGCGAACAGCGCCAGTGGCAGCAGCCACGGCTGCACGCGTTGCCAGCCTTCATAGCGTGGGCCGCGACGAATTTCTGCCGTGGCGGGATGCGGCCAGTGCACCAGTTTCCTGTCAAGCAGACCGATGCCGCGATCCATCGCCACACCGATCAGGCCGATCACCACGATGCACACGAAGACGATGTCGAGCATGAACAACTGACGCGCCCAGACCATCAGGTAACCGATGCCTTCGCTGGAGGCCAGCAGCTCGACGGCAAGTAATGAAGTCCAGCCAGCGGCGAGCGCCAGTCGCACGCCGGCCATGAATGCGGGGAGGGCGGCGGGCAGCACCAGTCGGCGAATCAGCAGGCGTGGCGGCAGGCGTAACACGGCGGCGGCTTCGCGTAGTTTCGGTTGCGCATCACGCACGCCGACCAGCGTGTGCAGGGTGACCGGCACCACGATGGCCTTGACCAGCACCACCAGTTTCAGCGTTTCGCCGATGCCGAAAAACACCATGAACAACGGAATCCACGCCAGCGTTGGCACTTGGGCCAGACCGGCGAAGGTCGGGAAGATGAGGCGTTCGAGGCGACGGCTGAAGCCCAACGCTGCGCCGAGTACCGCGCCGGCGGAAACGCCCGCCAGCAAGCCCCAGAACAACCGTTGCAGGCTGATCCACAGGTGGCTCCACAACTCGCCCTGGGACAGCTCGATCGCACTGTTCCACACCAGTGACGGCGCCGGCAGAATCTGTTCGCTCATCCACTGATTGCGCGCCGCCAGCCACCACAGGGCGAACAGTCCGAGCGGCAATAACCAGGGTAAGACGCGGTGGCTCAGGCTTGGCAAGGTGCGCCGGTTTTTCAACGGCGGTGCGGCCAGTGGCAGGCTGAGCAGGGATTCACGGGCCATGGGTGACCTCCGTTGTCGGGTTGGATCGTGTCAGCGGAATTAGCTGTAAAGTAATCGTTATAAGTAAATTGAAAATTAAGTATTTTGGAGATAAGCAGCGCCATTTAAGGCCTCCAGCCCTGCGCGCATCCAATGCATTCGAAGAATATTTTCGATGCTCTCTCTGCATACCGCTCTGCATGTCCCGACTTTGCTGGCTTAGCTTGAATAGCTATAAAAATGTTCTTTTTAAGTATTTAAGTGCTGATACGGATTGCGCCTACTTTCGGCTCCTCAATGCCCGCCGTGATCAGGAGCCGCACCCATGAACTTTCCTTTCAAACGTGTCATCAGTCTGTTTGCCGCGCCGGCCCTGGCGGGTCTGCTGGCGTTCTCTGCCCAGGCCGACGAGCTCAAGCAAATCAGGATTGCCGTGCCTGATCTGAGCGCGGGTACTCAACACAGCGGCGGGGGCATCGTGGACGTGCTGCGCGATCAGCAGATCTTCGAAAAGGCCTTCGCCGATCAGGGCATCAAGATTCAGTGGAGCTTCTTCAAGGGCGCCGGACCTGTGATCAACGAGGCGTTTGCCAACGGCCAGGTGGATCTGGCCTATCTCGGAGATCTGGCGGCCATCATCGGCAAGTCCAACGGACTGGATACGCGCCTGCTCAGCGCCAGCGCCCGGGGTGTGAAGCAATACCTCGGCGTGGTGCCGGGTTCGGGGATCAAGACGTTGCAGGATCTCAAGGGCAAGCGCGTGGCGATCTTCCGGGGCACCGCGACCCAGTTGTCGTTCGATGCGGCGCTGGCCAGCGTGGGCCTGAGCGAAAAGGACGTGAAAGTGATCAACCTCGATTTCAA
Organism: Pseudomonas sp. stari2; assembly: GCF_040760005.1. NCBI lineage: Bacteria > Pseudomonadati > Pseudomonadota > Gammaproteobacteria > Pseudomonadales > Pseudomonadaceae > Pseudomonas > Pseudomonas sp. Stari2. The sequence goes on from NZ_CP099760.1 coordinate 452,557, forward strand.
TGCAGCGGTTGCCGCGCTGGCGGCGAAGCAGATCGACGCGTCGTGGGGCAGCTCCGGGCTGACTGCATTGCAGGCCAAGGGACTGGCCGAGTTGCCGCTTAACACCAAAGACCTCGGTGGCGCCGGCAGCGTGCAGTCGGTGCTGGTGGGTACCGGCAAGTTTGTCGACGGCCATCCGGACGCCGTGGCGAAGCTGCTCAAGGCGCAGCAACAGGCAGTGGAGTGGCTGACTCAGGACAGCAACAAGGACGCTTACGTGCAGCTTGTGTCGGGGCTCGCAAGCTACCCGCCGGTGATCCTGAGCCAGGATCTGAAGGATCAGAATCTGAGCGAAGTATTCCCGTCGACACTGGACCCGCTGTTCCTCGAAAACCTGCAGGGTAAAGTGGATCTGGCGGCGCAGCAGAAGCTGATCCGCAAGCCGTTCAAGGTGAGCGAGTGGGTGGCGCCTGAGCTGGCGGCTGCGAAGCTCTGAGTCATGCGGTCATTCCCGCGCAGAGCGTGGGAATGACCCTCAAACCGCGACGCTGATTTCCTGCTTGTCCACCGCCACCAACGTCTCGATCATCGCTCGCGCTGCCGGTGAAAGCCGGAATCCCGTGCGGCTCACAATCCCGCACCGCGCATTCATGCTCTCCAGATTCTGCGGCAGGTTGCGCCAGTGCAGCAGCGCCAGCGAGCCCTGGGCGATGTCCTCGACAAACGCCTCTTCAGTGCCGACGCCAATCGCGTTGGATTGCAGCACCACTTTCACCAGCGCCGGAAAGTGCTCGGTCTCGATGGTCGGTGAAAAATCGATCCTGCCGCTGAGATTTGCCAGCAGTTTGCGAATCCCCGGCGGGATCAGCGTGGTCGCCAGCGGGTAGTCGAACATGTCGTTGGTCGACAGGCTTTCCTTGGCCAGCAACGGATGCCCCGGCCGGCAGAAAAATACCCCGCGCTTGGGTGTCAGCGGCTGGGTCTGGAAGTTCGGGTCGGACTCGAAATGACGGATGTCGGCGATGAAGAATTCGATCTCTTCGCGGCTCAGGGCACGGCTGAGTTTTTCCCAGTTATCCACCTGAAAGCAGGTACGCACTTTCGGGTGCGCATTGATGAATTGCGCCACCGCGTCCGGCACCAGTTTCACCGCCGGCGCCGGGCCGCAACCAAAGTGCAGTTCGCCGGCATCGAGCTTGGTCATCTGCGTCACTTCGGCGCTGAGCAATGCGGCGCCCTGCACCAGGGTCAGGGCGTGCTGCAGCACCACCTGGCCTTCGGGTGTCGGGCGCAGATCCTTGTTGCCGCGGTCCACCAGCACGCAGCCGAACTCCTGCTCCAGCCCTTGAATGCTGCGGCTGAACGCCGGTTGAGTGATGCCCATGGCGTCGGCCGCGCGGACAAAACTGCGGTGTTCATTGAGGGCGATGAAGTAGCGCAACTGGCGAAGATCCATATGCTTTTCCGGCATCCTAAAAATAGCTCGAAGGCATTTGCGACGAGGGTTGCTTGAGGTTTTAAATGCAAGCTCTTATTCCGTCAATGAAGCATGTGAATATCTATTAGATGTAAATGGAATATAGATAGAGCGTTGTTTCGCTGCCGTCCAACCGCAAGCAGTCGATGAGGGTCTACCCATGAGCAATGCCGCACTCGCTGTAAAACCCGCTGTCCACGCGCTGGACATTCATCCGGTGGCCGGCCGTATCGGCGCCGAAATCCGTGGCGTGCACCTGTCCGGTGAGCTGGATGCCGCGACGGTTGAAGCCATTCAACAGGCACTGGTGCAGTACAAGGTCGTGTTCTTCCGCGAGCAGACTCAGCTCGACGATCAGCGACAGGAAGCCTTTGCACATCTGCTTGGCGAGCCGGTGGCGCACCCAACCGTGCCGTCCCGCGAGGGCACCCGCTACCTGCTGGAACTGGACGGCGCCGAAGGCCAGCGCGCCAACTCCTGGCACACCGACGTGACCTTCGTCGATGCCTACCCGAAAGCCTCGATCCTGCGCTCGGTGGTGGCCCCGGCATTCGGTGGCGACACGCTGTGGGCGAATACTGCGACGGCGTACAACGAACTGCCGACCGAATTGCGCGAGCTGGCGGACAAACTGGTGGCCGTGCACAGCAACGAATACGACTACGCCGGGGCGAAGCCGGATGTCTCGGCAGAGAAGCTCGAGCGCTATCGCAAGATCTTCACCTCGACCGTGTATGAAACCGAACACCCGGTGGTGCGTGTACACCCGATCAGCGGCGAAAAGAGCTTGTTGTTGGGACATTTCGTCAAACGCATCAAGGGTTATTCCCAGGCCGATTCTGCATATCTGTTCGGGCTGTTGCAGAGCCATGTGATTCGTCAGGAAAACACCGTGCGCTGGCGCTGGAAAGCGGGTGATGTGGCGATTTGGGATAACCGTTCGACGCAGCATTATGCGATTGATGATTACGGAACCCAGGATCGGGTGGTGCGTCGGGTAACGCTCAAGGGTGAAGTGCCGGTCGGGGCTTCGGGGCAGCGTAGTCTGACTATCAAAGGCGCTGAGATCGTCGGCGTCTGATCTACCCCTTCACGGGCAAGCCGGCCATCCGGCTTGCCCGCAGTACTTTCACCAGACGCCGATCTGAACGAGCTTTTCGGTCTCCGGCTCTCCATAACGAAACCGCTGCCCCCGTAAATCAATCTCCTGATGACTGATGGTCGTGCGCCGCTTCAACCCGCGTACCCACTCGAACAAATACCCCGCATGCTCCTCGCGCACCGCCGCATACGCCGGATCCGCGCCCAGATCCTGCAGCTCCTGCGGATCATTCAACAGATCGAAAAGCTGCGGCCGGAAGCCGTCGTACGCCAGGTATTTCCAGCGTTCGCTGCGCACCATGGTCATGCGGCAACGGTCGATCGGCTGGCCCAGTCGCTCCCGCGCCGGGGCCTGGAAGGCGTAGTCGTACTCGCTGATCGCGTAGCGGCGCCAGTCCGGGTTTTCACCATGCAGCAGCGGAATCAACGAGCGACCTTCCAGTCGATGCTCGGCGCCCGTCACTCCCAGCGATTCGAGAAAGGTCGGCACGCCGTCGATGGTTTCCGCCAGTCGATCCTCCACAGTGCCCCGCGTGACATCCGCCGCAGCACGCGGGTCGCGCACGATCAATGGCACGCCCACCGCTTGCTCCAGCAAAAACTCCTTCTCGCCCAGCCAGTGATCGCCCAGGAAGTCGCCGTGATCGCTGGTGAACACGATCAGCGTGTCCTCCCAGCGTCCGTTGCTCTGCAGGAAATCGAACAGCCGCCCCAGCTGATCATCGACCTGTTTGACCAGGCCCATGTACGTCGGGATCACCTTCAGTCGTACCGGATCTTTGGAGAAATTCAGGCTTTCCTCATGCTGGCGAAAGGCCTGATAGACGGGGTGGTCGCTTGGAGAGGCATTACGTACCGGTTCGAGAATCGATTTCGTACTGTACAATGTGTGGTACGGAGCCGGTACGATGTAGGGCCAGTGGGGTTTGATATAGGACAGGTGTAAAAACCACGGTTTTTCACCTTGCTCACCGATGAAGTCGATGGCTCGATTTGTAGTGTAGACAGTCTCTGAATGTTGCTCGGGAATTCGCGCCGGCAAATGGGCGTTGCGCATTTTCCAGCCGCTGAGGATCTCGCCATTGTCGCCTTCGGCCGCGTTGGCCCAGTCGTGCCAGGGGTTACGCCCTTCGAAACCTTGCTCGCGCAGGTAATGGGTGTACGGCGCGGATTCGCGTTTGTCATCGAATAACGGGTCGTCGGGGAAGATGCCGTCGTGGCGAAAGTAGGGCTCGAAGCCGACTTCATTCAGCACTTCGGCCTGGGCGCTTTCAGGGTTGATCGCCAGCCGCTGCAAGGCATCCACGTTGGCCGTGGCGTGGGTCTTGCCGACCAGCGCAGTACGAATGCCGTGGGGGCGCAGGTAATCGCCGATGGTCAGCTCTTCCAGCGGCAGCGGCACGGCGTTCCATGCCACCTGATGGCTGCTGACATAACGCCCGGTGTAGGCCGACATCCGCGACGGCCCGCAAATCGTGCCCTGGGTGTATGCGCGGCTGAAGCGCACGCCGGCGGAGGCCAGGCGATCGATGTTCGGGGTGTGCAGATGCGGGTGGCCGTAGCAGGACAGGTAATCGCGGCGCAGCTGATCGCACATGATGTACAGCACGTTGCGCACGGGGTTTTGCGGGTTGGACATGGGGTTCACCGGTCAGAAAGACAGGTGAGGTTTTTCGCTTTCGGCGAGGGTGTTCGGCAAGTGCATTCGGGGAATGCTTGCCATGCATGAAACGCATGGGCTCAGATGGCCAGGTTCGCCAGTGAACACACCTCTTCTTCCACCGCATCGATCGCTTTGATCTGCTCGATCATCGCCTCGGCCAACGGCGACAGCCGATACCCGGCGCGGCTGACAATTCCGTAACGGGTGTAAAGCTCCTCCAGATCATCCGGCAACCCTTCGACCTTCAAACACACCAATTCGCCACGAGCCTGATGCAGCGCATCCGAATAGGCGCCGACGATGCCGATTGCATCGGAGCGCAGCACCACACCGAGCAGGCTGGCGCTGTTTTCACATTCCACATTCGGGACGAAATCCGGGCGGCCACTGAGGTCGACGATGACCTTGCGCAGGTTCGGCGGACGAATGCTCACGGCCAGTGGATAACTCATCAATTGCTCGGCCGAAACCCGATCAAAAGCGGCCAGCGGATGCCCGGCGCGGCAACAGAAATGCCATTTGCGCGGCCGCAATCGGTGGGTCAAGTAATCCGGATCCGCCTCAAAATGCCGGGTGTCGGCGACGAAGAATTCAAACTCTTCGCTTAGCAGCCGCTTGCTCAGGCTCTGCCAGTCATCGACCTGGTAATGCACCCGCGCTTTCGGGTAGCGGCCGATGAAGCTGCCGATCGCTCTCGGGATCAATCCTGCCGCTGGCGCCGGGCCACAACCGAAGCGCAATTCCCCCGCCTCCAGCCCGTTGAACTGACTGATCTCGTTGGCCATTTGCTGTGCACCACTGACCAGTCGCCGAGCATGTTCAAGCAGCACCTGACCCTGTTTGGTCGGCGGTAACTCCTTGCGCCCACGATCCACCAACTGGCAACCGACGCTGTGTTCCAGCGCCTGAATGCTTCGGCTGAACGCCGACTGCGACAGGTTCACCGCCTGCGCGCCCGCAACGAAGCTGCGTTGTTCGGCGAGGGCGATGAAGTGTCTGAGCTGGCGCAAGTCGATATGCATTTTTCACATAAAAAATATCCGGGAAATGCATTGGATATGCATTAGGTCGACTCCTTATAAAGGCAATCTCTTATGCAGTAAATCTTTGTAAAAACATAAATAAATAACTCAAAAGAATATGCGGCACGGAAGATGTCTGCGTGTTTTTTGACCAGGAGCAGCCCCATGAGTCCGTTGAACCTCGCTTCACCGCCGCCGCCACGACGGCTCAAACGTCTGCCCCTGGCCCTGTTGCTGGCGGGGAGTGCCAGTTGGAATCAGGGTTACGCCGATGATGCCCAAACCCCTGTCTCGGCACCCGCAGGCAAAACCGCGACCGCGACTTCGCAACTGGAAACCGTGACCGTCACCACCCGCCGTCGCGAAGAAAGTTCTCAGGATGTGCCGACGCCGATGAGCGTGGTCAGCGGCCAGACTCTGGAAACGCAACGGGTCTATCGCATCCAGGATCTGCAGCAACTGGTGCCCAGCGTCAACGTCGCCTACATGCATGCGCGCCAGTCCAGCGTTTCGATTCGCGGCCTGGGCAACAACCCGGCCAGCGACGGCCTGGAAGGCAGTGTCGGCCTGTACATCGACAACGTTTATCTGGGCCGTCCGGGGATGGCGGTTTTCGACCTGATGGACATCGAACAGCTTGAAGTCCTGCGGGGGCCGCAGGGGACGCTGTTCGGCAAGAACACCACCGCCGGGGTGATCAACATCAGTACTCGCGCACCGAGTTTCACCCCGGAGCGCAGCATCGAAACCTCGGTCGGCGAGGACGGTTACTTCCAGACCAAGGGCACGCTGTCCGGGCCGCTCAACGATGAGCTGGCGGGACGCATTTCCGCCTATCGCACCCGTAGCGACGGCGACATCAAGAACGAATTCAACGGCCATGATCTGAACGGTGGTTCCCGCGACGGTTTCCGGGCGCAGTTGCTGTTCAAGCCCAACGAAAACTTCAATCTGCGCTGGATCGGTGATTACAACGAAGAGGATTCCAGTGCCGGCACCCGCGTGTTGTACAACACCGGGCCGACCATCAATGGCGTCAACCTCTATCAGTCCCGGGCCAATGCTGCCGGCGCGACGCTGGTCAACGGCTCGCACCGCAAGGTCAATCTGGACAACGACCAGCACGTCACGGTGCATCAGGGCGGCACGTCGGTGGAGGCCAATTGGTCGTTGCCGAGCGACTTCACCCTGACCTCGATCAGCTCCTATCGCTACTGGAATTTCACCCCGGCCAACGACGATGGCCTCAACGTCGCAGCGACCTATAACGCCGGCGTGTCGGTGGAGGACAAGCAGTACTCGCAGGAATTTCGCCTCGCATCGCCCAAGGGCGAGTTCTTTGATTACGTGCTAGGCGCGTACTACTTCGGTTCGGATCTGGACAACAAATCCTTCGCTTATTACGGCCCCCAGGCCGACATCTGGAATGGCACGCCACGGGGGGCATTGGCCAACGTTGGCAGCGTCGGTCGCGGCCACATCCAGACCGACAGTTTTGCGCTGTTCGCCCAAGGCACCTGGCACCTGACTCCGCGTCTGGATTTCACTGCCGGGGTGCGAGGCACCTATGAAGAGAAGAACGCCTGGGTCAATCGTGATGCGCCGGTGGGTGGCGCAGCGGTGACCGGCGCCGCTGCCACTGCGCGACGCGGCCGGACCGGCGCCTACGATTCCGGCGATCTGAATCAGTACAGCTCCAGCCCGTCCGGCTTGCTCAACCTCAGCTATCGCATCACCGATGATCTGCTCGGCTACGCCACGTTGTCCCACGGCGAGAAATCCGGCGGGATTAACCTCGTGGTCGGCTCGGCTCCGACCGCTGGCGCCGACTCGCTGTTGATCGGCACCGAACGCGCCAACAACGCCGAACTCGGCTTCAAGAGCACCCTGTGGGACCGCCGCCTGCAGCTCAACGCCAACCTGTTCTGGACCCAGGTCAACGCTTACCAGACCAACGCCTACGACGACGTCAACCGCGTGCAATATCTGACCAACGCCGGTTCTGTGCGCTCGCGTGGTGTGGAGTTCGAAAGCACCGTGATTCCGCTGCGTGGCCTGACGCTGAACTTCAACGGCTCGTTCAACGACGTTAGTTACCTCTCGTACAAGGATGCGCCGTGCCCGCCGGAAGTCAGTCTCGCACCGCGTGCCCCGGCCTCTTGCGACCTCACTGGTCACCAAGTGGTGGGGGCCTCGAAATGGATCGGCAACGCCAACGGCAAATACGAATGGAATCTGGCCAACGGGCTGCAACCTTACGTCACCGGCAGCTACGCATTCCGCTCCAAAGCGGTGGGCACGGTCGAGGATTCCGACTACGGCCAGATCCCGAGCTACGCGGTGGTCAATCTCTCCACCGGCCTGCGCGGCGATTTCAATCAGGGTCAGTGGGACGTCTCGCTGTGGCTGAAAAACGCCTTCGACAAAACCTACTACACGACCCTGTGGACTGGCGGCAACGGCGGCTATGAAGGCTTGCTCGGTACGCCGCGCACCCTCGGCGTCACCGGTCGCTACGACTTCTGATCGATCCCTCAAGGAGCTGCATCATGTTGCGCATCAAAACCGCATTACCGGTGTTGTTGTCCGGCGCAGTGCTCAGTGCCGGGGCGCTCGCCGCGCCCAGTGTTTACCCCACCGGAGTCACCCGTTACGACCCGGCCAAGGCCTTCAATCAATATGTGATCTTCAGCGGTGCCGACAAGCAGACACACCTGATCGACATGAACGGCAACGAGGTCAAGAACTGGTCTCAAGCCGGATTCCCGTCGGCAATCATCGACCCGAAACTGGTCGGTGGCGAGCGTGGCCATGTGTTGCTGCAACTGAGCGACAAGGATCCCGGCAAGTTGGGCTCTGCCGGCAACGGCCTCGGTAATCAGAGCGTCGGCGAGCTGGACTGGAATGGCAAAGTCGTCTGGCAGTGGGGCGATCAGGCACCCGGCGGCGCCGCGCAACAGCATCACGACCTACGTCGTCTGAGCAACGGCAACACCGTGGTGCTGGCGAACAAGGTGCACAAGGTCAAAGGCTTCAAAGTACCCGAGGTGATCGACGATGCGATCTACGAAGTCAGCCCCACGGGCGAGGTGAAATGGCAGTGGCTGGCGTCGGATCACTTGAACAAGTTCGGCTTCACCGCCGAGCAATTGAAGCTGGTGCGTGCCAGTGAAAATCCGGATTACCTGCACATCAACAACCTCAGCCTGGTCGGGCCGAACAAGTGGTTCGATGCTGGCGACAAACGCTTCAATCCGGACAACCTGCTGCTCGATTCTCGCAACGCCAACTTCATTGCAATCATCGACAAGCACAGCGGCAAAGTGGTGTGGCGCCTGGGGCCGAACCTACCGCTGGCCAACCCGAAAACCGCGCAGCAGATTCCGCGTCCGGTGGACCAGTTCGTCGGTCAGCATGATGCGCACATCATCCCGGCTGGGCTGCCCGGTGCGGGCAATCTGCTGGTGTTCGACAATCAGGGTTCGGCGGGTTATCCGAACGTTACGCTGGGGCTGATTTCCGGCTCGCGGGTGCTGGAAATCGACCCGGTGAAAAACGAAATCGTCTGGCAGTACAGCGCCGCCAATTCGAAGCAGCCGGAGTGGGCGTTCTACAGCTCGTTCATCAGCAGCGCGCGGCGCTTGCCCAACGGCAACACGTTGATCGACGAGGGTATGAACGGACGGTTTTTCCAGGTAACGGCCAGCGGCGAGAACGTCTGGGAATACGTCAGTCCCTATCTGGGCAAGGCACCGGGCAGCGACGCGATCAGCAACTGGGTCTACCGGGCTCTGCCTGTGAGTTATGACTGGGTGCCAGCAGGGACGCCGCGTTCGGAGACGGCAGTGATTGCGCCGGCCATAGGTGTGCAACAGACCCATGCCAGTCGTTAGTTATTAGGGCTCTTCCGAATCGAAATAAGTTATGAGCGACATGAATAGTGCATATAGCAATATCGTTGAAAAGTCGCGTGGACAATAAATGAATGTCCAACCATCCTGAGTGTCGTGAGTTTCCAGGAGGAAACTTGCTCTCATCGGAAGACACTTATCCAACGATAAAGGAAATCTCGTTATGTCGAGCATTAATGGCAACTATGTAAACGCTAACGCTGGCGCCAAACTGACGATTACCGATGGCAACGACTCCAACGGCACCTTCAGCGGAAAGTTCAGCCAGAACGGCGTGAACTACGACATCGCGTACGGTCATTACCACTTCCAGAACAGCACCGGGCAGCCTACGATCATTACTTTCGCGGCTCTGAATGACGGCACTGGCTATCAGTCCTGGACCCTGTTCTCGCCGGATCACAACTACTCGAAAGTTCGCGCGGTGGGTTCGCGCACAAACTTTGACGGTGATGTAGTCGGTCTGGCCGGAGAGTTTGTGAAGCAATAAGAAATTCTGCAAGTCGAAGGCCGATGCATTAAAAATGCATCGGCCTTTTTATTTGTCTCTTGAAAAGATTCGTCAACTATCACCTTGGAATTAGTTGTCACTGAATCCCGGGTCATCGATAACCCGATGCCTTGGATGAATACTTTTTATGCCGGGAAAGCATGCCGATTCTGGCGCAACGCTGGAAGCCTTGAGGGCCGTGGCTTTGGTGGAAATGACCGCTTTATATATTCCATAAACGTCTATTCATAACATGAAAGATTACTTTCGGAGATAAGCCTTAAGACCCAATGATTGACCCATCGATCACGCCGTGGGGGATTCAACAAGCGGCGAATCGGCTACGCGAAAAAACGCAAAGAGACCGCAGGGAGTAAATCAATGGGCAATGTCCAGACCGCCGCCAGTGCACAGGAGGTGCTGTGGCGCCAGGCGCCGAGCGGCGAGTTGGTCGATCTCGGCCGGCCCCATCGTGTGCCGTTGGGGCAGCTGCGCTTGCAGCGTGCACCCAAGGGCATTCTGAGCCGCCGCGAAACGATTCTGCTCGGCGTTCTGGCGCTGGTGGTGCATGGCGCGGTGATCTACTGGATCAACCAGCATCCGACGCCGGCACTGCCGATCGTGCCGCCGGAAATTCCACCGATGACCATCGAATTTTCGCGCCCGGCACCCCCGGCGCCGCCTGTGGTTGTACCGCCGCCACCGGCACCTGTGGTCGAGCCACCACCGCCGGTGGAAGACGAACTGGCAACCAAGCCGCCACCAAAACCGAAGCCGGTTCCCAAGCCGAAACCGGTCGCCAAACCGGTACCGAAGCCGGCGTCCAAAGCCATTGAGCAGCCACCGGCTCCGCCACAACCGGCCGCTCCGGTCGCCGCGCCTGCGCCACCTGCACCGCCGGCGCCTGCTCCGGTGATACCGGCCTCGGCCAATGCCGCGTACCTGAAGAACCCGGCGCCGGAATATCCGTCACTGGCCCAGCGTCGCGGTTGGGAAGGCACGGTGTTGCTGCGGGTGCACGTGCTGGCCAGCGGCAAACCGGGCGAGATCCAGATTCAGAAAAGCAGTGGCCGGCAACAGCTCGACGACGCGGCGCTGGACGCCGTGAAGCGCTGGAGCTTCGTGCCGGCCAAGCAGGGTGATGTCGCCCAGGACGGCTGGGTCAGCGTGCCCATCGATTTCAAGATTCACTAAACCGAAACCAAATTCGCGCGAAATGTTTACACGAGGGAACACATCATGACGTTACTGGCATCTCCACTGGAATCCATCGAAAGCGCGGTGATCTGGCTGCTGGTGGTCTTCTCTGTCGTCACCTGGGGCCTGGCATTGCTCAAGGCTGTGCAGTTCGGCCGGTTGAAGGCGCAGGATCGCAAATTTCACAAGCGCTTCTGGGCGGCGTCGAGTCTGGACTCCGCCGCCGAGTTGAGCGAAACCCAACCCGGCGCGGCAGCGCGGGTGGCACAGGCCGGTTATGCGGCGATTCAAGTGGGCGAAGCGCCGCAGGCCAATGACCTGAGCCAGGCGATCAACCATCAGGACCGCCTCGAACGTGCCTTGCGCCAGCAGATCGTCCGCGAGCGGCGTTCGCTGGAAACCGGTCTGGCGGTGGTCGCGAGTATTGGCAGCACCTCGCCGTTCATTGGCCTGTTCGGCACGGTGTGGGGAATCATGGAAGCGTTGAAAGGCATCAGCGCGGCGGGCTCGGCGAGCCTGGAAACGGTGGCCGGCCCGATCGGTGCAGCGCTGGTCGCCACCGGTGTGGGGATTGCGGTCGCGGTGCCGGCGGTGCTGGTTTACAACTACTTTTTGCGTCGTCTGAAACTGACGGCGGCGGACCTGGACGACTTTGCCCACGACTTCTACAGCCTGGCGCAAAAGAGTTCGTTCCGCGTGCTGATCCACCCGACCGCACACAAGGCTGCGGCCCAGGGCAACGCGACAAAAGTGAAGGAGGCGTCCTGATATGGCCTTCTCCACGCAAGACAGCGACGAGGTGCTGAGCGAGATCAACGTGACGCCGCTGGTGGATGTGATGCTGGTGCTGCTGGTGGTGTTCATCGTCACCGCGCCACTGCTGACCAACGCGATACCGATCAACCTGCCGAAGACCGAAGCGGTGGCGCCGGTCGAGCAGAAAGACCCGTTGGTGGTGAGCATCGACGGTGCAGGAAAACTGTTTATCAACAAGGACGAAATCCAGCCGGATCTGTTGGAGTTCAACCTCAAGTCGGCCAAGGCCAAGGACCCGGAAGTGCGCGTGCAGTTGCAGGCGGACGACGGGGTGAATTACGGCGAAGTGGCGCGAGCCATGGCTTCGATTGAGCGGGCGGGCATCACCAAACTGTCGGTGATCACTGCACGATAAGGGTTTCACGTTTTTCCGGGGCCGTCTCCTTGGCAGGGTGCGGCCCCTTTTTTGTCTGAAACTAGATATTCTTTTCAGGTCTTAATAAATAGCTTCTTATTCCTTAACGAATATAAATCCCGTCCCTATACTCGATCAGGAACAGACACGACGCAGGAGAGCTCCCCCATGCGCAATGAATCAATCCGCTATCTGATTGTGCCGGGCTGGCAAGGATCGCCAGAAGATCATTGGCAAAGCCATTGGCAGAATAGCCTGCCCAACAGCGCGCGGGTGGAGCAGGCCGACTGGCTGACGCCGCGTCGTGAAGACTGGGTCGCGGCGCTGGCCGAGGCGATTGCCGCCGACAGCTCGCCGGTGATTCTCATCGCTCACAGCCTGGGCTGCATCACCGTGGCGCACTGGGCGGCCACCGCACCGTTGCAGCACCTGCGTCAGGTACGCGGTGCGCTGCTGGTCGCGCCGGCGGATGTGGAGCGTCCGGCCTGTGTGCCGGCGCTGCGCAACTTTGCACCGATTCCGACCGACCTGCTGCCGTTCCCGAGCCAGGTCGTCAGTTCCGACAATGACGCTGCCGTCAGCGCGCCGCGCGCGCTGGAACTGGCGCGCAACTGGGGCGCCGAGGCAGGGATTCTCGCGGGCGCCGGCCACATCAATGTGAAGTCCGGGCATCAACGCTGGGAGCAGGGATTCGCGTATCTGTATCGCCTGCAAAACCGCATGGAACACCACGCCCGGCGTCGTGCCTGACCAATTTTGTTTTTTCAACGCCCCCGTCTCCCGGCGATTTGGGGCGGGAGTCTGCCATGAGTTTCGAAACCTTCGGCCAGCCGTTGCTGACCTTTCCCGATGCGGAAAAAAGTCCCCTGAGCATTCGCGCCAAGGCGCTGGTGTTCGTTGATCCACGCTCGCGCCAGTTGCGTGAAGAAATGGCCCAGCTCGCACCGCGCTCGACGTCGGTGCTGATTCGCGGCGAGACCGGCACCGGCAAGGAACTGCTTGCCCGCCATATCCACCGCGCCAGTGATCGCAGCGGATTGTTCGTCTCGGTCAACTGCGGGGCGATCAGCCCGACTTACGCCGATGCCGAATTGTTTGGCTACGCCGCCGGCAGCTACAGCGGCTCGGCCAGCAGCCGCGCCGGCTGGTTCGGTTCGGCCAACGGCGGCACCTTGTACCTGGACGAGATCGGTGACCTGCCGCTGCCGATCCAGATCAAGTTGCTCGCCGCGCTGGAAAACCACGAAGTCACCCGCGTCGGTGCCCATCAACCGAGCCCTGTGGATGTGCGGCTGGTGGCGGCGACCAGTATCGATCTGGGGCAGGCGGTGGCGGCGGGGAAATTTCACGAACGGCTCTATCACTATCTCGGCGAGGGACACCTGGAGCTGCCAGCATTGCGCGAGCGGGTGGGCGACATTCTGTCGTTGGCCGAGTACTTCCTCGGCATTTACAGCCAGCGCCTGGATCTTCCTGTGCCGCTGATCAGCGAAGCGGCGCAGCAGGTTCTGGAACAACACAGCTGGCCGGGCAATACCCGGGAGCTGGAAAACGTCATTCATTTTGCGCTGCTGGTGAGCACCGGCGACGAAATCCTGCCGGAGCACCTGAACCTGCACGAGGTGTCTGGACCGCTGGTTCAGATCGAACGTCAGGTGGCGAGCCTCAGCCTCAACGGCACTGCCGATGAACGTAAGGCATTGAAAGAATTGCTGTTGAACCTGAGCGAAGCGTTGTAACCATTTTGTTCAATATGAACAAAATGGAATATGAAGCTGAATAAACGTTATTGTCCGGGAATAAAAAATCCCGGTATTGTCCGCTTCACGTCAGCAGTAGCACATCGCTGGCACTCGTATTAACGCCGTCGTCGATGACGACCGATTTTCGATAAGGACACTGCATGAAAAAGGTTCTGTTGTTTTCCGCATTGGCGGCTGCTCTGACTGCTTCCCTGGCCCAGGCCGGCGAGAAACTGGTAGTCGCGGCCACCCCTGTACCGCACGCCGAGATCCTCGAACTGATCAAGCCGACCCTCGCCAAAGAAGGCGTGGATCTGGAAGTCAAAGTCTTCACCGATTACGTGCAGCCGAACGTGCAGGTTGGCGAGAAGCGGCTGGACGCCAACTACTTCCAGACCAAGCCTTACCTGGACAGCTTCAACGCCGGTAAATACAAGGATGACAAGGCCAAGTACCTGGTGACCGTGCAGGGTGTTCACGTTGAACCGTTCGGTGGCTACTCCAGCAAGTACAAGACCCTGGCCGAACTGCCTGATGGCGCAACCATCGCTATCCCTAACGAAGGCAGCAACAGCGGCCGCGCACTGATCCTGCTGCAGAAGGCTGGTCTGATCGAACTGAAAGATCCGAAAAACGCTCTGGCCACGCCGAAAGACATCGCCAAGAACCCGCACAACTTCAAGTTCAAGGAACTGGAGTCGGCCTTGCTGCCGCGTGTTCTGAAAGAAGTCGACCTGGACATGATCAACACCAACTACGCGCTGGAAGCCAAGCTGAATCCGACCAAGGACGCTCTGGTGATCGAAGGCGCGGATTCGCCTTATGTGAACTTCCTGGTGGCCCGTGAGGACAACAAGAACAGCGACGCCATCAAGAAACTGGCCGCTGCCTTGACCAGCCCGGAAGTCAAAGCGTTCATCGAGAAGAAGTACAACGGCGCGGTACTGCCGGCGTTCTGACCTGACGCGACAACAACTCCCTTCAAAGTTGAAAAAAACGCCGATGACCAGCGATGGTCATCGGCGTTTTTGTGTGTGCGGGTGAGGGGGTCTAAAGCTCAGGCTATCCCGGTTTTCAACGCCCGGCGCAACGCCACCAACAATTTCACGATTTCCTGCGGATCCAGTCGCTGCGGCACTTTTACGTCCATGTTCTCTTCCTTGTTATGGGGTGGGCCGGGGGAGTCTGGCCAAAAGCTGTTCGTCCTTGGAGGGCTTTTATGCAAAAAAGATCCGTCCTACAGCGCTGGGGACAATAGCCTTCCTCCTTCTTCCCGGCAAACCCGTCGATTAGTTTTTTTGCGTGATATCAATATGCTTTAACGGTATTTAAATTCTTCTTTTTATACCTTTAAAGTCGGTGCCTGCAGGACAGCTACCCGCTGTCCATGGACTGCACCACGGTCGCTTACCGAGCGACGTCAGGATGATTCATGACCTTCGATTACGCATTTATCCTCAGCACCCTGCCGGCGTTTTTAAAAGCCGTGGGCGTGACGCTGCAGGTCGGTTTGATCGCCATCGGCACCTCGCTGCTGGTAGCGCTGCTGAACGCGACAATTCTGGTGTTTCGCACGCCTTACCTGCAAAAACTGGTCGGGCTGTATGTCGAGTTGGCGCGCAACACGCCGCTGCTGATCCAGCTGTTCTTCGTCTACTTCGCGTTGCCAGCCTTGGGGATCAAGGTTTCCGGATTCACCGCCGCGATCATCACCATGACGTTCCTCGGCGGCGCTTACCTCACCGAAGTGCTGCGCGCCGGCGTCGATGCGGTGCCCCAGGCGCAGCTTGAGTCTGGCCGTTCCATCGGCCTGTCCCACGGGCAGTTGCTGCGTTACGTGATCCTGCCGCAAGCGGGAATACTCAGCCTGCCGTCGCTGTTCGCCAATTTCATTTTCCTGCTCAAGGAGACCACCGTGGTCTCGGCCGTGGCGGTGCCGGAGATTCTCTACACCACCAAAAGCTACATCGCGCTTTACTACAAAACCTACGAAATGCTCGCCGTGCTGACGCTGATCTGCGTGCTGTTGTTCCTGCCACTGTCGCTGCTGTTGAGCCGTCTGGAAAGGAGGCTCCAGCATGGCCAGTTCGGGTCTTGAACTGCTCTGGGTGTCGTTGCCGCAATTGGCCAAAGGCGCGGGGCAAACCCTGTCGATCTCGTTCCTGAGCATTGCCGTCAGCACCGTCGGCGGCGTGCTCTACGGCGTACTTCGCACGCTCAACGTGACGTGGCTGAACGCGCTGCTGCGGATCTATCTGGAGCTGTTCCGGGCGATCCCGGTGCTGGTCTGGTTGTACCTGCTGTTTTTTGGCCTGCCGATTTTCTTCGGCCTGAGCCTGCCGAGCTTCTGGTGCGCGGTGCTGGTGCTGTCGCTGTGGGGCGCAAGCGAGGTCGGCGAAGTGGCGCGCGGTGCACTGCATTCGTTGCCGCGCGGGCAGCGTGAAGCGGGGCTGTCGATCGGTCTGAATGCGACGCAGCTCTACGGCTACGTGCTGTTGCCTCAGGCGCTGAAACGCATGACGCCACCGACCATCAACGTCTACACGCGGATCATCAAGACCAGTTCGCTGGCGGTGCTGATCGGCGTGGTGGATGTGATCAAGGTCGGTCAGCAGATCATCGAGCGCACCTACGAATCGGTGCTGATCTACGGCGCGCTGTTTCTGTTTTTCTTTTTCATCTGCTATCCGCTGTCGGCCGCTTCGCGCGTGCTGGAGCGGCGCTGGACGCAAGCATGAATGCATTGATCGAGTTTCAGGGTTTCAACAAATTCTTTGGCGAACAGCAGGTGCTCAAGGGCATCGACCTGCAAGTGAAGTCCGGCGAAGTCATCGTCATCCTCGGCCCCAGCGGCTGCGGAAAAAGCACCCTGCTGCGTTGTCTCAACGGTCTGGAAGTTGCCCACGGCGGCAGTCTGAAATTCGCCGGCCGCGAGCTGCTGGACAAGGCCACCGACTGGCGTGAAGTGCGTCAGCAGATCGGCATGGTGTTCCAGAGTTATCACTTGTTCCCGCACATGAGCGTGCTCGATAACTTGCTGCTCGGCCCACTCAAGGTGCAGAAACGCGAACGCCGCGAAGCCCGGCAGCAAGCCGAAGCATTGCTCGAACGCGTCGGCCTGGCGGACAAGCGCGATGCCTTCCCGCGCCAGCTCTCCGGTGGCCAGCAGCAACGCATCGCCATCGTCCGCTCGTTGTGCATGAACCCGCGAGTCATGCTCTTCGACGAAGTCACCGCCGCCCTTGATCCGGAGATGGTCAAGGAAGTGCTGGAGGTGATTCAGGGCCTGGCCCGCGAAGGCATGACCCTGTTGATCGTCACTCACGAAATGGCCTTCGCCCGCGCGGTGGCCGATCGCATCGTGTTCATGGATGGCGGGCGCATCCTTGAACAGAACCCGCCCGAGCTTTTCTTTACGAACCCGCAAACCGCACGCGCGCAGCAGTTCCTGGAGAAGTTCTCCTACGTCGAAGCACTGACTTCAACGACTTCGCCCACAACGTCTCAAACCAAGGAACTGGAACTGCCATGAAAACTGCCAAAGCCCTATTCGCACTCCCGCTGATCAGCCTTGCGCTGCTGGCCGGCTGCAACAAGACCGAAGAACCGGCCAAGCCGAAAGTCGCCAGCGAAAGCACCGCGCCGGCCGGTTATCTGGACAAGATCAAGGCCCGCGACAAACTGATCGTCGGCGTGTTCACCGATAAACCGCCGTTCGGTTTCGTCAATGAAGCAGGACGCTATGTCGGCTTCGATACCGACATCGGCCGCCAGTTTGCCAAGGATCTGCTGGGCGATGAAAACAAGGTCGAGTTCGTGGCCGTGGAACCGGCGAGTCGCATTCCGTTCCTGCAAAGCGACAAGGTCGACCTGATCCTCGCCAACATGACCGTGACCCCGGAGCGCAAGGAAGCGGTGGAATTCACCAATCCGAATCTCAAGGTCGCGGTACAGGCGCTGGTGCCGCAGGGCAGCGACGTGAAGAAGCTGGATGACCTGGCGACCCGCACCACCATCGTCACCACCGGCACCACCGCCGATATCTGGCTGACCAAGAACCACCCGGACTGGAAACTGCTGAAGTTCGAGAAGAACTCCGAGTCCCTGCAAGCCTTGGCCAACGGCCGTGGCGATGCCTACGCCCAGGACAACCTGGTGTTGTTCAGCTGGGCCAAGCAGAACCCGGGCTACCGCGTGCTGGATGAAAAACTTGGCGCCGAAGCCCCGATTGCTCCGGCGGTGAAGAAGGGCAACATTGAATTGCGCGACTGGGTGAATGCGGAGTTGGCCAAGCTTGGGGAAGAGAAATATCTGCTCAAGCTGTATGACCAATATGTGCGTAAAGAGCTGAGCGATGACACCAAGCCTGAGAGCGTGATTGTCGAAGGCGGGAAATGGCAGGGCTGAACCGATGCTCGTTCCCGCGCATGCGTGGGAACGATCGATCAACAAGCTAATCCGGCCAGTTCCACGCCGGCTCATCCAGAACCCTCTGCCCGACGATCCCGGTCTGGCCGAGGGTTTTTTCCAGCACGATGCAATTGCATTCCTCATCTTCCTGTAACGCCGAAATCAATCGCCGTGCGTGTGAAACCACCCACACCTGACATTCCTGCGATGCGCGAATGATCAACCGCGCCAGCGCCGGCAACAGATCCGGATGCAGACTGGTTTCCGGTTCGTTCAATACCATCAGCGACGGCGGACGTGGCGTCAGTAGCGCTGCGACCAGCAGCAGATAACGCAGCGTGCCGTCCGACAACTCAGCCGCCGACAATGGCCGCAACAATCCTTCCTGAAAAAACTCGATGGCAAAGCGTCCGCCGGCCAGCGGTGCGATGTTCAACCGTGCGCCAGGAAACGCGTCGCTGATCGCAGTCTGCAGCGCCTCGGGATCGCCGATTTCGCGGATGGTCTGCAAGGCTGCCGCCAGATCGCGGCCGTCGTGATGCAGCACCGGCGTGCGTGTGCCGAGTTGCGGCTGGCGCACCGGGGCGTCGGCGTCGCTGCGAAAGTGATCGTAGAAGCGCCAGCGGCGGATGAACTCGCGCATCTGAAACACTTCCGGCGAGGTGCGCAGGCTGCCGACCTGATCGAACAGGCTGTCGAAGTTCGGCGTGTGCTGCGCCAACACGTCCCAGCCGCGACCGTCACGGGTGCGGATCATTGGCCCGTCGCGATCCACCAGCAGACTGGCCGGGCGATAGAGTGGCCCGGCCCAGATGCATTCCTTTTTGATTTCCGGGTCGAGGGAAAAGAACGAAAGGGTCGGCTCGGGCAATCCAAGGGCAATCGAATAACTGAAATCCTCTCCGGCAAACCCCAGCCGCAGACGTTTCACACCCTGGCGGACTGTCGATTGAATCGGCACTTCGCCATTGCGCATGCGCCGGCTGATGGTTTCCGGCCCGGCCCAGAACGTCGAGTCCAGCCCGCCCTCACGGGCCAGCGCATTGACCACGCCGCCCTGAGCGGTTTCCGCCAGCAGTCGCAGCGCCCGGTAAAGGTTGGACTTGCCACTGCCGTTGGGGCCGGTGATCAGGTTTAGCCTTCCCAGCGGGATCACCAATTTATTGATCGAGCGGTAATTGGCTACCGCGAGGGTCTTGAGCATGAAAGTCCTTCCTGGATGCCCTGAAATCCGGGTCAGGATACCCGTTGCACAGAATTGCATAGATCGCCCGGACGAAGGTTGAACCCTGTTCTAAGCTCACAGTCGTATCGTCACTTGCACGTTCGTACACAGGAAGGAGTCTGCATGGCGAGTCCCGGATTGAAAACAGCGGTCATGCTGAGCCTGCTTGCTTTGCTCGCGGCCTGCAGCGAAAAGAAGCCGCCCCAGGAATACCTGCCACGGGTCTTTGTGCAAGAGGTCAAACCCGCGGACTTCGCGGCATCCGTGACCCTCACCGGCGATGTTCAGGCCAGGGTGCAGACCGAATTGTCATTCCGGGTCGGCGGCAAGATTATCCAGCGCATGGTCGATGTCGGTGACCGTGTCTCGGCCAAGCAAGTGCTTGCCAAACTTGATCCCAAAGATTTGCAGACCAACGTCGACTCCGCTCAGGCCCAGGTGTTGGCCGAGCAGGCGCGGGTCAAACAGAGCGCCGCCGCGTTCGTCCGCCAGCAGAAACTGTTGCCCAAGGGTTACACCAGCCAGAGCGAATACGATTCCGCGCAGGCCGCATTGCGCAGCAGCCAGAGTGCCTTGAGCGCGGCCCAGGCACAGTTGGCCAACGCCAAGGATCAACTCAGTTACACCGCGCTGATCGCCGATGCGCCAGGCATCATCACTGAGCGTCAGGCCGAAGTCGGCCAGGTGGTTCAGGCCACCGCACCGATTTTCACGCTGGCCCGGGACGGCGACCGCGACGCGGTGTTCAATGTTTACGAATCGCTGCTGGCCGAGCGCCCGGCCGAACGTTCGATTGTCGTCAGTCTGCTCGATAACCCACAGATCAAAACCACCGGCACCGTGCGTGAAATCACCCCGGCGGTGTCGGCGCAGTCCGGTACGGTGCAGGTCAAAGTCACCCTCGACAGCCTGCCGCAAGGTATGCAGCTCGGTTCGGTGGTCAGCGCCACCGCCAAGGGCAGCGGTAAATCGGCGGTGGAATTGCCGTGGTCGGCCCTGACCAAAAACATCAGTGAACCCGCTGTGTGGATGGTGGACGACAAGGGCGAGGCGCAACTGCACAACGTCACTGTCGGCCGTTACCTGACCGGTCACGTGATCATCAGCGCCGGGCTTACGGGCGGAGAGAAAGTGATCATTGCCGGCGGGCAACTGCTGCATCCGGGCATGAAAGTCGAGATCGCCGAGAACACCTACAAGGAACTGCAACCGGGAGCACAGCCATGAAGCCTTTGTGGTTGATGTCCATCGGGCTGCTGCTGGTTGCCTGTTCCAAGAGCGAGCCACCGCCCGAACCGGTGCGGCCGGTGTTGTCGATCAAGGTCGAAGTACTGAACGAAGAAAACCTCGGTCGTTTCGCCGGCAGCATTCAGGCGCGCTATGAGAGCAACACCGGTTTCCGTGTTGGCGGGCGTATTGCCAGTCGTAACGTCGATGTCGGCGCCGAGGTGGAGAAGGGTACTTTGCTCGCCACCCTCGACCCGTCTGACCAGCAGAACCAGTTACGTTCGGCTCAGGGTGATCTGGCGAAAGTCGAGGCGCAACTGATCAACGCCCAGGCCAACGCCCGGCGTCAGCAGGCGCTATTTGATCGCGGGGTCGGCGCTCAGGCGCAACTGGACATCGCCACCACCGATTTGAAAACCACCCAGGCATCCCTCGACCAGGCGCGGGCGGCGGTCAACCAGAGCAAGGATCAGCTCGGCTACACCGAACTGCGCTCCGACCACAAAGCCGTGGTCACCGCGTGGAACGCCGAGGCCGGACAAGTAGTGACGGCCGGTCAACAAGTGGTGACGCTGGCGCAACCGGACATCAAGGAAGCGGTGATCGATCTGCCGGACACGCTGGTCGACCAGATCCCCAGCGATGTGGTGTTTCTGGTGGCCGCGCAACTCGATCCGAGCATCAACACCACCGCCGTCATCCGTGAAATCGAACCGCAGGCGCAAAGCGCCACCCGCACCCGTCGTGCTCGGTTAACCCTGGCCAGCACACCACCTGGATTCCGCCTCGGTACGGCAATCAGCGTGACCCTCAGTTCAGCTATCAAGCCGCGAATCGAATTGCCCGCGACAGCCCTGCAAGAAGCCGACGGCAAAACCCAGATCTGGGTGATCGACCCGCAAAGCAAAACCGTCGCCCCCCGTGACGTCAGCGTGACCAGCCGTACCGACAGCACCGTGATACTGGCCGGCGGGGTCAAGTCCGGCGAGCGTGTGGTAAGCGCCGGCGTCAACAGTCTCAAGCCAGGGCAAGCCGTGAAACTCGACGAGGACAGTCAATGAAAGGGTCTTTCAATCTCTCCGAATGGGCCCTCAAGCATCAGTCGTTCGTCTGGTACCTGATGTTCGTTGCATTGCTGATGGGCGTGTTTTCCTACTTCAATCTGGGACGTGAAGAAGACCCGTCGTTCACCATCAAGACTATGGTGATCCAGACCAAATGGCCGGGCGCAACCCAGGAAGAAACCCTCAAGCAGGTCACCGACCGTATCGAGAAAAAACTCGAAGAACTCGACTCCCTCGATTACGTGAAAAGCTATACGCGCCCCGGCGAGTCAACGGTCTACGTGTACCTGCGCGACACCACCAGCGCCAAGGACATCCCGGAAATCTGGTATCAGGTGCGCAAGAAGATCAACGATATTCGCGGCCAGTTTCCCCAGGGAATTCAGGGGCCGGGATTCAACGATGAGTTCGGTGACGTGTTCGGCTCGGTCTACGCGTTCACCGCCGACGGCCTGACGATGCGGCAACTGCGCGATTATGTGGAGCAGGCGCGGGCCGAGATTCGCAACGTGCCGGGGCTGGGCAAGATCGAGATGGTCGGCCAGCAGGATGAAGTGATCTATCTGAACTTCTCGACCCGCAAACTCGCGGCGCTGGGCATCGATCAGCGTCAGGTGGTGCAGAGCCTGCAATCGCAGAACGCGGTGACCCCGGCAGGTGTGATCGAGGCCGGGCCCGAGCGGATTTCGGTGAGGACCTCCGGGCAGTTTGCCTCGGAAAAGGACCTCGCTGAGGTCAATCTCAAACTCAATGACCGTTTCTATCGTCTGGCCGATATCGCTGAAATCAGCCGTGGGTATGTCGACCCGGCGTCACCGGAGTTCCGCTTCGACGGCAAACCCGCCATCGGCCTGGCGATTGCCATGCAGAAGGGCGGCAACGTCCAGGCATTCGGTAAAGCCCTGCACGCACGTATCGACCAACTCACCGCCGACCTGCCGGTAGGCGTCGGCGTACATACCGTCTCCGATCAGGCAGTGGTGGTGGAAGAGGCCGTCGGCGGTTTCACCAGTGCGCTGTTCGAAGCCGTAGTCATCGTGCTGGTGGTGAGTTTCATCAGCCTCGGCGTGCGCGCCGGGCTGGTGGTGGCGTGTTCGATTCCGCTGGTGCTGGCGATGGTGTTCGTGTTCATGGAATACAGCGGCATCACCATGCAGCGGATTTCTCTCGGTGCCTTGATCATCGCCCTGGGTCTGTTGGTGGACGACGCGATGATCACCGTGGAGATGATGGTCACGCGCCTGGAGATGGGCGAGACCAAGGAGCAGGCGGCGACATTTGCCTACACCTCCACGGCGTTTCCGATGCTCACCGGTACGCTGGTGACCGTGGCCGGTTTCGTGCCGATCGGTCTGAACGCCAGCTCGGCGGGTGAGTACACCTTTACCCTGTTTGCGGTGATCGCGGTGGCGATGCTGGTGTCATGGATCGTCGCGGTGCTGTTCGCCCCGGTGATCGGCGTGCACATTCTCAGCACCGATGTGAAGCCCCACGAAGCCGAGCCGGGGCGCATCGGGCGAGCCTTCAATCACGGTTTGTTGTGGTCGATGCGCAACCGCTGGTGGTGCATCGGCATCACCGTGCTGTGCTTCGTGCTGGCGGTGTTCTGCATGCGCTTTGTGCAGAATCAGTTCTTCCCGTCTTCAGATCGCCCGGAAATCCTGGTCGACCTCAACCTGCCGCAAAACGCCTCGATCGATGAAACCCGCAAGGCGGTCGACAAGCTCGAAGCCACGCTCAAGGGCGACCCGGACATCGTGCGCTGGAGCACCTACATCGGTCAGGGTGCGATCCGTTTCTACCTGCCACTCGACCAGCAATTGCAGAACCCGTACTACGCGCAACTGGTGATCGTCAGCAAAGACTTCAAGGCCCGCGAAGCCTTGAGCCAGCGCCTGCGTGATCGCCTGCGCAAGGATTTTGTCGGTATCGGCAGTTATGTGCAGGCGCTGGAAATGGGCCCGCCGGTCGGTCGGCCGATCCAGTATCGAGTCAGTGGCAAAGACATTGACCAGGTGCGCAAGCACGCCATCGGTCTGGCCACCGAACTGGACAAGAGTCCGCACATCGGCGAGATCATTTACGACTGGAACGAACCCGGAAAAGTCCTGCGTATCGATATCGCCCAGGACAAGGCGCGCCAGCTCGGACTGTCTTCGGAGGATGTGGCCAACCTGATGAACAGCATTGTCAGTGGCTCGCCGCTGACCCAGGTCGATGACGATATCTACCTGGTCAATGTGGTCGGGCGGGCGGTGGATTCCGAACGCGGTACACCGGAAACCCTGCAGAACCTGCAGATCGTTACGCCCAACGGCACTTCGATTCCGCTACTGGCCTTCGCAACCGTGCGTTATGAACTGGAGCAGCCGCTGGTGTGGCGTCGCGACCGTTTGCCGACCATCACCATCAAGGCTTCGGTGCGCGATGAAATTCAGCCGACCGATCTGGTGAAAGTCCTCAAGCCGACCATCGATGACTTCGCCGCCAAACTGCCGGTGGGCTACAAGGTCGCCACCGGCGGTACGGTCGAGGAAAGCGGCAAGGCCCAGGGGCCGATTGCCAAGGTGTTGCCGCTAATGCTGTTCCTGATGGCGACTTTCCTGATGATCCAGCTGCACAGCGTACAGAAGCTGTTCCTGGTGGCCAGCGTTGCGCCGCTGGGGCTGATCGGCGTGGTGCTGGCGTTGGTGCCGACCGGTACGCCGATGGGCTTCGTGGCGATCCTCGGGATTCTGGCGCTGATCGGCATCATCATCCGCAACTCGGTGATCCTCGTGACGCAGATCGAGGAGTTCGAGCACAAGGGCTACTCGCCCTGGGATGCGGTGGTGGAGGCGACCGAGCACCGACGTCGGCCGATCCTGCTCACCGCAGCGGCGGCGAGCATGGGCATGATCCCGATTGCCCGGGAAGTGTTCTGGGGGCCGATGGCCTACGCGATGATCGGCGGGATTGTGGTGGCGACACTGCTGACGCTGCTGTTCCTGCCAGCGCTGTATGTGGCCTGGTACAAGATTCGCGAGCCGAAGAAAAACTAGATCAAAAGCTCCCTCACCCTTGGGTGAGGGGAGTCAGATCTTGCGCCAGACACTCGCCAGCCACGGCTGCTGCTCCCGCGGCAGCCCCGCAGGCCGGTAGTAATGCTCAAGTTCCACGAATCCAGCGGCAGTCAGTAACCCGCGCCAGGCTTCCAGATCGTGGTACGAGCCATAACGCGGCCCGTTCCAGCCTTCACGGTTGTCCCCGCGTGGATTGGAACTGAACAGCACGCCACCCGGCTTGAGTGTCCCGCGTAACTGCTGCAGAACCCGTGGCAATTCCTGCAACGGTACATGAAACAGCACCGCGTTGGCGAAGATCCCGTCGAAGTGTTCTGCCGGCAGATCCAGCTTCAGGAAGTCCTGGCACCACACCTCACAGCCACTGTCCTCCCGAGCCATCTGCGCGAATTTTTCTGCACCGTCGAGGCCGACGGCGATGTGACCCATCCGTGTGAAGGTCTGCAAGTCCCGGCCCGGCCCGCAGCCGAAGTCGAGAATGGAAAACGGCGCTTCAGCCTGAATATGCCGCAGCAGGGCGTCGATGTTCTGACTGACATCATGGTCGCGGGTGCCTTCACGAAAATCCTCAGCCACCGCGTTGTAGTGGCCGAGGGTAGTGGAGGTGATCTGTTCCAGATCGGTTGGGGTCTGTTTCATGGTCGCACTGCGCTGGCAAAGGATGTTGCCGACTATACGCCATGCAATTCAGCGCTTGTTCAACCCTCGCGCCAGACGGTCGCCGCCCAGTTGAATCACCGCCACCAGCGCCACCAGGAGCACGATCACGGTCAGCATGATCTGGCTGTCGAAGCGCTGATAGCCGTAGCGATAGGCAATGTCGCCCAGACCGCCGGCGCCAATCGCTCCGGCCATCGCCGATGAGTTGATCATCGTCACCAGCGTAATGGTGAACCCGCCAACGATGCCCGGCAGCGCTTCGGGCAACAACACGTGCCAGACGATATGCCAGCGCCGGCAGCCCATGGCTTGCGCGGCTTCGATCAAGCCGTGGTCGACTTCGCGCAGGCTCACTTCGGCGATTCGCGCAAAAAACGGCGTGGCTGCAATTGTCAGGGGTACGACTGCCGCCCACACACCGTAGGTGGTGCCGACGATCAGCCGGGTGAACGGAATCAGCGCGACCATCAGGATCAGAAACGGAATCGAGCGAAACAGGTTCACGAACGCCCCCAGCGCGCGATTGAGCACCGGGGCTTCGTAGATACCACCCTTGTCGCTGGTGACCAGAATCACCGCCATCGGAATCCCGGCGAGCAATGCAATCAGCGACGACACGCCGACCATCAGAAACGTGTCGATGAAACCCTGCAGCAAGCGATCAAACCACATAACCCAGCACCTCCGTGTGTTGCGCCCATTGGCTGGTACGCTGACGCAATTCCTCGGCGTTCAGTTTCGAGCCTGCCACCGCAAGCAACAGTTGCCCGAGCGCGTGGCCCTGAATCCGTTCCACGCCGCCCTGGAGCAATTTCACTCGGCCACCGAGGTCAGCGAACAGTGCGGCCAGATCCGGCTCGTCCTGCTGGCTGCCGGTGAACTGCAAACGCAGCACCACGGACGCGTCGGATGACGACGGTTGCGCCTGCAAACGGCTTTGCAACTCTTCAGGCAAGGCGTGTTGCAGCGGTGCGAGCAAGGTCTGGCTGACCTCGTGTTGCGGGTTGCCGAACACTTCCCAGACCGGGCCCTGCTCGACGATGCGACCATGTTCCAGCACGACGACGCGGTCGCAGATCTCGCGGATCACGGCCATCTCATGAGTGATCAGCACGATGGTCAGGCCCAGGCGTTTGTTGATCTCGCGCAGCAGACCGAGGATCGACTGGGTGGTTTCCGGATCCAGCGCCGAAGTGGCTTCGTCACACAGCAGAATGTCCGGGTCGTGCACCAGCGCGCGGGCGATGCCGACGCGCTGTTTCTGCCCGCCGGACAATTGCGCCGGATAGGCCTTGTGCTTGGCCTGCAGGCCCACCAGTTCCAGCAGTTCGCGAACCTTCTTGTCCCGCTGTTCCTTCGGAACACCGGCGACTTTCAGCGGCAATTCGACGTTCTGCCACACCGTTTTTGCCGACATCAGGTTGAAGTGCTGGAAGATCATGCCGATCCGCCGACGCAGGGCGACGAGGCGATCCTCGTCGTACTCGCCGATGTCCACCTGATCGATCAGCACCCGGCCCGAGGTCGGTTGTTCGAGGCGATTGATGGTGCGGATCAGCGACGACTTGCCGGCGCCGCTGCGGCCGATGATGCCGAACACTTCACCGCGCTGGATCGCCAGGTCGATGCCCTGCAGGGCTGCGACCGGGCCTTGTTTGCCGTCGTAGGTTTTACCGAGCCCGATGAAGCGCACGTGGGCGCGGTTCAGTTCGGGATGCAGTTCAGTGCGTTCCGCAAACGCGGGTGGCTCTGGAAGATCCAGTCGCCGTTGAATGGCCGCGGTCATCCTCAGCTTTCCCAACCGGCCTGGTACAGCTTGCCGTGGGCCTTATCCAGCGCGGCGCGAACGGCCGGCGAATGCTGGTAGATGTCGACGAACTTGATCAGGCGCGGGTCGGTTTTGCTCTTCGGCTGGATCACGAACTGGATCACGTATTCTTTGTGATCGAGGCCGTCGAACAGCAGCGCAGAGCCGGCATCGAACGTCTTCGCCAGACGGATGTAGGCCGGGTAGCCCTGGACCAGATCGGCGTCGTCGTAGGCGCGCACCAGTTGCACGGCTTCGACCTGGAGGATCTTGATCTTTTTCGGGTTGGCGACGATGTCGTCCTCGGTGGCCTTGTAGCCGACGCCCGGTTTGAGGGTGATCAGACCGGCCTTGGCGAGCAGTTGCAGACCGCGTCCGCTGTTGATCGGGTCATTGGCGATGGCGACGCTGGCGCCTTCAGGCAACTCGTCGAAGCTTTTGTATTTCTTCGAGTACAGGCCGACGTTGTTGATGATCCCCGGGGCGAACGGCACCAGGTCGAAACCGGAGGCGGCCTTGGCATTTTCCAGGAACGGGATGTGCTGGAAGTAGTTCACGTCGATGTCACCGGCAGCGAGGCTGACGTTAGGGGCGATCCAGTCAGTGAACTCCACCAGTTCGACTTTCAGGCCTTGCTTGGAGGCCTCTTCGACGGCGGCTTCCAGCGGAATCGCGAAGGCTGCGGTGGTGCCGATTTTCAACGGCGCGTCGGCGGCGAAAACCGCCGAGCTGAACAGGCCGAAGGCCAGGGCCAGTGCTTTGACTGGGTGGGACAGGAGCTTCTTGGTCATGGTGGTTTTCCAGTCAGTGCGAGGAGGTGTGTCGGTAGTGGGCGCCGGTGTGTTGCTGCGGCAGATGCGCTTCGCCATGAAACAGTTTTTCCCGCAGGCTGCCGGTGTCGTACGCGGTCTTGTACGAGCCGCGTCGTTGCAGTTCCGGAATCACCAGATCGATGAAATCCACATAGCTTTCCGGGGTGACGATGCGGGTCAGGTTGAAGCCGTCGAGGCCGGTTTCGGCGATCCACGATTCCAGTTCATCTGCCACTTGCTGCGGCGAGCCGACCACGGTGATGTAGCGCCCGCCAAGGGCGTGCTGGTCGAGCAATTTGCGCCGGGTCCAGTCGTTGTTCTGCAGGTTTTTGGTGGCGGACTGGATCGCGTTGCTCTTCACGTACTGGATCGGTTCGTCGATTTCGTACTGAGAAAAGTCGATGCCGGTGGAGGCTGAAAAATGCGCCACACCTGCTTCGGCACTGGCGTAGCTGAGGTATTCGGCATGCTTGGCCCAGGCCGCTTCTTCGGTCTCGCCGACGATCACGTTGAGGCCCATGAACACTTTGATGTCCTCAGGGTTGCGACCCGCTTCGACGGCGCTGGCGCGGACCTTGTCCACCTGCACTTTGGTTGATGGCTTGTTCTGACCGCTGATAAACACGCACTCGGCATGGCGCCCGGCAAACAGCAGACCGCGATCCGAACTGCCGGCCTGGAACAGTACCGGCGTGCGCTGCGGCGAAGGTTCGCACAGGTGATAACCCTCGACCTGATAGAACTCGCCCTTGTGCTCGACCTTGTGCACCTTGTCCGGCTGCGCGTAGATCCGCTGCTTTGGGTCGTGGAGCACCGCACCGTTCTCCCAGCTGCCTTCCCAGAGTTTGTAGAGCACTTCGAGGTACTCGTCGGCCTGGTCGTAACGCCGGTCATGTTCGACCTGCTCGCTCAGGCCCATGGCTTTGGCGGCGCTGTCCAGATAACCGGTGACGATGTTCCAGCCCACCCGCCCACGGCTCAGGTGATCGAGGGTCGACATGCGCCGGGCGAACAGATACGGCGGCTCGTAGGTGAGGTTGGCGGTCAGGCCGAAACCCAGGTTTTTGGTCACGGCGGACATGGCCGATACCAGCAGCAGCGGATCGTTGACCGGCAGCTGGATCGACTCTTTCAGGGTGACGTCCACCGAGTTCTGATAGACGTCGTACACGCCGACGATGTCGGCGATGAACAGTCCGTCGAACAGCCCGCGCTCCAGCAACTGCGCCAGTTCGGTCCAGTATTCAATGGTCTTGTATTGGGTCGAGGTGTCGCGTGGATGGGTCCACAATCCGTGGTTTATATGGCCGATGCAGTTCATGTTGAACGCATTGAGCAGGATCTTCTTTTTCGCAGCGCTCATCAGATGGTCCCTCGCAGCGGAGGGTTTTCATCGTTGAGGTAGTAATTGCCCACCGCGTGATATTTCCAGCGTACCGGGTCGTGCAGGGTGTGCACCCGGGCGTTGCGCCAGTGGCGGTCGAGGCCGTGTTCGATCAGGGTGGCCTGGCTGCCGGCCAGTTCGAACAGGGTGCTGCCGGCGGCCAGAGAAATTTCGGTGCTGATCGCCCGTGCTTCGGCGACGGCAATCGAGGCTGCTGCAACCGTCTCGGCGTTGGTCTCGGTCTGCGCTGCATCGAGGTATTCGCCGGCGCGTTCGAGCAAGGCCTCGGTGGCGTGCAGACGAATGCTCAGATGGCCGAAACTCTTGAGGGTCAGTGGGTCTTCGGTGGCTTTGTCGTTACCCGAGTCGATCCATGGCCGGGTCTTGCTGCGCACGAAGTGCAGCGCATCTTCGTAGGCGGCGCGGGCGATGCCGGTATCGATGGCGGCGTGAAGGATCTGCGCCAGCGGGCCGACCGGAGTCGGGCGCTCGAAAGCGCTCTGGAAAGGAATGACATCTTCGGCCGCCACATACACGTCTTCGAACACCACCGAACCGCTGCCGGTAGTGCGCTGGCCGAAGCCGCTCCAGTCGTCGATCACGGTCAGGCCTTTGCTGTCGCGCGGGACGAAGGCCAGTTGCTGCACACCGTTTTCATCGACCACCGAGGTCGGGATGCGCTGGGCGTAAATGGCGCCGGTCGCATAGAACTTGCGACCATTGATGCGATAACCGCTGCCGTCGCGTTTCAGGCTGGTAACCCGGTCGTGGGCAGTCTTGGTGCCCAGTTCCGCCAGGGCATTGCCGAAGCGCTGACCAGCGAGGACTTCGGCGTACAGGCGTTGTTTCTGCTCGTGGCTTCCGTTCACCCGCAGTACTTCGAGGGCATAGAAATGGTTCTGCGGAATCTGCCCCAGCGAGCCATCGGCCTGGGCAATCAGGGCGATGACTTTGGCCAGGGTCACGTTGGACACGCCGGCGCCACCGTACTCCTTGGGCACGCTGATGCCCCACAGGCCGGAGCGGGAAAACACGTCGAGTTCCGGCAGCGGCAGGCGGCGTTCGCGGTCGCGCAGGTTGCTGTCGCGCTGGAAGTCTTCAGCCAGGTCGCTGGCGACGATCAGGGCTTGCTCGTCGCTGGTGATGACCGCGACGGGATGGGAAAGAGTCATGTGTTTCTCCAGAGATCTGGTCAAAAGTGTTCTGGTCGTCAGATCCAGGAATGGCGAGCCGGAAGTTTTCCGTTCAGGCGCCAGGCGCCGACTGCGTGGTACTTCCAGCGCACCGGGTCGTGCAGGGTGTGTACCCGGGCGTTGCGCCAGTGACGGTCGAGGTTGAATTCGGCGAGGGTGGCGCGGCTGCCGGCCAGCTCGAAGAGCTTTTCGCTGGCCAGCAGTGAGATCTCGGTGGTCAGCACCTTGGCTTCGGCCACGGCAATCGAGGCACGGGCGGCGGACTCGGCGGTCAGCGGCGCGGCATGCACCTGATCCAGCACTTGCCCGGCCTTGCGCAGCAGCGCCTCGGCGGCGTGCAGTTCGATTTTCAGTTTGCCGATGTCGGCGATCACGTAGAGATCGTCGCTGGCGCGCTCGACCTTGGCGTCAATCCATGGCCGGGCGCGGGTCTTGACGAATTCGATGGCGTCATCAATGGCGCCACGGGCGATGCCGGCGTCGATGGCCGCTTGAATCAGCTGCGAAACCGCACCCTGGGTGTTGGGCTTTTCGTTGATCTTCCAGTTATCCACCACGAGGCCTGCATCGACCCGCACGTTGTGCAAAAGAATCGTGCCGCTGGCGGTGGTGCGCTGGCCGAATCCCGACCAGTCATCGACGATGCGCAGGCCCGGCGTACCGCGACGGACGAAGGCCAGTACTTGCTTGCCATCGTCGTTGAGCGCCTTGACCGCTACCCAGTGGGCGAAGAGGGCGCCAGTGGAGTAGAACTTCTGGCCATTGATCACGTAGTCATCGCCGTCGGCGGTGATGCGCGCTTTCAGTTCCAGCGTGTCCTTGGTGCCGCGCTCAGGCCCGGCGTTACCGATGCGCCAGCCTTCGAGCACGCTCTTCAGCAACTGCTGTTTCTGCTCTTCGGTGGCGCTGCCGAGGATCAGGTTGATGATCCCGAACTGGTTCTGCGGGATTTGTCCCAGCGCCGGGTCGGCCGCGGAAATGATCGCGAACACCTCGGCCAACGTGACGAAGGAAACCTGCGGACCGCCGAACTCGCGCGGGATGGCGATGCTGCCCAGGCCGCTGCGGGTGAACTGTTCGATTTCCGCCCACGGCAGCTTGCGCTGGCGGTCGCGTTTGGCGGCCTGCACGCGGGCGACTTGCGCCAGTTCATGTGCTGCCTTGATGGCTTGGGCGTCGTTGCGCAGCACTTGCGCGGGCAACAACAACGGGGCGACGTCCAGGTCACTCTGGACGTTTGCGTCTGCCAGACTGGACATCAGTGCCACTCCTTGGCTGCACGCAATGCCCTGGCGAATTGCACTGGGGTGATTGTGTTCCGGACCATGTTACCTACCTCACATCTCATGAAAAACGCCGCAAAAGTGCGGCGAACGAAAGAATGTCCGGTGGTCCGGTTCATATACCCTAAGCGTGTATAAATATTAAATAAACTAACTTTTAGGAATATGTATAGAAGATCAAAAGCTCACTCGGCCTTGCGCTCCGCGGCCATGGGAATCTGTTTCAAGGGCACTTTCAGATAAGGATTCACGCAACCGATTTTCAGCGTCTGTGACGTCGCCCAACGCGAGTTGTTGCCGACCCGGTCGATGATGCAATAGCTCACGTCCAGCCGCAGGTCTTCGCCAGCTTCGACGATGATCGCCGGGGGTACCCAGACCTGAATGCCGTGACCGACGTCGGATTGGGCAATACGTGGCAGATCCATGCGCACGTCGCCCCAGCGCAGGGTGATTTCGTCACCCTCGGCCATGTTCAGGTAAGGCTCGATGGTCAGCGGGACGCCGCGTTTGATCTGGTTCGGGTTGACCCCGCGTCGGCGAATGACCTCGGGAAGACTGACCGGCAGCAGGTACTGGTTTTCCTCCGAACAGTCTGCCGCGAATTGCCCGCCCGGGCAGTCGAGTTTGACCTGAAACCGGGCGCTGGCCGACAGCGCCGGGTTTCTTCCGACCTGCATCACCCGGTAATGCACACGCGGCGAACCGCTGATGATGAAGCTTTCCGGTACCCGCAGGCTGACCGTGTTTCCGACATCCCCGGCATTCAGCACGCGGGAAGCGACGTAGCAGCCATCCCAGAACAGCTCGATCAGGTCGCCGCCGTCCATGTCGTGCCAAGGCTCGATGTCGACCGACAGGTTGGCGGCCGCCATGAGGTTGATACCGGCCCCGTGGGATTTTTCCAGGGTCGGTGGTGCCAGCAGCGGGGTGTTTGAAATGCAGGTCATCGGTTTCTCTCCTTGAAGCCTTGCAGCGAAGTCCGTTTTCGAAAGAACGAATGGCGTGAATTAACAGGCAATAAAACTTTGGCGTTTCGTACAAGTTTTAAAGTGTCTTGTTGGACTAGCGTGCGCCGGTCGTTGACTAGATAAGAGTTAGCCGGGAGAGGTGTCAAGCGAGTGAAATTAGTTAACTCGTGAATTACGGATTAATCAGAAGGTTCCTACATTGTCGCGGCCGTCAGCCTAGGCATTGTGAAGAAGAAAGCTACAGGTTGCTGCGGTCTTTAGCCTGTTTTGCTGTGTGTTATGCCTAAGCGGAAAATCAAGGCACGGCGAATTTTACGCGCAGCGAACGTGTTGCAGGACATATATATGTACTGCATTTTGAGGCGCTTGATTGTTAGTGTCTGGAAGGGAAGTTGTACTTTTGGAAAGACACTACTTCCATCCGTGGAAGTGAGTGATAGCACTTGCGAAGTTGTCAGCCGTTGTTGCGAAACTTGCTGAGAAACTGTCGTGTACGCTCTTCTTTCGGATTGGCAAACAGCGCTTTGGCTTCGCCTTGTTCGACGATCACGCCCTTGTCGAAAAACACTACGCGGTTGGCCACGTCACGGGCGAACGCCATTTCGTGAGTCACGATAACCATGGTGCGTTTTTCTTCAGCCAGGCCGCGGATGGTCGCCAGTACTTCGCCGACCAGTTCCGGATCGAGGGCCGATGTCGGCTCGTCGAACAGGATCACTTCGGGCTCCATCGCCAGCGCCCGGGCAATCGCCACGCGCTGTTGCTGACCACCGGACAGGCGCCGTGGATAGGCGTCTTCCTTGCCCGCCAGGCCGACCTTGGCCAGCAGTTTCTTGCCCAGGGCAATAGCTGCGTCGCGCGGCATCTTCTTGACCACGATCGGGCCTTCGATGACGTTTTCCAGGGCGGTACGGTGGGGGAACAGGTTGAAGTTCTGGAACACGAAGCCCACGTGCTGGCGCAGATTGCGCACCAGGCTTTGCTGCTGGTTCAGCGGGCGACTGGTATCGATCTCGATATCGCCGACCTTGATCCGGCCGCTGGTGGGTTGTTCGAGGAAGTTCAGGCAGCGCAGGAACGTCGTTTTTCCCGAGCCGCTGGGGCCGATGATTGCCACGACCTCGCCTTCTTTTACTTCAAGATCGATGCCGTTGAGCACGACTTGACCCTTGAACTGCTTTGTCAGTTTTTCCACGACAATCATGGGGTCAGGACTCCTGGTCGTGCCGATTGACCCGCTCTTCCAACTTGTTCTGGAAGTGCGAAAGCACCGTGGCCAGAATCCAGTAGATCAGCGCGGCGGCAAGATACATGGTGAAGACTTCGAAAGTCCGGGCAGTAATCAGCTGCGCCTGACGGAACAGCTCCGGGACCTGAATGGTGGCGGCCAGTGCGGTGTCCTTGACCAGTGAAATGAAGCTGTTGCCCAGCGGCGGCAAGGCTGTGCGCATCGCTTGCGGCAGGATGGCCCGGCGCAGGGTCTGCGCGCGGGTCATGCCGATACTCGCAGCTGCTTCCCACTGGCCGCGCTCGATCGAACCGATCGCGGAGCGCAGGATTTCACAGGCGTAGGCAGCCATGTTCAGCGAGAAGCCGATCAGGGCCGCCGGCAGCGGATCGAGTTCCAGACCCATTTGCGGCAAGCCGTAATAGATCACGAACAGTTGCACCAGCAACGGCGTGCCGCGAAAGAACGACACGTAGATGCGGGCCAGCCAGCTGACCGATTTGAAACGCGACAGGCGCATCAACGCCAGGCCAAAGCCCAGCAGCAGGCCAAAGAACATGCCGCCGAGGCTGAGGACTACCGTGTAGTACGCGCCCTTGAGCAGAAAGGGCGCGGAGTCCAGTGCGAGTTGGAAAGCTGCTTCCATTATTTAGTGACGTCAGCTTGGAAGTACTTTTCCGAGATCTTGGCCAGAGTCCCGTCGGCACGCAGCTCGTCGAGGGCCTTGTTCACGGCTGCCAGCAGCTCAGGCTCGCCTTTGCGCAGGGCGATACCGGACTCCTGACGGGAGAATGCCTGACCGGCCGCTACGGTTTTCGGAGCTTTCTTGGCGTATTCAAGTGCGGCCAGACGGTCGATCAGAATCGCGTCGGTACGGCCGTTGTTCAGGTCGGCGAACTTGGTCGGATCATCGTCATAGGTGCGCACGTCAGCACCCGGCACATTGGCGCGAACCCATTGTTCGTAGTTGGTGCCCAGGCCCACGCCGACTTTCTTGCCGGACAGGTCGGCGGCGGTCTTGATGTTCAGCGCAGCTTCCTTGTCCTTCAGCACCAGCGCCTGAATCCCGGAGATGGTGTAAGGCTCGGAGAAGTCATACTTCTTCTTGCGCTCGTCGGAGATGGTCACCTGGTTGACTACAACGTCCAGACGTTTGGATTCCAGCGCGGCGAGGATGCCGTCCCACTTGGTTGGCTGGATCTTGGCCTTGACGCCCAGCTTCTTGGCCAGGGCTTCGGACAGCTCGACTTCGAACCCGGACAGTTTGCCGTTCTCGTCAACGAAGCTGAACGGTGGGTAAGTGCCTTCCAGGCCGACGTTGATAACGCCTTTGTCCTTGATCTGTTGCAGTTGCTCACCGGCAACGGCGCTGCTGATCAGACCGGCGCTCAGTGCCAGGCCCAGCGAACCTACCAGCAGATTTCGACGTAGTGCGGAAAGAATCATGACAAGCCCCTGTGTTTTCTTATGGAAGACGCTTAAGGAAAGTTGGCGAATCCGGGAGTTGAACGACAGCGCTATCCTGCCTTAAAGCAGCTTATGCGTCTCTCGCGAAATTCGCCTGCGGCGAGACTATATGACGGCTCTTTTAGAATGGAAAATAATGAATTTTCCATTTGTTATTCTTTTGCGGAATATTTGTTGTTGTTTTCCTAGTACTCCCTGGCTCCGCGTTCCCCTTTCAAAGGGGACGCGGAGCGTCCCGGGCTGCATTCCCACGCAGAGCGTGGGAATGAGCGCTTCGGTACGCGCTTCGAACTACAGAAAGTCCTTGTATGCGAACAACGCCGGAGCGCCGCCGGTGTGCAGGAAGATGATCGGACCGTCATCGAAACGCCCGCGACCGATGCCGTCGAGCAACCCGGCCATGGCCTTGCCGGTGTAGACCGGATCGAGCAGCACGGCATCCTGGCTGGCCAACAGTTTCACTGCGGCCAGCGTTCCGGCATTCGGCTCGCCGTAGCGCGGGCCGAAGTACTCGTCCCACAGCTCGACTTTGAAAGTCTCCGGTAATGCCACACCCAACAGATCGGCAGTACGCTCGGCCAGGCCCTGCACTTTCGGGCGCTGATCTTCTTCGCTGCGCGAGACGGTCACGCCGATCACCGTCAGTTGCGGCAGCGCTTCGCTCAAGGCCAGTGCCAGGCCGCTGTGCGTGCCGGCGCTGCCCGAAGCCAGGACCACGGCGGAAAATTGCAGGCCGGTATCCTCGATCTGCTGCGCCAGTTCCAGGCCGGCCCGTACATAACCCAGTGCGCCAATGGCGTTGGAGCCACCAATCGGCACCAGATAAGGCTTCTTGCCGTTGCTGCGCAAGCGCACGGCGAGGGCGGCCAGTTGTTCGTCGGCGTTGTCGAGGTTGTCGACCAGTTCGACCTTGGTGTCGAACAGATCCAGCAGCAGGCGGTTGCCGTTGCCGGTGTAGTTGCTGTCGTCGGTGCCCAGCGGATTTTCCAGCAGCGCCACGCAACCCAGGCCGAGTTTCGCGGCCAGCGCGGCGGTCTGGCGCACATGGTTCGATTGCAGTGCGCCGGCGGTAATCAGGGTATCGGCGCCTTGTGCCAGGGCATCGGCGGCGAGGTATTCGAGCTTGCGCAGCTTGTTGCCGCCCATGGCCAGCGGCGTCAGGTCATCGCGCTTGATGTAAATGTCGCGGCCAAGCCAGGTGGACAGGCGTTCGAGTTTTTCCAGTGGAGTCGGTTGGCCGAGCAGGTCGAGGCGGTTAAAGCGGTCCAGCTGTTGTTTGATCATGAGTCCGTACTGATGCAAGGAGATGTCAGGACTATAGGCACGCCGATTTACCGGGGCAACCGTCAATCGCTTATAGCCAAATGTGCTTAAGCCAGCACTATCGGTTCTTAATTCGCCCCGGTGGCGTTGCCGTAAAGTAGTCGCCGTTGACGCGGCCAGACAGTCCGGCCGCCCGTGAGGAGTCTTTACCGTGAACGAGCGTTCCAGCCATTGGCAATTGCAGACCATCGTCAGCCAACTGCGTACCGCGCGGGATCAGTGGCGTGCGCAAAATGGCCGTGCGTCCGGCGAGCAGGGCGGGCGCGAATTGCCGTCCCGTGATGCGATGGCGCAGATCCTGGAAGCGCTATGCGGCGCACTGTTTCCGATGCGACTGGGGCCGGTGGATCTGCGTGAAGAGAGCGAGGACTTTTACGTCGGCCACACCCTCGACGTCGCCTTGAATGCGCTGCTGGCCCAGGCACGACTGGAACTGCGTTACGTCGCCCGCCACAGCGCCCGGGATGACAGCGAAGTCGAGGCGCAAGCCATCAGGATCATTCAGGATTTCGCGTTGGCGCTGCCAGGCCTGCGCAGTCTGCTCGACACCGACGTGCTGGCCGCGTATCACGGCGACCCGGCGGCGCGCAGCGTCGATGAAGTGCTGCTGTGCTATCCGGGGATTCTGGCGGTGAT
The DNA here is from genome assembly GCF_040760005.1 of Pseudomonas sp. stari2. NCBI lineage: Bacteria > Pseudomonadati > Pseudomonadota > Gammaproteobacteria > Pseudomonadales > Pseudomonadaceae > Pseudomonas > Pseudomonas sp. Stari2. Next base: position 490,062 of record NZ_CP099760.1, read on the forward strand.
CCACCATCGTCTCGCGCACCATTTGTATCGCGCAGGCCTGCCGCTGCTGGCGCGGATCAGTTCGGAAATCGCCCACTCGGCGACCGGTATCGATATCCATCCGGGCGCGCAGATCGGCCGCAGTTTCTTCATCGACCACGGCACTGGCGTGGTGATCGGCGAGACCGCCATCATCGGTGAGCGCGTCAGGATCTATCAGGCGGTGACCTTGGGCGCCAAACGCTTCCCGGCGGACGAGGACGGCCAGTTGCAGAAGGGCCATCCACGCCATCCGATCGTCGAGGACGACGTGGTGATTTACGCCGGGGCGACGATTCTCGGGCGGATCACCATCGGCAAGGGGTCGACCATCGGCGGCAACGTGTGGCTGACCCGCAGCGTGCCGGCCGGGTGCAACCTGACCCAGGCCAATCTGCAACATGATGACGGGACGCAGAAGTAATTTTCCTGTCCGTTCGTTCCCGCGCAAGACGGGAACGAATGCCCTCGCCACAGCGTCATACCCCTCCCTGAGCCAGCGTACGAAACTTACCGCTGAGCCCTGCGATTAGTCCTGAGCGTGCTATCCATGTTTAACTTGAACGTTCATTCAAGTTAAACCGGCGGTTCGCTGCCCGCTCACAACAGGAGGCTTGCCTTTGCTGAGTCCGATCATTTCAGCCATTTTCCACCCCCTTGAGGTGCACCGTTCATGAGTGCATCGTCTACCCCCGCCAGCGGTCTGGTACGGATGAATCCGCCGGTGTTCTGGTTCGCCGCGACGGTGATCCTGCTGTTCGGCCTGACGGTCATCGCCATGCCGGAACAGGCCGGCGCCTGGCTTCTCGAGGCGCAAAACTGGGCGGCCAACACGGTCGGCTGGTACTACATGCTCGCGATGACCCTGTATCTGGTCTTCGTGGTGGTCACCGCGTTATCGGGCTACGGCAAGATCAAACTCGGTGCCGACCACGACGAACCCGAATTCAGTTACCTGTCCTGGGCCGGCATGCTGTTCGCCGCCGGGATCAGCATCACGCTGTTTTTCTTCTGTGTGTCCGAACCGCTGACCCACATGCTCCAGCCACCACAAGGCGAGGCCGGTACGGCGGAGGCGGCGCGTCAGGCGATGCAGATCCTGTTTCTGCACTGGGGCCTGCACGGCTGGGGCGTGTTCGCGTTCGTCGGCATGGCGCTGGCGTATTTCGCCTACCGGCACAACCTGCCGCTGGCCCTGCGTTCGGCGCTGTACCCGCTGATCGGCAAGCGCATCAATGGCCCCATCGGTTACGCGGTGGACGGCTTCGGCATCATCGCCACGGTGTTCGGCCTCGGTGCGGACATGGGCTTCGGCGTCCTCCATCTCAACTCCGGTCTGGACTACCTGTTCGGCATCGCCCATACCCAGTGGATTCAGGTCGGCCTGATCACGTTGATGATGGGCGCGGCGATCATCGTGGCCGTCTCCGGCGTGGATAAAGGCGTGCGGGTCATGTCCGACATCAACATGCTGCTGGCCTGTGCGCTGCTGCTGTTCGTGTTGTTCGCCGGCCCCACACAGCATCTGCTCAACACGCTGATCCAGAACCTCGGCGACTACCTCGGCGCGTTGCCGATGAAGAGTTTCGACCTCTACGCCTACGACAAACCGAGCGACTGGCTCGGCGGCTGGACGGTGTTCTACTGGGCCTGGTGGATTGCATGGTCGCCGTTCGTGGGCCTGTTCATCGCACGGATTTCCCGTGGCCGGACCATCCGCGAATTCGTCTTCGGCGTGCTGCTGATTCCGCTCGGTTTCACCCTGGCGTGGATGTCGATCTTCGGCAACAGCGCCATCGATCAGGTGCTCAACCACGGCATGTCGGCACTGGGCATGTCGGCTCTCGACAACCCGTCGATGACCCTTTACCTGCTGCTGGAAACCTATCCGTGGAGCAAGACCGTCATCGCGGTGACGGTGTTCATCAGCTTCGTGTTCTTCGTCACCTCTGCCGACTCCGGCACCGTGGTGCTCTCGACCCTGTCGGCCAAGGGCGGCAACCCGGATGAAGACGGGCCGAAATGGCTGCGGGTGTTCTGGGGCGCGATGACCGCGCTGATCACCAGTGCGCTGCTGTTCTCCGGCAGCATCGATGCATTGAAATCAGCGGTGGTGCTGACCTCGCTGCCGTTCTCGCTGATTTTGCTGCTGATGATGTGGGGCCTGCACAAAGCCTTCTATCTGGAGTCGCAGAAGCAGATCGCGCAACTGCATTCGCTGGCGCCGGTCTCCGGCTCACGACGCGGCAAGGGCGGCTGGCGTCAGCGCCTGAGCCAGGCCGTGCACTTCCCGTCGCGGGACGAGGTGTACCGCTTCATGGACACCACGGTGAAACCGGCCATCGAAGAAGTGACGGCGGTGTTCGTCGAGAAGGGGCTGAATGTCGTTACGCAACCCGATCCGGCTCATGACAGCGTCAGCCTGGAAATCGGTCATGGCGAGCTGCACCCGTTCATCTATCAGGTGCAGATGCGCGGTTACTTCACGCCATCGTTCGCCCATGGCGGCATGGGCTCCAAGCAGCTCAACAACCGCCGCTACTATCGCGCCGAAGTGCATCTGAGCGAGGGCAGTCAGGACTACGATCTGGTCGGTTACACCAAAGAGCAGATCATCAACGACATCCTCGATCAGTACGAACGGCACATGCAGTTCCTGCATCTGGTGCGTTGATCGAAGCAGGGCGCCGGGACGGATTCAGGTCTCGGCGCTCAGCACCATGAACAGCACCATCGCCGCAATCGGCACGCCGAACACGGCACTGCCGATGGCAATCTCCGACCCCAGCGGCTGCCCGGTGTGCACCACGCCGACCGCACCATTGATCACCGTCAACGCCAGCCACAACGCCGCGAAGCCATAGGCCAGCGTCTGCCGGCTGAAGCCGATGCGCTCGCCGATATAGAACATCAGCGCCAGCAGGATCAGGCCGAAGAAGATGATGATTGCGGTGTGCATGGTGGGTTTCGCCTGAAGGTTGGGGGATGAAAGAGTGACTTTGCATCTGTTGAGCATAGGTCAGCCTTCAATCCTTTCTCTCGCCAGCCTTCGGGGCTGCATCGACGATGGGCAGATTTTTTTGAAACGTTTCAGCAATTGGTCGTATCACGGGTCTATCGGTGTTCCACACGGCGTATGCTGGGCGGCCTGTGAAAGTCGATACCCGTTCAAGACCGACAAGAGAGGATTCGATGACTTACACCGCTGCCGAAAACCGCTATGACTCCATCCCTTACCGCCGCGTCGGACGCAGCGGTCTGGTGCTGCCGGCGCTGTCCCTGGGCCTGTGGCACAACTTCGGCGACAGCACGCCGATCGACACCCAGCGCGCGTTGCTGCGCACTGCGTTCGACCTGGGGATCAACCACTTCGACCTGGCCAACAACTACGGCCCGCCCTACGGCAGCGCCGAGACCAATTTCGGTCGCCTGCTGCGCGAAGACTTCAAGCAGTATCGCGATGAGCTGATCATCTCCAGCAAGGCCGGTTGGGACATGTGGCCCGGCCCTTACGGCCAGGGCGGCGGTTCGCGTAAATACGTGCTGGCGAGCCTCGACCAGAGCCTGCAACGCCTCGGTCTGGACTATGTGGATATCTTCTATTCGCACCGCTTCGACCCGGACACCCCGCTGGAAGAAACCGCCAGCGCCCTCGCCACTGCGGTACAGCAGGGCAAGGCTTTGTACATCGGTATTTCGTCGTACTCCGGGGTGAAAACCCGCGAAATCGCCGCGCTGCTCAAAGAGTGGAAGGTGCCGTTGTTGATTCATCAGCCGGCCTACAACCTGCTCAATCGCTGGGTGGAAAAGGACCTGCTCGACACCACCGACGAGCTCGGCACCGGCGTGATTGCATTCACCCCGCTGGCGCAGGGTCTGCTGACCGACAAATACCTCAACGGCGTGCCGGCGGATGCGCGGGTCAATCGTCCGGGCGGTGGTTCGTTGCAGGCTTCGCACTTGTCCGAGGCCAACATCGCTCACGTGCGGGCATTGAATGAAATCGCCAAGCGTCGTGGCCAGAGCCTGGCGCAACTGGCATTGGCGTGGACGCTGCGGGATCCGCGAGTGACCTCGGCGCTGATCGGCGCGAGCCGGCCGGAGCAGATTGTCGAGAACGTCGGGGCGTTGAAAAATCTGAGTTTCAGTGCGCAGGAGTTGGCGGAGATTGACCGGTTTGCCCAGGAAGGTGGGATCAATCTTTGGGAAAAGCCTTCGACGGCGGAATAACAGAACGCTGATCGTTCCCACGCGGAGCGTGGGAACGATCAAAAAGGCTCAACGAAAAAACGGCACATCCCCCAACACCGTCGCCCGCTGCATCACCCGCCGCGCCGGGCGGTAATCATCCACCGCGTAATGCTGCGTCACGCGGTTGTCCCAGAACGCGATGTCATCCTTCTGCCAACGCCAGCGAATGGTGAATTCCGGCCGCGTCGCGTGGGCGAACAGAAACTTCAGCACCGCTTCACTCTCGGTTTCCGACAACTCATTGATCTTCGATGTGAAGCCTTCGTTGACGAACAGCGAACGGCGTCCGCTCACCGGGTGCGTACGAATCACCGGATGCGACAGCGGTGGATTCTTGCGCCGCGCCTCTTCCCACTGCGCCAATGCCTCAGGCGTGTTGCCATAGCGTTCCAGCGGAAACGAGCGGGTGAAATCGTGAGTCGCAGTCAGCCCTTCGAGCATCGCCTTCATCGGCGCCGACAGCGCTTCATAGGCTGCAATCCCGCTGGCCCACAACGTGTCGCCACCAAACTCCGGCAACAGCTTGGCGCTGAGCACCGCGCCCATGGCCGGGGTCGGCAGGAAGGTCACGTCGGTGTGCCAGATTGCGTTGTCGCGCACGTCGGTGACGGCGGTGTCGAGGATCAGCACTTCCGGTTGTTCAGGCACATTCGGGTAGATCGGGTGAATGTGCAGATCGCCGAAATAGTGCGCGAAGCGCGCCTGTTGCGAAGGCTCGATCGGCTGATTGCGGAAGAACAGCACCTGGTATTTGAGCAGTGCCTGCTCAATGGCGTCGCGCTGTTCCAGGGTCAGCGGCTGGCTGATGTCGACGCCGCTGATCTGTGCGCCGAGGGCCGAGCTTAACGGGGTGATGTTCAGGCTGCTCATGGTGGTTCTCTTCAATTCCGGGGCCCCGAAACTGTCGGGGTAGTCAGTGCTGAAAAATCAGTGGGCCTGGCCGTGCCACGGCACCAGTTTGCGTTGCAGGGCGCGCAGGCCCATCTCCATCGCGAAGGCGATCAGGGCGATGACCAGAATCCCCAGCACCACCACATCGGTGACCAGGAACTGCGCAGCCGACTGCACCATGAAGCCCAGGCCGCTGGTGGCCGCGATCAGTTCGGCGGCGACCAGCGTCGACCAGCCGACACCGAGGCCAATGCGCACACCCGTCAGAATGTCCGGCAGGGCACTTGGCAAAATCACGTGGCGGATCAGTTGTGCGCGGGTGGCGCCAAGCGATTGCGCGGCGCGCAGTTTGGCCGGGTCGACGGTGCGCACGCCGGTGGCGGTGGCAATCGCGATCGGGGCAAAAATCGCCAGGTAGATCAGCAGCACTTTTGACAACTCGCCGATGCCGCACCAGATCACGATCAGCGGCAGATAGGCGAGTGGCGGAATCGGCCGGTAGAACTCGATCAGCGGATCGAGCACGCCACGGGCGATGCGGTTGGCGCCGATGGCAATGCCCACCGGCACGGCGGTCAGAATCGCAAAGCCGAGGCCCAGACCGATGCGGCTCAGGCTCGCGCCCAAGTGCTGCCACAACGTCGAATCCATGTAGCCCGACGTCGCCAGCAACCAGCCTTTTTGCAACACGGCCGAAGGTGGCGGCAGGAACAGCGGTTCGATGACGCCGGTGGCGGTTACGGCCCACCAGATCACCAGCAACGCAAACAGGGTCAGCAGGCTGATCCAGCGGGTACTGAGGCTGCGGCGCACGGGAATCACCACCGAGGTGGCGGCAGGTTTTACTGCGGTGGCGGAAACGTCGTAACTGCTCATGCGCGCTCCTGCCGTTGAACGGCGCTGCGTTGCGAGAACACTTTGGCGAGCACGTGTTCGCGGGTTTCGATGAAGCGCGGATCGGACTTGATCGCCCGCGCCGATTCGCCGGCGGCGTAGCGCTTGCCGAAATCCAGGTGCAGGCGCTCGACGATCTGCCCAGGATTCGGCGCGAGCAGAATCAGGTCAGTGGCGAGGAACACCGCTTCTTCAATGTCGTGGGTAATCAGGAACACCGGTTTGGCGGTGCGTTGCCAGACTTGCAGCAACAGCTCCTGCATCTGTTCGCGGGTGAAGGCGTCGAGGGCGCCGAAGGGTTCGTCCATCAGCAGCACACGCGGGTCAGCCGCGAGGGCGCGAGCGAGGCCGACACGTTGCTTCTGGCCACCGGAAAGCTGCCAGATACGACGCTTTTCAAACCCGGAAAGATCGACCAGCGCGAGCATTTCCCGGGCGATCTGTTCGCGTTTGTCCTTGGCCACACCGGCCAGTTCGAGACCGAAGGCAACGTTGGCCAGCACGTCCTGCCAGGGCAGCAGGGCGTCGTCCTGGAACACCACGCCGCGCTCGGCGCTCGGGCCTTTGACCGGCACGTTGTCGAGGGTGATACGACCGGCGCTCGGTTCGACGAAACCGGCAATCAGGTTCAACAGCGAAGTCTTGCCACTGCCGGACGGGCCGAGGGCCACCAGCAATTGCTGAGGGCCGAGGGTCAGGGAAATGTCGGACAGTACCGGTTCAGGGCTGCCGGGATACTGTGCGCTGATGCGCTCCAGCTGTAGCAAGGCCATCGCAATTAACTCCCGATCAGTTGGTGATGTACTTGGGGGTGACGTACGGCGCGTAGTCCGGCAGTACCGCTTCGACCTTGCCTTGCTCCTTGAGGAACGCAGCGGTGTCGGTGATGGCTTTGGTGGTCGGCGCGCCGAGGTCACTGACCTGATCCGCCGCCAGCGGGTAGACGTTGCCTTGCAGCAGCAATGGAATGTCGCTGGCCTTGGCGCCGGACAGTTTCACCAGTTTGTCGACGTTGCTCTTATTGGCGATCCAGGCTTTCGGATCCTTGCGGTAGTCGGCGTAGGCGTCGAGGGTGACCTTGGCGAATGCAGTGACGATTTCCGGATGCTTCTCGGCGAAGTCCTTGCGCACGATCCACGCATCGAAAGTCGGCGCGCCGAACTTGGCCAGTTCGCCGGAGGTGATCAGCACTTTGCCGTTTTCCTTGGCCACGCCCAGCGCCGGATCCCAAACGTAAGTGGCATCGATGTCACCGCGTTTCCACGCGGCAATGATCGCTGGCGGGGCGAGGTTGAGGACGGTGACTTTCGAAGGATCGATGTTCCAGTGCTTGAGCGCGGCCAGCAGGCTGTAGTGCCCGGTGGACACGAACGGCACGGCGATTTTCTTGCCGACCAGATCCTGCGGCGTCTTGATGCCGGAGCCGTCGCGGGCGACCAGCGCTTCGGCGGCGCCGATCTGGGTGGCGATGAGGAAGGTTTCCACCGGGACTTTGCGGGTGACGGCAGCGGTCAGCGGGCTGGAACCGAGGTAGCCGATCTGCACGTCGCCGGACGCGATGGCCGAGATGACGTCCGCGCCGTTGTCGAACTTGCGCCAGCTGATGTCGGCCTTGGTGGCTTTCTCGTAGGCGCCGTCGGCCTGGGCGACTTTTGCCGGGTCGACGGTGGTCTGGTAGGCGACGGTGAGGTCGGCGGCCTGGGCCAGGAAACTCGCAGCGGCCAGAGAGGCCACGGCCAGCAGGCGAAGCGGGACATTCAGTTTCATTGAAGAGCTCCATATCAGGCGACCGAGGATCGGCGTGAAAGGAGACTAAATGATCTAAGAAACTAAAAATAAATAACTTTTTAGACTTAGCTTATGAGCGGAAAAATCTAAGGGAGAGAACGTGATCGTTCCCACGTGGACGGTTCGACGTGGGAACGATCAGAGGAGGAGGTGTCAGTTGCTGATCGCCAGAATACTTGCCTGATACGACCCGACAAACACGTCGAAATCCCCCACCTCGTTCTGCTCCAGTTCAGCCTGTTGCGCCAGCGATGACCGTGCCAGCTCTTCGAACTTCGCCTGTTCGTCAGCCGCCAATGGCTCGCTGCGGAAGAACTCGGCGTGGGCCTGGCTCTGGCGCAGGGAGAATTGCGCGAAGCTTTCCTTGTGCTCGGCCATCGCTGCCAACACCTGGGCCGACGGGGTCAGGGACGAATCCTTGACCTTGGCCAGTTGTGCGTCGAGTGCCTTGCTGTGAGCATCGCCGCCATGGCTTTGATCCAGCAGCGCCGCCAGCGGAGCGATTTTTTCCAGCAGCTCTGCCGCCCATTCCTTCATGTCGACCGGTTGGCCGTCGCGCTGCAATTGCAGGCCTGGGCGACGACCTTCCTTGACCACGCTGAGGAAGTTGGAGGTGGCGTTGCCGCAGCTGATGTTGGTCAGCAGCGGGCTGTCGTTCAGCGCGCAGTACAGCAGGAACGCGTCGAGGAAGCGCGACTCGGTGAGGTCGATGCCCATCGGCAGGAACGGGTTGATGTCCAGGCAGCGCACTTCGACGTACTGGATGCCACGGGCCATCAAGGCCTGGATCGGCCGCTCGCCGGTGTAGGTCACGCGTTTCGGGCGGATGTTCGAGTAGTACTCGTTTTCGATTTGCAGGATGTTGGTGTTCAGTTGCACCCACTCGCCATCCTGGTGCGTCCCGACTTCGACGTACGGCGCGTACGGCGTGGCCACAGCCTTGCGCAGGCTGTCGGTGTAGCTTGCCAGGTCGTTGTAACACGGCGTCAGGCCGGCCTGGGCGTTGCTCTGGTAACCAAGGTCGCTCATGCGCAGGCTGGTGGCGTAGGGCAGGTACAGGGTGTCCGGATCCAGCTGTTCCAGCTGATGCGAACGGCCGCGCAGGAACCCCGCGTCCAGCGCTGGCGAAGCACCGAACAGATACATCAGCAGCCAGCTGTAGCGGCGGAAGTTGCGGATCAGCGCGATATAGGACGACGACTGGAAATCCCGGTCGGTGCCGACGAAGCCTTCGGCTTCTTTCAGCAGCGGCCAGAGTTTTTCCGGCAGGGAGAAGTTGTAGTGAATCCCGGCAATGCACTGCATGGTCTTGCCGTAACGCAGGGCCAGGCCCTTGCGGTAGACGTACTTGAGCTGACCGATGTTGGAGGTGCCGTAATAGGCGATCGGGATGTCTTCCTCGGCCGGCAACGGGCACGGCATCGATGGACTCCACAGGTACTCGTTGCCGAGTTTGCTGTAGGCAAAGCGATGAATCTTGTCCAGGCTCGCCAGCGTGTCGGCCGGGTCTGGCAGGGCAGGCGTGATGAACTCCAGCAGCGACTCGGAATAGTCGGTCGTGATCTGTTCGTTGGTCAGCGCGGAACCCAGGCTTTCGGGGTGCGGCGTTTGCGCCAGTCGACCCTCGCCGGTCACGCGCAGGCATTCACGTTCGATGCCGTGCAGGCACTGTTCGAGCAGAGAGAGGTTGGCGCGCTCACCGAGCAGAGCCAGGCGGCGGTTGAGAAGTTCGCTCAATTTGGATTCCTTCACGCGTCAGTCGCCCCAATATGGGGGTGGGCAGGACGGTCTACAAGGGTGAAGTTGAAACTGGCGTTTTCGCCTGGTTTTTCGGGCCATGAAAGCCCCATTGGAAACGCCAACTTCAGTCCCTGAATCTGGCAGACGCGGGCGAGGAAAACTCCGACGCTGCGATCACAGCGCCGAAATTAACTCAAAATGATGAACAACATCTACAGGACAGCGAACGTGCCTTGTGCTTTTGCGACCAGTTTGTCGCCCTGCATCACGTCGGCTTCGACCACCAGCGTGCGCCGGCCCGGGTGGATCACCCGCGCCGTGCACATCACCTCGCCTTCGGAGACGGCGCGGATGTAGTTGATCTTGCACTCGATCGTCGCACTCTGCTGGTCAAAGCCGTGGGTGCTGGAACAGGCCAGCCCCATGGCGATATCGACCAGACTGAACAGCGCGCCGCCGTGCAGCTTGCCGCCACGGTTGCGCAGTTCCGGTTCCAGCGCCAGGGCGACCTGTGCCACCCCGGTTTCCAGGCTGTGCAGGCGGCAGCCCAACAGCTTGAAAAACGCGCTCTCGACGAGCCCGGCCGGAATCTCCATCAGCGTTTCTTCAACTGCTTGGCGTTGGCGAACAGCGACGCCATCGCGTTATTGGCTGGAGCCGCCGGGGTGCTTTCCTTGCGCGGAGCCGAACCCTGCGACTGGCGTGGCGCCGAGCCCGGGCGCGAGCCACGGGCGCCGTCGATTTTCTCGCCCGGAGTGTCGCTCATGCGCATCGACAGGCCGACGCGTTTACGCGGGATGTCGACTTCCATGACCTTCACTTTCACCACGTCACCGGCTTTCACGGCTTCGCGCGGATCCTTGATGAATTTCTCCGACAGCGCCGAGATGTGTACCAGACCATCCTGATGCACGCCGATGTCGACGAACGCGCCGAACGCGGTCACGTTGGTCACCACGCCTTCGAGGATCATCCCCAGTTGCAGGTCTTTCAGGTCCTCGACGCCTTCCTGGAATTCGGCGGTCTTGAACTCCGGACGTGGGTCGCGACCCGGTTTTTCCAGTTCCTGCAGGATGTCGGTGACGGTGGGCAGACCGAAGGTCTCGTCGGTGAACTTCTTCGGATCCAGGCGCTTGAGGAACGCGGCGTCGCCGATCAGCGAGCGGATGTCGCGGTCGGTTTCAGCGGCGATGCGTTGCACCAGCGGATAGGCTTCCGGGTGAACGGCCGAGGAGTCCAGCGGGTTGTCGCCGTTCATCACGCGCAGGAAGCCGGCGGCCTGTTCAAAGGTTTTCTCGCCCAGACGAGCAACTTTCTTCAGCGCTGCACGGGTCTTGAACGCGCCGTGCTCGTCACGGTGAGTCACGATGTTCTGCGCCAGGGTCGCGTTGAGGCCGGAGATCCGCGCCAGCAGCGCCACGGACGCGGTGTTCACGTCCACACCCACGGCGTTCACGCAGTCCTCGACCACGGCGTCCAGGCCGCGCGCCAGTTTCAGCTGCGACACGTCGTGCTGGTACTGGCCGACACCGATGGATTTCGGATCGATCTTCACCAGTTCGGCCAGTGGATCCTGCAAGCGACGGGCGATGGACACGGCGCCACGGATCGATACGTCCAGATCCGGGAATTCCTTGGCCGCCAGTTCCGATGCCGAGTACACCGATGCGCCGGCTTCGGAGACCATGACCTTGGTCATTTTCATTGCTGGATATTTTTTGATCAGTTCGATGGCCAGTTTGTCGGTTTCACGGCTGGCGGTGCCGTTGCCGATGGCGATAAGGTCGACTGAGTGCTTGGCGCACAGGGCGGCCAGGATGGCGATGGTCTGATCCCACTTGTTGTGCGGCACGTGCGGATAAACCGTGGCGTGATCCAGCAGCTTGCCGGTGGAGTCGACCACCGCGACCTTGCAGCCGGTACGCAGGCCCGGGTCGAGGCCCAGAGTGGCGCGCGGGCCGGCTGGGGCGGCCAGCAACAGGTCGTGCAGATTGTGGGCAAATACGTTGATCGCCTCGGTTTCGGCGCCGTCGCGCAGCTCGCCCAGCAGGTCGGTTTCCAGGTGGGTGTAGAGCTTGACCTTCCAGGTCCAGCGCACCACTTCACCCAGCCATTTGTCGGCCGGACGGTTCTGGTTCTGGATGCCGACGTGCTGGCCGATCATGCCTTCGCACGGGTGCAGGGTGCCCGGCAGTTCCTCACCGACTTTGAGTGCGGAGCTGAGAATGCCTTCGTTGCGGCCACGGAAAATCGCCAGCGCGCGGTGCGACGGCATGCTTTTCAGTGGTTCGTCGTGTTCGAAGTAGTCGCGGAACTTGGCGCCTTCCTCTTCCTTGCCGGCGATGACGCGGGCGCTGAGGGTGGCTTCCTGCTTCAAATAGTTGCGCAGTTTGTCCAGCAGGTTGGCGTCTTCGGCGAAGCGCTCCATGAGGATGTACTTGGCGCCTTCCAGCGCTGCCTTGGCGTCGGCCACGCCTTTTTCGGCGTTGATGAAGCGTGCGGCTTCGGTTTCCGGGGCCAGGCTCGGGTCGTTGAACAGACCGTCGGCCAGCTCGCCGAGGCCGGCTTCCAGGGCGATCTGGCCCTTGGTACGGCGTTTCTGCTTGTACGGCAGGTACAAGTCTTCTAGGCGGGTCTTGGTGTCGGCGAGTTTGATTTCGCGCTCCAGCTCAGGGGTGAGTTTGCCCTGCTCCTGGATGCTGGAAAGAATGCTGATGCGCCGTTCGTCGAGTTCTCGCAGGTAGCGCAGACGCTCTTCCAGATGACGTAGCTGAGTGTCATCGAGGCTGCCGGTCACTTCTTTCCGGTAACGGGCGATGAAGGGAACGGTAGAGCCTTCATCGAGTAGCGCGACGGCCGCTTCGACCTGTTGCGGGCGTACGCCGAGTTCCTCGGCGATGCGGCTGTTGATGCTGTCCATAAAACCACCTGACAAATTGTGAAAGCAGGCTCGCAGGCGCATAAATAAGGGCCCGGAGTCTGGTGGGGCGGCCTGACGCTTGCCGCTGCCTGGGTCAACAGGCATCCCATTGACCCGTGAAATCGAACAATTACTGCGGCGACCCGGAAAATAAAGGACGGCCACCTGCGGTAACGATTCAGACGTTGCCTGGCACAAAAGGCCGCGCATTATAACCGGCGTTCTGTCATTCGGGGGCGACGCGGTCTGTAGGCTCAAGCCCCGGTTTTCTGGCAGTGAAGGAAAAATCTGCTAACAATGCACACGGTGCGTATAACGGCAGCTACGCCATAATGCGCGCCGAGCTAAAAGGAGTATCCAATGAGCAGCACTGCACAAACTGCTGAAGGCGAAAAAATTCTTATTGTTGACGACGATCCGGGGCTGAGCAGCCTGCTGGAACGCTTCTTCGTCAGCAAGGGCTACCGTGCCCGCGCCGTACCGAACACCGAGCAGATGGATCGTCTGCTGTCCCGTGAAGTGTTCAACCTGGTCGTTCTCGACCTGATGCTGCCGGGCGAAGACGGCCTGACCGCTTGCCGTCGTCTGCGTGGCGCGAACAATCAGATCCCGATCATCATGCTCACCGCCAAGGGCGACGAACTGAGCCGGATCAAGGGGCTGGAACTGGGCGCCGACGATTACCTGGCCAAGCCGTTCAACCCGGACGAGCTGATGGCTCGCGTCAAAGCCGTGCTGCGCCGTCAGGCCGCACCGGTGCCGGGCGCGCCAGGCAGTGAAGAAGAAAACGTCACGTTCGGCGACTACGTACTGTCCCTGGCCACCCGCGAACTCAAGCGCGGCGATGAAGTGCACATGCTCACCACCGGTGAGTTTGCGGTACTCAAGGCCCTGGTGATGAACGCCCGTCAGCCGCTGACCCGCGACAAGCTGATGAACCTGGCCCGTGGCCGGGAGTGGGATGCCCTGGAGCGTTCCATCGACGTGCAGATTTCCCGTCTGCGCCGGATGATCGAACCCGATCCGTCCAAACCGCGCTATATCCAGACTGTCTGGGGCGTGGGTTATGTGTTCGTGCCGGATGGCAACTCCACCAAGTGACGGGTGATTTGTAGGAGCGGGTCTGCGGGCAACGGTCGAAAGTGCCGGCTCCGCAGACTCGCTATCCGCAATATGCGAGCATTGCTCGTTCCTGCAAGTGCGTAGCGGTTATCCATGAAAACCCCTGTCTGGTTCCCCCAAAGCTTCTTCTCCCGCACCCTCTGGCTGGTGCTCATCGTCGTATTGTTCTCCAAGGCACTGACCCTGGTTTATCTGTTGATGAACGAGGATGTGCTGGTGGATCGCCAATACAGCCACGGCGTCGCCCTGACGCTGCGTGCCTATTGGGCCGCCGATGAAGAGAACCGCGCGAAGATCGCCGATGCCGCGACCCTGATACGGGTGGTCGGTGCCGGTGTGCCGGAAGGCGAACAGCACTGGCCGTACAGCGAAATCTACCAGCGGCAGATGCAGGCGGAACTGGGTGCGGACACCGAGGTTCGACTGCGCATGCATTCGCCGCCGGCGTTGTGGGTGCGCGCTCCGAGCCTGGGTGACGGGTGGTTGAAGGTGCCGTTGTACCCGCATCCGTTGCGCGGCCAGAAAATCTGGAACGTGCTCGGCTGGTTCCTCGCCATCGGTCTGCTCTCGACTGCGTCGGCCTGGATTTTCGTCAGCCAGCTTAACCAGCCATTGAAGCGTCTGGTGTATGCCGCGCGGCAGCTCGGTCAGGGCCGTAGCGTGCGCCTGCCGATCAGCGATACACCCAGCGAAATGACCGAAGTTTATCGCGCCTTCAACCAGATGGCTGAAGACGTCGAACAGGCTGGTCGTGAACGAGAACTGATGCTCGCCGGGGTTTCCCATGACCTGCGGACGCCGCTGACCCGATTGCGATTGTCACTGGAATTGATGGGCGACCGCACCGACCTGACCGACGATATGGTGCGTGATATCGAAGACATGGACGCGATCCTCGACCAGTTCCTCGCGTTCATTCGCGATGGTCGGGACGAATCCGTGGAAGAAGTGGATCTGAGCGATCTGGTGCGTGAAGTCGCGGCGCCGTACAACCAGAGTGAAGAGAAAGTGCGTTTGCGCCTGGAGCCGATCCAGCCGTTCCCGCTGCGCCGGGTGTCGATGAAACGTCTGCTGAACAACCTGATCGGCAATGCGTTGAATCATGCCGGCGGCAGTGTGGACGTTGCGGCCTATGTGTCCGGTGACACCAGCGCGCCGTACGTGGTGCTGAGTGTGATGGACCGTGGGGCGGGGATTGATCCTTCCGAGCTTGAAGCGATCTTCAACCCGTTCACCCGCGGCGACCGGGCGCGGGGCGGGAAGGGCACCGGGCTGGGGCTGGCGATTGTGAAGCGGATTGCTTCGATGCACGGTGGCAATGTCGAGTTGCGCAACCGCTCCGGGGGCGGGCTGGAGGCGCGGGTGCGCTTGCCGCTGGGATTGATGCTGCCGCGGGACGCGGTTTAAGTTTCAGGCGGCCTTGCGGCCGCCTGATTCAAGGTTCAACCCTTGCCTTTTGTGCGGGTCATGTTCGGTCCGCCATTCTTCTCAAGGTGCTCGATGATGATCCCCGCCACGTTCTTGCCCGTGGTGGTTTCGATCCCTTCCAGACCCGGTGACGAGTTCACTTCCATCACCAGCGGCCCGTGGTTGGAACGCAGAATATCGACACCCGCCACCGCCAGCCCCATGACCTTGGCAGCGCGCAACGCGGTCATGCGTTCTTCCGGGGTGATCTTGATCAGGCTGGCGCTGCCGCCCCGGTGCAGGTTGGAGCGGAATTCCCCGGGCTTGGCCTGACGCTTCATCGCCGCGATCACCTTGTCACCGACCACGAAGCAGCGAATGTCCGCGCCGCCGGCTTCCTTGATGTATTCCTGCACCATGATGTTCTGCTTCAGGCCCATGAACGCCTCGATCACCGACTCCGCCGCCGTCGCGGTTTCGCACAGCACCACACCAATGCCCTGAGTACCTTCCAGCACCTTGATCACCAGCGGCGCGCCGTTGACCATGTCGATCAGGTCGGGAATGTCGTCCGGCGAGTGGGCGAACCCGGTCACCGGCAGGCCGATACCCCGGCGTGACAGCAATTGCAGCGAACGCAGCTTGTCCCGGGAACGGGCGATGGCCACCGATTCGTTGAGCGGAAACACCCCCATCATTTCGAACTGGCGCAGCACTGCGCAGCCATAGAACGTCACCGATGCGCCGATCCGCGGGATCACCGCATCGAAACCTTCCAGCGGTTTGCCGCGATAGTGGATCTGCGGCTTGTGGCTGGCGATGTTCATGTAGGCGCGCAAGGTGTCGATCACTACCATTTCATGCCCGCGTTCGGTTCCGGCTTCGACCAGACGGCGGGTGGAATACAGACGCGGATTGCGCGACAGCACAGCGATCTTCATGCAACACCTGTGGAGGAGGTAGATACCGGGAACACCGGCTTGTCTTGTACATACTTGATGCCCGGATTGACCACCAGTTGGCCGTCGATCAGGGCTTTGGAACCTAACAACAGGCGATAGCGCATGGACTTGCGGCAGGCGAGGGTGAACTCGACCGGCCAGACCCGATCACCGAGGGCCAGGGTGGTGCTGATCACGTAGCGCACCTGGGCCTGGCCGTTGGAACTCTTGATGGTCTTGCGGGTGACCAGCGGCGCTTCGCAACGCCGGTGGCGCAACTGCACCACCGTGCCCAGGTGCGCGGTGAAGCGCACCCATTTCTCGCCGTCCCGTTCGAACGGCTCGATGTCGGTGGCGTGCAGGCTGGAGGTGCTGGCACCGGTATCGATTTTCGCCCGAAGGCCCGCGACTCCCAAGTCCGGGAGCGCCACCCACTCGCGCAGACCGACAACGGTCAAATGGTCAAATGTCTTCAATGGAAAAAAACCAACAATTAATGCGCCCACGCTCCAGGGGAAACCTGAGCTAACGCTTTGAATGCAGGCTTGGCGAACCAGAATCCCTGCATCAGAAATATTCCGCAGTCCGCCAGGAAATCCCGTTCACCAGCGCTTTCTATGCCTTCGGCGATGACTGTAACGTCCAACTCCGCACAGATTGTGACAATCCCCCGAACGATAGCCTGACGAACACGGTCACGGTCGATATCGCGAATCAGCGCCATGTCGAGTTTGATCAGGTCCGGCTGGAAATCGGCCAGCAGATTGAGCCCCGAATAACCGGCGCCGAAATCGTCGATGGCCGTCTTGAAGCCGAATTCGCGGTATTCACGCAGAATATTGGTCAAATGGCGATAGTTATCTACGTGCTCGCTTTCCAGTGTTTCGAAAATCAGCCGGTCGATCGGGAAATTGTGTTTCCTGGCGGCCTCCAGGGTGCTGCGAATGCATAACTCTGGACGATAGACGGCGTTGGGCATGAAGTTGATCGACAAGTGTGTCTGCATATTAAGCGCGGCCGCGCCTTCGATGGCGCGAGTCCGGCAGAGTTGGTCGAAACGGTAGCGGTTATCTTCTGTAATCTGGTCCAGCACGGTGAGTGCGCCTTCACCGGCCGCACCACGAACCAGTGCCTCGTAGGCGTATACCGACTCGTCACGCAGATCCACGATGGGCTGATAAGCGAAGGAAAAGTCGAAGCCCAGCGGCTCGCTTTGCTGGCAGCCCAGACAGCCCGGTTTGGGCGAGGTCAATGAAGACGGAAATTTGGTCACTCGATCACTCCATGCCGGTGAACCGGCGAAGATCACAGTTTATCTGGAGGGCCGGGTTCTTGCGCCCGACAGAATCGGTAGTACAGTTCCGACTACTGGCTGAACGAGGAATTCATATGGCGCAAAAACAGGAAGAGGACGACAAGGTCCGTCTCGATAAATGGTTGTGGGCTGCGCGTTTTTATAAAACACGGGCCTTGGCCAAAGCCGCCATTGAAAGCGGCAAGGTGCATTGTCGGGGAGAGCGCTGCAAGCCTGGCAAAGAGCCACGCATCGGCGATGAATTCGAGATTCGCACCGGCTTCGATGAAAAGACCGTTGTGGTGCAAGCCCTGTCGATCGTGCGTCGTGGCGCGCCGGAAGCGCAGACGCTGTATGCGGAAACCGAAGCCAGTGTCGCCAAGCGCGAGGCGGCTGCGGCGATGCGCAAGGCGGGCGCCTTGGGCGTAACCACAGATGGCAAACCGAGCAAGAAGCAGCGCCGGGATCTGTTTAAATTTCGTGGGAACAGTGGCGGAGAATAAAAAAAACGCAGCCTGCCGGTCCTGACTCAAGACTCGTCAATGGCTGCGATTTTTTTCAGCGGTCGTCGATTATCGTGCGGACACGACAGTCATCCGCGAAACCACCGGCAACTTGCCCAGCAGCCCAAAGATTGGCGCCGTGACCTTCAGCCAGAAGTTCGCCGCGTGATAGGCAAACGGCGTGTAGTAACCCCAACCCAGCGCCCACACCGCCAGCAGCAGGCCACCGATGTAATCGTCCTGGCCCCAGTGCGCGCCGGCCACCAGCCGCGGCAGCATGAACAGCAGCGCCAGGCCCCAGACTGTCAGGAACTGGCCGGCTGAGCGACTGAAAACGCCCATGAACAGCGCCCAGATCAGCAGCACCGAAGCATGGTCACCGGGAAAACTCTGGCTCGAGCGATCCTTCAGCTCAAAGGTCTTCTCCAGATGCGGGAAATAGTCGCTCATATGGACGGCGCCTTCGAGCACCATGGAGGGGCTATTGTGCTGCCAGCCCATGTGGTCGGCAAATTTGGAAAACAGCGCGCGGATCACCACCATCAGCAGCAGGATCGAGAAAAATCCGAAGAACGCGCGACGTACGTCAATCGCCTTGAAGACCCAGTCGCCCTTGATCAGCAGCGTCAGCAGAATCAGTCCGACGACAACGTCGAACGGGCGCAGACTTGCAATTGCCCAGATGTGGAGCCATATGGGGTTGCTGGCCAGCGGAGTATTGAGTGAGCGGAACAGCCACTCGTCGAAAACCACACACAGCATCTGGCCTGTAGGCCATAACCAGAAAGCCAGTAGTGCCAATGGCACTGCATTGCACAGAACCAGCCGGCCGAGGTTCCACCTTGATTGGAACAAACCCGGATTGTTCATAAAATGCCTCCCGTGGCTGAACATAGGCATCAAAATGGATGCCAGAAGCGCGGGATTTTCATTCTTTGTAACCTTTTTGTCATTAAAATCAGATACCTAGACCTATGACCGATTTCCTCGATACCGATTACACCCAACGCTTCATCTTCGATGACAGCGACACGCGCGGCGAACTGGTGTCGCTGGAACGCAGCTACGCCGAAGTGCTCGCCAAGCACCCGTATCCGGAGCCGGTTGCGCAATTGCTGGGCGAATTCATGGCTGCCGCGTCGCTGCTGGTGGGCACCCTGAAATTCGATGGCTTGCTGATTCTTCAGGCACGCTCCGAAGGCCCGATTCCGCTGCTGATGATCGAGTGCTCCAGCGAGCGCGAAATTCGTGGCCTGGCCCGTTATGAGGCGGACCTGATCGCCCCTGACGCAACCCTCGCCGACCTGATGCCCAACGGCGTTCTGGCCCTGACGATCGACCCGACCGTAGGCCAGCGTTATCAGGGTATCGTCGACCTCGACGGCGAAACCCTGTCCGATTGCTTCACCAACTACTTCGTCATGTCCCAGCAGGTCGGCACCCGCTTCAAGCTGTGTGCCGATGGCCGTCGCGCCCGTGGCCTGCTGCTGCAGCAACTGCCGGCCGATCGCCTGAAAGATGAAGATGAACGCGCCGCCAGCTGGCAGCACATCACCGCGCTGGGCAACACCCTGACCGCTGATGAACTGTTGAGCCTGGACAACGAAACGGTTCTGCATCGCCTCTACCATGAAGAGCAGGTTCGTCTGTTCGATGTGCAGAAATTGCGTTTCCACTGCAGTTGCTCCCGCGAGCGTTCGGGCAATGCATTGGTCAGCCTGGGTCTGGAAGATGCGCAGCAATTGGTGGCCGAGCAGGGTGGCAGCGTCGAGATCGATTGCCAGTTCTGTAACCAACGCTACCTGTTCGATGCGGCGGATATCGCTCAATTGTTCGCTGGCGCGGGCGTCGAGACGCCGTCAGATACCCGGCACTAAAACGGTTCAGCGCAGGTAAATTCACTGCTCAACGACGGAATAACGCCGTTACGACGGGAGGACCCTACTCTTTTTGGGCTTTTCTGGCATAATCCGGCCCACTTTTTTCGCGGTAGTAGTGCACGACTTTCTACTACAAAACGTTTGGAGCACACTCGGCCACTGGCCGACGGGGAATCTCATGACGCAAGCCAATAACGCCGTGTACACCGATCTGAGTGTTGATGATCTGGTAAAAGAAGCCCTGAAACGCGGTGAAGGCGAGCTTGCCGATACCGGCGCTCTGGTTGTTCGCACCGGTCACCGTACCGGCCGTTCGCCAGTCGACCGTTTCATCGTTGAAGAGCCTTCCACCCAGGACGCTATCGCTTGGGGCCCGATCAACCGCAAGTTCCCGGCCGACAAGTTCGACGCGCTGTGGGCTCGTGTCGAGGCGTTCAACAACGCGCAAGAGCATTTCGTTTCCCACGTGCATGTAGGCGCGGCCGAAGATCACTACCTGGCCGTGAAGATGACCACTCAGACTGCCTGGCAGAACCTGTTCGGTCGTTGCCTGTTCATCAACCCGGCCCAGTACAACCCGGCCGGTCGTGAAGAGTGGCAAGTGCTGAACGTGGCCAACTTCGAGTGCGTGCCTGAGCGTGACGGCACCAACTCCGACGGTTGCGTGATCCTCAACTTCGCCCAGAAAAAAGTGCTGATCGCCGGCATGCGTTACGCCGGTGAAATGAAGAAAGCCATGTTCTCGGTGCAGAACTTCCTGCTGCCGGCTTCCGACGTGTTGCCAATGCACTGCGCTGCCAACATCGGCGAAGCAGGTGACGTGACCCTGTTCTTCGGTCTGTCCGGCACCGGCAAGACCACCCTGTCGGCCGACGAAAGCCGTTACCTGATCGGTGACGACGAACACGGCTGGGGTGAAGGCGTTGTCTTCAACATCGAAGGCGGCTGCTACGCCAAGTGCATCGACTTGTCCGAGAAGAACGAGCCGGTCATCTGGAAAGCCATCAAGCACGGCGCCGTGCTGGAAAACGTCGTGATCGACGATGCCAAGCACGCGGACTACGCCGATGTCAGCCTGACCCAGAACAGCCGCGCAGCCTACCCGCTGGAGCACGTTGCCAAGCGTTCCGAGAAGAACCTGGGCGGCGAGCCGAACGCTGTGATCTTCCTGACTTGCGACCTGACCGGCGTACTGCCGCCCGTGTCGATCCTGAACAACGAGCAGGCGGCCTACCACTTCCTGTCCGGCTACACCGCACTGGTGGGCTCGACTGAAATGGGTTCGGGCAGCGGCATCAAGTCGACCTTCTCCACCTGCTTCGGCGCACCGTTCTTCCCGCGCCCGGCGGGTGAATACGCCGAGCTGCTGATCAAGCGCATCAAGGGCTTCGGCTCCAAGGTCTACCTGGTCAACACCGGCTGGACCGGCGGTGGCTACGGCGTCGGCAAACGCTTCAACATCCCGACCACCCGCGCCGTGATCGCTGCGATCCAGAGCGGTGCCCTGGTCGGTGCCGAAACCGAACACCTGGACACCATCAACCTGGACGTGCCACTGGCCGTACCGGGCGTCGAAACCAACCTGCTCAACCCGCGCAACACCTGGGCTGACAAGGCTGCATACGACGAAGCTGCCAAAGCACTGGCCGGTCTGTTCATCGAGAACTTCAAGAAGTTCGACGTGAGCGACGCGATCAAGGCTGCCGGGCCTAATTTGTAAGACTTAGTTCTGGTGAATGAAAAAGCCGCCTCTTGAGGGCGGCTTTTTTGTGGGTGATCGGTTGGACTTCGTTGTCAGATCAACTGCCATTATTCCCGCAGAGTCCGTGCTAAGCAGCCAGAATAATGCTACTTAAGGATCCGCAAACTCCTAAGCATTTTTTCTCCAGCCATCATGGCCATTGCCGTCTGGTATGCAGCACTCGCAGCACTTCCACAACATCAACTTTGATTGTGTAGATGATGACGTAGTTTGGGGTGACGACGATTTCGCGGGTGCCTTCCGCGATACCTTTTCGGTATATGGCAGGGTGCTTGCGAGCGCTTTCTCCTTTCAGTTCGAAAACCTCATCGAGTTCAATCGCTGCAACGGGATTTTCCTGTCCGATACGCTCCATGATGTTGTCTCGGTCATCCAGCGCCTTTTGGCGCCAGACCAACCTCATCAACGTACTCGCTGACGCAGGGCATCCCGCTTGGCGGCAAATATCCTGCGAGCGTTTTCATTGCTGACGCTGGGCCTTGGGTCATCAATGCTGATTTGTACCTGTTGTTTGACCCATTCTTCATATGCAGCGGCTTCATGAGCTTGCTTCATCGCTTCGGCGCGATCAGGGCGAGCATAGGTTTTTATTTGAAGAGGATCATAACTGGAGGCGTCCACATCGAAGTGATTGATACCCACTCCTTGCAGGTAGGTCACCAGTGTTTCGAACCGCTTGAACAGCCGCACCTGGCCACTGCGTTGTGCTGCCAGTGAATACTCTTTGCTTCCTTGCTGAACTTGAATCGACCAGCCACCGGGCCTGGCGACGATATGTGCGCTACTGATCGAACCGTTCTCAAACAGTCGCGTGAGAGTGCTGTGATCAATGGTTTCAGTGGTCATGAAAGCAAGCCCTTGGTTGAACAATGGCTCCCATCGTACGCAATCAATAATAGTTTGCAAAATTCAGGTCCTTAAGTTTTGCGCCGGAAATGCCAGCGTCAGTGTTCTAGATAGAGGCAGGCAGTTCTAGCCATGAACACGCCTGCCCGAAGTTCGTCAGGCCGGGGCTTTCCAGCTGAGCATTTTCTGCTGGTCGACTTGCAGCAGGTCACAGCCGTCTTTGGTCAACAGGTAGAGCGCGTGGGTGATGTGCGGGATGTCTTCGACGTCGGCGTGTTTGAAGCAGAGACAGTAGAGGGTTTGCAGCAGGTGGCTGGAAGCACGCAGACGCTGGACGGCGCATTCGAGGATGTCTTGTGGGTTGGCATCGGTGTCGATGACCAGGGGCTTGGTGTCGGTGAGGTTGGAGTCGAGTGGACGGTAGCGATCGGAGTGGAGCTCGTTCCATGATTTCATTTTTTCTATCTCTGTAGGCATCGATGAACCGCTGCTACCGTGACCAAGCGGTGGAGGCGGACTGTGTTCAAGTTGGTCAAACCGGCAGAGATAACCCGGTACGCCGAAGCGTCCCAAACACAGCCCGCCATATAGCGTGCCGACAGAAAGAGGTCGGCAGCATACAAGGGCATGCATCAGTTATCTCTGTTTTTCAGGTGACCAAACCTGAATCGCTGATTGGGCAGCGACAGTCACAACTATAGGTTTCGACCCACCGGCGCCGATAGAAGACAAGGCGCCGCTGCGTGTAGGAACGGGATGCAGATTCGGGCAGGCCGTTCTTACAGATCAATCATGGTTTTCAACGAATCGCCCGATACCCCTCAACATCCAGCACACTCGTCGTCAGCCCGGTCGCCGGGGTGTAGATCGTGCCTTTCACTGTCGAGAACGGGACGCCTTTGCTGCCCAGCGACACGTAGCGTTCACCTTGATCCAGTTCGGTGAACCAGGTGTAGGAGCACTTCTCCATGGCTTTGTATTTCGCTGCCGCGTTGACGATGGCGGCGGTGTGGTTTCGAAGGTCGGCGTCAGTAAGGTTGAGGTTCTTGTCGAGCACGGTGCCCCAGCGTTTCAGGCAGGTCTCGGCAAAGTGGCGGACGATCAGGCCCGGTTCGGCCACAACCTTCGGACCACTGACACCATCGGCCGAAGCATTGCCGACCAGGGTGGCGTGACGACCTGGCATGGGGAAAATGCTGGTTTTGGTGCCGGTCGCGGTTTGCGGAATGACGCAGCTGAAACCCTTGGAACGTTCGTCCCGAGCATAAAAGCCCACGTATTCTTTGACGTTGTAATTGAGCTTTACCCGGTGTTCCTGAAAGTTACCGATACCGGGCACAGGATCAATGGCAAAGATATTGACTGGAATGTTTTTCAGCGCACTGTCATTGAACATGGCATTGGCCAGCATATGGCAACTAATGCCGCCACGGCTCCAGCCCACCAGATTGACCTTTGTTGGAATAACACCGTCCTTGCGGAAGGTTTTAATGATTTGCTCTTGTAACTTCTGTTGCGTGACGCTGCGCTCGCCATAGTTATATTTGCGCCATAGCCAGGAACCCTCGATCTTTACATCTTCAATCGGAATGCCGGCAGCCTTGAGGCGGTTGTATTCCGCTTCGGTCAACTGCTCGCGCTGCCAGTCGCATTTGCCTTTGATGATGTTCATCGCGTGCTGGACGTTTTCCTCCCAGCCCTTGCCGAACAGGGTTCCGCTGAGGCCATAGTCCTTGGATTTGGTGAACAGGTCATCGGCTTGCAGGTTGCTGGTGCCGGGGCCATCGACCACGATCCATTCGGCAAACTCGCGACCGGCGTGGTGGGAGGCGAGTGTGGAAACGAGTTCGCCATCCCAATAATTTTCGTGGGCATTATCAAACTTTGTGGAACCTGTACCGCAAAAGAAAATAGTCAGCGTAGTCATGTTGTTGCTCTTGGTTGATGAAAGAGCAAACAGACTAGTTCTGAACTTTGCAGTCATGGAAGAGACGGGTTGTTGCGAACTTTGTAAGTTTGGCGGGTGGCGTCAATTATTTATTCGTTGCCTGGCAACTTCCAGCAGGTCACAGCCGTCCTGCGTCAATAAATAAAGCGCATTGACGATGTTGGGGATGTCTTTCACATCGGCCTGTTTGAAACACAGGCAGTAAAGAGTTTCCAGCAGGTTGTTGGCTGCACGCAGTCGCTGATCGGCGGCGTCGAGGAGATCGCGGTGACTCGCCTCGGTATCAATGACCAGCACGGGCGTTTCGTTATAGCTGGTCGTGAGTGCGCGGTATCGGGTGTTTAGCGGTTTGAACGGGTTCATGATCGGGTGAGTCCTTTACGAAGTCGCGTTAGCGGGCCGACACAGTGCTTTCAGTCGCGCCGGCCACTATAGAAGGGCGCCCTCGAGCGGAACAAGACAGCCACGATGGACAGAATTCGTAGGGGTTTTTCCGGGGTTCGGGCATTTGCCCTACGCGTTTTTCAAGCTTTTTCACAGCCAAACCCTGATCAGCGAAATTTCCCGCGTGTTTGTCGGGCGATTCCCGTTAAACCTCTGTATGGTGCGCGCCAGAATCCGTAGGGCGTTTCCAGACGTCCGACACACGCTTAAAGGGAATTAGGTATGCAGTGGCTACGAATGGCCTCGATCATTTTGCTGTGGGCCAGTGGTTGTCGTTTGGCGGTGGCTTCCGACACAGGCAATGGGCTGGCGCTTGCCAATCTGGAGCGCAGTGGCTGGCCGGACGCGCTCACCACTCAGGACAACATCGATACGGCCTCCCGCGCTGAGGTGCTGATCTTCGGTAAGGCCTTGTTGGCCAGCGAAGCGCTGAACGAAACGGGACTCAAACAACGACTGGGTGTGCAGCAAATGCAGCTCAAGTCGATCCGGCAAGTGCGCGACGGTCTGTGGGATCGCTTGCTCAGCACTTACCGTAATGCCAGCCAGAATTGTGATGAACAAGCGTTTTGCCCACGGGTGCGCAGCGTCGCCGATCTGCGCCAACTGGCGGCGGCATTCACCGGTGATATCAGCCCTGCCCATGCACAATGGGCAAGCAAAAGCCTGGACGTGCATGAGCGGGTACTGGATGAGCAACTGCGGGTGGCTGTCTTGCGGCCCTGACGATGCTTTGCGGGTGTTCAGGCCGAAAGGGTTTCACCCGTTGTCGCGGCGCAAGCCCAGGGCGGGGGGAAGTTGTCGGGAGAGGGCGTACATCCACCCAGCAGCAGGAATGCAAAGATCAGGGCGAGGGGCAGTTTCAAAGGTTTCGACATGTTCACTCCTTGATAAAAATCCATGGGCATCGGCCATCCTGGCTCTATGCGTGACGGACATTACCCTCAGGTCGATTCACGCTGCGATGAACAAAGTGTTTCATTTGTTTGATCCCGTGGCGGAGCTGCCGACGCTGTATCATCCCGTATCGATTTGCCCCCCGACCTATTCTCGACTCGCTGCGATCGCCCGCTAGGCTGTTGGCATCACAGCGGTCAACGGAGTGACAGCGAATGCACAACACCCTGGAACAGGTTTTCGGTTATCCACAATTTCGACCCGGTCAGGAAGCGGCAATCAGCGCCGTGCTGGCCGGGCGCTCGGCGGCGGCGATCTTTCCCACCGGGTCGGGAAAGTCCATTTGCTACCAGATGCCGGCTCTCCTGCTGCCACACCTGACGCTGGTGGTCTCGCCGTTGCTGGCGCTGATGCAGGACCAGCTTGAGTTCTTGCGGCGCCACGGCATTTCGGCGGGGAGCATCGACTCGGCACAAAGCCGCGAAGACGCCAATAATGTGATGGCCCGCGCCCGTTCGGGCGAACTGAAGATCCTGATGATTTCCGTTGAGCGTCTGAAAAACGAGCGCTTTCGAAATTTTTTGCAGCAGGTGCCGATCTCGCTGCTGGTGGTGGATGAGGCGCACTGCATCTCCGAATGGGGCCACAACTTCCGGCCCGACTATCTCAAGCTGCCGGACTACCAGCGCCAGTTCAACATCCCGCAGACCCTGCTGCTGACTGCCACCGCAACGCCGAAAGTCATTGCCGACATGCAGGCGAAGTTCGCCATCGCCGCCGAAGACGTAGTGACAACCGGTTTCTATCGACCCAACCTCAACCTGCTGGTGGAGCCGGTGCGCGGCGAGGACAAGCGTCGACGGCTGGTGCAGTGGATGGCCGAGCGAACGGGCCAGCCGAGCATCGTCTACGTCACCCAGCAGAAAACCGCCGAACACCTCGCCGAGCATCTGGGGCGCAATGGCATCCAGGCCGAGGCGTACCATGCCGGGCTGCCCCACGAACAACGGGAAGCGATCCAGAAGCGCTTCATGGGCGGGCAGTCCAATTGCATCGTCGCCACCATCGCGTTCGGCATGGGCATCGACAAAAGCGACATCCGCAACGTGGTGCATTTCGACCTGCCCAAATCCATCGAAAACTACAGTCAGGAAATCGGCCGTGCCGGGCGAGACGGGCAACCCTCCGACTGCCTGGTGCTGGCCAACCGCGACAGCCTCAATGTGCTGGAAAACTTCGTCTACGGCGACACGCCGGAGCGCGATGGCATTCGCCACGTGCTGGACGAGTTGCAGGCCGCTGCGCCTGAAGGTCAGTGGGAGTTTTTGCTCGGGCCGCTGGCGGATCAGAGCAATATCCGTGCGCTGCCGTTGAAGACGTTGCTGGTGCAACTGGAGCTGCGAGGGCTGATTGCCCCGCGCTACGCGTACTACGCCGAATATCGTTTCAAATACCTGCTGGAACCCGAGGCGTTGCTTGAGCGTTTCGAGGGCGAGCGCAGGGATTTCGTCGCAGCGATCATCCAGACTTCGAGCCGCGCACGGACCTGGGCCACGGTGAATTTCGAGGCGATGTATTCGCAGTATTCGGCCGAGCGCAACCGCGTGGTGAAGGCGCTGGATTACTTCCAGGAAAAGGGCTGGGTCGAGCTGGAAAGCAAACAGATGACCGAGGTCTACAACGTTCTTCACAGTGCCTTCGACAGCCAGGTCTTGAGTAGCGAGTTGCATGAATACTTCTCCCGTCACGAACAGGCCGAAGTGGCGCGGATTCACGCGATGCTCGAATTGTTCGCCACCGAGCGATGCCTGGGCTATCGACTGGCCGAATACTTCGGTGATCACAACGCCCCCGAGCAGTGCGGGCATTGCTCGGTGTGTCACGGGCAGATTGCCCGGTTGCCGGCGCCTCCGGAACTGCCGGCGCTTGTGGATAAAAGTTTTCCGGCGTTGTGCAGCGACTTTATCCACAGGCACGAGCAACAGACCGGCAGTGCGCCTTCGGCGGAGCGGCTGACGCGCTTTCTGTGCGGGATCAGCGTGCCGCTGTTCACCAAGCTAAAGGCACGGACCATTTCCGGGTATGCGGCGCTGGAGGAGTATTCCTACGCGGACGTGCGGGCCTGGGCTCAGGCGCATCTCTGAAGCGGTGAATCCATCTGCTGAATGTCGATCATCACGGCAATAAACTTCAAAAAAGCCCGGTGGCTGTCTATGGTGAAGGCTGTCTTTGGATCTCCAACAAGAGAACAACATGAGCCAGACATCCTTCGAAATCCGCCAGGCCGCCGTGATCGGCGCCGGCACCATGGGCCGCGGCATTGTCATGTGCCTGGCCAACGCCGGCGTGTCAGTGCAATGGGTCGATAACAATCCGCAGATGCTTGAGCAGGCGCTGAAGGCGGTGGCCGATACCTATGCGCACAACGTGCGTCAGGGGCGTATCGATCAGGTCGAGGCCGATGCGCGAATCGTCCGGGTCAGCGCGGCGGCGGATTATGTGGCGATCCGCAATGTCGATCTGGTGATCGAAGCGGTGTACGAGAATCTCGAGCTCAAGCAGAAGATCTTCCGTGAGCTCGATGGCTTGCTGAAGCCGGAGGCACTGCTGGCGAGCAATACCTCGGCGCTGGACATCGATGCAATTGCCGCCGCGACACGACGCCCGACTCAGGTGTTGGGCCTGCATTTCTTCAGTCCGGCGCACATCATGAAATTGCTGGAAATCGTCCGTGGTGCGCGAACCTCGCCAGCCGTGCTGGAAGCGGCGCTCGAACTGGGCAAGCGTATGGGCAAGGTCAGTGTGGTGTCAGGCAACTGTCACGGATTTATCGGCAACCGCATGCTTCATCCTTACGTGCTCGAGGCGCGCAAGATGCTGCTCGAAGGGGCCTGGCCACAGCAGATAGACGCGACGTTGCAGGGCTTCGGTTTTGCCATGGGGCCGTTTCGCATGTACGACGTGGTTGGCATCGACCTGGAGTGGCGTGCCCGTGAGCTCGCCGGCAAGGGCCAGGAAGCGCCAGAGGTTCAAGTGGATAACCGCTTGTGCGAGCTGGGGCGCTTCGGACAGAAGTCCGGTAACGGCTATTACCACTACGAACCGGACAGTCGTCAGGCCGAGCATGACCCCGAGGTGGATGCGCTGGTGTTGAGCGTCAGCGAAAGTCTGGGGTTTCATCGCCGTGACATCGGCTCCGAGGAGATCCTTGAGCGTTGCCTTCTGGCGTTGGTCAACGAGGGCGCGAAAATCCTGCAGGAAGGGATTGCCGAATCGGCCCATGACATCGATCAGGTCTACCTGAATGGCTACGGTTTCCCGGCGGAGAGGGGCGGGCCGATGGCCTGGGCGGACGACCAGGGGCTGGCAGACATTCACAAGCGGTTGCTGGCGCTGGAGACCCGGCAGGGTGATCAGTGGCGGCCAGCGCAATTGATTGGTGAGCTGGCAGCGCGAGGAAAAGGTTTTTACCTTTAGACTGGCCCGATCACTCAAGGAATCGACACTGATGTCCAACCCGATGCCGCAACGCACCGATTACCCGCATTTCCAGCCGATCACTACGCGCTGGCATGACAACGATGCCTACGGTCACGTCAACAACGTCACCTACTACAGCTTTTTCGACACGGCCGTGAACACCTACCTGATTCAGGTCGGTGGCCTGGATATTCACGACGGCGAGGTGGTGGGGTTTGTGGTGAGTTCGTCCTGCGATTACTTCGCCTCGATTGCGTTTCCAGACCGGATCGAGATCGGTCTGCGGGTTGGCAAGCTGGGTAACAGTTCGGTGCAGTACGAGCTGGCGGTGTTCAAGGCTGATGAAAGTGAAGCCTGTGCGGCCGGGCGTTTCGTGCATGTGTTCGTTGATCGGGCGTCGAACCAGCCGGTGGCGATTCCGGCCGGTTTGCGCGGGGCGCTGGAACGGCTGGCGGTCTGACAGGCAAAAAAAAATCGCAGCTCGGGGGAGCTGCGATCTGGCTGTACCGGCAATGAGGTCAAGCCTCAGTCGCGGTAGTAGCGGTGATGCTTGCGATGGCCGTAGGCATGGCCGCGACCATGGTGGTAGTCACGATAGTAGCGACGATCATCACGGCCGCGATCATAACGACGGTCTTCGCGATTGCTTTCGTTGCCCATGTAGTTACCCAACGCGCCACCGGCACCGCCACCTGCTGCGGCGCCGATCAGGCTGCCAGTGGTGCCGCCCATGCTGCGGCCAACCACGTTACCGCCGGCTGCGCCCAACGCACCGCCAATGGCCGCTTCGCCACGGCTGTGTTTGTTGGCGCCCACCGCACTACCACCCGCGCCGCCCAGGGCCGCGCCAATGGTTGAACCTGTGCTGCCGCCTAAAGACTGACCGACGACCGAGCCAAGAACCCCGCCCAATGCGCCGCCCACACCTGCTTCGGTGGTGCCTCCGGCAGAAGCGAAGCCACTGACCAGGCCAAGGGACAACAAGAGAATCTGGGAGAACTTCATAGAGGAGCCTCAAAGGGATGACGGCGCGATCCTGAGGCTGTGTAACAAGGCTGACAATCGAAATCCGACGAATAACACGACCTGTATACAATTATGCAAGTTACTGATTTTTGGATGGAACTTAACCGATTTTGGCCGGTCTTTAGCTACTTCACAAAGGCCGCTTTTATGCAAAAGCGGCCTTTTTTTGTGGGCGCAGAAAAGTTTTGTATCAGGCCGACTTGGCCATGATCAACCCTGACTCACTCGCCGCTTCCAATCGGATCGCGATGAATTTCGACGTCGGCGTATGGCTGCCGTCCCCGGTGCTTTCCAGCGGCACCAGCGGATTCACCTCTGGATAGTAGGCAGCTGCCTGACCCGCCGGAATATCGAACGCCAGCAGCGTGAAGCCCTTCACCCGACGCTCACGGCCATCGTCCCACAGCGACACGATGTCAGCCTTCTGCCCCGGTTTGAAGCCCAGACGAATGATGTCCGCTTCGTTGGCAAACAGCACGTCACGCTGTCCCTTCACCCCGCGATAACGGTCGTCGAGACCATAGATCGTGGTGTTGTACTGATCGTGAGAGCGCATCGATTGCAGGATCAGGTCCGGCAGTTTGCCGGTGGCGCGGGTGCGTTCGTGGATCAGGTCTTTTGGCAGCATGTTCGGTTTGAAGTTGGCCCGCCCCGATGTGGTGTTCCACTTGCGCGCGCCGGCGCTGTTGCCGAGGTAGAAGCCGCCCGGGTTCTTGACCTTCTCGTTGAAATCCTTGAAGCCCGGGATGGTGTCGGCGATCAGTTCGCGGATGCGCCGGTAGTCGGCCACCAGCCAGTTCCAGTCCACCGGTTTGCTGCCCAGTGTGGCGGCGGCGATGCCGGCGATGATCGACGGCTCCGAGCGCATCTGGTTCGACAGCGGCTGCAACTGACCGTTGGAGGCGTGCACCATGCTGAACGAGTCTTCCACGGTGACGGCCTGCGGGCCTTCGGTCTGGATGTCGATGTCGGTACGGCCCAGGCACGGCAGGATCAATGCGTCCTTGCCGTGGGCGAGGTGGCTGCGGTTGAGCTTGGTGCTGATCTGCACGGTCAGGTCGCAGTTGCGCAGGGCCTGGAAGGTGCGCGGGCTGTCCGGCGTGGCCTGGGCGAAGTTGCCGCCCAGACCGATGAACACTTTGGCGCGGCCTTCGGCCATCGCGTGAATCGCTTCGACCACGTTGTGCCCGTTGTGGCGCGGCACCTTGAACTGGAAGCGACGCTCCAGAGAATCGAGGAACGCCACCGGCGGACGCTCGTTGATGCCCATGGTGCGGTCGCCCTGCACGTTACTGTGACCGCGCACCGGACACAGACCGGCGCCGGGCTTGCCGATGTTGCCGCGCAGCAGCATCAGGTTGGCGATTTCCTGGATGGTCGGCACCGAGTGGCGGTGCTGGGTGATGCCCATCGCCCAGCACATGATCACGTTCTTGCCTTTGGCGTACATGCGCGCCGCTTGCTCGATCTCGACCAGGGGCAGGCCGGACTGCGCGACGATCTGCTCCCACGGCGTGTCATCGACGACACCGAGGTATTCCAGCACGTTGACGCTGTGTTCATTGAGGAAGTCGTGATCGAACACCGCCGGCGCACCGGCCTTTTGCGCATCGCGTTCCCACTGCAGCAGGAACTTGGCCATGCCGCGCAGCACCGCCATGTCGCCGCCCAATGCCGGGCGGAAGTAAGCGGTGTTGGTTGGCTTGTCGCCGTTGGTGAGCATTTCGATCGGGTGCTGCGGGTGCTGGAAACGTTCCAGGCCGCGCTCTTTCAGCGGGTTGATGCAGACCACCTGAGCACCGCGTTTCACCGCTTCGCGCAGCGGTTCAAGCATGCGTGGATGGTTGGTGCCGGGGTTCTGGCCCCAGACGAAAATCGCATCGGCGTGTTCGAAGTCGTCGAAGGTCACGGTGCCTTTGCCGACACCGACGCTTTGCGCGAGCGCTACGCCGCTGGCCTCGTGGCACATGTTCGAGCAGTCGGGGAAGTTGTTGGTGCCGAAAGCGCGAACGAACAGCTGATACAGATACGCCGCTTCGTTGCTGGCGCGCCCCGAGGTGTAGAACTCGGCCTGGTCCGGGCTCGACAACGCTTGCAGGTGTTTGCCGATCAGCGCGTACGCATCGTCCCAGCTGATGGGCTTGTAGCGGTCGGTTTCGGCGTCATACACCACCGGCTCGGTCAGACGGCCCTGATATTCGAGCCAGTAGTCGCTCTGCTCCAGCAACGAGGTGACGCTGTGTTTGGCGAAGAACTTGCCATCGACTCGACGTTTGGTTGCTTCCCAGTTGACCGCTTTGGCGCCGTTCTCGCAGAACTTGACCATGCCGCTTTCCGGCGAATCGCCCCAGGCGCAGCCCGGGCAATCGAAGCCGCCGTTCTGGTTGGTCTTGAGCATCATGCGCAGGTTTTTCAGCGCGTTGTCGCTGGTCAACCAGGCCTGGGCCACGCTGATCAGTGCGCCCCAGCCGCCGGCTGGGCCCTTGTAGGGTTTGTAGCGCGGGACGGGTTTCTGGTCGGCTTGATGGTGTTGGCTCACGGGTGTTTCTCCATTTCTGGGCTATACACCCGCGGCGCATTTTTCTGCGGCAGGTGGATGAGATTGAGGTTGTGGCGACGGGCCCATTGAACGGCGAGGCCGGTGGGCGCGGACAGACTGACGAGGGTCTGGATCCCGGCGCGCAGGACTTTCTGGATCAATTCGAGACTGCAGCGGCTGGTGACAATCGCCAGGCCTCCGGTTGTGGATATCTTTTGCCGGATCAGGCCGCCGATCAGTTTGTCGAGAGCGTTGTGCCGGCCGATGTCTTCACGACCCAGCAGCAATTCACCGCTGGCATTCATGAACACCGCCGCGTGCACCGCGCCGCAATGCTGGCCGAGCGGCTGGAACGCGCCGATGCGCTGGCGCAGACCGTCGAGCCATTCGACCGGCGGCAAAGGCGCGCCGGGCAGGTCCTTGAGATCGGGTAACGCCTGTTCCACCGCCTCCACACCGCACAAACCGCAACCGCTGGTGCCGGCCAGTTGCCGACGTTGCTGCTTGAGGTTCCAGAAGGCGCGATTGGCGATAGTCACCTGGGCGTATTGCGCCGAGCCCGAACCGGTCAGTTGCAGGTCATAGATGTCTGAGGCGTCTTCGATGATGCCGCTGCCCAGGCTGAAGCCGACGATGAAGTCTTCGAGGTCGGTTGGCGTCACCAGCATCACGGCCTGGCTGATGCCGTTGTAGGCGATCGCCAAGGCGACTTCCTCGGCCAGCGCGGTGCTGGCCGACTCCGCCAGGGGCAGGTCGCTGTAGCTGTAGGTCTGACTGGCGGCGGGCGCGGGCGTTTCGAGTGCAGGCGCCGCGCAGGCCGGGCGCTTGGCGTTCATGGCATCACCGACGGATTGATCAACGTTAAGACTAGGCGCGGCAACTTGTCGCGTCTAATCGCTAGTGTCGATCTATCGATAGATGCTGTCGATCAAGCGGCCACTGGCGATTTCTGATACAGCGCGAAACAGGCCTCGGCAAGCGCCGAGCGCGGGGCACCGCGGCGCATGATCAGGCCCAGTCGGGCGAGGGTCTGAGCGTTTTCGATAGGTTGCAGCCGCAGGTGATCGGTGAGTCTTTCGAGACCGCCGTCCAGCGGCATGATCGCGCAGCAGAATCCGCCGTGCACAGCTTGTAACAATTGATGCACGGCGTCGGTCTGCAACAGTGGCTTTGGTGTCAGGCCCCGGCTGTGGAAGTTGTGGTCGATGGACTGGCGAAAGTGCATGCCGCTGGTGAGCATGCCCAGCGGCAGTTCGATCAGCGCCTGCCAGCTCAGCGGTGCCTCGCCGAAACTGAAGGAGCGCTGATCGTAGAGCAGGCCCATGCGGGTTTCGTCGAAGGCCAGGGATTCGAAACGTTCGTTATCGAGGCGGTCCAGATACGAGACGCCGATGTCTATCCGGTTGTCCGCCAGTTGTTCGAGGATCTGCTCGGAACTCAGTGCCGACAATTCGAAGCGCAGTTCCGGGTGTGCAGCGTGCAGGCGTTGCATCAACGGCAGCGGATCAAAACTCGACAGCGGCACCACCCCCAGGCGCAAGGTGCCGATCAGGTTGCCGCGACAGGCTGCCGCTTCCGCTTGCAAGCCGTCGTAAGCCGCCAGCACCGTACGGGCCCAGGCCAGCACTCGCTCGCCTGGCGCGGTGAAACCTTCGAAGCGCTGGCCGCGATTGACCAGCGGCAGATCGAGCTCTTCTTCGAGGCTGCGCAGGCGCATCGACAGGGTCGGCTGAGTGATGTGGCAGCGGGCGGCGGCCTGTCCGAAATGGCGGGTTTCGTCGAGGGCGATGAGGAATTTCAGCTGCTTGATGTCCATCTTCGCTCCGGGGCGCTGGCAAGGGTGGACGATTCTACCGCTTGCGCGGCGACAGGGTCATTGGTCGGTCTGGAACCGGGTTGGTTTGTGGTGGTCTAGGCTTGGGCGTCTGGAACTTAAATCAAGGAGTGTGCGCTATGAGTCTTTTGAGCTTTGTAAAAGAGGCCGGTGAGAAGCTGATCGACCTGCTGACCCCCGGCAACGCCAATGCCAGCGAGCAGTTGAAGGAACACATCAGCAAGGTCGGGTTGGGTAACCCGAATGTCCAGGCCACCGTGGACGGCGACAAGGTGACGGTCACCGGTGAAGTAGCGAGCCAGGAAGAGAAAGAGAAGATTCTGCTGGCCGTCGGCAATATCGAAGGCGTGGGCAGTGTCGATGACCAGATCACCGTCACCGGGCCGGTGGTGGCCGCCGCACGTTTTGTGGTGGTGAAAAAGGGCGACACCCTCAGCGCGATTTCCCTGGCGGTGTATGGCAACGCCAACCAGTACAACAAGATTTTCGAGGCCAACAAACCACTGCTCAAGGACGTGAACAAGATCTATCCGGGGCAGACGCTGCGTATTCCTGATTAACAACACACCTGCAGGAGCTGCTTCGGCAGCTCCTGCAACGTTCAGAGTCCGCTGATCAAATCCCGATAATCCTCGACCGCCGCAAATTCCGCCGTGTCCTTCGGCCCCTTGCGACTGTCCGGTTCCTTCACTGCCAACAGATGCGCCACCCCGAAATCCTGTGCACTGCGCAGGATCGGCAAGGTGTCGTCGATGAACAGGCTGCGCGCCGGGTCGAATCCGATATCGGCCTGCAAGGCGTCCCAGAACTGCGGATTTTCCTTGGGGAATCCGTAATCGTGAGAGCTGATCAGTCGCTCGAAGTACGGCGCCAGTTCAACCCGTTCCAGTTTCAGCGACAGTGAATCGCGGTGCGCGTTGGTGATCATCACCACGCGTTTGCCGGCCCGTTTGATTGCAGCCAGAAAAGTGTCGGCGTCGGGGCGCAGGGCGATCAGGTGGGCAGTTTCCAGCTTCAGCTCGCGCACCGACAGCTTCAATTCCGCGCTCCAGAAGTCCAGGCAATACCACTGCAATTGACCGGCATGGCGTTCGAACAACGGCTGCAATTCCATTTCCGCCATGGCCCGGCTCACACCATGCAGTTCGGCGTAGCGCTGCGGCAAGTGTTCCAGCCAGAAATGGTTGTCGAAGTGCAGATCCAGCAACGTGCCGTCCATGTCCAGCAGAACGGTATCGATGTCGGACCACGGTAATGAAGGCATGGCAACGTCTCGAACGGTAGAAAGATATCCGACGCAAACAATCGGAAAAGCCGCGTTATAGTAGCGCGTTCACGCCAAGGAGCTTTGCATGCGCCAGAAACCAACCGTACTCGCCCGGGAAATCGTCGCCACCAGCCGTCTGTTCTGCGTCGAAGAGCTGAAGCTGCGCTTTTCCAACGGTGTGGAGCGCACCTACGAGCGGCTGGTGGGCAAGGGCGCCGGTTATGGCGCGGTGATGATCGTGGCAATGCTCGATGCCGAGCACGCGGTGCTGGTCGAGGAATACTGCGGCGGTACCGACGAATATGAACTGTCCCTGCCCAAAGGGTTGATCGAACCGGGCGAAGACGTGCTGGCGGCGGCCGAGCGTGAACTCAAGGAAGAGGCCGGCTTTGGCGCACGACAGCTGGAGCACCTGACCGAGTTGTCGTTGTCCCCCGGTTACATGAGCCAGAAAATCCAGGTGGTGCTCGCCAGCGATCTGTATGAAGAGCGACTGGAAGGCGACGAGCCGGAGCCGATGCGAGTGGACAAGGTCAACCTGCGGGATCTCTCGGCGCTGGCGCAAAATCCGCAATTTTCCGAAGGTCGTGCCTTGGCGGCGTTGTACCTGGCCCGCGATCTGCTGACCCAGCGCGGCTTTTTCCAGTCATGAGTGAGATGTCGATGAATTTTCCCCATCCGATGATGGCGCCCGTGGTTGAACTGGCGTTGCGGGCCGGCGAGGCGATCCTGCCGTTCTGGCGCGCCGATGTGGCGGTGACCGCCAAGTCCGATGATTCGCCGGTAACCGCCGCGGATATCGCTGCACACCATGTGATCGTTGCCGGCCTGACCGCCCTGGATCCGAGCATCCCGGTGTTGTCCGAAGAAGACGCCAACATCCCGCAAAGCGTACGTGCCGAGTGGCAGCGCTGGTGGCTGGTGGATCCGCTCGATGGCACCAAGGAGTTCATCAGCGGCAGCGAAGAGTTCACCGTCAACATTGCCCTGATCGAAAATGGTCGGGTGGTCTTCGGCGTGGTATCGATGCCGACCAACGGGCGCTTCTACGTCGGCGGTGCCGGGATCGGTGCCTGGCGTGGTGATACAGGCGGCACGCCGGTGGCGATTCAGGTTCGTGACGTGCCAGGTCCTGGCGAAGCGTTCACTGTGGTTGCCAGCCGCCGTCATTCGAGCCCGGAGCAGGAACGCTTGCTGGCCGGTTTGAGCGCAAGCCTGGGCGAGTTGCAGCTGGCCAATATCGGCAGCTCCCTGAAGTTCTGTCTGCTGGCCGAAGGCGCGGCGGACTGCTATCCGCGACTGGCGCCGACGTCCCAGTGGGACACGGCGGCGGCGCAGGGCGTTCTGGAAGGCGCGGGCGGTGAGGTGCTGGACTTGAGCGGCGAAGCGTTCTGCTATCCGCCGAGAGAATCACTACTGAATGAGTTTTTCCTCGCGCTGCCGGCAAAAGCGGCGTGGCGCTCGAAGCTGTTGGAGCTGGCCCGTTCGTAAGAACACCTCCACATCTCAGCGGTGCAGGACGTACTGCCCGCTGAACGTCACCGCATCCTCATCGCTCCCCGCATTGACGACTCGCGTGTGCAGCGTCAATCGCGCCCGCCCGCAGCGCTGATACATCGCTATAAATTTTTTCCAAACGGCCGTACTTGGCGCCGGGCAGATGGCAGTGGCATCGCCAGTCACCGGCAGTGGATAACTGATCTGCCCTTCCTGAATCACGATGTGGCCGTCGGTGATGCCTTCTTCCTTCAAACGCAAATGCAGCCAGCCCCAACCGGCCAGCACCGCGCCGCAATACAGACTGCCGCCGAACATGGTGCTCTTGTGATTGACGTTGGCCTCCAGCGGCAAGTGCAGGCGCAGCTGCTGTTCGTGCCAGTCGAGCACCTTGAGGCCCATGTCCCGGGTCAGCGGGATGTCGTGATGGAGGACGGATTCCAGATAATGGCTGTCGTGCTTCATTCGGATTCGTCTCCATGGTTGCTGCTGTCGGCGAAATTCAGTCCGTGCTTGCGCAGTTTGTCGTGCAGGGTCTTGCGTGGGATGCCCAGGGCTTCGGCGAGGCTGCGCACCGAGCTGTGCGAGCGGGCCAGCTCGGCGGCGATCAATGACTTCTCGAAATGCTCCACCTGTTCACTGAGGCCACCGCTGGTGACCTCGATGGTCGCGCTGCCGCCGTCGGGCTGAGTGTTATCCAGCGCCAGTTCCAGGCCGAGGGCAAAACGCTCTGCCGCGTTCTGTAACTCCCGCACATTGCCCGGCCATGCGTGACGCAGCAGCAACGCCCGTTGTGCCGGTTGCAGTTCATGAGGTGGCAGACCGTGGCGAGCGCTGGCTTCATCGGCATAGTGCTGGAACAGCACGAGCGCGTCTTCGCCTCGTTCGCGCAGCGGCGGAATGCGCAGCGGCGCGACGTTGAGGCGGTAATACAAGTCCGCCCGGAACCGCCCCTGATCGGCGGCCTGGCGCAGGTCTTCCTTGGTCGCGGCGATGACGCGGATGTCCAGCGGGATCAACTGATTGCCGCCGAGGCGTTCGACGACTCGCTCCTGCAACATGCGCAGCAGTTTGACTTGCACATCCATGCTCATGCTTTCGATTTCATCGAGGAACAACGTGCCGCCATTGGCGAATTCGAACTTGCCGATCCGCCGTTTTTGCGCTCCAGTGAAGGCGCCGGGCTCATGACCGAACAACTCGCTCTCCACTACCGACTCAGCCAGTGCCCCGGCGTTGATCGCCACGAACGGGCCGTTACGCCGGCTCGACAGGTCGTGCAGGGCGCGGGCGACGACTTCCTTGCCGGCACCGGTTTCGCCGAGGATCAGGACGTCGGCCTTGGTCGCGGCCAGTGCGCCGATCTGCTCGCGCAGACGTGCCATAGGGGCCGAGTGGCCGACCAGTCGGGCGCTCAGTTCGTTGCGGTCGCTCAGGGCCATGCGCAGGCTGCGGTTGTCCAGCACCAGACGGCGCAGGGCCAGTGCGCGGCGTACGCTGTCGAGGAGTGCGTCGCTGGCGAACGGTTTTTCGAGGAAGTCGTAGGCGCCGGCGCGCATGGCCTGCACGGCCAGCGGTACGTCGCCATGGCCGGTGATCAGCAGCACGGGCAGCTCGGGATCCTGAGCGTGAAGTTCATGGAGCAACTCAAGACCATCCATGCCAGGCATACGAATGTCGCTGACTACCACGCCGGGCCAGTCACGCTCCAGTTGGGTGGCCAGACCCTTGGCTTCGGACAGCGGAAGGATTTTCAGGCCGGCCAGATCCAGCGTCTGGCCGAGGGCCTGACGCAGGTGCGGATCGTCGTCGATCAGCACCACCTGAATGCGGTTGTCGATGGTCATGCACTTCGATCCTCGGACGGTTGCAGGCTGACCCCGGGCGCGCCGGCGCGCAGCCGCAGGGTGATCAAGGCGCCACCTTGCTTGTGGTTGGCGAACGACAGCTCACCGCCGAAGGCGCGCATCAGGGTTTCGCAAATGGCCAACCCCAGACCAAGCCCCTGTGTGCGGGTCTTGGTGGTGTAAAACGGTTCGCTGGCGCGACCCAGCGCTTCCATGCAGAAACCCGGGCCGTTGTCGCGAATGTACAGATTGACGCCTTCGCCGGTGGATTCGGCACTCAGCCACAATTTGCGCGGCGGGCCTTTCTCGGTCAGGGCATCGAGGGCGTTGGCCAGCAGATTGCCGAGGACCTGGCGCAGACGGGTTTCCCCGGCCTCGACCCACAAGGTTGCGGCGGGCAGGTCGCGGATCAGCTCGACGTCCATGCTCCGGCGACGTTTGGCCAGCAGCGCCAACGCATCGTCCAGCGCCGGTTGCAGGGCTACGCTTTCCGGGGCGTGGCGATCGCGGCGGGCGAAAGCGCGCAGGTGGGCGATGATCGACGCCATGCGCCCGGTCAGTTCGCTGATCAGTTTGAGGTTGCCGCGGGCGTCGTCGGTGCGCTGATGGTCCAGCAGCACTTCGGCGTTTTCCGCGTAACTGCGGATCGCTGCCAGCGGTTGATTGAGTTCGTGGCTGATGCTCGCTGACATCGTCCCGAGCGCTGACAGTTTGCCAGCCTGCACCAGATCGTCCTGGGCCCGGACCAGTTCCTGCTGAGCCTGCTCGCGCTCCAGCACTTCCTGTTTCAGGCGTCGGTTGAGTCCTTCCAGATCGCTGGTCCGTTCGGCGACCCGACCTTCGAGTTCCCGCCGCGCCTTGGCTTCGAAAGCGATCCGTTCCAGGTAATGGCGACGGCGCTGCATCATCAGCCCGAGCAACAGCATGACCACCAGCAACGTGGCGCCGCCGACGGCCACCACGGTGCGCACCGGGCGGTCGATCAGGGTGCGCGGAGCAAGAATGCTGACGCTCCAGCCGGTTTCTTCGATGTCCCGGGTCTGGGTCAGCCAGGCGGTCGGGCTGAGGTTCAATGGGCGCGGTTCGCGGGTCGGATAGGGCTGGATCGCGGTGATTGCCGAGCGTTCGTCGCCACTCAATGGACGGGTCGAGCGGAAGCGCCATTCCGGACGCGACGTAAGGATGACCACGCCGTTGTGGTCGGTCACCAACAGTTGCTCCGGGGTTTTGCCCCACAGGCTTTCGGTGTGGTCGAGGTCGACCTTGATCACCAGCACGCCGATGATTTTTTCGCCATTGCGCACGGCCGCGGCGAAGAAGTAGCCGCGTTTGGCAGAGGTGGTGCCGAGGCCGAAGAAGCGGCCCAGGCGCCCGGCCATGGCTTCACTGAAATAAGGCCGGAACGAGAAATTGCGCCCGACGAAACTGTCGTGCTTGTCCCAGTTCGACGCCGCCAGCGTTCGGCCAGTGGTGTCCATCAGGTACATGACTTCGGCGCCGGTCTGGGAAGCGATGTTCTTCAGCAGGCGGTTGGCATTGCCTTGGGTGACACCATCGTCCGGTGCGCCGACGACCGCGCGCAGTGCCGGCAGGTCGCCGAGGATCTGTGGCAGCACTTCGTAACGATGCAGAGTGCCCAGCAGGTTGGCGACGTAGAGGTCGAGGGTCTGGCGGTTCTGGCCAGCCAGCTCACTGCGGTAGTAACGCTCGGCGAGATGCTCCAGCGGCCACAGCAGCGGGGCCAGGCACAGGGCCAGCAGGGCGAGGCTGCGCCAGCGGGGGCGGCGGGGAAGGGTCGGAGTCATGAGCATCGAGCGCCTGTGGATACAGGCGCATTATGCCTAGGCTTGCCGTCGCAGTCTGCGCACCCGTTGTCGGATGCGCAGTGGCGCTGAAGTTTCACACAGGCATTCAGGAAAAGACGTCAGCGTCCTTGAAGAGTGTTCCAGCCTGGTCCTTGATCGACAGTTTTGGTTCTTCGTCCAACTGCCAGTCGATGCCCAGATCCGGGTCGTCCCAGCAAATGCAGCGTTCGGCCGAAGGGGTGTAATAGTCAGTGGTCTTGTAGAGAAATTCAGCGAATTCGCTCAGTACCACAAAGCCATGGGCAAAGCCTTCAGGTACCCACATTTGACGATGGTTGTCGGCCGACAAGCGCACGGAGACCCACTGGCCGAAGTGCGGCGAGCTGCGCCGGATATCGACGGCTACGTCGAGCACTTCACCGGCAGTGACGCGAACCAGTTTGCCCTGGGTGTTATCCAGTTGGTAATGCAAACCGCGCAAGACGCCTTTCTGCGAGCGGGAATGGTTGTCCTGGACAAATTGAGGGCTAAGGCCGGTCGCTTCCTGAAAAACCCTGGCGTTGAAGCTTTCGTAAAAGAAGCCGCGCTCGTCACCAAATACCTTGGGTTCGATGATCAGAACGCCGGGCAGGTCGGTGGTGATTACATTCATGAATTTTTCCATTGGCTGGTACGGATGGCCGACATTCTTGCGCAAAGTGCCGGAGGGTACGAGAGCAGACTTGCAAAAAACCTTGCCTCCCAAGACTCGGGGGGACGGATGGTCGGGGGTTGCTTATCGCCTTAAGCAGTGGCGATATAGGCGCCTAATAAAATTTCAGGGGTCGTTCCATGTCGTTCGCCACGTTGATTCATCGCGCCAGTCTGCCAGGTCCACAGGTCACCGCGGAGCAGGCGTTGCAGGTTCTGGCGCAGCATTACGGGCTGAACGGCACGTTGCAGGCACTGGGCAGCCAGCAGGACCTCAACTATCGCGTGGACAGCG
The DNA here is from genome assembly GCF_040760005.1 of Pseudomonas sp. stari2. Classification (NCBI taxonomy): domain Bacteria; kingdom Pseudomonadati; phylum Pseudomonadota; class Gammaproteobacteria; order Pseudomonadales; family Pseudomonadaceae; genus Pseudomonas; species Pseudomonas sp. Stari2. Next base: position 531,888 of record NZ_CP099760.1, read on the forward strand.
AGCGCGGGCGATTCGTGCTGAAGATCTGCCGCGGTGATTATTCGCTGGTGGAGTTGCAGGCCCAGCACGCGGGTCTGAAATATCTTGCCGAACATTGCGATGTCACCGTTCCCCGGGTCATCTCGGCCAATGACGGCCAGGACCTGTTGTCGCTGGAGATCGGCGGTGAAGCTGTGCATGTGCGGCTGCTCGACTACATCGAAGGTCAGCCACTGACCGCGCTCGATCATCTTGGTCACGAAGTCGTCGCCGGATTCGGCAGGCTCTGCGGTGAAATGGACCTGGCCCTGGCCGGGTTCGACCATCCGGGACTCGAGCGCACGTTGCAGTGGGACGCGCGCCACGCCAGCGCACTGATCGAGCATCTGCTCCCGGTGATCGCGGATCAGCACCAGCGCGCATTGATCGCCAACGCTGCGGAGCAGGCTGGGCGCCGTCTGCAACCGTTGCTGGAAAAGCTACCAGTGCAGGCGATCCACATGGACATCACCGACGACAACGCGGTCTGGCAGCGTGATACCCGCCGGCACTGGCAGTTGCAGGGTGTGATCGATTTCGGTGATCTGGTCCGTACCTGGCGCATCACTGATCTGTCGGTCACCTGTGCCGCGTTGCTGCATCACGCCGGGGGCGATCCGTTCGTGATCCTGCCGGCAGTGCAGGCCTATCACGCGGTCAATCCGTTGCAACACGAAGAATTGCAGGCGCTGTGGCCGCTGATCGTGGCGCGGGCGGCGGTGCTGGTGCTCAGTGGCGAGCAACAGGTCAGCATCGATCCGGGTAACACCTACAGCCGTGACAACCTCACCCATGAATGGGAAATCTTCCGGGTCGCCACGTCGGTGCCGCTGGCGCTGATGGAGGCGGCGATCCTCTCGGCGGTCGGGCAGACGTTGCCGGCTATCGATAGTGAAGGCTTCGCGCCGTTGTTGCCCGGCCTGGTCGGGCGCGAATTCGCGTTGATCGATCTGGGTGTGTTGAGCGCGCACTTCGAGGCAGGCAACTGGGAACAGCCGGGCATTGATCAACGTTTGTTGAACGAGGCAGCCGCGATTCACGGTCTGGCCGCCAGTCGATACGGGCAATACCGTCTGTCCCGCACCCGGCCGGACAGCGCCGAGGAACCGGAGACGTTCCCGCTGCACGTTGAGTTGCGCGTACCTCAGGGTACGGTGGTAGAAGCGCCGTTTGCTGGCGTTCTGCACCTGTCGGCTGACGGTGCGCTGCGACTCGACGGCCCTCAACTGAGCGTGCGCCTGTGGGGCGTGACGCCGTCGCTGCACAGCGGCGCGGCGCTGGTCAAAGGCCAGGTGTTGGGGTCGGTGGACGGTCCGTTGATTGTGCAACTGATTCGCGATGCGCACCTGGAGGCACCGCTGTTCTGCACGCCGACCCGCGCACCGGCGTGGCAGGTGCTGTCACCATCGCCGGCAGCACTGCTGGGCCTGGCCTGCGACGCCGAGCCGGAACTGGATGCGCAAACCCTGCTGGCGCGTCGTGACGCCAGTTTCGCCCGCACTCAAAAACACTATTACGTCGACCCGCCGCGGATCGAACGCGGCTGGCGCAATCACCTGATCGACATGCAGGGTCGCTCCTACCTCGACATGCTCAACAACGTCGCGGTACTCGGGCATGGCCATCCGCGCATGGCGGCGGTCGCGAGCCGGCAATGGTCACTGCTCAATACCAACTCGCGGTTCAACTATGCGGCGGTTGCCGAGTTTTCCGAACGCTTGCTGAAACTGGCCCCGGAAGGCATGGACCGGGTGTTCCTGGTCAACAGCGGCAGCGAGGCCAATGATCTGGCGATCCGTCTGGCCTGGGCCTACAGTGGCGGGCGCGACATGCTCAGTGTGCTGGAGGCCTATCACGGCTGGACGGTCGGCGCGGACGCGGTATCGACGTCGATTGCCGACAACCCGCGAGCCCTGAGCAGCCGTCCGGACTGGGTGCACCCGGTGACTGCGCCGAATATCTATCGTGGCGAATTCCGAGGCCTCGATTCGGCACCGGACTATGTGCGCAGCGTTGAACACAACCTGGCCAAAATCGACGAACAGAAACGGCAACTGGCCGGGTTCATTTGCGAGCCGGTCTACGGCAATGCGGGCGGGATCTCGCTGCCGCCGGGCTACCTGAAGAAAGTCTATGAACTGGTGCGTGCCCGGGGCGGCGTGTGCATCGCCGACGAGGTGCAGGTCGGTTACGGGCGCATGGGCCACTTCTTCTGGGGCTTCGAAGAGCAAGGCGTGGTGCCGGACATCATCACCATGGCCAAAGGCATGGGCAACGGTCAGCCCTTGGGCGCCGTGATCACCCGCCGGGAAATCGCCGAAGCGCTGGAAGCCGAAGGTTACTTCTTCTCGTCTGCCGGCGGCAGTCCGGTGAGCTGCCAGATCGGCATGGCGGTGCTCGATGTCATGGAAGAGGAAAAGCTCTGGGAAAATGCCCAGGTGGTTGGCGGGCACTTCAAGCAGCGGCTGGAAGCATTGATCGATAAACATCCGCTGGTCGGTGCGGTGCATGGCTCGGGGTTCTATCTGGGGGTCGAACTGATCCGCAATCGCCAGACCCTGGAGCCGGCGACCGAAGAAACCACGCTGTTGTGTGATCGCCTGCGAGAGCTGGGGATCTTCATGCAGCCGACCGGCGATGACCTGAACATCCTCAAGATCAAACCGCCGATGGTCACCTCGCGCCAGAGCGTGGATTTCTTTGTCGACATGCTGTCGAAGGTGCTCGAAGAAGGTCTCTGAGCCTGTGATAGTCCGATTAATACCGATTTCTATCGGTATTAATCGGTAAAAACAAAATCATGGATTTGTTTTTAGCTTTTAAAGTCGATATTTATCGTTTATAAAGTCGCCATCGTCCGTCGTCCAAACCTGTTCGGCGCGTTGAACAACCTCGACCGTTCCCTGGAGTCCTGATCGACATGACCACCTTGAAAAGTACCCCACGCGCCGATGGCTTCTACATGCCGGCCGAATGGGCGCCGCAAACCCAGACCTGGATGATCTGGCCCGAGCGTCCGGACAACTGGCGTCTGGGCGGCAAGCCGGCGCAGGCTGCTCACGCCGCCGTGGCCAAGGCCATCGCGCGTTTCGAACCGGTGACCGTTGCAGTGTCCGCCGGCCAGTACGAAAACGCTCGCGCTCGCCTCGACGTGCCGAATATCCGCGTGGTCGAGATGTCCAGCGATGACGCCTGGGTTCGCGACAGCGGCCCGACTTTCGTCATCAACAACAGTGGCGAAGTGCGCGGTGTGAACTGGGACTTCAATGCCTGGGGCGGTTTTGATGGCGGTCTGTATTCGCCGTGGAACCGCGATTCCCAGGTCGGCGGCAAGATCCTCGAGATCGAGCGCAGCCCGCGCTACCGCACCGAAGGCTTCGTGCTCGAAGGCGGTTCGATTCACGTCGACGGCGAAGGCACCCTGATCACCACGGAAGAATGCCTGCTCAACCGCAATCGCAACCCGCACCTGAACCGCGAAGAAATCGAAGCGGTACTGCGCGACAACCTGTCCGTGGACAAGATCATCTGGCTGCCGGATGGCTTGTTCAACGACGAAACCGACGGCCATGTTGATAACTTCTGCTGCTACGTGCGTCCGGGCGAAGTGCTGCTGGCGTGGACCGACGATCCGCAGGATCCGAACTACCCGCGCTGCCAGGCTGCGATGAAAGTGCTGCAAAGCAGCACCGACGCCAAGGGGCGCCCGTTCACGGTGCACAAGATGCCGATCCCGGGGCCGCTGTTTGCCACTGAAGAAGAATGCGCGGGCGTGGACCCGGTGGACGGCACCCAGGAGCGCAACCCAAGCGTGCGTCTGGCCGGTTCCTACGTGAACTTCCTTATCGTCAACGGCGGCATCATCGCACCGAGCTTCGACGATCCGATGGACGCCCCGGCCCGGGAGATCCTGCAGAACCTGTTCCCGCAACATGAAGTGGTGATGGTGCCGGGTCGTGAACTGTTACTGGGAGGCGGCAACATTCACTGCCTTACCCAACAGCAACCCGCGCCGCACAAAGAGTGAGTGCGGATGTAACAGCTTGAGTTGATTGAAAAATCGACCGGTCAGTCATTTGTTGCCCACGCTTGAAGAGAAACCCGCAGCCCGTCAGGACTGCGGGTTTCTTTATGTCCGCTGGTCGACAAATTCATTACGTTGGCATAGCTCTTGTATCGCTCATGACGCACTAGGGAGGGGGAAGAACTTCAACGGTTCTGTCATAAACCTTGGATAACTTAGCCGCTCATGAACGGGGAGAGAGCGCTGAAATGAACGCCGAAGTGAACGTAATCAGCGAGCGGACGTTGCATCCCATGGCTGTAAATAGTGAGTCGCTCCAGATTGTCGCGCACTGGTTGAAGTCCAATGGAACGCGTCAGATCAGAGAGCCTGATCCGCGCCGGATGATGATCGAGCGTTACCCCGCTGGCCTGTTCAGCGAGGCCGAACTGGATGCACTTTGGGATGTGATGGAAGGATAAGAAGAACAAACAAGGATTGTAAAAAGCGCTGCCGGGATGGCAGCGCTTTTTTTATGGGCGCGAATCAGAAGCTGTAGGTGCCTGTCATGACCAGGCTGCGCGGCGCGCCCGGCTGGATCTGGAAGGCACTGGTGGCCGAGGCGTAATACTCGCGGTCGGTAATGTTGTTCAGTGCTGCACGCAGATCCCAGTCCTTGTGCCGGTAGCCGACCAGTGCGTCCCAGCGACCATAACCCGGTAACACGGTGGTGTTGGCGTTGTCGGCGTAACGCTGGCCGACCAGGGTCAGGCCGGTTTCACCGTACCATCCCATCTCCGGTTTCCAGGTCAGGAACAGACTGCCGTTGTGCTTGGCCACGTTGTTGACGCGCTTGCCTTCCAGGCCGTTGTTGTCCTTCTCGATGGTTGCGTCCTGCACGCCGACGCCACCGCGCACGTACCAGTTGCCGACGATCTTGCCGGTGCCGGTCAGTTCGATCCCGCGTGACCGTTGCAAGCCGCTGAGTACGGTCAGGGTCGGGTCGTTCGGATCAGTGGTGCGACGGTTGTAGAGTTCCAGCTCATAGACGGCGAGGGTGGTGCTCAGGCGATCGTCGAGCCAGTCGCTCTTGACCCCGATTTCCTTCTGCTTGGTCAGCTCCGGGCTCAGGTCGTTGGTGTTGCCGGTCGCACCCGGGGTGATGCCGATCAGACCGCCGCCGACCGGCGAGAAGGTCTTGGTCCACGAAGCGTAGAACGAGTGGTTCTGCAACGGCGTCCAGACCACGCCGAAACGTGGGCTGGTGCTGTGGCTGTCACGGTCTTCGGAAATGTTGCGCAGCTTGTTGGTCGACTCGATGTCGAAGGTGTCGTAGCGCAGGCCGGCCAGCAGTTGCCATTGATCGTTCAGGCGCAGTTGATCCTGAACGTAGATCGCGCGGCTTTCGACTTCGGTGTGGCTGCTGCTCGACACCTGCATGCGCCCGGTGTGGCGCTGGCTGCGATCCGGGTTGTATAGATCCAGCGACGGCACTGGCTGAGTGCCCCGGCCGGTGGCCGCGTTGTACAGCGTCGGGTCGCGGCGCTGGCTGCCGGTTTCGATCCCGGTCAGCAAGCGATGCTCGAGGCCGAAGGTGTCGAATCCACCTTCCAGCTCGACGTTGTTGTAGACGTTGCGGGTGGTCAGATCCTGTTGCCAGTGCTGGCGGGTGACCTTGTTGGTTTTCGCGTCGAAGCCGGTGAGGTAGGTGTTGTCGAAATCGCTGTCGAGCTTGAACACACCGAGGGTGTGGCGCAGCTGCCAGTTGTCGTTGAGTTCATAGCTGAGTCGCGAGCGCAGGGACTGCGTTTTGTCGTCGATGAAATCGTGATCGTTACCGTAGGTCGTGTCCCGGCCGACATCCGCCGGACGTCCACCGACCCCGGGAATGCCGCGATCCGGCGTGCGGTTGTAGCGGCTGTATTCGTATTGCACCAGCCAGTTCAGGTCAGGCGTGAGCTGCCAGCTCATCGACGGTGCGAACAGTTTGCGGTTGCCGCTGACGCCGTCGCGGAAGCTGTTCTCGTCCATGTTGCCCATGTTCAGGCGCAGGCTGATGTTCTCGCTTGGGTCGGCGCTGAGGTCAGCGTACAGGCTGCGCAGATCTTCACTGCCACCCTGGGCCTCGACGGTCGAGCGGCGGCCGAATTCGGGTGCCTTGCTCACACGGTTGACTATCCCGCCCTGGCTCCCACGGCCGTACAGCACGGCCGCGGGGCCCTTGAGCACTTCGACACGTTCGATGTTGTGCAGGTCGCGCTTGTACTGGCTGTCGTCGCGGATGCCGTCCAGATAGAAATCGTTGCTGGCATCGAAACCCCGGATGCGCAGGCTGTCGAAGCGCGTGTCGCCTCCACCGCTGACGTTGGGAATCCCGCTCAGGGCATCTTCGATGTCGTTGATGCCGTAATCCGCGACATTGGTGGTCTTGATCGAATCGATCGCCTGCGGCACGTAGCGCACGGGGGTGGACGTGCGGGTCGCGGTGTTGCTGACTTTTACGCGTGGGTCGTCGGCTTGCGTTTCGGCACTGATCGAAGTAGCGGGAAGCTCGGTCGCGGAGTAAGCGAAACCGGAGGACAAAAAGGCGGAAAGCCCAAGCGTGACGGGCGTGAGACGGAACGGGGCAGGCATTGAAAAACGCATCCGAAAGGGTGGAAGAATTCGAGTGCGCGAATGGCAATGCTTTGCATTTGCTTCCGTTAATTATTCTGGAAAAGTTCCGTGAGTTGATTGTGTCAATTTGTTTCCAGCCTGTTTCAAGATTGTCACGAGATTCGCAACAAGGGCATTCGACCGATTGCTGAAACAGACTGAAAGCCATTCCGGCGTTTTTCTGCAACGGCCGAGGGACTAACGTGGCTGCCATCGATTTCCCGGAGTTTTCAGATGGCCCTTCACTACATTTACGACCCTCTGTGCGGCTGGTGCTATGGCGCAAAACCGCTGGTACAAGCCGCACAGCAAGTGCTGCCGGTGATCGCCCACGCGGGCGGCATGATGACCGGCGCCAACCGTCAGAGTGTTTCACCGCAACTGCGCAATTACGTGATGCCTCACGACCGACGCATTGCTGAATACACTGGACAGCCGTTTGGCGAAGCCTATTTCGAAGGCCTGTTGCGTGATCACACGGCGGTTTTTGATTCCGCGCCGCCGATTGCCGCTGTCATGGCGGCAGAAAGCATTGATGGGCGTGGTCTGGAACTGCTGGGTCGTTTGCAAACCGCACACTATGTAGAAGGCCGACAAATTGCCGATGACGCCGTGCTCGTGGAGTGCGCGGTAGAGATGGGCTACGAGGCGGACACGTTCCTTAAAACCCTCAAAGCGACTGACACCGGTCAACACATAAAGAACAGCCGCGCATTGTTGGCGAAACTCGGTGGCCAAGGCTTTCCAACTTTCGCACTGGAACAGGACGGGCAGTTCACCCTGATCGATATCGGCCCGTGGCTCGGCAAACCGCAGGCCTTTGCACAATGGTTGAGCGAGTCGATTCCGTCGGCTCCAGCGACACAAGTCTTGCCGGTCTGTGGCCTCGATGGTTGTGCGTGACCGGGCATCAAATCCCTGATTACAGGCATTTCCCCGCACGTAGCTTTCGAAAAATTTACTTTTATTAGACGATTTTTGCCTATTTAAAGACGATTCTTGAAATTGACACATTGTTCAGGGCGCGGCTACGATTCGGCCACAACGCCTGTGGCTAACCGCCATGACTCAAAATCAGGAGCAGGCCCGCCATGACAGTGTCTTGAGCGGGCCTTTTTGTTTCGGGGTGAATAAAAGAGTGCATCAAGCGCCGTTTCAGCCGTTCGACACAGCGCGTTTCAACCCGTAATAAGGAAAACAAAATGTTGAACAAGCGGATCAGTCTGATCGCATTGGGGATGTTGAGCGCCACTCAGGCCATGGCTAACGACCAGGCAGAGTCCAAGGGTTTTGTTGAAGACAGCAGCCTCAAAGTGCTGCTGCGCAATGCCTACATCAATCGTGACTACAAAGACGGCAACAAGGACAAATCCGAGTGGGGCCAGGCGGCCATCGGTACGTTCTCGTCCGGTTTCACCCAGGGCACCGTCGGTGTCGGTGTGGACGCATTCGGCCTGTACGCCCTGAACCTGGAGCGCAGCGAAGATCGCAGCGGTGCCCAGGGTATCGACTTCTTCAAGAAAGGCGACAGCGGCCACCCGGCCAACGACCTGTCCAAGGGCGGCGCAGCGGTGAAGTTCCGCCTGTCCAACACCACCCTGACTTACGGTGACCAGATGCCGGCCCTGCCGGTGCTGAACTACGACAACTCGCGTCTGCTGCCGGAAAGCTACACCGGTACCTTGATCACTTCCAAAGAGATCAAAGGCCTGCAACTGGATGCCGGTCGTTTCACCGCCGAATCGCGTAAAAGCGCTGAAGGCCGTGACAGCGGTGGTCTGAAGTCGATCAACGTGTTGGGCGGTAGCTACCAGTTCACCGAACAGTTCAAGGCTGCGCTGTACGCTTCCGACGTCGAAGACGTGCTGAAGAAGCAATACGTGAACGCCAACTACGTGTTCCCGATCGACAAGGATCAGTCCCTGACCCTGGACTTCAACGGTTACCGCACCAAGCTGGACAACTCCTATGTCCGCGAAAACGGTGTGACCGGCGACGACAACAAGATCTGGAGCCTGGCAGCGACCTTCGCTACCGGCCCGCACTCGTTCACCGTGGCGCACCAGCGCTCCACTGGCGACAGCAACCTGGGTTACGCCTATGGTGGCTACCAGAAAGGTCAGGGGCGCGTGGGTGACGGTGGCAACACCATCTACCTGGCCAACTCCTACTGGTCGGACTTCAACGCTGAAGACGAGCGTAGCTGGCAGCTGGGCTATGGCCTGGACTTCGGCGCATTCGGCGTACCGGGTCTGAGCTACAACTTCGCGTACGTACGTGGCGACAACATCACCACGTCCACCAGCGAAGGCGGCACCGAGCGTGAAATCTTCAACCAGTTCAAGTACGTCGTGCAAAGTGGCCCGGCCAAAGACCTGAGCGTAAAAGTGCGTAGCTCGATCCTGCGTGTTTCGCAGAAATCCAGCGAGTACAACGTCAGCGGCAACGAGCTGCGTGTGTTCGTGGATTACCCGATCAACATCTTCTGATGATCGGTTGAACCCGCGAAAAGCGATAAAAAACCCCGACTGGTTCGGGGTTTTTTTTTGACGGTTTTTCTGAAAAAAGCATAAATACCCGTGTTTTTGTCATTTGAAATGCACTTTGAGGCCGTTTCAAATCGCGTTTCAAACAGGGCTTTAAATGCCTGAAATTCTTTCTCATGGACGCAAATTCTCCACCTAATAGATTAGGCCGCTCAATGCAGCGGAGAATTTGGTAATGATCGTTTTAACCAGAGAAGTGGGCGAATCGCTACGGCGCGACAAGTACGCCAACGTGCAGGGTGCTGACTTCAATCTCTACGGTCATTTCGCCGACTTCGTCAGACTGACCAAAAGTTGGGAAAACATGGAGCCTGACAGTTACTACGGTCAGGCCGAAGCCGGCATGCGTTACCGTCGTTACAGCGACTTTGAGTACAACCCCAAGACTCGCGAGCTCAAGCAGCTTGAGCATCGCGCGTACGTGCAGTCCAAGGAGAACAACGCCTATGTGGGCGGTGTGGTCCGGCACTTCCAGGACTTCTCGGACGAAGTCATCGACTCACCGGTGATGCGCAGCCTGATCGACACCGATTTCGAAGTGTACAAAAGCGTGTTGCCGGAAGAGCTGCACGATGAAATCTGGCAATGCCAGATCCATCAGATCCGCATCGAGATCAAACCCGGCAAACAACTTGAAATCACGCCGGAAGGCATTCACTGCGACGGTTATCCGTTCAGCGGTGTGCACTTCTGGGGCCGCAATAATGTCGAGGGCGCCGAAAGCCGTCTGTACGACATTCACGAGCAGCAACTGGCGTCGACCACCTACCAGGAGATCCTCGACACCACTTACTTCCTCGACCGCGACATGCGCCACTACGTGACACCGGCGCGCAACACCCACTCCCATGCCATGGCTTATCGGCAGATCCTGGCGATTTCCTTCTCGCGGCCCGGGACCGCTTTCGACATTGTTCGCTAATCAGATCACCCAAATAGACGGCGTCGAATGCTCGACGCCGGTGGTGCTGCGGCGCGCGACGGCCAAGGACGCGCAGCGCATGGAGCGTTTCTTCCGCCAGTTCGACGAAGTGTCGTTCTGTGAATGGCAGGACGCCAAGTGCCTGCGCGGCGTGCTGATCCAGAAAACCACCACGGCGTATCTGGCCTTCGACGTCGAAGGCGAGATTGTCGGGGCGGTGCTGGGCGGCATGCTCGGCAGTCGCGGCACCATCAACCATCTGGCGGTCAGCCTGCGCTATCGCAGCCAGGGCGTCGGCCAGCGACTGGTGGAAGCGGCGTCGGCCGACATGAAACGGGTCGGTGTGCTGCGGATGTTCCTGTTCGTCGATGATGCTAACCTCGCGGGCAAGCGTTTCTGGACTGCCCAGGGTTTCTGCGAACCTCACGGCGAACGGACATTTGAGAGGGATCTATGAATGAAACATCCGGCAGTGCGCCGCTGATGGTCGACCGTCAGCCGTCGCGCACGTTTGCCGAAGCCAGCCCGGTGGTGGCCGGTTATTTCACCGTGTCGTTCGTGTTCGGGCTGATGGCGGTCAACGCCGGGCTGCCGCTGTGGCTGCCGGTGGCAATGTGTCTGTTCGTGTATGCCGGGGCTTCGCAATTCGCGGCGCTGGCGCTGATCAGCAGCGGTGCGTCGCTGACCACCATCGTGCTGACCACGTTTCTGATCAACGCACGGCACATGCTGATGTCGGTCTACATGGCGAAGGCCCTGCGGGCGCTGGGCCTGAGCCGCATGGAGCGTTGGTGCTACGCCGGCGGCCTGACCGATGAATCGTTCGCCTTCCACAGCGTCAAACTGGGCACCGGTGTGCCGGTGAATATCCGTTATCTGATCGGCTTCAACCTGTTCTGCCACACCTCCTGGGTGATCGGCGGATTGCTCGGCGCCTTGTGCGCACAGTACGCGTCGCACTTGATCAAATATCAGCTCGACTATGCGCTGACCGCAATGATGCTTTATGTGCTGGTCTCGCTGTGCAACACCCGCAACAAGCTCATTGCCGCCCTGGCCGCAGTGGTCTGCATGGGCGCTCTGAGCCTGGTTGGCAGCTCGCCGTTCAACGTTTTCATCGCCACGTTTGTGGGCTGTGGAGTGGGTGTATGCCTGACCAAACGTTCCTGATTCTGGTGGTCGCGCTGATGATGGCCGTGACCTTTCTGCCACGAGCGCTACCGCTGCAGGTCAACACCGAGCACTGGCCGCCCTTCGTCGCCCGGGCGCTGGAATACCTGCCGGTGGCGATCGTCGCTGCGATCAGCCTGACACCCTTGTTGATCAAGGATCAGCACATACAGCTCGATCGCCCGGAATTTTATGCAGCGATTCCGACGCTGTTATGTGCGTATTTCAGCAAAAACCTCTTTCTCAGTGTGGCGGTTGGGACGGCTGCGTACATTGCGCTCGGCTCGTTCATGTAGCGGCAGATCGACCACGTCGTTCAACGCCTGGCCGGACAGATCCGGGTTGTTTACCGCCAGGCGTACTTCGAGGAAATCCTCGAACCCGGGGAAAATCGTCAGGCCGTTCTTCTGCGCGGCCTCGCGGGAGACCATGCCGACCGCGTCCATCTGCGTGATGAGCGACAGGGTCAGCGTTTCGCTGCAGGAATAAATCGTCCGCTGACTGTTCTCGTGATTACCCAGCCCGGCGTCGAGAAAACGCAAAAAGCTGTGGGAATACGGGCAATCTTCTGCAGGACGCACCTGAAACTTGTTGCCAAGTAACGTCAGCGGATCGTTCTCCTGACCACAATGAGCGCCGACTACCTGCACCTGCACTTCCGGCAGGACAATGCTCGGCAACCCCGGCCGCTGCGGGCCGATCAGCACCGCAAGGTCGAAGTCTTCGTTCTTCAGCTTGCTGAGATTTTCCATCGACTCGGCGTAGCTGAATTCCATCTGATAGTCGGGGAACACATCGATCAGGCGTCCGATCAGTCGCCGGTTGAAATCCGGGTCCAGCGTGGTGTTCAACGCCACTTTCAACGTGCGCTGTCCCGGTACCTTCAACGCCTCGACTTTCTCTTCCATCTGCCGCGTGGCTATCAGCACTCTGTCCATATAGGGCGTCAGCTCGGTGCCTTGCGGCGTCAGCGTCAGGCCCTTGTTGGATCGTCTAAACAAGCGGAAACCGAACTGTTCTTCGACCTTGTTCAACTGCGCGGCCAGGGCCTGCACAGTCAGGCACGAATGCTCGGCTGCGGCCGACAACGAGCCGGTCTGCACGATGCGCATGAGGTTGCGTAAGGTTCTGCTATCCATGGGTAATGCCCTCTGAAGTGGGCTGGGTATTGTTGTGTACGTGACGGCCTGAACGGCTCCATTTGCCGGCTATATTCCTGTACCTGAGCATAGTTGTCGCGCAATTAGTAGCGAATTGATGTCCCCGCCGATGGCTGGAGGCTGACACAGAATCGAGGTTTTTGGTGACGCGGGGGTGATTGGGGTCAAAAAAAGTGCACGGTTTGGGTGCGTTTGGGGGGATTTTCCAAGGGAAACGACTGACGTGAAGGATGCCTTTTGCCCGCAATTTTTACGGACAGGTCTCAGAGATCACTGCGAATGAGCTGATATCGGCTGCCAGAGTGAGCGTCTCTAATAAGTCGCACTGTCTGGAAATAGGTAATTGCGATGGTGGTTCAACGAAAACCCGAACATGTGCGGATACCCTCACTGAAGACCGCCCGCGCCATGAGGGAAGCACTCCTGCTTCGACAGTATTTTGGTTCGATTGATGAGCTGTTGAAGGCTCAAGACGATGCAGAAAAAGGCATTCAATCACGCTGAGCTGACGCGTTCCTTTGCTCAAATTCTGGTGGGGTTGTTACAGGCTATTCATTACACCACCTCACAAATGAAGTACCCAACCCCTACTTTTTCCCCTCCCGGCACACGCCTACATTGAGCTCCAACACCTGACCATCATCCCGAGGGCAGGTCACTGGAGTAGTCGTCATGCCATTTGTCAGCGTACGCATCACCCGCGATGGTGTTACCCGTGAGCAGAAAGCTCAGGTGATCGCCGAAATCACTGAAACCCTGGAACGCGTCCTCAACAAGCGCCCGGACCTGACCCACATCGTGATCGAAGAAGTCGACACCGATAACTGGGGCTACGCCGGCATCACCACCACCGAATACCGCCGGCAACTGGCGGAACGGGGCCAGTCATGACCCCGACCGTAACCATCGATTTCGTCTCCGACGTGGTGTGCCCCTGGTGCGCACTCGGGGCGACAGCGCTGGAGCAGGCGATCGGCAATCTGGCCGGCGAGGTTTCGGTGGAGCTGACCTACAAGCCCTTCGAACTCAACCCGGACATGCCCGCCGAAGGCGAACCGGCGGTGCAGCACTTGATGCGCAAATACGGCCGCACCGCCGAAGACGTCGCCGCCGGTAAGAGGATGCAAATCGAACGCGGCAATGCCATCGGTTTCGAGTTCGATCTGGAGAAGCGCACGCATTTTCACAACACCTTCGACGCCCATCGATTGCTGATGTGTGCAGCACAGGAAGGGCGGCAGATCGCGCTGAAAAAGATCCTGCTGCGCGCTTACTTCCGCGACGGCGACAACCCGAACGATCACCCGACGCTGATGCGTCTGGCGACCGAAGCAGGACTGGATGCGGTGAAGGCTCGCAAGGTGCTGGCCAACGACGAATTCGCCAGCGAAGTACGGCAACTGCAAGCGTTTTACCGGCAGCACGGAATCAACTCGGTGCCCGCGCTGATCCTGAACGGCAAGCACCTGGTGTCCGGTTCGCAATCGGTCGAGTACTACGAACAAATGCTGAAACAACTGGCTGCCGCCTGATTCAACACCCACTTATTGATTGAGGATTTCATCATGAGCAACTCGAAAAAAACCGTCGTTATCACCGGTGCTTCCCAAGGTCTGGGCGAAGGCATGGTCAAGGCCTTCCGTGAACTGGGCTACAACATCGTCGCTACCTCGCGCTCGATCAAACCGTCGAACGACCCGCAGATCCTGACCATCGCCGGCGACATCGGCGACCCGGCTACGGCACAGCGCGTGATTAGCGAAGGCGTGGCCCGCTTCGGCCGCATCGACACCCTGGTCAACAACGCCGGCATCTTTGTCGCCAAACCGTTCACCGCCTACACCCCGGAAGACTACGCGGCGGTGCTGTCGGTCAACCTCAACGGTTTCTTCTACATCACCCAACTGGCCATCGCCGAGATGGAAAAACAGGGCAAGGGTCACGTAGTCAACATCACCACCAGCCTGACCGACCACGCGGTCGACGGCGTGCCCTCGGTCCTCGCTTCACTGACCAAGGGCGGCCTCAACGCCGCCACCAAATCCTTGGCCATCGAATACGCCAAACGCGGGATTCGGGTGAACGCGGTATCGCCGGGCATCATCAAGACGCCGATGCATGGCGAGGAAACCCATACGGCACTGGGTGCGCTGCACCCGGTCGGGCACATGGGCGAGGTCGACGATATTGCGCAGGCGGTGGTATATCTCGACAACGCGAACTTTGTGACTGGCGAGATTCTGCATGTGGATGGCGGGCAGAGCGCTGGGCACTGATTGACGCGGAAACACAAAGCCCTTGCAGTGATGCGAGGGCTTTTTTGTGGGCGACGGTTTATGGATCTGGACTCAGCACTTTGACCGCATCATCGACCAGCGCCTTGCTCAACTCCTGCAAATATTGCGAGGCGCAGGCGTGGAGTTCCGGGTCGTTGGCGGCAGAAGTATCCGAGGTCAGCAGTTTGGAAATGTGTAGCAGATGGGACGCGTGGGAGAGAGCGGTGGCGACCGGTACGCCGGGGGTGGTGCGAAAGAGTGCGTGGTTGGACTGGAAGGAAAAATGGGTGAGGCCGAGGGTTTTTAGATCGTTGGGGGTGGTCATGGCTTCACCTACCTTTGGCTGGTTGGTGGAAGGGGCAGACTCTGGACGGATCGATGCTAATCATTTGTGAAACTCCCTGTATCAAATGAGCGCTGCCACTTCGTTCTCAGGCGAAAGGGTGGCAGCTATGCGCAGGCTGAGAAACCGGAGATACAGGAACCCGGCAGACCCGAAGGTCTCCCACGCACAGCCGCCATTGCACGGAAATGCAGGCACAAAAAAACGCCGGCAAACGTGGGTTGGGGCGCTGGTGCGCCTGCATCTTACTCGGGTTCTCAGGCCCGGTCGCTGAATTGGCAGCGACGGGATTGACGGTAGCGTGGGGAGGGTTGGAGCGCAATCGTGGCCAGGTGGTGGCGAGGAGGCCGACATACTCACATGCAACACTTATGTTGCATGGGTAACAAATATGTTGCACGGTCGCTCTGCCGAAATAGCGCGTGATGCGCATAAGCGAAATCGAGTTTCGGCGATGCAGCTAGGCCACAAGGGTGAGGCTGAGTTGTACCCCATGAGAGGAAACGTGATGTTCGAATATGCGTTGGAAGTCCACGAGGAGCCGAGCAGTGTCTGGTTGTCCTGCGCAGAAATTCCAGAGATGCACGTCGCTGGCGACACTCTTGAGGAAGCACTCGACGGCGCCATTGATGCGATGGAAACGGCATTGTCGATTTACGTCGATGATCGCCGGTTGATTCCGACAGGTGATGCGGGAGAGCAGGAAAGTGACGCGGTATTGCGTCTGCCTGCACTGACTGCGGCAAAGGTTGGGCTCTGGAATACGCTTCTGGAGTCTGGGGTCAGCAAAGCTGAACTGGCACGACGCTTGGGTGTACAACGACCCCAGGTAGATCGGTTAGTCGATTTCCTGCATCACTCCAAGATCGAGAATGTCGAGCGTGCATTGCAGCAGCTTGGGCGGCGGATTTTGCTTTCGGTTGAGGCTGCTTAAGATTGGAGAAAAGCCCCCGACAGCGATTGCTGTCGGGGGCTTTTCATTTGGGTTGGAATAAACGCACCCTAGAAACAACAAAGCCCCTGCATTTCTGCAGGGGCTTCGTTTTGTATGGTGCCGGCACCAGGAATCGAACCCGGGACCTACTGATTACAAGTCAGTTGCTCTACCATCTGAGCTATACCGGCGTGTGGGCGACGATTATAGCGACTCGGGTGCTTCTGTAAACCCCTGAATTCAGACTATTTTTGCGCCCTCTGCGAATCACGCCCGGCGCAGGACGTTGCGCAGTTTTTGTACAGCGCGCCAGGCGCGGCTGTTTTGCATGGCTCGCAGTTCGGCTTCGGCTTGTTCGGCGCGTTGCAGGGCGGTTTCCAGTGCCGGGTTTACCGGGTGGGCGAGGTTGTGGCCTTTGCACAGCTGGAAGTTGTCGAGGTTGCACGGTGGCAGGTCGAACGCGGGTTTGAGATTGATGTGTTCATTGGCCAGGAAGAAGCTGTTGAGGCCGTCGAACAGGACGTTGGTGTAGCCAGCGTCGGTCACCAGGTGTTCCCAGGTGTGGTCGCGCTCCCATGGGGTTTCGATGAGGATGATCCAGGGGCGGAAGCGGCTGAAGTCCATGCCGCGCAGGACGGTTTCTTCGTGGCCTTCGACGTCGATTTTCAGGAAGTGGATCGGCCGCTCAGCGGCGTGTTCTTCGCAGATCGAAGTCAGTGTGCGTGCGTTGACGGTGAGGCTTTGCACGTCCATGCCGAGGTTTTTGCGTTCTTGCGCAACGACTGGGTCAGCGGTGGACAGGCCGGTGTCGGGAATGCCGTAGAAGGTCAGCTCGCCCGGCTGGTCGCTGGCCACACATTGCAGCGTCGTGTCGCGGGGGCGATGCTGGCGAAGTGCGTCGTGGTAGTTCTGCATCGGTTCGACATTGATGCCCTGCCAGCCACGATCGTAAAAGGCCTTGGTGACCGAGTCGTGGATCGGGTCATTGGCGCCGACGTCGATATAAAAACCGTTTTCAAAATACTGCAGGGCGCGCCAAAGGCGAACGTCCTCGAAATTCTGTGCGTAAGAAATGAACGTCACGGTCGCTTCCTGTCGGTCAGATTTTTTCTTGTTCGGGCGTGCGCTACCTGCACGGCGTAGGTCTGTATAACAAGGGCGGTGGGCTGGCGCAATTGCCGGTTGCCGGCGTCCGCGATTCGGCGGTTATGTCCTTTTATTCGAAGGCTTATGCACAACAGGCTTTGTAGAGAACGCGCTTAGGCAGGTTTTTGTGAACGGGTTCTCATTTGATGCGCAAATCCCTGTTTTACCGGTTTTTTATTTGTGTGAACAAAAAATGACCAGTGCTGTTACTGGCTTGAAACAGGCGTGGATATTGGATCCACGAGAATTCCATCAACAGAGTTATCCACAGGCTGTGAAGGATTAATCGCGTTCTGCCAGCAACAGGAAATTGCGCGGCGTGAGCGGCGCTTCGCAGAAGGTGCCGAGACGTACGATGTATCCCTGCTCGGTGAGGAAAAGTGCCCGATCAAGATTCAGCCAAAGCTCCAGCGGCCGTCGGAACAGTCCGCGCAGCAATTCCAGGTTGCGAACTTCGGCCAATCGCTGCCAGCCGGCGATTTCCAGTGCTGGCCAATCTGGCGAGCCGATTGTGGATAACTCTTTCAGCGCTGCCAGGTCGCGGCAGAAATCGGCAAACGGTTTTTCCAACCACGCGCTCGGCAGGGACGGCGTCGGCAGGTATTCGTCGACGCCGCGTACTTGCCGTTGCAGCAAATCGAAAGCCAGCCGGCGGGCCATGGAAGTGTCGCGTTGACGTCGGACGCGGGCACCGGCGGTGACGGTTTCGCTCATTGGCAGGGACAGATCTTCGAGCGATAGCTGTAGGGCTGATCGCGAACCAGCGGAGGACAATGTCTGATATTCAGTGCGACTGATCCGGTTGTAGCAGCACGGTGCGATCGCCATTTGTTTGCAACCGACGGCGCTGGCCAGTTGCATCAGCCGCACATGCAAGTCGCCGCAAGCGTGCAGGGCGACAGGTGTGTGCTCGGCGTTCAGCAATAAAGCGGTGTTCGCCGCGAGCACATCCTGCTCGACATGCAGCGCAGGCAGGTGATGACGCTGACTCAACGCCTGACCGCTCGCAACCAGCGTCGGGTCATATTCCAGACAGGTGAGTTGCTGATCAGCGCCGAGCAGACGCCGACCCAAATGCCCTTTGCCCGAACACCAATCCAGCCAGTGCTTCGGTTGTGCGGCAAACGACAAGCGGCTGGCGAAGGCCTCGATCTGCTGCCATTTGCGCCCCGGCACATCGACATTCAAGCGATGCCCGGCGGCTTCCAGCGAATGCGCAGGTAATTCACCGACCGAACTCAACTCAAGCGACAACGCCGCCAATGCAGCGAATGGCTCCGGCGCATCCAAGAGTTCTGCAGGTTGGTTGTGGGCGTTTTCCGCATCTTCCAGCGACCGCTCGCGTAGCCACGAGGCCAGTTCCGGGTGGGACGCTTCCCATGGCAGTTGCAGATGAGTAAACGGGCGAGGCTTCCACAGCGCCTGATGTGCTGTGAGAAATGTATCCAGTGCCGTGAAGCGGGCGAGTAGGGCCTCGCCCGTCAGCACGTAAGAAGAATCAGCGTCCCTGGCACGCATCGACGCGCAGCCAGCGTTCCAGCAATTTGAAACCGCGAACCAGCACGTATGCCATCACCAGATAGAACAAGCCGGCAGCGAAGAAGATCTCCACCGGCAGGTAAGTGCGGGCAATGATCGTCCGGGCCATGCCGGTCAGTTCCAGCAGCGTCACGGTGCTGGCCAGGGCGCTGGCCTTGAGCATCAGGATCACTTCGTTGCTGTAGGCCGGCAGGCCGATGCGCGCAGCGCGCGGCAGGATGATGTAGAACAGCGCTTTCGGCCGGGACATGCCCAGTGCCCGCGCCGCTTCGATTTCACCCGGCGGAATCGCCTGGATCGCGCCGCGCAGGATCTCGGCGATGTAGGCGGCGGTGTGCAGGGTCATGGTCGCGGTCGCGCACCAGAAAGGATCGCGCAGGTATGGCCACAGCGCGCTGCTGCGCACTGCGTCGAACTGCGCCAGGCCGTAATAGACCAGAAACAGTTGAACCAGCAACGGCGTGCCACGGAAAAAGAAGATGTAGGCGTAGGGCAACGAGCGTACGTACCACAACTTCGAAGAGCGGGCGATGCCCAGCGGGATTGCCAGCAGCAGACCGGCGATGACGGCGATGGCCACCAGTTCCAGAGTCAGGGTCGCGCCCTGCGCCAGTTTCGGCAGCCACTTGATGATGACTTCCCAGTTCATTGAGCGCTCCTCGCGAAGCCGCGTGCGGCGCGTTTTTCCAGGAAGTGCATGCCGGTCATCGCCAGCACCGTCAGGCACAGGTACATGAGGGCGGCGACCATATAAAAGGTGAACGGCTGTTTGGACACGGTCACGCCGATCTGCGCGTGACGCATGATTTCTTCCAGGCCGATGACCGACACCAGCGCGGTGTCCTTCATCAGAATCATGAACAGGTTACCCAGACCGGGCAGGGCGATGCGCCACATCTGCGGCATGATCAGCTTGGTGAAGATCCGCCATTTCGACAGGCCCAGGGCCACGCCGGCCTCACGGTGGCCCTTGGGAATGGCAAGGATCGCGCCTCGGAACACTTCCGTGGCGTAGGCGCCGAAGCACAGGCCCAGCGCGATGACGCCGGCGGCGAAGGCGCTGAGTTCCAGTTCGGGGTTGCCGAAGAACTCTCCAAGCGCGCGCATGGCATTGACCGTACCGAAGTAGATCAGCAGTACCCAGAGCAATTCCGGGACGCCGCGCACCAGGGTCGAATAAGTGCCGCCAAGCCATTGCAGCGGCTTGTACGGAGAAGTCTTGGCCAGGGCGCCGAGCAGACCGAGCACCAGCCCGAGGCACAGAGCCGTAAGTGCCAGTTTGACGGTCATCAGCGCGCCGGCGGCGAGCGCCGGGCCGAATCCGTAGAGGTCGATAATCATGGATTTCTTTTCAAATCGCGGCAGGCAAGGCCGGGATCCCGCACCGTCGGATCACGGTGCAGGTCCCGCACGTCAGGATCAGTAGATGCTGAACGGGAAGTACTTGTCGTTGATCTTCTTGTAGGTACCGTCGGCGACGATTTCCTTCAATGCGACGTTCAGCTTCTCGCGCAGCGGGTCACCTTTGCGCACGGCGATGCCGATCTTGTCGCTTTCCACGACCGGGTCACCCTTGAACTCGTAGTTCTTGCCGGCGTCGGTTTTCAGCCAGTCATAGTTGGCGTACTTGTCGGCGAGGATGGCGTCGACACGACCGGAAGTCAGGTCGAGGTAGGCGTTTTCCTGAGTGTCATAGAGTTTGACCTGGATATCGCTACCGTAGGTGTCTTCAAGCCAGGTGCCGGCCAGGGTCGCGCGTTGCGTACCAATGATCTTGCCTTTGAGCGCGTCCTTGTCGGTTTTGAAGTCGACGTTTTTCGGCGCGATGAACTGCAGCTTGTTCGAGTAGTACGGGTCGGTGAAGTCCACCGCACCCTTGCGCTCGTCGGTGATCGACAGCGAGGAAATCAGGAAGTCGAACTTCTTGGCGTTCAGGGCCGGGATGATGCCGTCCCAGTCGGAGGTGACCACGGAACATTCGACTTTCATCTTGGCGCACAGGGCGTCGCCGATGTCTTTGTCGAAGCCGACGACGTTGCCGCTGGCATCTTTATTGTTGAACGGCGGGTAAGCCGCTTCGATGCCCATCTTCAGGGTCTCAGCCATGGCGCCGGCGCTGAACGCCAGGGAGACGGCGGCGGCCAGGAAGACCTTTTTGTAGTTCTGCATGCGGGTAGCTCCGTTAGCGGTTGCTGGACATGAATTGTTTGCAGCGCGCCGAAAGCGGGTTTTCGAACACCTGCTGTGGCGATCCTTGCTCTTCGACCAGGCCCTGGTGGAGGAACACCACTTCACTGGACACCTGGCGGGCGAACCCCATTTCGTGGGTCACGAGCAGCATGGTGCGGCCTTCTTCGGCCAATGCGCGGATGACATTAAGTACTTCCTGGACCATTTCCGGGTCAAGGGCGGAGGTGGGCTCGTCGAACAGGATCACCTTGGGCTGCATTGCCAGCGTGCGGGCAATCGCCGCGCGCTGTTGCTGGCCGCCGGACAGTTGCGCCGGGTAGGCGTGGCGCTTGTCGGCGATGCCGACCTTGGCCAGCAGGGCTTCGGCGACTTCGATGGCTTCGGCCTTGCTCTGGCCGAGCACGCGGCGCGGGGCTTCGATGATGTTGTCGAGCACGCTCATGTGCGGCCATAGATTAAAGTTTTGAAACACAAAACCAATCTCGGAGCGCAGGCGGTTGATCTGCTTGCCGTCGGCGGCAACCAGTTCGCCATTCTTGGCGGCCTTGAGCTTGAGTTCTTCGCCGGCGACCAGGATCTGGCCCTGGTGCGGGTTTTCCAACAGGTTGATGCAACGCAGGAACGTGGACTTGCCGGAACCGGAGGAACCGAGGATCGAGATCACATCGCCGTCGCGGGCGGTCAGCGAGATGCCTTTGAGCACCTCAAGCTGTCCGTAGCGTTTGTGCAGGTTGCGGATTTCAAGCGCGGGCGTGGCCTCAGCCATGTGCGTTCCTCATATATGTTGCGCTCCAGCTGTTGGTGGCCTTCCTGGCGAGGCGGCCAAGCTAGCATAGCGTTTCAATGGCAGCCAACAGCGCTACGAGCGGTAAACGGATGGCGTGTGGCAGGTTGTCGCATCAGCGCAGCAGACTGTCGCCCCGTCAACAACCGAACGGGTGTTTGAACGTTGATTCCCGTGGGTGTCGCGTAAAAAAAGGCGCGATGTTGCCACCTTTGGCGGGGTGTTGGAAGCGCTATCCGGCCGAACGTTCCTCATTCGCCCTTTTATTGTGCATCCCGCACTTTTTCAGTGTGTTTCTGGTGCGCTTGTTCGTTTGAAAAGTGAGTCGCAGGGTAACGCTTTGGCGAAAGGCCAGTATTCTCAAGGACTTGCGATGACTGTCCGGTCGCGCTAAAAACCGCGGGCCAGAAGACTTTGAAACATTTTGGCGCAATTATTGCGTGCAGAATCTGGAACGCCCCGTTGGATTCTTTTTACGAGAAGGAACGCCAGACGGGCCGGACGCAATCGCTTTCCTCGCAAAGGTAGTTTCAATGAGCAGTACCTCAAGCTCCAATGGCCTCGAACAGGGGCTCAAACCGCGTCATGTGACCATGCTGTCGATCGCCGGTGTGATCGGTGCAGGTCTGTTCGTCGGCTCCGGCCACGCGATCGCCGCCGCCGGCCCGGCCGTGCTGCTGGCCTACGCCGCTGCCGGTATGCTGGTTGTGCTGGTCATGCGCATGCTCGGCGAAATGGCTGTTGCCTCGCCGGATACCGGCTCCTTCTCGACTTATGCCGATCGGGCCATCGGCCATTGGGCCGGTTTCACCATCGGCTGGCTCTACTGGTGGTTCTGGGTTCTGGTGATCCCGCTGGAGGCCAACGCCGCTGCAACCATCCTGCACGCCTGGTTTCCGAGTGTGGAAATCTGGGCATTCGCACTGATCATCACCATGCTGCTGACCGTGACCAACCTGTTCAGCGTGAAAAACTACGGTGAGTTCGAATTCTGGTTCGCCCTGCTCAAAGTTGTGGCGATCATCGGTTTCATCATTCTGGGTGTGGCGGCGATTTTCGGTTTCCTGCCGAACAGTCAGGTGAGCGGCGTTTCGCACATCTTCGACACCCAAGGCTTCCTGCCAAACGGTCTCGGCGCTGTATTGGGCGCGATCCTGACCACCATGTTCTCCTTCATGGGTACCGAAATCGTGACCATCGCGGCCGCGGAATCGAAGAACCCGGGCAAGCAGATCTCCAAGGCCACCAACTCGGTGATCTGGCGGATCGGTCTGTTCTACCTCGTATCGATCTTCATCGTCGTGGCCCTGGTGCCATGGAATGATCCGGCGCTGGCCAGCCTCGGTTCCTACCAGACTGTGCTGGAGCGCATGGGCATCCCGAATGCCAAGATGATCGTCGATATCGTGGTACTGGTCGCTGTGACCAGCTGCCTGAACTCGGCGCTGTACACCTCTTCGCGCATGCTGTTCTCCCTCGGCAAGCGTGGTGATGCTCCTGCCATGGCAACCCGTACCAACAAAAGCGGCACCCCTTACTGGGCGGTGATGCTGTCCACTGGCGCGGCGTTCCTGTGCACCTTCGCCAACTATGTGGCCCCGGCTGCGGTGTTCGAGTTCCTGCTGGCCAGCTCCGGCGCCATCGCGCTGCTGGTGTACCTGGTGATCGCGATTTCGCAACTGCGCATGCGTAAACAGCGCATGGCTCGCGGCGAAAAAATCGTCTTCAGCATGTGGCTGTTCCCGGGCCTGACCTACGCGGTGATCGCCTTCATCGTGGCAGCCCTGACCATCATGCTGTTCCAGGACGCCCACCGCGTGGAAATCCTCGCGACTGGCCTGCTGAGTCTGGTGGTTGTCGCGACCGGCATGCTCGTGGCGCGTCGTCGCAAGGCAGAAAGCCGTGGTGCGGTGGTATTGAACTGATCCGTATCGCGTAATGCAAAACGGCCGCTGTCAGCGATGACAAGCGGCCGTTTTTGTTTGCGGGCGAGGTTTATTCGCTCTTTTCTTCCTGCGTTTCGAGCGACTGGCCGTAGGTGTCCAGTGCTTTCCCGAAATCGCTGATGAACTGCGGCTCGCTCAGCCAGGCCTGGGCCGTCTCGCGATCCATGCCATCGGCCCACATGCGGTAGTCGATCAGCATGTCGGCGGCCAGGTGAGTGGCGGCCATGCCTTCGTCGTCGGCGTTTTCCATGTCCAGCAGTTCAGGATGATCAACGATGATGAACGCCAGCTCCCGCAGCAGCGTCAGCAGCATGTCGTTGCGGCTGATGGCTTCGGCGTCGCGCATCTTGCTGAACATCGCCAGGGTGTATTCCGGGATCGGCTCGGCCAGGTGACCGAGGTCATCGTCCTGGGCCAGAGGTTTGCGGCCGACCATGCGGATTTGCTTGGCTTTGGCCTTGGCGCGTTTGGCGCGTTTCTGCTGCTTGTTCAGGGATGCCATGGGAACTCAGTTTTTCTGTTGGGTTTGTGCGGCGATTGCGTCGGACGCGGCCACATAGTCTTTCTGGAAAGCAGGGGATTCGATCCAGGCCAGGGCGCCGGCTTCGTCGGTCTCGGTGGACCACTGGCGGTACTCGATCAGTGCGGCGAGGATGAAGTCCATCGCACCTTCTTCGCCTTCCTGTTCGTACACCAGCTCCAGCAGCGGGTCTTCGAGGAACGCGGTGCACATGGCCTGCTGGCTGATCTTCTCGGCGTCGATCATTTTCTTGAACAGTTCGGTCAGGTCCACCGACTCGAAATCGATGCGGTCGTCGTTCGGGTCCAGCTCGACTGGCGTTTCCGCACGTTTGGTGCGGTTCTGCTTGGCCTTGGTCTTGGCCCGGGCGGCGCGTTTTTGCTGCTTGTTGGCGGAAGCCATGGTGTGTGTTCCGTGATGCGTTAAAGGGCTTGGCTGCGCGGCACTTGCCGCCCCGGAGTGTCGGGGGCCAGTGCGCCGGTTTGCAGCCAGGTCAGAGCGATGGGCCATAGTGTGGCTTGGTATGCGCTGCGAAAAAAGGCGAAATGTCCGACTTCTTGTTCGCCGATGTCCTGCGGTTCGATTCGCAGGTGGGTCTTTCGGGCGTTGTGGAAGTAATCGAGCAGGCGTTCGGTCGCTGGAATGGTTCCGTAAGGATCGTCGCTGATACTGATTGCCAGGGCGTTTGCGTGGACGTTGGTGAAGGGCAGATCGACCATTGCCCGACCGCTTGGGCGCTGCTCATAACGTGCGGCAGGCGTGCTCCAATCGCGCACCACGCCCGCGGGCGTGTCTTCCAGCCAGCCGAGCCGCTTGCCCGGAAAGTAGCCACAGAGCAGCGTCACCAGCGGCATCAGCAGATGCCATTTGCCGAACATCCGCCAGCGGTGTTCCGAGGCGTAATCGCGCCAGTAAGCGAACTGCGCGCCGACCGTAACCAATCGTCGGATCATCTGCCCGGAGGCTCCCAGACCTGCTGCGCAGCCACCAAAGCTGTGCCCGACCACATCGATCGGCTGACCGGGAAACTCCCGCTGCGCGCGTTTGAGCATCGCCTCGAAATCCAGCGCGCCCCAATCCGTCCACGAGGCCTGCAAATGCCTCATCGACTTCGGTCGCGACTCACCAATGCCCCGGTAGTCGTAAATGATCACGTCGAAACCGTTGGCGAACAGGTACGCCGCGAAGCGCGAGTAGTGACGGCAACGCACCGAGGTGGCCGCGTTGATGATTACCACCGAACGCTGCAGGTCGGGCAACGCGTGGCGCCAGGTGAAGCCGCCAAGACGATAGCCATCGGCGGCGGGCTCGTGAAAGGGTTCGTCCAGAACGGCGCTTGCGAGCGCGGTTCTGCCCTGAGGATCTTCCAGTGCGTGCGTCTCTTGAAAACCCATGGCTCTCGACCTTCGCGGAATAGCTGCCAACGATAGTCTCAGGCGGCTCGGTGAACAATCCGTCGTCGGTTAATCATCCGGCTGATCGGTCAGGCGCTCGTCGAGAAACCTCTGTTCCCGGTTCAGTTCCGCTCGCAATTCCTCCTCACTCGGCAGCACCAGTTTGTAGCTGCTGGCGAACAGTTGTTCATTGCCCTTGAGGATTGTGTAGCGCGCAACCGATTCATTTTGCTGTGCGCAGAGGATGATCCCCACCGTCGGCCCATCACCCTCGCTGCGTTTCAGGTCGTCGTACATGCGGATGTACATGTCCATCTGGCCCACGTCCCGGGCGCTGAGTTTGCCGCGCTTCAAATCGAGGATAACGAAGCATTTGAGCAGGTAGTTGTAGAACACCAGGTCAATGTAAAAATCATCGTCTCCAGCGCTGATGCGTTGCTGACGTCCGACAAAAGCGAAGCCCTTGCCCAATTCGAGGAGAAAACCCTGGAGCTGATCGATCAAGGCCTGTTCCAGTTCGGACTCCTGAAGTTTGCCCGGTGAGGGCAGGCCGAGAAATTCCAGAAGGACGGGGTCGCGGATGAATTCCCGAGGATTGTTTATCATCGCGGCGATGTTGGTCGCTGCCTCTGCATAGACGTCGGTCCTGTCTTGGCTCATCAACAGACGTTCGTAGTAAAGCGTGTTGATTTGGCGATCCAGGGCGCGGCTTGACCAGTTTTGTGCAGCTGCTTCGTTCATGTACCACTGCCGGGCCGGTTCGCTTTCAATCCCCAATAGCTTGCGGTAGTGGGTCCAGCTCAATTCGTGACGCAGTGCGTCACGAATTGGAAATGCTTGATAAAACAAGCGCATGTAGCGAAGGTTGGAAGAATCGAAGCCTTTTCCAAAATCCGCAGTCAGCTCCTTGGCCAACGTAGCCAGAAGCTGTTTTCCATACCCGGCCCGCCGGGCTCCCTGTTGTTCGAACTCGACAATATGCCGCCCGATCTGCCAGCAGGTCTGGACCTGAATCGTGTCGACCGTTCGCAGCACTTTTTGGCGTGCCTGACGAATCAGGTCGCCAAGGTCGCCCAGCAACGAATCGAGTTTCGGATCTTGCGCTTCAGAAGGTTCAAGTTGGCTCATCAGGTTTTCCGACGCAGGAGGAACAGAAGCAAAAGCATGCCTGTAACCCACGGCTTGGCGATGCCGGCCATGTCTGGTTCAACTGAAGGAAGGGTGAGCGGGTTTTGCGGGATCTGACCGAGTACGGCAATGATTGGGGAATACAACGCGTAGTCCTTTTCGCACCCAAGACAACTCCCAATCAATCTAAAACCAGCCCCGCATCGCAAAATCTAAACAGGAGTAACGATTGGGTTCTGCGAGAACCCGGGAGTACTCATCATGAAACGCGTCACTTCACTCATGTTGCCCGTCGCCGCTGTGGCGATTCTGATGTTCCCGCTCATGGCGCAGGCCACGAGTGCCGAGCCTATCGAAAGCGCCGGCGTGCAAGTCCAGCAGCAACAGCAGAACGGGATCAATTATCTGTCCGGCGGGATTGGCCTGGACGAGTCTCGGGCCATTCAACAGTCCACCGGTTACAACCTGCATATGACTTTCGCCGTCGGTGCGCAAAATCTGTACACCTCGGACGTTGATCTGGTTGTCCAGAAGGCGACGGGGCAGCCTGTACTGAATCTGAGTCAGATCGGACCGCTGGTTTATGCACAGTTGCCACCAGGCAAATACACCGTGGTTGCCACGCGCAATGGCGAGGTGCGCCGGGACGTTGCCAATGTCGGCAGCGGCGCAGCCAGCAATCTGGTGTTTCATTGGGACTGGCATCAATAGCTTCGGCCAGGACGGGATTCGCCCTGAATCCCGTCCTTCACGATTACTTGCGCGCTTTCAGGTAGATACGTAACCCGAACAACGAAATCGCCAGCAGCAACAGCGTGCCAAGGCTTTGCCATATCACTTCGAACCAGTATTTGTGCGGTTGCAGGTCGCGCAGCCAAGTGTTGCGCGGGCCTCGATTGTTCGTCGTGATCGAACCTGTGATCAGGCTGTCGATGATCATGTAGAGGGACGCGCCGATGGCGAACGTGATCAACACCCCGACAAGAAGGGTCAGCCAGAATGAAGTCCGGCTCTGCCGATAAGGTGGCGGATGGGGCAGGGGGACGCGGGTGCGTTTCTGGTTCATCGACGTGATGACCCTCTTCCGTAAGGGGCGGGCAAAGAACCGCGAATGGCGGCCTGCAAGAAGCGCGTAATTCAGCCATCATCAAATCGCAGGCATAAAAAAACCCTGAATCTTGCGATTCAGGGTTTTCGGTATTTGGTGCCCAGAGACGGAATCGAACCGCCGACACGGGGATTTTCAATCCCCTGCTCTACCGACTGAGCTATCTGGGCAACGGGGCGCATTAAAAGGGTTTTTCGGATTTACGTCAACGACTTTTTTAAAATTTCTTAAATTAATTCCGTCGCTTACGATCAGACCCCCGATTTCCGCTGATTATTCCGCTGGCGGAACGTAGCCTTCGGCCTGGGCGTATTCCTCGCCGGAGAAGTACTTGTCCATTTCGCCCTGCAGATATTTGCGGTCTTCGGCGTTCATCATGTTCAGGCGTTTTTCGTTGATCAGCAGGGTCTGGTGTTTCTGCCAGTCGGCCCAGGCCTTGGCCGAGACGTGTTCGAAGATGTCCTGGCCCTTGGCGCCCGGGTACGGTGGGCGCTCCAGACCTTCGAGTTGTTCTTTGTACTTGCGGCACATTACGGTGCGGGTCATGTCGACTCTCCTGCATTCAAGACGGCGGCCGCGCGTTCGAGCAAGGTCTTGACCGGGGCGGCGAGGCCCAGGCGCGGCGGGGTGGCGAGGTTATACCAGAGCCAGTCGGCCTCGGCCACGTGACCGCCGGCTTCCTGCACCTGGACCAGCCAGGGTTCGATGGACAGCTGGAAGTGGCTGAATGTGTGGACGAGGCTCGGCAGCGCCTGCTGCTCACCCAGTTCCAGCGAGTGCTGTGCGGCGAGGTGTTGCAGGTCGTCGAGGTCGTCGAGTTCCGGCAGGCTCCACAAACCGCCCCACAATCCGCTGGACGGGCGGCGATAAAGCAGAATCGCGCCATCCTCGTTGGCCAGCAGCGGCATCAGCGTGCGTTTCTGCGGGATGGCCTTGCGTGGCTTTGGAATCGGGTAACGGGTCTCCAGGCCAAGCAGGTGCGCTTCGCAACCCTTTTTCAGCGGGCACAGCAGGCAGCTCGGTTTGCTGCGGGTGCACAGCGTGGCGCCCAGATCCATCATCGCCTGGGTGTAGGCGTTGACCCGATCCTGCGGCGTGAAGCGCTCTGCGTTGGCCCACAGCTGTTTGGCGACCTTCGGCTCGCCCGGATAGCCTTCTTGCGCTGTAAAACGCGCCAGCACCCGTTTGACGTTGCCGTCGAGGATCGGCGCGCGCAGGCCCATGCTGATGCTGGCAATCGCGCCAGCGGTAGACAGGCCGATGCCCGGCAAGTCCGTGAGCTTCTCGACATCCCGGGGAAATTCGCCGCCGTACTGGCTGACGACGATCTTCGCGGTCTTCTGCAAATTGCGCGCGCGAGTGTAGTAACCCAGGCCCGTCCACAGGTGCAGCACTTCGTCCTCCGGGGCTTCGGCCAGGGCCTCGACCGTCGGCAGCGCGGCCATGAACCGGTCGAAGTAATTGAGCACGGTGCTGACCTGGGTCTGCTGCAACATGATCTCGGACACCCACACCCGATACGGGTTGATGTTCTGTTGCCAGGGCAAATCATGGCGGCCGTGGCGGTCGAACCATTCCAGTACCGCCGTGGAAAACTGCTCCGCTCTCATCGCTTGAACAGCCCCTTCAATGCGTTTTTCAGTTCCGGGCTGACTTTGTCGCCCAGTTTTTCGTCGATTTTTTCACTGAGCTTGTCGCCGGCCATTTTGGTCGCGACCTGGCCCAGGCGCTCGTTGTCTACGCGGCAGGCCTTGGCGCCCAGTTCCAGCGGGCCACGGCAGCGCAGCGGCCATTCGATGCCGACGAACTTCTCGCCGACCTGGCAGGCCGGGTCCGGCATGGCGCTGGTGTCGCCTTCGACGATGATGCCGACGCGATAGTCCATGCCCAGCACTTTCAGGTCGATGTCGCCGTCGCCGTTGACGGTCATGCCCGGGATGCGCACTTTCAGATCCGGGTTGTTGGCGACGCCGTTGCGGAAGGTCAGGTTGCCCTTGAGCTCCTGGAACGGCGTGTCCTTGCCGCGCGGTTCGCCGCTCAGGGATTTGCGGTTGAGGGTGGCGATGCCTTTGCACAGTTGCTGTTCAAGGTTGGCATTGAGCAGCACGCCGTTGTTGATCACGAAACTGGCGTTGCCGTTGAGGGTGTCGATCAGTGCCTGTTGGCTGTTGCCGCTGCCGGTGACGGTACTGGTGAGGTTCACCAGGCCTTTGACCGGTGGGTTCTTGCCTTGGCTTTCGAGGATTTTTTCCACCGGCACCCGGTTGATCCGGGTTTGCAGATTCAGCACTGGTGTCGTCTGGCGCACGTCCAGCGTGCCCTTGGCTTCGAAGTCGCCGTTGTACAACTCGCCGCGAAGGTTCTCCAGGGTCAGCAGGCCGCCCTGGCCGGAGGCTTTCAGTGCAGCGTTCTGGATCGGCAATTTATCGAGGGTCAACTGGCCGAAGGTCAGGTCGGCGTTCACGTCCAGTTTGCTCAGGCGCTCCACCGGGAACAGGCGCTCGGTGCTCCAGGCGCTTTTGCTCGGTTTGTCCGGCAGCGGAGTGCTGCCGGCGCCGGCCATGGCATCGGCTTCGGTGCTGGCGACTTCGGTCTGCCGCGCCTGGGTGGCGCTGGCGGCTTTTTCCGATTTCGGCGGCAGGTAGCGGTCAACGTTGAAGGTGTCAGCCTTGAGGATCGCTCGCAGCGATTGCTTGGCGAAGTCTTCGACGGCGATGCGACCGCTGAAGCTGCTGTCGTCGAGTTTCAGGTTGATGTTGTCCAGCGCCAGGCTGGTCGGTGTGGCGGCGACACGGCTGACCAGTTCGACCTTGCTCAGGCTGCCTTCGGCCATGGCCGGCAGGGTCTGGCCGATGCTGTCGACGAACTTGGCCAGATCGAACTGGGCAATGGAAATCGCACCAGTGATCTGCGGGGTCTTGTCCAGATCGTTGGCCTTCAGTTCGCCCAGTGCGCGCAACTGGTTGGCGGAGATCTTGATCCCGGTCCATTCGGCGACGTTCGCGGCCTTGTCGAGCAACATCTGCCCTTGGGCGGAGAACGTCATGGCTTTGCCTTGCAGCGGGTCGCCGGTCAGTTCGCCGGACAGCTTAAGATCTTCGAACTTGTAGCGTTGAAGGGCGCGCTCGATGCGCAGTTCGCCATTGAGCTCGGTGCGCACCCGCAGCACGGGCTGATTGGTGCTGAGGAACGCCGTGGCTTTCAGCGGAATGTTGGTCGAATCGTGCACCGCACCGGTGCTCAGCTGGATGCTTTCGGCGCTGAACTGTTTGCCGGTCTGCTCATCGTTGTATTCAACCCGGGCGTTGTTGACCGTCAGGCTGTCGATGTCGAGGCGGATCGGCTGCGGCGGCTTTTCCGGCTGGGCAGGCGTTTCGGCGACCGGTTCGCCGGCGGTAGCTGGCGGGGTGCTGCCCGGCGCAGGGGCGGCAGTCGGCAGCTTGCCGATGTCTTCCCAGTTGCCGTGGCCGTTCTTGTCGCGGTTCAGACGCAGGTTCAGGCCTTCGACGCGCACATCGCTCATCTGCACTTCGCGGCGCAGCAGCGGCAGCACGCGCACCGACAGACCGAGCATCTGCAGATCGGCATACGGCTCGTCAGGCTTGATCAGGGTGGCGACGCTGGCCTCGTGCAATTCCAGGCCGAGCCACGGGAACAGGCTCCAGCCGATATCGCCATTGAGCGTCAGCTCGATGTGGGCCTTGTCGCGGGCTATCTGGCGGATCTCGTTTTTGTAGTCGTTGGGATCGAAGAAGTGGGTCAGGGCGAAGCCCGCCGCCACAATGATCAGCAACAGCCCGAGAATTACCAGACCCAGGATTTTGCCGAACGCTTTCATGGGCGAGTCCTTGTAGTTAGTCGAATTCGTAATTTAGCCGGGGAGTATAGCGCTGCCTGACCCCTTGCTGGTGCGGTGTCCTGAGGAGCCTCTTGAACCGCGGCGTGCAGCGCTTCGACAACGGTCGGCGGGAGGGTTCCCCGGTGATATGAGATCAGATGACTCGAAAAAGGTGATATCAGTTTGGTTTTTCTGTCACGTGCAGATGGTAACCTTCGCCCGTTCGTCCGTCCCTCTGCGACTTTTGGTCGCGCTTCAAGGAGCTCCACCCACTAACACGGTCATGCCTGCGTGCATAAAGGCCGGGGGTGAGCAGTGGCTGACGAACACATACTAATAATTGGGGGATACACAATGAGCACAAGCATCACGGCGGACGGCCTCAGCGCCGCCCAGCCTGCATTCCTGTCCAAGGAACGCATCATCGCCAAACCCGGTTTCAACCGCTGGCTGGTACCACCGGCCGCTCTGGCCATCCACTTGTGCATCGGCATGGCCTACGGTTTCTCGGTGTTCTGGCTGCCGCTGTCCAAGGCACTCGGCATCACCGCGCCGGTGGCTTGCGCGCCGGACATGAGCTTCATCGCACAGGTTTTCTCGTCGCAATGCGACTGGCCGATCTCCATGCTCGGCTGGATCTACACCCTGTTCTTCATCTTCCTCGGCTGCTCGGCAGCGATCTGGGGTGGCTGGCTCGAACACGCAGGGCCACGCAAGGCCGGCGTTGTATCGGCACTGTGCTGGTGCGGCGGTCTGCTGATTTCCGCGCTGGGT
The DNA here is from genome assembly GCF_040760005.1 of Pseudomonas sp. stari2. Classification (NCBI taxonomy): domain Bacteria; kingdom Pseudomonadati; phylum Pseudomonadota; class Gammaproteobacteria; order Pseudomonadales; family Pseudomonadaceae; genus Pseudomonas; species Pseudomonas sp. Stari2. Next base: position 564,282 of record NZ_CP099760.1, read on the forward strand.
ATTTATACCCACCAGATCTGGCTGATGTGGATCGGCTCCGGCGTGATCGGCGGTATCGGTCTGGGTCTGGGCTATATCTCGCCGGTCTCGACTCTGATCAAGTGGTTCCCGGACAAGCGTGGCATGGCCACCGGCATGGCGATCATGGGCTTCGGTGGTGGCGCGATGGTCGGTGCTCCACTGGCAACTGCTCTGATGAGCCATTTCGCTTCGCCGACTGGCGTGGGCGTATGGCAGAGCTTCGTGGCCATGGCCGCGATCTATTTCGTGTTCATGATCGGTGGTGCACTGGCTTACCGCGTGCCGCCAACCGGCTGGAAGCCTGAGGGCTGGACCGCTCCGGCGAAGAAAGCCTCGAATGCGATGATCACCCACCGTCACGTTCACGTGAATGTGGCGTGGAAAACCCCGCAATTCCGTCTGGTGTGGCTGGTGCTGTGCCTGAACGTGTCCGCCGGTATCGGCATCCTCGGCATGGCTTCGCCACTGTTGCAGGAAGTGTTCGGTGGAAAATTGATCGGTGTCGATCTGCCGTTCGGTCAGCTGGACGCCGGGCAACTGGCCTCGATCGCAGCGATTGCGGCCGGTTTCACCGGTCTGCTGAGCCTGTTCAACATCGGCGGTCGTTTCTTCTGGGCGTCGTTCTCGGACTATCTGGGCCGCAAGAACACTTACTTCGTGTTCTTTGCACTGGGTTTTGCGCTGTACGCGTTGATCCCGAACCTCGGTCACCTGGGCAACGTTGCGCTGTTCGTGGCGGCGTTTTGCATCATCCTGTCGATGTACGGCGGTGGTTTTGCAACCGTTCCGGCCTATCTGGCGGACCTGTTCGGCACGCAAATGGTCGGCGCGATCCACGGTCGTCTGCTGACCGCCTGGGCCGCCGCTGGCGTGCTGGGTCCGGTGCTGGTGAACTACCTGCGTGAGTATCAGTTGAGCATCGGTGTTGAACGCGCCGCTGCTTACGACATCACCCTGTACATCCTCGCCGGCCTGCTGGTGCTGGGTTTCCTGTGCAACCTGCTGGTGCGCCCGGTAGCGGACAAGTACTTCATGACCGACGCCGAACTGGCCGCCGAGCAGGCGCTGGGCCACGACAAGGGTGCTGACAGCAGCACTGTGCTGGAGTGGAAAGCCGCGCCGGGCAGCAAGCCGCTGGCAATCGCTGCGTGGCTGGTGGTAGGGATTCCGTTGGCGTGGGGTGTGTGGGTGACCCTGCAGAAGACGGCGGTGCTGTTCCACTAAGTAAAACGTCGTAACCCTGTGGGAGCGAGCCTGCTCGCGATAGCGGTCTGACAGTCGACAGTGATGTTGAATGTGCGGCCCTCATCGCGGGCAAGCTCGCTCCCACAGTTGTTTTGGGCTGTATGAAATGGCTTGTATGGACATGTCTATCCCCGACAGTACGGGCTTCTATCCGTCTGCCATATCACGTCTCGTGTTTCTGTTTCGGCCCCGCGCCCCTATAATGGCTGCCTTTTTCGCCCAATGATTTTGCGGAGCTGGTGATGGCCGAACGTAAGGCGTCTGTCGAGCGCGACACTCTGGAAACCCAGATCAAAGCCTCGATCAACCTTGATGGCACCGGAAAGGCCCGATTCGATATCGGTGTTCCTTTTCTTGAGCACATGCTGGATCAGATCGCCCGTCACGGGTTGATCGACCTGGATATCCAATGCAAGGGCGATCTGCATATCGACGACCACCATACCGTGGAAGACGTCGGTATCACCCTTGGCCAGGCCTTCGCGCAAGCCATCGGCGACAAGAAAGGCATCCGTCGCTACGGCCACGCCTACGTGCCGCTCGATGAAGCGCTGTCGCGCGTAGTGATCGACTTCTCCGGCCGTCCGGGCCTGCAGATGCACGTGCCGTACACCCGCGCCACCGTCGGCGGTTTCGACGTCGACCTGTTCCAGGAATTCTTCCAGGGCTTCGTCAACCACGCGCTGGTCAGCCTGCACATCGACAACCTGCGCGGCACCAACACCCACCACCAGATCGAAACCGTGTTCAAGGCTTTCGGCCGCGCACTGCGCATGGCCGTCGAACTGGACGAGCGCATGGCCGGCCAGATGCCTTCGACCAAGGGCGTGCTGTAATGCAGACGGTTGCAGTCATCGATTACGGCATGGGCAACCTGCACTCGGTGGCCAAGGCCCTCGAGCACGTCGGCGCCGGCAAGGTGTTGATCACCAGCGATGCGGACGTGATCCGCGAAGCCGACCGCGTGGTTTTCCCCGGCGTCGGCGCGATTCGCGATTGCATGGCGGAGATCCGTCGCCTCGGTTTCGACTCGCTGGTACGCGAAGTCAGCCAGGATCGCCCGTTCCTCGGCATCTGCGTTGGCATGCAAGCCTTGCTCGACACCAGCGAAGAAAACGACGGCGTGGATTGCATCGGCCTGTTCCCGGGCGCGGTGAAGTTCTTCGGCAAAGACCTGCATGAAGACGGCGAGCACCTTAAAGTCCCGCACATGGGCTGGAACGAAGTGAAGCAGTCGGTGGATCACCCGCTTTGGCACAACATTCCGGACCTGGCGCGTTTCTACTTCGTGCACAGCTACTACATCGCCGCCGGTAATCCGCGCCAAGTGGTCGGCAGCGGTCATTACGGTGTCGATTTCGCCGCAGCGCTGGCCGAAGGTTCGCGTTTCGCCGTGCAGTTTCACCCGGAGAAGAGCCATACCCATGGCCTGCAATTGCTGCAGAACTTCGCGGCGTGGGACGGTCGCTGGTAAATGGCCACCAAGAAAAAACCGCCGATCCTGACCCTCACGCCCGAGCAGGAAAGCGATGCAAATCGCAAGATCCAGCGGTTCATGGAGGATCGTTTCGAACTGGACCTGGGTTCGTTCGAGGCGGCGGAAATTCTTGAGCTGTTTACCCGCGAAATTGCTCCGCACTATTACAACAGGGCGATTTTCGATGTGCAGACCCAGCTCAAGGAGCGGTTTGAAAGCATCGAAAGCGACCTGTGGGCGCTCGAGAAAAACTGATTTCCGAGCCAAGCTGAACATTCAAATTTGAAGGTTTGCCAGATGCTGATTATTCCCGCTATCGATCTTAAAGACGGTGCCTGCGTACGTCTGCGCCAGGGCCGCATGGAAGATTCCACAGTGTTCTCCGATGACCCGGTGAGCATGGCTGCCAAGTGGGTGGAGGGCGGTTGCCGTCGTCTGCATCTGGTCGATCTGAATGGCGCTTTCGAAGGTCAGCCGGTCAACGGCGAAGTGGTGACTGCGATTGCCAAGCGCTATCCGACCCTGCCGATCCAGATCGGCGGCGGTATTCGTTCGCTGGAAACCATCGAGCACTACGTCAAGGCCGGCGTGAGCTACGTGATCATCGGCACCAAGGCTGTGAAGAATCCGGCGTTCGTCGCTGAAGCCTGCCGCGCCTTCCCGGGCAAGATCATCGTCGGTCTGGATGCCAAGGACGGTTTTGTCGCCACCGATGGCTGGGCTGAAATCAGCACCGTGCAGGTCATCGACCTGGCCAAGCAATTCGAAGCCGACGGCGTGTCCTCGATCGTTTATACCGACATCGCCAAAGACGGCATGATGCAGGGCTGCAACGTACCGTTCACTGCTGCTCTGGCTGCTGCCACGAAGATCCCGGTGATCGCTTCCGGCGGCATTCACAACCTGGGTGACATCAAGTCGCTGCTTGACGCCAAGGCGCCAGGCATCATCGGCGCCATCACCGGCCGGGCGATCTACGAAGGCACCCTCGACGTCGCCGAAGCGCAAGCTTTCTGCGATTCGTATCAAGGCTGAGGACTGACCATGGCGCTGGCCAAACGCATCATCCCTTGCCTGGACGTGGACAACGGCCGGGTCGTCAAAGGTGTGAAGTTCGAGAACATCCGTGACGCCGGCGACCCGGTGGAAATCGCCCGTCGCTACGACGAGCAGGGTGCCGACGAGATTACCTTTCTCGATATCACCGCCAGCGTCGATGGCCGTGACACCACGCTGCACACCGTCGAACGCATGGCCAGTCAGGTGTTCATTCCGCTGACCGTCGGCGGTGGCGTGCGCACCGTGCAGGACATTCGCAACCTGCTCAACGCCGGTGCGGACAAGGTGTCGATCAACACCGCTGCCGTGTTCAACCCGGAATTCGTCGGCGAAGCGGCGCAGCATTTCGGCTCGCAATGCATCGTCGTCGCCATCGACGCGAAGAAGGTCTCGGGACCTGGCGAAACCCCGCGCTGGGAGATCTTCACTCACGGCGGTCGCAAACCGACCGGCCTCGACGCGGTCGAGTGGGCGAAGAAAATGGAAGGCCTGGGTGCCGGTGAAATCCTCCTGACCAGCATGGATCAGGACGGCATGAAAAACGGCTTTGACCTCGGCGTGACGCGCGCCATCAGCGATGCGCTGGGCATTCCGGTGATCGCTTCCGGCGGCGTCGGCAACCTGCAACATCTGGCTGACGGCATTCTTGAAGGTCACGCCAGCGCAGTACTGGCAGCGAGTATTTTCCACTTCGGCGAATACACGGTTCAGGAAGCCAAGGCTTACATGGCTCACCGCGGCATCGTAATGCGTTAAACAACCATACAGGCCAGTGGACAGCATGGCGTACCCAAGGCACTCTTGGGCACGCCATGGATTTCGGTAGCCCGACATGATCAAACGCCTGCTTCTCGCTCTCGCCAGTGCCTCCGTGTTGTTGATCAACGCTGGCCACGCCGAAGAAAGTCCCGACACCGATCTGGTGCTCCTCACCGAAAACTTCCCGCCGTACAACATGGCGAAGAACGGCAAGAATTTCGCTCAAGACGAAAACATCAACGGCATCGCCACTGACATCGTGCGCGAGATGTTCAAGCGTGCCGGCATCACTTACAGCCTGACCCTGCGCTTTCCTTGGGAGCGGGTCTACAAGCTGGCACTGGAGAATCCTGGTTATGGCGCGTTCGTCATGGCGCGCCTGCCGGATCGCGAGACGCTGTTCAAGTGGGTCGGCCCCATCGGCCCGGATGACTGGGTCATGCTGGCCAAGGCCGACAGCAAGATCACCCTCGAAACCCTGAATGACGCACGCAAATACAAGATCGGTGCCTACAAGGGCGATGCGATTGCCGAGACTCTGACCAAGCAGGGCCTGAAACCGGTGGTAGTTTTGCGTGATCAGGACAACGCCAAAAAGCTTGTCAGCGGCCAGATCGACCTGTGGGCCACCGGCGATCCTGCCGGGCGTTATCTGGCACGGCAGGATGGCGTGACCGGCTTGAAAACCGTGCTTCGCTTCAACAGCGCCGAGCTGTATCTGGCGCTGAACAAGGATGTGCCGGACGAGGCCGTTGCGAAGTTGCAGGCTGCGCTCGATCAGATGCGCAAGGACGGCGTGGTCGACGAGATCATGGGACGATATTTGTAACAGTGGGCTCCTCACCCATCGGCTGCGAGACGGTATCGACATTGTTGCTTTCGCTGTCTGAACGGCTTTCGCTTGCTTGCGGCTCTTGCGCCAGTTGTGGAGTGAAAATCAGCGTGCTATCGGTTTCTGGCGGATATTCGGTCAGATACAGGCTTTCGTCATCGGTGTAACCGATGCTGACCGCCACTGGCGTACCATCCGCACGTTTCAGCGTGTAAAAGCTCTGTATTTGATAGATCGCCACGGCCTTGCTTTTGGCTGCCATGGCGACGATGTCCAATGGGCGAGAATCATTCCAGCCGCTGGAAGATTTCTCGGAGTAAGTGAAGTCCTTGTACAAATGAGCCGAGAACCTGATGGGCCGGACGCCGCTCGCCCCCTTCTCCGACCACACCGTCGCAATTTCGATAGAGCTGAGGCGGCTGAAAATGTGCAGCATCTGTGCATTTTGAGCCCGGAGTGCTCGCCACTTGAAAGGTCGCGGTTGGTCACTGGTGTTGTGTCCATGTCCCACCAGCACATATTGATCCGTCCGCTCCAGACGGTAGAAAGGGGATGTACGCAACTGCTCGCCTGGAGGCAAGTGATCGGTCACGGTGAACCAGGGAATGCGAACAGTTTGAGTGAGTTTGGAGGGTTCCAGTTCTGAAGGTGCTTCATACCCCGATAGCTTTGGAGCCTCCGGGGCTGATGCTGACTGGCGAGGGATCTGCATCCGTAATGCGTAAGCGGCGGATGTAGCGGGTCTGGAATGGCTCTGGACACCGAAAAACGTCCCCGGTGCAAAGTAGATTTCACCAGCGGCAGCCTGCGGAGGATCAATGTTCCAGGCGCTGAAATTCTGCCTGGCGCCACTGCCTTTATCGTTCCAGATCAGGCCGCCGATCCCTGTGGCAATGACCAGGTCTTCCCGGACACAGCGGACCGCATTGAGTAATGGCTTGTCACGACCGTTGGAACAGACAAGCCCCATGGCCACGTAGCCGGCAGGAGGGATCGGGCGCCATACCGTGCAGTCGGCGGCGGCGCCGGAGTTGGAGTCTCTCCAGACTCTTTCATAGTCTGTGGGCGGGCTGAGTGCCCTGCCTTGGGAAGCATCCTCACTTTGCGGCTCGCCTTCGCAGACGACAGCCATGATTCTGTTTCCATTGACATTGTCGTATCCGGTCACCGCCAGATCCCCCAGAGGAAAATATCCTGGCAGCAGATCAGGGGCGGGGGTCGGGCGCCAGAAACTACCGACAGAGGAGCCCGAGCCCCGACTGTCCCATATCCTGTGAAACTCGCTGGTGAAATTGATCAGCAGATTGCCGAACTTTATCGATTCCATTTGCTCGGCCGGAAATGTGTTGCTGTCGTTGCTAGTCATAGTCAGTCCTGAAGTTTGAAAGGCGACTCGTGGAGGTCGCTGACACTTGCAAGGCTGACTATCCCGACTGGGCCAAGTCTTCTGGCGGTAACTATGTGTGACGGTTGTTTCAGGGCATTTATCGGTAGACACCGTCTTTGCCATGAGCGGCCGTGGCGCGATTGCTGCGCACACTGATCATCTGCTTGATGTCGATCCACTCGATGCCTTGAGCTTTCAACTTCGGCAGCTCCCGCTCCAGCACCGCCAGCGTCTGTGGATAAGGATGGCCGATCATCACCGCCGAACCCTGTTTGCGCGCCAGGTTGATCGCGGTCTGCAACTGGCTGTAGATCGCCGCTTCGGTGCGCTCGTCATCGAGAAACACGTCCCGCGAAACGCTTGCCAGATCGATCTTCTGTGCCTGTTGCGCAGCGACCGTTTGCGCGCTGGTGCGGCTGTCGACGAAGAACTTGTGGCGGCGCTGCAACTCACCCATCAACCATGCCATCGCCACAGGTTGTGCGGTCATGCGACTGCCCATGTGGTTGTTGATGCCTGCGGTGTACGGGACCATTTTGAATGCAGCGTTCAGCCGTTTCTCAAGTTCTTCGATGGGCAGTTCAGGATGCCAGGCAAACGGGCCGGTGGCCGGGTCCATCGGCATGTGCAGGATCACGATCTTGCCGGCGCGATGGGCTTCGCGGGCAAATTCGGTAGCGTGCGGGGTGTCGGGCATGATCGCCGTGGTGACCGGTCCGGGGAGGGCCAGCACACGACGATCCCGGGGCAGATTTTGCCCCAGGTCGTCGATGATCAGTGTCAGGTAGGCTTTTTGTGGTGTTGGTCTGGCGGGCTCTGCGTGAGCAGCCCCCACCAGACAGCACAGCAGGACAAAGACGAAACGCAAAGACATCCTCAACGGCCGGACGTGATGCTCAGGCCTTTGAGCAGGCTCAGGGCCTGGGCCAACTGGTAATCGTCATCCTGCGGCATGGCTTTCGGTTTGCCGCCGGAGCCGGTCGGTTTGTCCGCGCCGCCGTTGCCGTTGCCCAAGTGACCCTGCAGGTCGGCTTCCTTGAAGTAGTCGCCGTCCGCCTCGTTGGTGATCTTGGCCTTGCGCACTTCGATGTCCGGGACGATGCCCTGGGCCTGGATCGAGCGGCCGTTCGGCGTGAAGTACAGCGCGGTGGTGATCTTCAGCGCCCGGTCGTTGTTCAGCGGCAGCACGGTCTGCACCGAGCCTTTGCCGAAACTGGTGGTGCCCATGACCACGGCGCGTTTCTGGTCTTGCAGGGCGCCGGCGACGATTTCCGAGGCCGAGGCACTGCCACCGTTGATCAGCACAACCATCGGCACTGCTTCGCTTTCGTCCTTGCCGGTGGCGGAGAAACGCAGCTCGGAATTGGCGATCCGGCCCTTGGTGTAGACGATCAGGCCTTTGGTGATGAAGTGGTCGACCACTTCCACCGCCGCCTGCAGCACGCCGCCCGGGTTGTTGCGCAGGTCGAGAATGATGCCGTTGAGCTTCTTGCCGTTGTCCTTGCGCAGTTTGGCCAGGGCCTTGGAGACTTCCTCGCCGGTCTTGACCTGGAACTGGGTGATGCGGATCAGGCCATAACCCGATTCGAGCAGTTGCGCCTTGACGCTCTTCACCTGGATCACTGCGCGGGCCAGGGTCACGTCGAACGGCGTACCGCCGTCGCGGACCAGGGTCAGGGTGATTTTCTGGCCGATCTTGCCACGCATCTTGTCCACGGCTTCGGTCATGGTCTGGCCGCGGGTCGGCGCGCCGTTGATCTTGACGATGAAGTCGCCGGCCTGGATGCCGGCCTTCGATGCTGGCGTATCGTCGATTGGCGACACGACCTTGATGAAGCCGTCTTCCGAGCCGACTTCGATGCCCAGGCCGCCGAACTCACCGCTGGTGCTTTCCTGCAGCTCGGTGAAATCTTCCGGGCCGAGGTAGGCCGAGTGCGGGTCGAGGTTGCTGAGCATGCCTTTGATGGCATTTTCCAGCAGGGTCTTGTCGTCCACCGGTTCGACATAGGCGGCCTTGATCCGGTCCATGACCTCGGCAAAGGTGCGCAGCTCTTCCAGCGGCAACGGGGCCTTGGAAGTCGCGGCAGTGCCTGCCGGAGCGACAGCCGGAGCCGGTTGAGCGGCAAACGCCAGAGGCGCGCCGATCACCAGGGCGATCGTCAGGGCCAGCGAGGTAAGACGGGACAAATGCAGCATGTCGAACGAACTCCTAAAGTTGGTGACTCAACGCCTATCCTTGCGCGCGGCACCATTGCGCCGGATCACTCGGGTGACCCTGCTGACGAATTGCGAAATACAGCGCTGGTGTGTCCTGCCCACCACTGCTACCGACAGTGGAGATGGACTCACCGGCTTTTACCACGTCACCAGCCGACTTCAGCAGCGTCTGGTTATGACCGTAAAGGCTCAGAAAACCGTTGCCGTGGTCGAGGATCACCAGCAGCCCGGCACCGCGCAACCAGTCGGCAAACACCACGCGCCCGCCGTGTACGGCGTGCACCTGGCTGCCGGCGGAGGCGCTGATCATCACGCCATCCCACTTGGTTCGGGCATCGTCGCCACGGGTTTCACCGAAGCGTGCCAGCAGTCGACCATCAACCGGCCATGGAAGTTTTCCCCGGGTGGCAGCAAAAGGGCCGCCGAACGTCTCGCCGCTGCTGGAAACCAGCGCACCAGGTGTGGGTCTGGCTTGTTTGCGTGGGGCGTCGCTGGTGTCCGAGTCCGCATCGGCGCGGGCCTGGGCCTCACGCAAACGCTTTTTTTCGGCTTCCTGCTGGGCGATGAGCGCTTTCTGTCGCGCTTCTTCTGCCTCACGGGCCTGGCGGGCCAGGGTTTCTTCAATGGTTTTAAGGACTTTAGACAGGTCTGCCTGATCCTGCTCGCGGGCGGCCAGTTTCTGATCGCGTGCTTTCACGTCGTCGTTGAGCTTGGCCAGCACCTGCTGGCGCTCCTTGCGGACCTTGTCGAGTGCGTCGCGCTGGGTATCCAGGTCGCTTTTCTGCACCAGCAACTGGGCTTGCTGGGCCGAGATGTCTTTTTCGACATTGGCCAGCTGGCGCAGGGTTTCGTTGAAATTCTTCAGCTGTTCCAGGCGGGCCTGGCTCAGGTAGTCGTAATAGGTGAGGGTGCGGGCGAATTTCTCGGGATTCTGCTGATTGAGCAGCAGCTTGAGGTATTCCTGCCGACCGTTCTGGTAGGCCGCGCGGGCCTGGATGGCAATCAGTCGTTGCTGTTCAGTGCGCGCGCTCTGGAGTTTTTTTTTCTCCGCATCGAGCCGCTGCAGCTCGGATTCGCTCTTCTTCAGCTCTTTTTGCAGGGCGTCGACCTGTTTCTCGAGATTGCCCATCTCGGTTTCGGTGCCCTTGAGCTCTTTCTGTACGCCGGATTTTTCTTCCTGGAGCTTGCCCAGCAGCTTTTTCAGCTCGGCGATATCCTGACGCGTGGCTTCCAACTGTTGTTGGGTTTGCGCACGCTCGTCAGCGAAGGCCGGTTGGAGCAGGCATGTCAGAGCGAGGGCGATCAGGACGCGGAGCATAGGGGCGGGCGGCACCAGGGTAAAGGACGGCCTAGTATGCCCGCCCCACGCGGCAAAAAAAACGCCTCAAAGCCAACTGCTTTGAGGCGTTCGTCATAAAAAGCCGTTTCAGGCTGATTACAGGGCGTTTTTGATATCAGACCAGAATCGAAGTGCCAGTCATTTCCACTGGTTTTTCCAGGCCCAGCAGTTTGAGCATGGTCGGCGCCACGTCCGCCAGTACGCCGCCTTCGCGCACCTTGAGGTCGCGTTTGCCGACGTAGATGAACGGCACCGGCTCGGTGGTGTGCGCGGTGTGCGCCTGGCCGGTGGCTTCGTCGGCCATTTGTTCGACGTTACCGTGGTCGGCGGTGATCAGCGCTTCGCCGCCGACCTTTTCCAGCGCTTCGACGATGCGGCCCACGCAGGTGTCCAGGCATTCCACGGCTTTCACCGCCGCCTCGAATACGCCGCTATGGCCGACCATGTCGCCGTTGGCGTAGTTGACCACGATCACGTCGTAACGCTGGTGCTCGATGGCATCGACGATGCGATCAGTGACTTCCGGCGCGCTCATTTCCGGCTGCAAGTCATAGGTGGCGACTTTCGGCGACGGGATCAGGATGCGTTCTTCGCCCGGGAACGGCTCTTCGCGACCGCCGGAGAAGAAGAAGGTCACGTGGGCGTATTTCTCGGTTTCGGCGATACGCAGTTGAGTCTTGCCGTTCTTCGCCAGGTAATCGCCGAGCACGTTTTCCAGGCTGCCCGGTGCAAAGGCTGCGGGTGCCGGGATGCTGGCGGCGTACTGGGTCAGGCCGACGTACTGCACTTTTGGCTGGCGTGCGCGCTCGAATTCCTTGAAACCGTCTTCGACAAACACACGGCTCAGCTCACGGGCACGGTCGGCGCGGAAGTTCATGAACACCACGGCGTCGCCGTCTTCAATTTTTACCGGTTCGCCGATGCTGGTGGCTTTGACGAATTCGTCGCTCTCGCCACGGGCGTAAGCGGCTTCCAGGCCTTCCTGAGCGGTGGCGGCGTTGAATTCGCCTTTGCCATCAACGATCAGGTTGTAGGCCTGGGATACGCGATCCCAACGGTTATCGCGGTCCATGGCGTAGTAGCGGCCGATGAGGCTGGCGATGCGGCCCTTGCCGAGGGCCTGGAAGGTCGCGTCGAGCAGTTCGATCGACGAAGCAGCGCTTTTCGGTGGCGTGTCACGGCCGTCGAGGAAGGCGTGCAGGTAGATTTTTTCGGCGCCACGCTTGAAGGCCAGTTCGGCCATAGCGATCAGATGGTCCTGGTGGCTGTGAACGCCGCCGTCCGACAGCAGGCCCATGAAATGCACGGCCTTGCCGGCGGCCACGGCTTTGTCGACGGCGGCGCAGATGGTCGGGTTCTCGAAGAACTCGCCGTCGCGGATCGCTTTGGTCACGCGCGTGAAGTCCTGATACACCACGCGGCCGGCGCCGAGGTTCATATGGCCGACTTCGGAGTTGCCCATCTGGCCGTCCGGCAGGCCGACGTCCATGCCGCTGCCCGAGATCAGGCCGTTCGGCACGGTGGCCCACAGGCGATCCAGCACAGGCTTTTTGGCCGCGAAGACGGCGTTGGATTCGGGGCTGTCGCTGTGACCGAAGCCGTCGAGAATCATCAGGACCAAAGGTTTAGGCGTGGTAGTCATGGAATCCACTCGTGGCTAATAAAGAAGAGGGCGATGGAAAAGGGAGTTGGAGTTTAAAGCGAAGTTCCGACCGCGTCACCGCCGGACGGGGTTTGGCCGACCATAGTGGCTGTGTATACTGGCCGACATTTTAACGCCCTGGAACCTCCTTCGATGGTTGCTCACCTGATTGAATTTGCCACTAACCACTACATTCTTGTCGGTATCTTCGTCGTACTGCTGGCATTGCTGCTGGCGCACACAGTGCAGGGCGGCGGTAAAAGCCTGAGCACGGGCGAGCTGACCGCACTGGTCAACAAGGAAGCCGGCGTGGTCGTGGACATCCGTCCGAGCAAGGAATACGCCGCCGGTCACATCGTTGGCGCGGTGAACATTCCCCAGGACAAGCTGGCCGCCCGTATCGGCGAGCTGGAAAAACACAAGGCCAAGACCATCATTCTGGTCGACGCCCTGGGCCAGACCGCCGGCACTCATGCCCGTGAACTGATGAAGGCCGGCTTCACCGCCGCCAAGCTGTCCGGCGGGATTTCCAGCTGGAAAGGCGACAACCTGCCGCTGGTGAAGTGATATGAGCGAAGTCATCGTCTACTCCAGCGATTACTGCCCTTACTGCTCGCGCGCCAAGTACCTGCTCGCGAACAAAGGCGTGGCCTTCGAAGAGATCAAGGTCGATGGCAAGCCGCAAGTGCGCGCCGCCATGGCCCAGAAGGCCGGACGCACGTCCGTGCCGCAAATCTGGATCGGCGACACCCACGTCGGCGGATGTGACGATTTGTACGCCCTGGAGCGCGCCGGCAAGCTCGACGCGCTGCTCAAGGCCTGACCTGCTGCACGCTCTACCGAACACCAAGAACCCTACAAGACCCGAGATCAGAAAGGATCTGAGATGACTGACCAACAGAACACTGCAGCCAGCGAAGAAGAAACCGCACCGCAATTCTCCTTGCAGCGCATCTACGTACGCGACCTGTCCTTCGAAGCCCCGAAAAGCCCGGCGATCTTCCGTCAGCAGTGGGACCCGGCGGTCGGTCTGGATCTGAACACACGTCAGAAGGCGCTGGAAGGCGATTTCTACGAAGTCGTGCTGACCCTGTCCGTTACCGTGAAAAACGGTGAAGAAGTTGCCTTCATCGCTGAAGTGCAACAGGCCGGTATCTTCCTGATCAAGAACCTGGACGCGGCTTCGATGAGCCACACTCTGGGTGCGTTCTGCCCGAACATCCTGTTCCCGTACGCTCGCGAAACCCTGGACAGCCTGGTGACCCGTGGTTCGTTCCCGGCGCTGATGCTGGCCCCGGTGAACTTCGATGCCCTGTACGCGCAAGAGCTGCAGCGCATGCAGGAAGCCGGCGAGACCCCGACCGTTCAGTAAGCGGTCGATACAACAACGAAAAAAGCGCCGTTACAGGCGCTTTTTTCTTGGGCGATCGTATGGCGTTACTTGAAGTCGTTCTGCCGCCACGCTTCATACACGGCCACTGCCACTGTGTTGGACAGGTTCAGGCTGCGGCAACCCTCGCGCATCGGCAGGCGCAGGCGTTGTTCGGCGGGCAGGGCGTCCAGCACTTCAGGCGGCAGGCCACGGCTTTCCGGGCCGAAAATGAAGGCATCGCCGGGGACGAACGCGGCATCGTGAAACGGTCGCGAACCCTTGGTGGTGAAGGCGAACAGCCGAGGGTGGCCGAGGCTTTCCAGGCAACTGGCCAGGTCGGCGTGGCGTTGCAGAGTGGCATACTCGTGATAGTCGAGACCGGCGCGACGCAGACGCTTGTCATCCATCTCGAAGCCCAGCGGTTCGATCAAATGCAGGTGGCAGCCGCTGTTGGCGCACAGCCTGATAACGTTACCGGTGTTCGGTGGAATTTCCGGTTGAAAAAGGATGACGTGAAACATGCACGGCTCCGAAGGTAAAGATGACGCGCATTCTACGCCGCAAGCCGACCCGCGTTCGAAACTATTCCTGCGGGTAATGGCGTCACTGGCGATCGTCGGTGTGATGGTCGGGATGATGATCGGCCGCTTGACCACGCCTGACCCGAGCGTCTTGCAGCAGGTCGAGGTGATCGATGGGGGGCTGGCGGTCTGGTTCAACAACGAGCCGAAGCTGCACGGCGAGATCGTCGATGGCAGCGTTGCTTTGCTGTTCGAGGCCGAAGGCAAGGTGCAGAAAGGACAGCTCAAGTTCAACGGCAAAGACGTGAACTGGCGGACGCGGTTGAGTGACGGGGGATTGTTGCTGACGCTGGTGGCGGCGCGGCCACTGCAGGGCGACTGGGCCGGCCAGGCGGTCGATGACCGCTGGCGGCTGGAGATCCATCTCCGGGAGCAATAAAAGAGGGAATCCCCGGCCTGCCTGTACCAAGGTTCCCGAAACGGGTGGGCTCATCGCATCGCGTTCTGAGCCGGTGTAAAGAAGGAGCCCCTGACCTGCCTGTATCAAGGGTCCCAAAAGGGTGGACTCGATGAGTCCGGTGTAAAGAGGGGAATCCCCGGCCTGCCTGTACCAAGGCCCCCGAAAGGGTGGGTGAATCGAATCACCTGATGGAGTTATTGCAGGGGGCGTGCCAGGTTTTCTCGTTTTGAAACAATAAAGCCCGACACAATGACGAAGGCCCCGTAATACGGGGCCTTCGTCTTTCCACAGGATGGAATTTTCAGGGGGTTTCAGTGCAAGCCTGAGCCGGTGGCCGTGCCCGATTACGGGTCACGGTGCCTTTCGGCGGTGCAGACTGGCGCTCAATCTCAGCCTTCATCACCCTCGTCGTCATCCCCGCCATCGACCTTCATGCCGAGCTCCTTGATCTTGCGGGTCAGGGTATTGCGGCCCCAGCCCAGCAGCACCGCAGCATCACGACGACGCCCGGCGGTGTGCTTCAACGCCGTCTCGATCATGATTCGCTCGAACGCCGGCACCGCGCTGTCGAGCAGGCTCGACTGGCCGCGCGCCAAAGCCTGATCGGCCCACTGACGCAGCGCCTGTTCCCAGTTGGTCACCGGTGCGGAGTCCTGCGGCAGGCTCAACAGTTCCGGCGGCAGGTCGCTGATGTGCACCTCGCGCCCGGACGCCATCACCGTGATCCAGCGGCAGGTGTTTTCCAGCTGACGCACGTTGCCCGGCCATGGCAGGTTTTTCAGGTATTCCTCTGTCTCGCTTTTCAGCAGCTTCGGTTCGACCGCCAGTTCTTGCGCGGCGCGGCTGAGGAAGTGCTTGGCCAGGGTCGGGATGTCTTCGCGGCGATCCGACAGGCGCGGGATGTGGATGCGGATCACGTTGAGGCGGTGGAACAAGTCCTCACGGAATTTCCCGGCGTGAACCAGAGTTTCCAGATTCTGGTGGGTTGCAGCGATGATCCGCACATCGACCTTGACCGGCACATGCCCGCCAACGCGATAGAACTCGCCATCGGCCAATACCCGCAACAGTCGGGTCTGGGTGTCTGCCGGCATGTCGCCGATTTCATCGAGGAACAGCGTGCCGCCGTCGGCTTGTTCGAAGCGGCCGCGACGCAGGTTGGCCGCGCCGGTAAACGCGCCTTTCTCGTGGCCGAACAGCTCGGATTCCATCAGGTCTTTCGGAATCGCCGCCATATTCAGCGCGATGAACGGCGAGGCCGCGCGCGGGCTGTGGCGGTGCAGGGCGTGAGCCACCAGTTCTTTACCGGTGCCGGATTCGCCGTTGATCAGCACGGTGATGTTGGAGTGGCTCAAGCGCCCGATGGCGCGAAACACTTCCTGCATCGCCGGTGCTTCGCCGATGATTTCCGGGGTGCGGGTCAGGGTCGGCGCGACCTCCAGGCCCTGTTGTTCCTGGGCGTGCTGATTGGCGCGTTTGACCAGCGACACCGCTTCGTCGACATCGAACGGTTTTGGCAGGTACTCGAAAGCGCCGCCCTGATACGAGGCGACAGCGCTGTCCAGATCGGAGTGAGCGGTCATGATGATGACCGGCAGTCGGGGGTGTTGCTCGCGGATGCGCGCCAGCAAGTCCAGGCCACTGGCGCCGGGCATGCGGATATCGGAGATGATCACATCCGGCTGCTGGCGGGCCAGGCGGCTCATCACGCCATCGGCACTGTCGAAGCTCTGGGTGGTCATGCCTTCCTGTTGCAGGGCTTTTTCCAGAACCCAACGGATAGAACGGTCGTCATCGACGATCCACACTGTTTCACTACGGCTCATGTCGATGTGGCTCCTTGTTCCAGTGGCAGAAAGATCGAAAACGTGGTGTGGCCTGGATGGCTGTCACACTCGATCAGGCCCTGGTGCTGGCTGATGATGTTCTGGGTGATGGCCAGGCCCAGCCCGGTACCGTCCGGACGGCCGCTGACCATGGGAAAGAAAATGGTTTCCTGGAGTTCCGTCGGGATCCCCGGGCCGTTGTCGATGATCTCGATCTTGGTCACCAGGCGATGGCGGATGTGGCCGATGGTGAACTGGCGCATGGCGCGGGTGCGCAGGCTGATGCGGCCCAGGCGCAGCTCGTTCTGGCTGCTGATCGCCTGCATCGCGTTGCGCACGATGTTCAGCACGGCCTGAATCATTTGCTCGCGGTCGATCAATACGTCGGGAATGCTCGGGTCGTAATCGCGCACCAGCGTGATGCAGCCCTGGCTTTCGGCCTCGACCAGTTGGCAGACACGCTCCAGCACCTCGTGGACGTTGCACAGGGCCAGCGACGGCAGTTTGTTCGAGCCGAGCATGCGGTCGACCAGATTGCGCAGGCGGTCGGCCTCTTCGATGATCACATTGGTGTAGTCGCGCAGGCTGTCTTCCGGCAGCTCTCGGGCCAGCAATTGCGCTGCGCCACGAATACCGCCCAGCGGGTTCTTGATCTCGTGGGCGAGGCCGCGCACCAGCATCTTGCTGGTTTCCTGTTTGGACAGTTGTGCCTCTTCCTTGGTGATCCGCAGCAAGCGATCACGGGGATGCACTTCCAGCAACAGCAGGGTCGCGCCGTTGCTGAGGATCGGCGTCACCGCATAGTCCACGGTGAGTGTCTGGCCGGTGAGGGCGGTGAGCATTGCTTCGCGCTTGGTGAACGGATGCGCCTGTTCCACTGCCTGGCGCAACGAATTGAGCGCCTCGGTGGACTCGGTGAACAGCTCGCTGATGAACTGGCCATGGCTGCGCTGACCGCTGATGGCCAGCAGCATCTCCGCCGCCGGGTTCATGTACTCGAGGCGCAATTCGGCATCGAGCAGGATGGTGGCGGTGGTCAGGTTGTCGAGCAACAAACGGTGGAGTGCGTCGCTTATGGTCATCAGGACCTCTTTTGGAGCAAGGCGTGCGCAAGGAACCAAGCGCCGATATCAGGAAAATGCAAAAACCAAACCAAGGCTCCGAAAAGAAGCGTTCGCCCCCTGAAACGGGCGTTTTACGCTCGTTTGCGTGGCGATCCGCCAGCCCTGTCGGGTACTTTTGAACCAAAATGGGTTGCAATGTGGGTAGGGTGCAGACTGCCGCACCAATATAGTGCGCAAAGCTGAACGGCGTTAGAAGAAACGCAGGAAGGGATTTTTCGGTTCGACGGGTTTGTCCTTCAGCGGGCATTCGGGGCGGACGCCGTAGTCGTCGGTGGAGCAAGGTTTGACCTGGCGTTTCTGTGCCAGCGAGATGCGCTGCATGTGGAACGGCTGATTGGCTGTGCGCTCGACGATACGATCCTGTGCGTCGAGGATCTCCACCGACAGGTTATGGCTGCCGCGATCGATATTGCTCAGCGGGAATACCGGGCTCAGGCCGGGCTCGCCGGTGGCTTGGCCGTCCAGCAGCAGGCGATAGCGATGACCTTTTTGCAGGCCAGGTTCGCTGGTGATGCTGACGATCAATTCGCCGGCGCTGCTGCGGATGGTGGCGTCCGGCTCGGGGACCAGCACGCGTAGCATGTCGTAGCGGAACAGCGGTTGCTCCGGTGATTTTTTAGCCGTGATGATGGGCGCCGCCCCGGTCGGGTTCGAGGCCATGCGATTGCTGGTGGCCAGCGGTACACGCTTGGCATTGCCTCGTGGTTGGTCGGTGTAAACCCGGTTGCCCTGCGAATC
Source organism: Pseudomonas sp. stari2 (assembly GCF_040760005.1). Classification (NCBI taxonomy): domain Bacteria; kingdom Pseudomonadati; phylum Pseudomonadota; class Gammaproteobacteria; order Pseudomonadales; family Pseudomonadaceae; genus Pseudomonas; species Pseudomonas sp. Stari2. Next base: position 582,301 of record NZ_CP099760.1, read on the forward strand.
GACATAAGTGAAGACCTCGGCAGATGCGCCGAACGCAAACAGGGCCAGACACACAGCGATCAATCTGCGAGTCATGGCTTGTGCACCCGTTGCACAGTGAGGACCACAGCCGGACTCTGTTGAATGATCGCCTCGCCATCGATCACCTGAACCGCCAGCCGATGTTCGCCCCGGTCAACGTTCACCAGTTGCAGGATCGGCACGTTGCTCGGCTGGCCATAAGGCGCGTTGTCCAGTAGCAGGCGCAATTGATGTGGTGGTTGCAGGCGCGGCTCGATCTGCACGCTGACAGTGAACGTGCCGTTGTTGGCGCGCAGAGCCTCTTCAGTGGGCAGGCCGGTCAGTTCCAGCACGTCATAGGCATTGCGCGCAGGTGCACGGCCGGCCGTGTCTGATGACGGCGCACTCGGTGCCTGAGGCTGGACGCTATTGAGCGGCGGCAACTCCACCGGCCGCGCCTGCACCCCGTCTGGCGAGTGATCGCTGTACACCGTGTTGCCGTTTGCGTCGGTGTATTTGTAGATCTGCGCAGCGGCGGGCAGGGCGATCAGCAGCAGGATGTAGAGAAAGGTGCGACCCATGAAATCGACCGGAAAAGAAAACGATGGGTTGCAGCATAGGCCAGGGACGGCTTTTAGCCCAACCGGGACAACATCCGTTCATACAAACGCCCCGGATTTACTGTGAGGTGCTCGGCGTAACCACATTTTTACGGGCGCCGGACAGGGAACCGGCCTTGTAGTGCTCGATGAAGAGCAGCACACCATTGGCGTCGACTTCGCGCAACTCGCCTTCCTTCTTGTCTTCAGCGAAGTGGACGCTCCGGCTGTGGCCATTGTCCGTCTTGGTCACCCAGAGGCCTTCGCGTTTGCCATCGCGATATTCGCCGCGCTCGGTAGTACCACGGAGAGTCAATTCACTGGGGCCGTTGAGTTGGCCGTGGGCATAGGTCTGGAATCCTGTGGCGACCCATTCCAATTCGTCGTAGTTGTGAAGCTGCCAGCGGCCCTCGCGCAAGTCATTGTGGTAGTCACCCTCCAGAATTTGACCATCCTGGTACAGACTCCACTGTCCCTCTCGTTTGCCCTCTACGAAATTGCCGGACTCCGAGTATTTTTCGTCTTTGGAGGACGACCACGGACCGATTCGCACACCTTGCTTGAAAGCCCCTTGGGCCGAGATCGATACGGAATCATAAGACACTGACTGGCCGTCTTCGCCGCCAGTGAATCTGGTCGGTTCGGTTTCCCAGGCAATGCGCCTGACCCGGTAGTTGTAGAGCGTGCGGTTACCCTCGACGAGGGTCTTGTCGAGCCAGCGCCAGAAGGTAACGGTGAGAAACCGGCCGTCTTTTTCCTGGTAGGTCTTCTTGAAAAAGTACGGCTCGTCATCTGGCGTCGGGTTGTTCAGTGGGTCGTAGTACTGGCCGTAATAGCTCACCAGTTTCCCTTGGCTGAGATCGAGCTGGTCGAATTCCGGTATACCGGACTCTTCAAGGAGGAGGCTGTAGTTGAGCGGGGTGATCTGGCTCAGCGCTTTCTTGATGGTCAGGGCGTCGAGGTGCTTGTGGCCTTCAGTGATACGGTCCAGCGCTGGCTGCAGTCGCGTGACGCGGCTATAGAGTTGATCGTTGGTGTTGTACTTGTAGGCGTAGATCCTGTAGCCGTCGCTTTGCCGAAAAAGCACGAAGCGAATGGGATCCTCACTGTCGAGCGACATGAGAAAAACCGACTCGATACTCGCCTGGCCGAAGTCATCAAGCAATTGCGGACGTTCGCCCGGTGTCTTGCAACGGCAGTAATAGCCTTTGACACCGCGGGCTTCCTTGATGAACGCCAGGGTCATCGAGCTCTCCTGCAAGCCCTGAATCAGCGGGTGAGCCAGCGGCTTGTTTTCATAGAACTCGGCAGCGCCGGCTGTCGAGCAGGCGAGACCGGCCATCAGGGCGATAACCCGTAACCACTTCATGCGAATCCCTTCGTCAAGGCGCCGGTCATGGCGCGAAAGCGGCGGATTATCCATGGATGAGCGGGCACAAAAAAGGCCTCCCGAAGGAGGCCTCTCTTTTGTCACGCCGCGTAGCGCAGCGCTACCGGATCAGCAGCTGTAGTACAGCTCATATTCCAGTGGGTGTACGAAGGTGCGAACCTTGATTTCTTCTTCGGATTTCAGCGCGATGTAGGCATCGATGAAGTCGTCGGAGAACACGCCGCCCTTGGTCAGGAACGCGCGGCCCTTGTCCAGCTCTTCCAGGGCTTCTTTCAGGCTGCCGCAAACTTGCGGGATCTCTTTCGCCTCTTCAGGCGGCAGGTCGTACAGGTTTTTGTCGGCAGCATCGCCTGGGTGGATCTTGTTCTGGATACCGTCCAGACCGGCCATCAGCAGTGCTGCGAAAGCCAGGTACGGGTTGGCAGCCGGATCCGGGAAACGTGCTTCGATACGACGGCCGCGTGGGCTGTTGACGTAAGGAATACGGATCGAGGCGGAACGGTTGCGAGCCGAGTAGGCCAGCATCACCGGAGCTTCGAAACCTGGCACCAGACGCTTGTAGGAGTTGGTGGCCGGGTTGGTGAAGCCGTTCAGGGCCTTACCGTGCTTGATGATGCCGCCGATGAAGTACAGGGCGGTTTCGGACAGGCCGGCATAGCCTTCGCCAGCGAAGGTGTTCTTGCCATCTTTGGCGATGGACATGTGAACGTGCATACCCGAACCGTTATCGCCGTACAGAGGCTTCGGCATGAAGGTCGCGGTGCGGCCATAGGCATCGGCCACGTTGTGTACAACGTATTTCAGAGTCTGAACTTCGTCAGCTTTCTTCACCAAGGTGTTGAACTTGACACCAATTTCGTTTTGACCGGCAGTCGCCACTTCGTGGTGGTGAACTTCAACGGTCTGACCCATCTCTTCCAGTGCGTTGCACATGGCGGTACGGATTTCGTGGTCGTGGTCGAACGGCGGAACCGGGAAGTAGCCGCCTTTCACGCCTGGACGGTGGCCCTTGTTGCCGCCTTCCACGTCCTGGTCGGACATCCACGAGCCTTGCTCGGAGTAGATCTTGAACATCGAGCCGGAGATGTCGGACTTGAACTTCACTTCGTCGAAGATGAAGAACTCAGGCTCTGGACCGGCGAATACGGTGTCACCGATACCGGTGGTCTTCAGGTATTCCTCGGCGCGGTGGGCGATGGCGCGCGGGTCGCGATCGTAACCCTGCATGGTCGAAGGTTCGATGATGTCGCAGACCAGGATCAGGGTCGGCTCTTCGGTGAACGGGTCCAGAACGGCGGTTTCGTCGTCCGGCAGCAGGATCATGTCGGAGGCTTCGATGCCTTTCCAGCCAGCGATGGAGGAACCGTCGAACATCTTGCCAACTTCGAAGAAGTCGTCTTCCAGCGCATCGCGAGCCGGCATGGTCACGTGGTGCTGAGTGCCTTTGGTGTCCGTGAAGCGCAGATCAATCCACTTGACGTCATGATCTTTGATGAGTTGAACCGACTTCGACATAGTGTCCTCCGGGTGGCTTAGGGCTGGTAGTGGATGCCCTTAAATGTTGGTGATGCCGGCGCGAATACTCTGCCAAGGCAACCTGCCTCACAAGGGAGCAAATTGCATGCCAGTGCCCCAGCATGGGTTTTTTGCCCCAAATTCACGCTTATTAAGGTACGAAACGCATAAAGGCTGAAAATCTCGCCCTTTAATGTAGCGCCACAAGCCGAAAACGACCCGTTTTGGTGCATGCAAAACCTTCTGCACATTAACTGGTTAAACCTTGAGCAATTTCCGCTATAATCCGCGCCCCCCTTTTTCGGCTGGCCCAGCGCGCGCTGTTTTCATGAAACTAATCGTAAAAGTCTTCCCCGAGATCACCATCAAAAGCCGACCTGTCCGGACGAAATTCATCCGCCAGCTGGCCAAGAACATCCGCACCGTGCTCCGCGACCTGGACCCGGCCGTGGTGGTGAACGGCGTGTGGGACAATCTCGAGCTGGAAACCCGCGTAACCGATCCCAAGGCCCTGAAAGAGATGGGCGAGCGCCTGACCTGCATGCCGGGCATCGCGCACTTTCTGCAGATCGACGAGTACCCGCTGGGCGACTTCGACGACATCACCGAGAAGTGCAAGCAGCACTATGGCGATGCACTGGCCGGGAAGATTTTCTCGGTGCGCTGCAAACGTGCGGGCAAGCATGCATTCAGCTCGATGGACATCGAAAAATACGTCGGCAGCAAGCTGCGCCGTGAGTGCGGTGCCGCCGGAATCGACCTGAAAGCGCCGGAAATCGAAGTCCGCATCGAAGTTCGCGACAAACGGTTGTTTGTTATCCACAGCCAGCACAATGGCATCGGCGGCTACCCGCTTGGTGCGCTGGAACAGACGCTCGTATTGATGTCCGGCGGCTTTGACTCGACGGTTGCCGCCTACCAGATCATGCGTCGTGGCCTGATGGCGCACTTCTGCTTCTTCAATCTGGGCGGTCGTGCCCACGAATTGGGCGTGATGGAAGTCGCGCATTTCATCTGGAAGAAGTACGGCAGCTCGCAACGCGTGCTATTTGTCAGTGTCCCGTTCGAAGAAGTGTTGGGCGAAATTCTCGGCAAAGTCGATAACAGTCATATGGGCGTCGTATTGAAGCGTATGATGTTGCGCGCGTCCTCGGCCATCGCCGAGCGTCTGCACATTGATGCGCTGGTCACCGGTGAGGCGATCTCCCAGGTGTCGAGCCAGACGCTGCCGAACCTGTCGGTGATCGACTGCGTGACCGACAAACTGGTCCTGCGCCCGCTGATCGTCGCCCACAAGCAGGACATCATCGACACGGCCAACGAGATCGGCACCGCCGATTTCGCCCGGCACATGCCGGAATACTGCGGGGTCATTTCGGTCAATCCGAAAACCGCCGCCAAGCGTGGTCGCGTTGAGCACGAAGAGCAGGAATTCGACATGGCGGTGCTTGAGCGTGCGCTCGCAAACGCCAGACTGGTGCCGATCGATCGGGTGATCGACGAATTGGGCCAGGATTTGCAAATCGAAGAAGTCAGCGAAGCACTGGCCGGCCAGATCGTCATCGACATCCGTCACCCGGATGCCGCCGAGGATGAGCCGCTGGAGCTCGAGGGCATAGAAGTACAGACGATGCCGTTCTACGCAGTGAACGCTCGTTTCAAGGAGCTGGATCCGACTCGCCAGTACCTGCTGTATTGCGACAAAGGCGTGATGAGTCGCCTGCATGCTCACCATTTGCTCAGTGAGGGGCATGCCAATGTGCGCGTTTATCGACCGAGCTAAGTGCCCGGGGCTGTTTGCCTGTGGCCTGCGTCACCGGCCCCCCGACACCGCCGTCAAGCTGTAACGGCCATGCCGGACACTACTGCTAATCGCTGCCAAGACTTGTCAGCAAACCGAATCCTCTGATCGAGATACACAAGTGATCGAAAATCTACGCAACATCGCCATCATTGCCCACGTTGACCATGGTAAGACCACCCTGGTAGACAAACTCCTGCGTCAATCCGGCACCCTGGAGCGCAACGAGCTCAACGACGAGCGCGTGATGGACTCCAACGACCAGGAAAAAGAGCGCGGCATTACCATTCTGGCGAAAAACACCGCCATTAACTGGAACGGCTACCACATCAACATCGTGGACACCCCGGGCCACGCCGACTTCGGCGGCGAAGTTGAGCGCGTAATGTCCATGGTTGACTCCGTGCTGCTGCTGGTCGACGCTCAAGACGGCCCTATGCCGCAAACCCGTTTCGTGACCAAGAAGGCTTTCGAAGCCGGCCTGCGTCCAATCGTGGTCATCAACAAGGTTGACCGTCCGGGCGCGCGTCCTGACTGGGTTCTGGACCAGATCTTCGATCTGTTCGACAACCTGGGCGCTACCGAAGAACAACTGGACTTCCAGGTTGTTTACGCTTCGGCCCTGAACGGTATCGCCGGTCTGGACCACACCGCCATGGCGGAAGACATGACCCCGCTGTACCAAGCGGTTGTCGACCACGTTCCAGCTCCGGCTGTTGACCGTGACGGTCCGTTCCAGATGCAGATCTCCGCTCTGGACTACAACAGCTTCCTGGGTGTTATCGGTGTTGGCCGTATCGCTCGTGGTCGCGTCAAGCCGAACACTCCGGTTGTGGCTATCGACGCCAACGGCAAGCGCCGCAACGGCCGTATCCTGAAGCTGATGGGTCACCACGGTCTGCACCGCGTTGACGTTGAAGAAGCAGCGGCCGGTGACATCGTCTGCATCAGCGGTTTCGACGAGCTGTTCATCTCCGACACCCTGTGCGACATCAACAACGTCGAGGCGATGAAGCCTCTGACCGTTGACGAGCCAACCGTTTCCATGACCTTCCAGGTAAACGACTCGCCATTCTGCGGTAAAGAAGGCAAGTTCGTGACCTCCCGTAACATCAAGGATCGTCTGGACAAAGAGCTGCTGTACAACGTTGCACTGCGCGTTGAAGAAGGCGACTCGGCTGACAAGTTCAAGGTATCCGGCCGTGGTGAGCTGCACCTGTCGGTACTGATCGAAACCATGCGTCGCGAAGGCTTCGAGCTGGCCCTGGGCCGTCCTGAAGTGATCATCCGTGAAGTTGACGGCGTGAAGCAGGAACCGTTCGAAAACGTAACCATCGACATCCCTGAAGAATCCCAGGGCAAGGTCATGGAAGAGATGGGTCTGCGTAAAGGCGACCTGAGCAACATGGTGCCGGATGGCAAAGGCCGTGTTCGTCTGGAATACAACATCCCTGCTCGCGGTCTGATCGGTTTCCGTAACCAGTTCCTGACCCTGACCAACGGTGCTGGCATCCTGACCTCGATCTTCGACCGTTACGCTCCAGTGAAGTCGGGCCACATGTCCGGCCGTCAGAACGGCGTTCTGGTTTCGGTTGAAACCGGCAAGGCGCTGACCTACTCCCTGGAAACCCTGCAGGCTCGTGGCAAGCTGTTCGTAGAACACGGCCAGGAGATCTACAACGGTCAGATCGTTGGTCAGAACTCCCGCGACAACGACCTGGGTGTGAACCCAACCAAAGGCAAGAAGCTCGACAACATGCGTGCTTCGGGTAAAGACGAAACCATCGCTCTGGTCCCACCTGTTCGCTTCACTCTGGAACAGGCTCTGGAATACATCCAGGAAGACGAGCTGTGCGAAGTTACTCCTAAGTCCATCCGTCTTCGCAAGAAGATCCTGGACGAAAGCGAGCGTACCCGCGCTGCCAAGAAAGCCAAGGCGTAATTTAGTCCAGGCTTAAAAAAACGCCCCCGGTCGAGAGACCGGGGGCGTTTTTGTTTGTCTGGGCTTTTTTGATATCTCGTTCCCACGCAAAGCGTGGGAACGATCAGATCAGAACTTCTCGATCGACCGCGAATTCTGCACCCGCTCCACTTCCTTCGGCTTGTACGCGCAATATCCCGGGCGCGGGCCGATCTTCGGGTGGTTGCGGCAGGTGTCCGGGCGCTTGTCATAAATGGTGCACAGCCGGCTCTTACGATCCAGGTAGTAGCAATCGTTGTTGCTCATGCGCTGCAGGGTGAAGATCCCCGACTTCTGGTTGAAGCGTTCCACCAGGCCTTCCTTTTGCAGGCGCTTGGCGATGTTCTTCGGCGGGTCGCCCAGTTCGAATTCGTCGACCACACCGATTCGCACCAGATCCTTGATCTTGACCTCGACCGGCAGCGTGCAGCAGCTGGAAACGCACGAGCCGCACATCGGGGCCGAATATTTGGCCCAGGTATCGAGACGGTCGATCTCGGCTGCGGCGATCAGGTTGGGCTTCATCATCGGGGTTTACCAGGCGTGTGCATCAGGGCGCGCGATCATACCGGGACTGGTGGATTTTTGAACAACCTTTCGCCAGATTTTTTCTTTCTGTCATCACTGGGGCAGACAATTCGGCACGGCCCCTGCATTCATTCAGGCATTCGCCAGGGTATTGCCGGACGAACGCTCACTCTCAGGAAAAACTGCCGAACCAGAGCTCCCACCGTCGGTCAGACCGTCTAGGCTCTGACAATTCCCCGCTCGCTCGAGGTCCTATCGATGACTCAAGAACCACTAGTTCGCGAAGCAGAGGTGGCCGCATTCCGCGACGCCGTCCTGACCAAACTCACCTACGCGGTGGGCAAAGACCCGGATCACGCCTTCGACCATGACTGGTTCGAAGCCATTGCGCTGGCGGCGCGCGATCACATGGTCGAGCACTGGATGGACCACACCCGGCAGATCTACCGCAAAGGTCAGAAGCGGGTGTATTACCTCTCGCTGGAGTTTCTTATCGGCCGTTTGCTCTACGACAGCCTGAGCAACCTCGGCCTGCTTGACGTTGCCCGTGAGGCGCTGACCGAACTGGGCGTGGACCTGGAGCGCATCCGCCTGCTGGAACCTGACGCGGCACTGGGTAACGGTGGCCTCGGACGGCTGGCGGCGTGCTTCATGGAAAGCATGTCGACCCTCGGCATCGCCGGTCACGGTTATGGCATTCGCTATGAGCACGGGCTGTTCCGCCAGGCCATCGTCGACGGCTGGCAGCAGGAGCAGACCGAGCACTGGCTGGATTTCGGCAACCCGTGGGAGTTCGAGCGGCCGGAGGTCGTCTACACCATCGGCTTCGGCGGCAGCGTCGAGACCGTCACCGATGTCAGCGGCAAGAGCAAACAGGTCTGGCACCCGGCGGAAACCGTTCGGGCAATTGCCTATGACACTCCGGTGGTCGGCTGGCGCGGGGCAAGCGTCAATACCTTGCGTCTGTGGCGCGCCCGGGCGATGGAGGACTTGCACCTGGAGCGCTTCAACGCCGGTGACCACCTGGGTGCTGTGGCCGAAGTGGCCCGGGCCGAAAGTATCTCCCGCGTGCTCTACCCGGCGGACAGCACCGAGGCCGGTCAGGAACTGCGCCTGCGTCAGGAATACTTCTTCGTCGCCGCCTCGCTTCAGGATCTTCTGCGTCGTCATCGCAACATGCACACCTCGGTGCTGACTCTGGGCGATCACGCGGCGATCCAGCTCAACGACACGCACCCCTCGATTGCCGTCGCCGAACTGATGCGCCAACTGGTGGACGTCTACGACGTGGCGTGGGACGCGGCGTGGCAAGTCACCGTCGACACGCTGTCGTACACCAACCACACGCTGTTGCCTGAAGCACTGGAAACCTGGCCGGTGGGGTTGATGGAACGGATGCTGCCGCGGCACATGCAGATCATTTACCTGATCAACGCCCAGCACATCGATTCGCTGCGGGCCAAGGGCATTCACGATTTCGACGTGCTGCGCGCGGTGTCGCTGATCGAAGAGGACAACGGTCGCCGGGTACGCATGGGCAATCTTGCGTTCCTCGGCTCCCACAGCGTCAACGGCGTGTCCGGGCTGCACACGCAGTTGATGCGCAAGACCGTGTTCGCCGAACTGCACAAGCTCTATCCGGAGCGGATCAACAACAAGACCAACGGCATCACCTTCCGCCGCTGGCTGTTCCAGGCCAACGCCGAACTGACCTCGATGCTGGTGGATGCCCTCGGCCCGGATGTGCTGGACAACCCCGAAGAGCGTCTGCTGGACCTTGAGCCGTTCGCCGAGAAAGCAGCGTTCCGCAAGGCCTTCGCCGAACAGCGACTGCACAGCAAGAAAGCATTGGCTTACCTGATTCACGAACGACTGGGGATCGCGGTCAACCCGGCGGCGATGTTCGATGTGCAGGTCAAAAGGATTCACGAATACAAACGTCAGTTGCTCAACCTGATGCACACCGTGGCGTTGTATCAGGCGATTCGGGCCGAGCCTGAAATCGATTGGGTGCCGAGGGTCAAGATCTTCGCCGGCAAAGCGGCGGCCAGTTATCACCAGGCCAAGCTGATCATCAAACTGACCAATGATGTCGCCCGGGTGGTGAACAACGACCCGACCGTGCGCGGTCTGCTCAAGGTGGTGTTCCTGCCCAACTACAACGTCAGCCTGGCCGAGAGCATCATCCCGGCGGCGGATTTGTCGGAGCAGATTTCCACTGCCGGTTTCGAAGCCTCGGGCACCAGCAACATGAAGTTCGGCCTCAACGGCGCGTTGACCATCGGTACCCTTGACGGTGCCAACGTGGAAATGTGCGAGCGCATCGGCGCCGAGCACATGTTCATCTTCGGCCTGAGTGCCCAGCAGGTCGAAGCGCGCAAGCAGAACCACGAGTTCAGCGCCGTGCCGGACATTGCGGCGTCCCATCGCCTCAATGACGTGTTGCAGGCGATCCGCAGCGGCGTTTTCTCGCCGGACGACACCTCGCGCTATACCGGGTTGATCGATTCGCTGGTGGACTACGACCGCTTCCTGGTCTGCGCCGACTTCGATTCTTACTGGGAAGCGCAGATGCGCGTCGACGCGCTCTGGCACGATTCCAACAACTGGTGGCGTTCGGCGGTGCTGAACACCGCGCGGATGGGCTGGTTCTCGTCGGACCGGACGATTCGTGAGTACGCCACGGATATCTGGAAGGCACTGGAGTAACTTTTAGCGACAAATTTGCGCCCGGCCCCACGCTTGTTGGGCCGGGCCGATATACTGAGCCCTGGTTTCGCCCCGTTCCGGGGCTGCTCAGGGATATCGACCATGCAATGGATGTTCATGTTGATCGGGCTGCTGCTCGGTTGGCTGCTCGACGAATCGTTCAGTTCTGCGCTATTGGGCGCGTTGCTGGGCCTGGCGATCGGGCAGACGATCCGCATCATGCGGCTCGGCTCGCAGGTGGCGGAGCAACAGCAGCAACTTGAACAGGCGAAGGTGGCGTTGCAAGGCGTCGCGCAGCGTCTGTATCTGCTGGAGGGATCGCCTTCTCACGCAGTGCCGGCACCAAGTGTGGAGCCGGTCCCCGAGCCGTTGGTCGAGCCCGCCGAGGTCGCCGAAGAAGCTGCGACCCCTGAACTGGTCTGGGAGTTGCCGCCCGAACTCGAACCTCTCTCCGCCGTCGCCAGTGAAGCCAGTCAGCCGCTACCGGCCGATGTCTGGCGTCTCGACGCTGTAACCCCGGACACTCCCGAACCGCAGCAACCTGCCGAACCCCGTGGCCCGAACCTCATCGAGCGCGGCATCAGTGCTGCGCGCAACTGGTTGTTCGGGGGCAACACCGTGCTGCGGGTGGGCGTGGTGCTGTTGTTCTTTGGTCTGGCCTTCCTGCTGCGTTACGCCACCGAAGGCATGGTGGTGCCGATCGAAATGCGTTATGCCGGAGTCGCGGCAGCAGCACTGGGGTTGCTGGCGCTGGGCTGGTGGTTGCGCCATCGCAACAGCAGTTACGCCTTGATGCTGCAAGGCACCGGGATCGCGGTGTTGTACCTGACGGTATTTGCGGCGATGCGTCTGCACCCGCTGCTCGATCCGTCCGCTGCGCTGGGATTGCTGGTGGCGGTGACGGTGTTCTCGGCCATTCTGGCTATTACTCAGGATTCTCTCGCTCTGGCTTGCGTTGCCGCGTTGGGCGGTTTCGCCGCGCCGATCCTGACCTCTACCGGCGCCGGCAACCATGTCGCGCTGTTCAGTTATTTCGCGTTGCTTAACGCAGGCATCCTGGCCATTGCGTGGTTCAAGGCCTGGCGTCTGCTCAACCTGATCGGCTTCGCCGGCACCTTCGGCATCGGATTCGCCTGGGGTGTGCGTTCGTATACGCCGGAACTGCTGTGGAGTACCGAGCCGTTCCTGATTCTGTTCTTCCTGATGTACCTGGCCATCGGCCTGCTGTTCGCCCGACGCAAGTTGCTGGACATGCCGGACGCCCCGGCGGATGGCGATCGCGAGGCGCTGCTGAATTGGTCGGCGCGCAAGGGTGACTACGTCGACGGCACCATGCTGTTCGGTCCGCCGCTGGTGGGTTTTGGTCTGCAATTTGCGTTGGTGCAGCATCTGGAATTCGCCGCTGCGTTCAGCGCATTGGCGCTTGGCATGATTTACATGACGCTCGCCCGGGTGCTGATGGGCGGTCGCGCCTTGTTACTGGGCGAGACCTGCCTTGCGCTCGGCGTGATTTTCGCCAGCCTGGCGATTCCATTGGGGCTGGATGCGCGCTGGACATCTGCTGCCTGGGCGGTGGAGGGCGCAGGGATTTTCTGGCTTGGCCTGCGTCAGCACCGGCCGTTCGCCCGGGCTTTTGCATTGCTGCTGCAACTGGGCTCGGCGCTGGCGTTTCTCAGCCAGTTGCGTGTCGGCGAAAGCAGCCTGCTCGACGGTGCGCCGCTGGGCGCGTTGATGCTGGGCATTGCGTTGCTGTTCAGTTTCTATCAATTGCGCAAGGCGTTGCCGGAGCAGGTTTCACCGTGGGAGCGTCAGGGCTTGCCGGTATTGGCGAGTCTTGGTCTGACTTTTCTCTATCTGCTGGCACCGTTGTTTTTCTTCGTCCAGGCCACGGCCATCAGTTGGGCATTGGCGGGTCTGGTGACCTTGTTCGTTGGCTTGCGCCTGCAATCGCGCACGTTCCTGTTCTGCGCATTTGCCGTACAACTGCTGGGCGGGGCGTTGTTCCTGTTGCGCCTGCAAGGAGCAGGCGAGGATTCGGCGGCCGTGTTCAGCGCCGGTTGGAGCGGTTTGCTCAGCGCCTCGCTGATTGGTCTGGCGTTGATCGCCGGCATGCTGTTGGCGGCGCGCGACGAGATGGTGCGCAACGATGTGCGGCTGTTGCGCGGTTTGTCGGTAGTGCTGTTGGCGGGGTTGGTGTTGATCAACCTGGCGGTGTTGTTCGTCCTGCCGTGGCAAACCGCGAGCGCCGTGTGGGCGGCGAGTGGGTTGCTGATCATCTGGCTCAGTCTGTATCTCAAGCAGCGCGTGAGTTTTGTCTTCGGTCTGTTGTTGCAATTGATCGGCGGCGCGGCGTTTTTGCTGGCCGGTCCGGAGTTGCTCGGGCCGCTGTCCAGCGAAGGTCTGCGACCACTGGCCCATGGCGGATTCTGGACGCCGCTGGTGCTGGGGCTGGCGGCGATGATCGGGGCTTGGCGCCTGCAACTGGGCAATCACGCTTCGGCGTTCGATGTGCTGAGTTTGCAGCGGTTGTCCGAAGTGTTGCTGGTGTGGGGCGCCGGTTGGTGGGCGCTGGCGTGGGTCAGTGAAGTGCTGCGTTTTGCGCCACTGAATCTGCAGGCAACGCTGTTGCTGGTGGTTGCCGCGCTGAGCGTCGCGTTGTGGACGGTGTTGGCATTGCGCCTGAAATGGCCGCCGCTCGGTCTACTATGCACCTTGCTGATTCCGGCGGCCGGGCTGGTGTTGCTCGCCGCGTGGCACTCGCGTTATCACCCGGCGGCCAATTTCGGCTGGCTGGCGTGGGCGGCAGTGTTCGCGGTGCATTTCTTCAGCCTGCGGCGTCTGGCGCCGATGTTGCCGGCGCGAGCCTTGAACACGGCCCATGTGCTCGGCTGCTGGCTGCTGATCGGCATGCTGGCGCTGGAGCTGCGCTACGGCCTGCTGCTGTTGTCCGAGCAGTACAATGCCTGGCGCTGGCTGGGCTGGGCGATTCTGCCGAGTGTGTATCTGTTGCTGATGGCCGCACCGCGTCAATGGCCGTGGCCGGTGGCGGCGTTCCCTCGCGAGTACCGCTTGTTCGCGGCAGCGCCGCTGGCGGTGCTGATGCTCGTCTGGTTCTGGCTGGCGAACGGGGTGAGCGACGGCAACGCCGAACCGCTGCCTTACGTTCCGCTGATCAACCCGTTGGAGCTGGGTCTGTTGATCGCGTTGTTCAGTGTCTATGTCTGGTCGCGCAGTGCGGTAGCCGAGCTGTCGATCCGCAAGGATTACGCCGCTCACGCTTCGCAACTGATCGCCGGTGTTTCTCTGTTCGCCTTCTGCACTGCGTTGGTGACCCGCGCCGCACACCATTGGGCGGGGATCCCGTTCGAGCTCGACCTGTTGCTCGAATCAATGCTGGTGCAGGCCGGGCTGTCCATCGTCTGGACGCTGATGGCGCTCGGATTGATGATCGGCGGGCACCTGCGCCATCGCCGCGAAGTGTGGCTGATCGGTGCGGCGCTGATTGCGCTGGTGGTGGCGAAACTGATTTTTGTCGAACTGAGCAACCGTGGCGGGCTGGCGCGGATCGTCTCGTTTATCGGCGTCGGTGTGTTGCTGCTGGTGGTGGGCTACTTCGCGCCGCTGCCGCCCAAACGCGTCGAAGCTGCACCGGAGGCGGACAAACCGGCCCCGGAAACCGAAGGAGTGTCGTCTTGAGTCGCAAGCTTAATCTCGGGTGGCTGTTGCTGGGCGTGGCCATGACGGCCGGCGCTCAGGAAAAACCGGCGGACTTCGCCGCGCTGGTGCCGTTGTCGGTCAGTGGCGCAGGCCCGTGGTATCGCCTCGAAATGCCGCTGAGCGTGCAGTTGCAGGCGCGCCAGACCGACCTCAGTGACCTGCGGGTGTTCAACGCCGCCGGTGAACCGCAGGCCTATGCGCTGGCCCGGGAATCGGCGCAGACCCGCGATGACGGCCACATGAACACGGTGAAGTGGTTTCCGCTGTATAACTCGGCGGATGCCACCGAACGTGCGCCGAGTGTGCGGGTGCAGTCCACGACCACCGGCACGCTGGTGGAAGTGCAGCCCTCCAGCCAGCTGGAAGCGGGCGAGGAAGTGCTGCGCGGCTGGCTGCTGGATGCCAGTGCAATCAAGGCACCTTTGCAGCAACTGATCCTCGACTGGACCAGCGAGCGCGACGGCTTCCAGCGTTTCAGCATCGAGGCCAGCGACGACCTGCAGCACTGGCAACCGTGGGGTGAAGGCCAGGTCGCGCGCCTGACTTTTTCCGATGAGCGCATCGAACAGCATGAAGTCGCGCTGCCGGGGCAATCGGCGCGCTATCTGCGGCTGTTGTGGGATTCGCCCAATGCAGCACCAACGCTGACCTCGGTGCAATTGAAAAGCAGCGACCCGCAAAACCTGCCGTTGCCGCTGGTCTGGTCGCCAGCGCTGGCCGGCAGCAGCACCAAGGCCGGGGAATACACCTGGCAGTTACCGATGGGGCTGAATGTCGAACGGGTCCAGGTTGAGTTGAAACAACCCAACAGCCTGGCGCCGGTGATGCTCTCGGGGCGCCGCGAAACCAGTCTGCCGTGGCAACCGTTGAGCAGCGGCTTACTCTATCGCCTGACCCAGAATGGCCAGGACGTGGTGCAGAACGAATTGCAGCTTTACGGCCAGACCGTCCAGCAGTTGAAGCTGACGGTCGACGAACGCGGCGGCGGCCTCGGCGAGCAGGCGCCGAGCATCAAGTACGCGGTGCGCGCCACACAGGTGATCTTCCTTGCTCGCGGTGACGGGCCTTACAGCCTGGCGCTGGGCAATCCGACGGTGAGAACGGCGAACCTGCCGCTGAGCACGCTGATCCCCGACTTCAAACCGGAGAAGCTGGCCACGCTGGGCAAGGCCACGGTGCAGGGCGATGCAGTCGCGACGCAGACAACGACGGCGACGACAGCAGCTGTCGCCGAGACCAACTGGAAGAAAATCGGATTGTGGGCGGTATTACTGTTGAGTGTGCTGTTTCTGGCCGCGATGGCCTTCAGTCTGCTGCGCAAGCCGCCGGCCAAGTCCTGAGTTATGACGGGTGTGGCCTCCACACCCGTCGGGTTTCCAACTACGCTGAATCCCGTGTCTGAACTCTCCCGGTTCGATCACGTCTGATAGCAGGAATTGCACCCGACGCACGTTAGCGGGCGTCATTGCTCGCTACGGTTTAAGACTCCCTGTAAACTGCGCGGGTTTTCAGCCCCCCCATTCCACCGGAGCCGTCCATGTCCCGCGTTACCCTGAGTCGCTATTTGATTGAGCAGACCCGCAGCAACAACACTCCTGCCGATCTGCGCTTCCTGATCGAAGTGGTGGCGCGTGCCTGCAAAGAGATCAGCCACGCCGTGTCCAAAGGCGCCCTGGGCGGTGTTCTGGGCAGCATGGGCACTGAGAACGTGCAAGGCGAAGTGCAGAAGAAGCTCGACGTACTGTCGAACGAAATCCTGCTCGAAGCCAACGAGTGGGGCGGTCACCTGGCCGGCATGGCGTCCGAAGAAATGGACAACGCCTACCAGATCCCGGGCAAATACCCGAAAGGCGCCTACCTGCTGGTATTCGACCCGCTGGACGGTTCGTCGAACATCGACATCAACGCGCCGGTCGGCACCATCTTCTCGGTACTGCGTTGCCCGAACGAATACCTGAGCCAGAACGAAGCCCTGAACGAAAAGGCCTTCCTGCAGCCAGGCACCCAGCAGGTTGCGGCCGGTTACGCGATCTACGGTCCGCAGACCATGCTGATCCTGACCCTGGGCAATGGCGTGAAGGGTTTCACCCTGGACCGCGAAATGGGCAGCTTCGTCCTGACTCACGAAGACATCACCATTCCTGAAAGCACCCAGGAATTCGCCATCAACATGTCCAACCAGCGTCACTGGGAAGCTCCGGTACAGCGCTACGTTTCGGAACTGCTGGCCGGTGAAGAAGGCCCGCTGAAAAAGAACTACAACATGCGTTGGGTCGCGGCGATGGTTGCCGACGTGCACCGCATCCTGACCCGTGGCGGTCTGTTCATGTACCCGCGCGACAGCCGCGAGCCGTCCAAGCCAGGCAAACTGCGCCTGATGTACGAAGCCAACCCGATGTCGTTCCTGGTGGAACAGGCGGGCGGCGCTTCCACCGACGGTCACCAGCGCATCCTCGACATCCAGCCTGAAGGCCTGCACCAGCGCGTAGCGGTGTTCCTCGGCTCGAAAGAAGAAGTCGCCCGCGCCACGGCTTACCACAAGGAATAAACCATGACCGCGCCTTGGCAGCCGTTGCTCGATTGGTGGTTCGGTCATGCCGAGTCAGCGACTGAAGTGACGGCGCAACAGGGCAGGTTGTGGTTCGGCAAGAAAGACAGTCAGGACCTCGAAGCGCGTGAGCGTTTCGGGGTCTTTGTCGATCAGGCCCTCGCCGGCGGATTGACCGAGTGGACGCAACGTCCCGAAGGTTGGCTGGCGCTGGTGCTGCTGCTCGACCAACTCCCGCGAATGATCTTTCGCGATACACCCAAGGCTTTTTCCGGCGATCTGCGGGCGCAGAAACTGGTCGCCCAAGGCATTGCGGCGGATTTCGACCGGCAGTTGAAACCGATTCAGCGACTCTTCATCTACCTCGTCTTCGAACACTGCGAAAACCTCGCTGTGCAGAATGAAGCCGTCTCGCGATTCATCGAATTGGTGGCTGAACAGCCGGAGGCGGAGCGTGGGGTGTTTGCCGACAACCTGGATTATGCCGAGCGGCACCAGCGGGTGATTGCGCGGTTTGGGCGGTTTCCGCATCGCAATGCGGTGTTGGGGCGGGAGTCTACGGCGCAGGAATTGGAGTTTCTCAAACAGCCTGGGTCAAGTTTCTAGCTTGTCCGCGTCCACTTATCCAATTCAAGAAACAAGTCTTCAACGTCTCTGTACTTTTCTTGATCAATTTCGTCGGCACCCAATGCAAGGATTGCCAATAAAGTAGTTTGATCTGAATCCGTGCAATTGTGATTTTTGTTCATTGGCCAAATTTCCTTGCGAATCGCGGATTACATTTCCGGCCTTCTGTGTCATGTATACCGCTATCGCGGGCAAGCCCGCTCCCACAGTGTTTGATGTGAGACACAAATTGTGTGAACACACATTACCTGTGGGAGCTACGGTGCGACGACTCGACTTGCCAGCGATGAGGTCAGTAACCGCGCCTCAGATCCGGAAGCTACCCACCAACTGTTTCAACCGCGCCGCCTGCTGCTCAAGATCCGCACAAGCGCGCAACGTCGCCTGCAGGTTCTCCACACCTTCCTGGTTCAGCGTGTTGATCTCGTTGATATCCACGTTGATCGACTCGACCACCGCTGTCTGCTCTTCGGTCGCGGTCGCCACCGACTGGTTCATGCCGTCGATCTCGCCGATGCGCTGGGTCACGCTTTCCAGACGCTCGCCGGCCTGATTGGCAATGCCGACGCTGCTTTCGCTCTCGCGTTGGCTCTCGGTCATGATGCCGACGGCCTGACGTGCGCCGACCTGCAGTTCTTCGATCATGCTTTGCACTTGCTGCGCCGAATCCTGGGTGCGGTGTGCCAGGTTGCGCACTTCGTCGGCCACCACGGCGAAACCACGACCGGCCTCACCGGCACGGGCCGCTTCGATGGCGGCGTTGAGCGCCAGCAGGTTGGTCTGCTGGGAGATGCTGGTGATCACTTCCAGAATCTGCCCGATGTTCACGGTGTTGCTGTTCAAGGTTTCGATGTTGCCGCAGGAGTCGCTGATCTTCGCCGACAGTTGCTGCATGGCGTGGATGGTTTTATCCACAACCTGCTGGCCGTCTTCGGCCAGGCTGCGTGCGTCGCTGGAGTGTTGCGAGGCGAGGGCGGCGTTCTGGGCGATTTCCTGGGCGGCGGCGCCGAGCTGATTGATTGCAGCGGCCACGCTGTTGGTGCGCGAGGCCTGTTGGTCGGAATTGAACATCGACGAGTTGGACGCCGCGACCACGCGCAGGGCGACTTCGTTGACCTGCCCGGTGGCCGAGGACACTTCGCGGATCGAGGTGTGGATACGCTCGACGAAACGGTTGAACGACAACCCCAGCGCACCGAACTCGTCGTGGCCGTGGATGGTCAGGCGTTTGGTCAGGTCGCCTTCGCCTTCGGCGATGTCATGCATGGCGCGGCCCATGGTCAGCAGCGGTTGCATCAGCACGCGGATCAGCATGCCGAGCAGGGCGATGATGATCACCACGGCGATGACCATGGCGATCAGCGCCGATGTGCGGAACTCGCTGAGCATCGAGAACGCGGTGTCCTTGTCCAGCACCAGACCCACGTACCAGTCGGCCGATGGCACGCCGTTGACGCGGGTGAAGGAGATCAGTTGGGTCTTGCCGTCGAACTCGACTTCCTTCAGGCCCGGGCTGACTTTTGGTGCACCGTTGGGATAGGCCTCGGCCAGGGTCTTGAGCACCAGTTTGCTGTCCGGGTGGATCAGGATCTTGCCGTCGGCGCTGACGATGAACGCGTGGCCGTGGCCACCGAAGTTCAGCGAGTTGATGATCGCGCTGACACTCGACAGATCAATGTCGGCACCGGCCACACCAATCATCTGGCCCTGGCGCTGTACCGGAGTGGCAACGGTAATCACCAGTTTGCCTGACGAGGCGGCGATGTACGGTTCGGTGACGATGGTCTGCTGGGCGCTGTTCGCGGCTTTGTACCAGCCACGGGCGCGCGGGTCGTAGTCCGGTGCGCGGTTGCCGGCCGGGATCGAGAACATCACACCGTCGGCGCCGCCGAAGTAGCTGAGCTGGAAATTGCCGGTGTAGGCGGGCAGGTCGATGATGCGCTTAAGACTGGCCGGGGCGTTGCCGTCGGCGACAACCTGCTGCGACATCGATTGCAGCAACTGGATGCGGCTTTCCAGCCAGGTCTGGATGTTGCTGGTGGTCAGGCTGCCCAGTTCCTGCATGGCCGCTTCGGTACTGGTTTGCAGGGCTTCGCGTTGTCGATAGTCGTTGAACAAAATGAAACAGGCGAACGCTACGGCCACCACGAGGGCAGCAGCCAACAAGATCTTGTGGCTGAATTTCATGTTTCTGGTCATTAAGTGAGCTACCGCGAAGGGGCTGGTCAAGAAAGGGCGGCAATTTGCCACACTCTCGGGCTTTGCGCTGCTCTTATTTCGACCGCCGCGTGACAAAGATGAGGACGCTTTTGTTAAAGGCGACGAAATGCTCAATAGCCTTACAAAGTGTCTGATTTACCGATGAATGCCGGACGAGCGGGCGAACAAATAGCCAGTCCCCCAGGGAACCAGACAGGGGTTTTCTCTTCTAAGCTTCTGGTTGGCGCCAGGCCATCCCCCTTCCGTTCCAGGAGTTACACCATGTCGCTGCGATCTATCGCCCTTCTGTCGTTTTGCGTGCTGTTGGCCGCATGCAGCAAGGTCAATCAGGAAAACTACTCCAAGCTCTCGGCCGGCATGGCCAAGGCCGAAGTGGAGACGCTGCTCGGCAAGCCTACCGATTGCTCGGGCGCGCTCGGCATGTCCAGTTGCACCTGGGGCGACAAGAACAGCTTTATCAGCGTGCAGTACGCCGGTGACAAAGTGTTGATGTTTTCCGGCCAAGGCCTGAAGTAAACCGGGGCTACGCGCCCACGGGAGAAAAACAATGAAGCGGTTATTGCTTGTCCTTTTTGCCGGCCTGGTATTGGCCGGCTGCGCCACGACCGGTGAAGATCCGCTGGCGCCCAAGACAGTCCACAGCGTCAACCTCAAGCGTTACCAGGGCACCTGGTACGAATTGGCACGACTGCCGATGTATTTCCAGCGCAACTGCGCACAATCCGAAGCCCGTTACACGCTCGAATCGGACGGCAACCTGGGCGTATTCAACCGTTGCCTGACCAAGGACTGGCAATGGGAAGAGGTCAAGGGCACGGCTTATCCACAGGTGCCGGGTAAAACCGACAAATTGTGGGTCGAGTTCGACACCTGGTTCTCGCGGCTGATTCCGGGTTCGGCCAAGGGCCAATACTGGGTGCTGTACGTCAGTGACGACTACAAGACCGCCATTGTTGGTGACCCGAGCCGACGTTACCTGTGGCTGCTGTCCCGCACCCCGACTGTCAACGGTGTGGTGCGCGAGGAGCTGTTGAGCAAGGCGCGTCAGCAGGGTTACGACACCACGCGGTTGATCTGGCGGGCGTCGGATCAGCAGATGGCCAAGACGTCCAACTGACGCGCAACAAAAAACCTGTGGAGGTAGCCCTCCACAGGTTTTTTTGTGTCAGCCCAAAAGCTCTCGCAGCACCTGGGTGAAGGCGCGATTGCTGTCCTCTTCCCCGGCATGGTGCCCGTCACGTACGACCCACTGACCGTTGACCAGCACGTCACGCACCTGACGGTCGCCACCGGCAAACAGCCAGCGGTTGAGGATCCCGTCACCGCTGGCCGTGGCCAGGTACGGATCGCTGCCATCGAGCACAATCCAGTCGGCGCGTTTGCCGACTTCCAGCGCGCCGATCGGCTGGCCCAGCGCCTGAGCGCCACCGTCCAGTGCGGCGTCATACAACGTGCGACCAACCATCGGTTGATCCGCGCCATACAAGCGATTGCGTCGCTGATCGCGCAGACGCTGGCCGTATTCCAGCCAACGCAGTTCTTCCACCACACTCAACGACACATGGCTGTCGGAACCGATGCCCATGCGTCCGCCCTGAGCGAGGAAATCCACCGCCGGGAAAATCCCGTCGCCGAGGTTGGCCTCGGTGGTCAGGCACAGGCCGGCAATGGCGCGACTCTTGGCCATCAGCGTGACTTCTTCCGGATTGGCGTGGGTCGCGTGCACCAGGCACCAGCGCTGATCGACTTCGGTGTTTTCATACAGCCATTGCAGCGGACGGCGACCGCTCCAGCTCAGGCAGTCGTCGACTTCCTTCTGCTGTTCGGCGATGTGGATATGTACCGG
Organism: Pseudomonas sp. stari2; assembly: GCF_040760005.1. Taxonomy (NCBI): domain Bacteria; kingdom Pseudomonadati; phylum Pseudomonadota; class Gammaproteobacteria; order Pseudomonadales; family Pseudomonadaceae; genus Pseudomonas; species Pseudomonas sp. Stari2. Next base: position 603,761 of record NZ_CP099760.1, read on the forward strand.
GCATTGCTTGTCGCTGGCCGCCAGCACTTCGCTGATCTGCTGCGGGGTAACCGCGCGCAACGAGTGGAAACACAATCCCAGCGACTGAGCCTTCTGCTGCGCCAGCAACGGTTGCAGGCGTGATTGCAGTTTCAGGTAGTTTTCGGTGCTGTTGATGAAGCGGCGCTGGCCCTCGTTCGGCGTCTGGCCACCGAAACCGCTGTGGCTGTAGAGCACCGGCAACAGCGTCAAACCGATGCCGGCGGAGCTGGCGGCCTGGCTGATGCGCAACGCCAGCTCGGCCGGATCGGCGTACGGCTGCCCGTTGTGATCGTGATGGACGTAATGGAATTCGGCGACCGAGGTGTAACCGACCTTGAGCATTTCGATGTACAGCTGACGGGCGATCACGCCGAGCTGGTCCGGGCTGATTTTTCCGACGAGCCGGTACATCAGATCGCGCCAGGTCCAGAAACTGTCATTGGGATTGCCGGCCACTTCTGCCAACCCGGCCATCGCTCGCTGGAACGCGTGGGAGTGCAGATTCGGCATGCCCGGCAGCAGCGGACCGCTCAGCCGTTCGGCGCCATCTGCAGTGGAATCGGCCTGGATTCGGGTCAACACGCCATCGGCGCTGACCTCGAGACGTACATTGTTGGCCCATCCGTTAGGCAGCAGCGCGCGTTCGGCAAAGAAGGCGGACATGGTTCAGCACCCCATCGTGTGTTATTTGTATATACATATACAGACGTTTGCCTGCCCGGTAAACTCCGGCAAGCTAGCAACCTTATCCAATGAACAGGGATCCATCGTGCCGACTCCGCCTCCAGTTTCTCCGTTGGCCGCGAACATGGGCGACAGTCCGGCGCCCTTGTACGCCCGCGTCAAACAGATGATCACCCAGCAGATAGACAGTGGTAACTGGCCGCCGCATTACCGCGTGCCGTCGGAAAGCGAGCTGGTCAGCCAATTGGGCTTCAGCCGCATGACCATCAACCGCGCGCTGCGCGAGATGACCGCCGACGGTTTGCTGGTGCGCATGCAAGGTGTCGGCACGTTCGTCGCCGAACCGAAGAGCCAGTCCGCGCTGTTCGAGGTGCACAACATCGCCGATGAAATCGCCTCCCGTGGCCATCGCCACACCTGCCAGGTGATTACCCTGGAAGAAGAGGCCGCCGGTTCCGAGCGCGCCCTGGCCCTGGACATGCGCGAAGGGCAGAAGGTATTCCATTCGCTGATCGTGCATTACGAAAACGATATTCCGGTGCAAATTGAAGACCGCTTCGTCAACGCGCTGGTCGCTCCGGAATACCTCAAGCAGGACTTCACCCTGCAGACGCCTTACGCCTATCTCAACCAGGTCGCGCCGCTGACCGAAGGCGAACATGTGGTCGAAGCGATCCTCGCCGAGCCGTCCGAATGCAAATTGCTGCAGATCGAAAAAGGCGAGCCGTGCCTGCTGATCCGTCGCCGCACCTGGTCGGGCCGTCAGCCGGTGACGGCGGCGCGCCTGATCCACCCCGGTTCCCGTCATCGTCTGGAAGGTCGGTTCCATAAATGAAAGAGTTGAAGGTTTTACGCGCCGAAGGCTACCCGCGCATGCCGTGGAAAAACGGCGGCGGCAGCACCGAGGAAATCACCCGTGACGCCGGTGCCGGCCTCGACGGTTTCGGCTGGCGCCTGTCGATTGCCGATATCGCCGAATCCGGTGGCTTCTCGACGTTCTCCGGTTATCAACGGGTGATCACGGTGTTGCAGGGCGACGGCATGACCTTGTGTGTCGACGGTGACGACACTCGGCCGCTGTTACCCCTCGACCCGTTTGCCTTCAGCGGTGAAAGCCAGGTGTCCTGTACCTTGCTCGGAGGGGCGATTCGCGACTTCAACCTGATCTATGCGCCGCAGCGATACAGCGCGCGTTTGCAATGGCTGGATGGCGAGCAGCGGTTTTTCAGCTCCGCCGGCACCGTTCTCGTCTTCAGTGTCAGCGAGTTGCTGCAAGTGCAGGTCGATGACAGTGCTACGCAACTTGGCCGACATGACTGCCTGCAACTGGACGGTAACACCGGTCTGGTGGAAATCACCGTCAACGCGGGCTGCTGTGTGATCGAACTGACTGCACGCTGATCCGAACCTTGAAAAGCCGCCGCTTTGGACAGCGCCTGTAAGGGCTGTTAAAAGCGGCGGCTTTTTTCATCCCGACGTTCCCGAACGCGCACCAACTTGTTACCGAACGCCCCAGCGTGGCGCAAAACCACGTTACTGAAACAGCCTTCCGCGTCTTCTAACCAACCCCGCGAAAAAAATCATACACGCCACAACCCTTGATTCAGGCGTCCTCCAGCTGTGCCCTGCATTTTTGTTGAACAGCCCTCCAACAAGTTGGCCGCCCGATTGCATATGCTTGTATGTACAAGTAAAGACGTATGCGTATGAGTCGTTAGAGATTCTCCGCAGCGTCCCTGATTCGCTTGTCGCGCATTGAAGCGCACAAGCCGCTTGCCCATCGCCAGGGTTGGTTTGAATTGATCGCTGAGGAGTCTTTTTCGTGACTGACGCAAAAACTACTAAATTCCGTGACGTCGAAATCCGCGCCGCCCGCGGCAACAAGCTGACCGCCAAGAGCTGGCTGACCGAAGCGCCGCTGCGCATGCTGATGAACAACCTCGACCCGGAAGTGGCCGAGAACCCGAAAGAACTGGTGGTTTACGGTGGCATCGGTCGCGCCGCGCGTAACTGGGAGTGCTACGACAAGATCGTCGAAAGCCTGACCAATCTGAATGATGACGAGACCCTGCTGGTGCAATCCGGCAAGCCGGTCGGCGTGTTCAAGACCCACAGCAACGCCCCGCGTGTGCTGATCGCCAACTCCAACCTGGTGCCGCACTGGGCGACCTGGGAACACTTCAACGAACTCGACGCGAAAGGTCTGGCGATGTACGGCCAGATGACCGCCGGCAGCTGGATCTACATCGGCAGCCAGGGCATCGTGCAGGGCACCTACGAAACCTTCGTTGAAGCCGGTCGCCAGCATTACGACTCCAACCTCAAGGGCCGCTGGGTTCTGACCGCCGGCCTCGGTGGCATGGGCGGCGCCCAGCCTCTGGCTGCCACATTGGCCGGTGCTTGCTCGCTGAACATTGAATGCCAGCAGGTGAGCATCGATTTCCGCCTGAAAAGCCGTTACGTCGACGAACAGGCCAAAGACCTCGACGACGCCCTGGCGCGCATCGAGAAGTACACCAAAGAAGGCAAGGCGATCTCCATCGCCCTGCTGGGCAACGCCGCCGAAATCCTTCCGGAACTGGTCCGTCGCGGCGTGCGCCCGGACATGGTCACCGACCAGACCAGCGCCCACGACCCGCTCAACGGTTACCTGCCGGCCGGCTGGACCTGGGAGCAATACCGCGCCCGCGCCAAGACCGAACCGGCCGCTGTGATCAAGGCCGCCAAGCAATCGATGGCTGTTCACGTCAAAGCCATGCTGGACTTCCAGAAACAAGGCATCCCGACCTTCGACTACGGCAACAACATCCGCCAGATGGCGCAGGAAGAGGGGGTGGAAAACGCCTTCGACTTCCCGGGTTTCGTGCCGGCCTACATCCGTCCGCTGTTCTGCCGTGGCATCGGCCCGTTCCGTTGGGCGGCGCTGTCGGGTGATCCACAGGACATCTACAAGACCGACGCCAAGGTCAAGGAACTGATCCCGGACGACGCCCACCTGCACAACTGGCTGGACATGGCCCGCGAGCGCATCAGCTTCCAGGGTCTGCCGGCGCGGATCTGCTGGGTCGGCCTGGGCCAGCGCGCCAAGCTCGGTCTGGCGTTCAACGAAATGGTCCGTCGCGGCGAACTGTCGGCGCCGATCGTGATCGGTCGCGACCACCTCGACTCCGGCTCGGTCTCCAGCCCGAACCGCGAAACCGAATCGATGCAGGACGGCTCCGATGCCGTGTCCGACTGGCCACTGCTCAACGCCCTGCTCAACACCGCCAGCGGCGCGACCTGGGTCTCGCTGCACCACGGCGGCGGCGTCGGCATGGGCTTCTCCCAGCACTCGGGCATGGTGATCGTCTGCGACGGTACTGATGACGCGGCCGAGCGTATCGCTCGCGTGCTGCACAACGACCCGGGCACTGGCGTGATGCGCCACGCCGATGCCGGTTACCAGATCGCCATCGACTGTGCCAAGGAGCAAGGGCTGAACCTGCCGATGATCACCGGCAAATAAAAAACGGCGGGAGCGAGCACGCTCGCTCCCGCTCAAGCCAATACAACAAAACCCAGAACAATCCACAGAGGTTGAATCATGGCTGGCAACACCGATCGTGCAAGCAACAAACCGTTGATCGAAAGGCGTTCGATCGACTACATCCCGGAAGCGGAAAGACACGGTCGTCTATTCAGTCAGTTCACCCTGTGGATGGGTGCCAACCTGCAAATCACCGCGATTGTCACCGGGGCCCTGGCCGTGGTGCTGGGCGGTGATGTGTTCTGGTCGCTGATCGGTCTGTTGATCGGTCAACTGCTGGGCGGCGGCGTCATGGCGCTGCACGCGGCGCAAGGGCCGAAGCTGGGCCTGCCGCAGATGATCTCCAGCCGTGTGCAGTTCGGGGTGTATGGTGCAGCGATTCCGATCGTGCTGGTGTGCCTGATGTACCTCGGCTTCACCGCGACCGGCACCGTGCTGTCGGGTCAGGCGCTGGGCCAGTTGTTCGGGGTCAGCGACACCGTCGGTATCCTGCTTTTCGCCAGCGTCATCGTCGTGGTCACGGTGCTCGGCTATCGGGTGATCCACTGGATCGGCCGTATCGCCAGTGCCATTGGCGTGATTGCGTTCGTGTACCTGTTCAGCCGTCTGATAAGTCAGGTGGACGTCGGCGCACTTCTGCAAATTCGTCACTTCAGCTGGAGCAGCTTCCTGCTGGCGGTGTCGCTGGCAGCGTCCTGGCAGATAGCCTTCGGCCCGTACGTGGCGGACTATTCGCGTTACCTGCCGAGCAAGGTTTCCTCGGTGAAAACCTTCTTTGCTGCCGGCGCCGGCTCGGTGATCGGCGCGCAGGTGGCGATGATCCTCGGCGTGTTCGCGGCGGCTTCGGCCAACGGCCAGTTCGCCGGTCATGAAGTGGCCTACATCGTCGGTCTGGGCGGCACCGGTGCCACCGCGGCGCTGCTGTATTTCAGCATCGCGTTCGGCAAGGTGACCATCTCCACCCTGAACTCCTACGGCAGCTTCATGTGCATCGCAACCATCATCAGCGGCTTCCGTGGCCACCTGACGGTCAGCCGGATGCAGCGCCTGGTGTTCGTGCTGGTGATCGTCGGTGCCGCGACCCTGATCGCCTTGCTCGGCCAGCACTCGTTCCTCGGGGCGTTCAAGTCGTTCATCCTGTTCCTGCTGGCGTTCTTCACGCCGTGGAGCGCGATCAACCTTGTGGACTACTACTGCATCACCCGTGAGCACTACGACGTCCCGGCGCTGGCCGATCCGAACGGTCGATACGGTCGCTGGAACCTCCTCGGGATCAGCGTCTATGTGTTCGGTGTGCTGGTGCAGCTGCCGTTCATTTCCACCAAGTTCTACACCGGTCCGCTGGTGGCCGCGCTGGGTGATGTGGATATCTCGTGGATCATCGGTCTGGTGTTGCCCGCCGCGCTTTACTACGTGTGCGCAAAGAAATGGCACGGCAGCGTGCCCGATCAACTGATTCTGCCGGTTGAGCAGAACAGCGTTGTACAACCTGAAGCAAGCGGGGCCGGTCGCGCTGCGGCGCAGGCCTGATTTGGACGTGGACAGGGCTGGATGCCTCTTGAACTGCCGTAAGCCAATTCATGATTAGGAGCGTCACAACAATGAAATCGAACAAGACCCTGCTGACCACATTGCTGTCCATGGGCCTGCTGGCCAGTGCCGGCGCCACCCAGGCCGCCGGTTGGTGCGAATCCGGCAAACCGGTGAAATTTGCCGGCCTGAACTGGGAAAGCGCGATGTTGCTGACCGACGTGCTGCAGGTCGTGCTGGAGAAAGGTTACGACTGCAAGACCGACAGCCTGCCAGGCAACTCCATCACCATGGAAAACGCCCTGAGCAGTAACGATATTCAAGTGTTCGCCGAAGAGTGGGTCGGCCGCAGCGAGGTCTGGAACAAGGCCGAGAAGGCCGGCAAGGTCGTCGGTGTCGGCGCGCCTGTCGTCGGTGCTGTGGAAGGTTGGTACGTGCCGCGCTATGTGATTGAAGGCGATGCCAAACGCAAGATCGAAGCCAAGGCGCCGGACCTGAAAAACATCGCTGATCTGGGCAAATACTCGGCAATCTTCAAGGACGCCGAAGAGCCGTCCAAGGGCCGCTTCTACAACTGCCCGGCCGGCTGGACCTGCGAGCTGGACAACAGCGAAATGCTGAAAAGCTACGGCCTGGAGAACAGCTACACCAACTTCCGTCCGGGCACCGGCCCGGCGCTGGATGCGGCGGTGCTGTCGAGCTACAAGCGCGGCGAGCCGATCCTGTTCTACTACTGGTCGCCAACCCCGCTGATGGGTCAGATCGACGCGGTCAAACTGGAAGAGAAACCGGGCGTCGACAAGCGCGTGACCATCAAGGTCGGCCTGTCCAAGACCTTCCACGAGGAAGCCCCGGAGCTGGTGGCCGTGCTGGAAAAGGTCAACCTGCCGATCGACCTGCTGAACCAGAACCTGGGTCGCATGACCAAGGAGCGGATCGAGTCGCCGAAGCTGGCGAAAATCTTCCTCAAGGAACATCCTGAAGTCTGGCACGCATGGGTGAGCGACGACGCAGCCAAGAAAATCGACGCGGCCTTGTAGGTCGAGCTTCACCGGCTGCCGGCAACGGCAGTCGGACGCTTGATCGCAACCCCTTGATTGAGAGTCTCTTATGTTTCCCGAACGCTTTACGTTTTCCATCGCCGACTGGGTCAACGGTTGGGTCGATGCACTGGTCACCAACTACGGTGACGTGTTCCGCCATATCTCCGACACCCTGCTGTGGGCCATCGTCAACCTTGAAGGCCTGCTGCGCGCCGCACCGTGGTGGCTGATGCTGGCCATTGTCGCGGGCGTTGCCTGGCACGCCACGCGCAAGGTCGTGACCACCGCCGTGATCGTTGGTCTGCTGTTCCTGGTCGGCGCCGTTGGCCTGTGGGACAAGCTCATGCAGACGCTGGCGCTGATGATGGTCGCCACGGTCATCTCGGTGCTGATCGGTGTGCCGCTGGGGATCCTCTCGGCCCGCAGCAACCGCCTGCGTTCGTTCCTGATGCCGCTGCTCGACATCATGCAGACCATGCCCAGCTTCGTGTACCTGATTCCGGTGCTGATGCTGTTCGGCCTGGGCAAGGTGCCGGCGATTTTCGCCACTGTGATTTACGCCGCGCCACCGCTGATCCGCCTGACCGATCTGGGTATCCGTCAGGTCGACGGTGAAGTGATGGAAGCCATCAACGCTTTCGGCGCCAACCGCTGGCAGCAACTGTTCGGCGTGCAACTGCCGCTGGCCCTGCCGAGCATCATGGCGGGGATCAACCAGACCACCATGATGGCCCTGTCGATGGTGGTGATCGCCTCGATGATCGGTGCCCGTGGCCTGGGTGAAGATGTGCTGGTGGGCATCCAGACCCTCAACGTCGGACGCGGCCTTGAAGCCGGTCTGGCGATCGTGATTCTCGCAGTGGTCATCGACCGCATTACCCAGGCGTATGGTCGGCCACGGCATGAGGTGAGCAAATGAGCAACGCAACCGTGAGCAAGATCGAAGTCAAAAACGTCTTCAAGATTTTCGGCAATCGTTCCAAGGACGCGCTGGCCATGGTCGGCCAGGGCAAGACCAAGGAGCAGGTGCTGAACGAGACCGGTTGCGTGGTCGGGGTCAACGACCTGTCCCTGAGCATCGGCACCGGGGAGATCTTCGTGATCATGGGCCTGTCCGGTTCCGGCAAATCGACGCTGGTGCGCCACTTCAACCGCCTGATCGACCCGACCAGCGGCGCGATCCTGGTGGACGGCGTGGACATCCTGCAATACGACATGGAAGCCCTGCGCGAATTTCGCCGGCACAAGATCAGCATGGTGTTCCAGAGCTTCGGCCTGCTGCCCCACAAGACCGTGCTCGACAACGTCGCCTATGGCCTGAAAGTGCGCGGTGAGAGCAAGCAACTGTGCGCCGAGCGCGCGCTGCACTGGATCAACACCGTGGGCCTCAAGGGCTACGAAAACAAATACCCGCACCAGCTCTCCGGCGGCATGCGCCAGCGTGTCGGCCTGGCCCGCGCGCTGGCGGCGGACACCGACATCATCCTGATGGACGAAGCGTTCAGCGCCCTCGACCCGCTGATCCGCGCCGAGATGCAGGATCAGTTGCTGGAGCTGCAAAAGACCCTGCACAAGACCATCGTCTTCATCACCCACGACCTCGACGAGGCCGTGCGCATCGGCAACCGCATCGCGATCCTCAAGGACGGCCGCCTGATTCAGGTCGGTACGCCGAAAGAGATCCTGCATTCGCCGGCGGACGAGTATGTCGACCGCTTCGTGCAGCGGCGGGCGGCAGTGGTTTGAGGTTCGTTCCCACGTCGAGACGTCGAACCGTCTGCGTGGGAATGCATTTCGTGACGATCAGGTTAAAGAGGTTTTAGATGTCCCAGGCTGAAAAAATCGTTATCGCCGACGCTCCGATGCGTTGGCAGGATGTGGTCGCGGTAGCCCGTCACGGCGCGCAACTCGAGCTGTCGGCCCACACCTGGGCGCGCATCGAAAATGCTCAGGGCATCGTCCGGCGCATCGTCGCCAGCGGCGAGCGCGCCTATGGCGTCAACACCGGACTGGGAGGTCTGTCCAACGTCTCGCTGCAGGGCGAACAGCTCAGCCAGTTGTCGCGCAACACCTTGCTCAGCCACGCCTGCGGCGTCGGTCCGGTGCTGGCCGACGAGCAGACCCGCGCCATCATGTGCGCCGCAATCCGCAACTACAGCCACGGAAAATCCGGGATTCATCGGCAAGTGGTCGAAGCACTGCTGGCGCTGCTCAATCGCGGCATCACCCCGCAAGTGCCGTCCCAGGGTTCGGTGGGTTACCTGACACACATGGCGCACATCGGTATCGCGCTGCTGGGTGTGGGCAATGTCAGCTATCGCGGGCAAGTGATTTCCGCGCAGCAGGCGCTGGCCGAAGAAGGCCTGCAACCGGTGCAACTCGGGGCGAAGGACGGTTTGTGCCTGGTCAACGGCACGCCGTGCATGACCGGTCTCGGTTGCCTGGCGATTGCCGATGCCATGCGTCTGGTGCAATGGGCTGACGTGGTCGGTGCCATGAGCTTCGAGGCCCAGCGCGGTCAGATCGCCGCGTTCGATGCCGAAATCATCGCGCTCAAACCGCACCCGGGCATGCAACAGGTCGGCGTCAATCTGCGGGCGCTGCTCGATGGCAGTGAAGTGATTGCGTCGAGCAAAGGCATTCGCACTCAGGATGCGCTGAGCATCCGCTCGATCCCGCAGGTGCATGGCGCCGCGCGCGATCAACTGCAACACGCGATCAAACAGATCGAAACCGAACTCAACGGCTGCACCGACAACCCGTTGCTGCTGGGTACACCGGACGAGTTCCGGGTCATGTCCCAGGCCAACCCGCACGGACAGTCGGTGGCGCTGGCAGCGGATCTGCTGGCGATTGCCATGGCCGAAATCGGCTCGATTGCCGAGCGGCGTCTGGACCGTTTGATCAACCCGCATGTCAGCGGTCTGCCGGCCTTTCTGGTGGCCAATCCGGGGGTGAACTCCGGGATGATGATCGTGCAATACGTCGCCGCGTCGCTGTGCGCGGAAAACCGCCAGTTGGCGCAACCGGCGGTGCTGGACAACTACGTCACTTCCGGTCTGCAGGAAGACCACCTGAGCATGGGCACCAACGCCGCGCTGAAGCTGCATCGAGCACTGGAAAACTGCACGCAGATCCTCGCCATCGAGTACTTGCTGGCGGCTCAGGCGTTTGAATTTCTCAAGGAACAGCGCTTCGGCGCGGGCACCGATACCGCCTGGCGACTGTTGCGCGAAAAGGTCCCGGCCTACGATCAGGACCGCTGGCTGGCGCCGGATATCGCCGCTGCCGCGAGCGTGTTGAAAGATTCGGAATTGCTGCACCACGTACTGCCGAATTTGCACTGACAATTACCCATGCCAGCGTACCAAGGCGTGGATCGTCCAAAAGACGAGAAGCGACGGATAACGGAATGCTCCGGAGCGACTGGTAGTTCATAACAAACTCTCAAAAGGAGCATTTAAATGACTGCGCTGAACCTGATCCCCGGCCAACTGAGCCTGGCCCAACTGCGTGACGTCTATCAGCATCCGGTCAAACTGACCCTCGATTACAGCGCTGCTGCACAGATCGAAGCCAGCGTCGCCTGCGTCGAGCAGATTCTCGCCGAGAACCGCACCGCCTACGGCATCAACACCGGTTTCGGCCTGCTGGCCTCGACCCGCATCGCCAGCGAAGACCTGGAAAACCTCCAGCGTTCGCTGGTGCTGTCCCACGCTGCCGGAGTCGGCCAGCCGATCAGCGATGAGCTGGTGCGCCTGATCATGGTGCTCAAGGTCAACAGCCTGAGCCGTGGTTTCTCCGGCATCCGTCGCGTGGTGATCGATGCGCTGATCGCCCTGATCAACGCCGAGGTTTACCCACACATTCCGTTGAAAGGTTCGGTCGGTGCATCCGGCGACCTCGCGCCATTGGCGCACATGTCGCTGGTGCTGCTGGGCGAGGGCAAGGCGCGCTACAAGGGCGAGTGGATGGAAGCGACCGAGGCGCTGAAGGTCGCCGGTCTGACGCCGCTGACGCTGGCTGCGAAAGAAGGTCTGGCGCTGCTCAATGGCACGCAAGTCTCCACCGCATTCGCCCTGCGCGGTCTGTTCGAAGGTGAAGACTTGTTTGCCGGCGCGCTGGCTCTGGGTGGTCTTACAGTTGAAGCAGTATTGGGTTCGCGCTCGCCATTCGACGCGCGTATCCACGCCGCCCGTGGCCAGAAAGGCCAGATCGACACCGCCGCTGCCTACCGCGATCTGCTCGGCGAGCGCAGCGAAGTCTCCGACTCGCACCAGAACTGCGAAAAGGTTCAGGACCCGTACTCGCTACGTTGCCAGCCGCAAGTCATGGGCGCGTGCCTGACCCAGTTCCGTCAGGCCGCTGAGGTGCTGGTCATCGAAGCCAACGCCGTCTCCGACAACCCATTGGTATTCGCCGCCGAAGGCGACGTGATTTCCGGCGGCAACTTCCACGCCGAACCAGTCGCCATGGCCGCTGACAACATGGCCCTGGCCATCGCCGAAATCGGCTCCCTGAGCGAGCGTCGCATCTCGCTGATGATGGACAAGCACATGTCGCAACTGCCGCCGTTCCTGGTGGCCAATGGCGGGGTGAACTCCGGTTTCATGATCGCTCAGGTGACGGCAGCGGCCCTCGCCAGCGAGAACAAGGCACTGGCTCATCCGCACTCGGTGGACAGCCTGCCGACTTCCGCCAACCAGGAAGACCACGTGTCGATGGCCCCGGCTGCCGGCAAGCGTCTGTGGGAAATGGCCGAGAACACTCGCGGCATTCTTGCGGTGGAATGGCTGGCGGCGGTGCAGGGGCTGGACCTGCGCAACGGCCTGAAGACCTCGACCAAACTGGAAAAGGCCCGGGGCATTTTGCGTCGCGAAGTGCCGTTCTACGAGAAGGACCGCTTCTTCGCGCCGGACATCAATGCGGCGAGCGAGCTGTTGGCTTCGCGCATTCTGACTGAACTGGTTCCGGCGAAACTGCTGCCGAGCCTTTAACCCTATCCACTGATCGTTCCCACGCAGACGGTTCGACGCCTCGACGTGGGAACGATCGCAAGACGAGGACCTGGGATGAAAACCCTCTGGCAACACTGCCACGTCGCAACCATGGCGCAAGGCGTCTACTCGATCATCGAGGATGCGGCCATCGTGACGTCCGGTGCACACATTGAGTGGATCGGCCCGCGCACTCAATTGCCGTCCGGCGAATACCCGGCGGTCAACGATCTGCAAGGCGCGTGGGTCACCCCCGGCCTGATCGACTGCCACACTCACACCGTGTTCGGCGGTAACCGCAGCGGTGAGTTCGAGAAACGCCTGCAAGGCGTCAGCTACGCCGAGATCGCCGCAGCCGGTGGCGGCATCGCCAGCACCGTGCGCGCCACCCGCGAAGCCTCGGAAGACGAGCTGTTCGCCAGCGCCGCCAAACGCCTGAAAAGCCTGATGCGCGATGGCGTGACCACGGTCGAAATGAAGTCCGGCTACGGCCTCGATCTGGCCAGCGAACGCAAGATCCTGCGGGTCATCCGTCGCCTCGCCGCCGAGCTGCCGATCAGCGTGCGCAGCACCTGTCTGGCCGCCCATGCGTTGCCGCCGGAATACAAGGACCGCGCTGACGATTACATCGATCACATCTGCGCCGAGATGCTGCCCGCGCTGGCTGCGGAAGGACTGGTGGATGCGGTGGATGCCTTCTGTGAATACCTGGCGTTCTCCCCGGAGCAGGTCGAGCGGGTGTTCATCACCGCGCAAAAACTCGGTTTGCCGGTGAAGCTGCACGCCGAGCAATTGTCGTCGTTGCACGGCTCCAGTCTGGCCGCGCGCTATCACGCGTTGTCCGCCGACCATCTGGAGTTCATGGATGAAGACGACGCCATTGCCATGGCCAGGTCCGATACTGTCGCGGTGTTGTTGCCGGGCGCGTTCTACTTCCTGCGTGAAACCCAGTTGCCGCCGATGGAAGCCTTGCGCAAGCACAAGGTGAAAATCGCCATCGCCAGCGACCTCAACCCCGGCACTTCGCCGGCGCTGTCGTTGCGCCTGATGCTGAACATGGCCTGCACCTGCTTCCGCATGACCCCGGAAGAAGCCCTGGCTGGCGCCACGATTCATGCGGCGCAAGCCCTGGGCATGGCCGATACCCACGGTTCGTTGGAAGTCGGCAAGGTCGCGGATTTCGTCGCCTGGCAGATCGACCGGCCGGCGGACCTGGCGTACTGGCTGGGCGGTGAACTGGACAAACGCGTCGTGCGTCACGGCGTTGAATCAAGTCTGTAGGAGAGTGGTTGTGGATAAGGTTCTGAACTTCAAACAAGGTCGCGTGCCGTTGCTGATCAGCATGCCTCACGCCGGTGTACGCCTGACGCCTGCGGTCGAGGCCGGGTTGATCCCGGACGCGAAAAGCCTGCCAGACACCGACTGGCACATTCCTCAGCTCTACGACTTTGCGGCCGAACTGGGCGCCAGCACCCTGGCGGCCGAGTACTCGCGGTTCGTCATTGATCTGAACCGGCCGTCCGACGACAAGCCGTTGTATGCCGGCGCCACCACCGGGCTGTACCCGGCGACGCTGTTCGATGGCATTCCGTTGTTCAAGGAAGGCAAGGAACCGTCGAAAGAAGAACGCGCGACCTATCTGGAGCAGATCTGGACGCCGTACCACCGCACCCTGCAGGAAGAACTGGCGCGGCTGAAGGCCGAGTTCGGTTACGCACTGTTGTTCGATGCGCACTCGATCCGTTCGGTGATCCCGCACCTGTTCGACGGCAAGCTGCCGGACTTCAATCTCGGCACCTTCAACGGCGCCAGTTGCGATCCTCAACTGGCCACGCAACTGGAAGCGATCTGCGCCCGCTACGGCGATTACAGCCATGTGCTGAACGGACGCTTCAAGGGCGGCCACATCACCCGTCACTACGGCAACCCGGCCGAAAACATCCACGCCGTGCAACTGGAGCTGGGCCAGTGCACCTACATGGAAGAGTTCGAACCGTTCCGCTACCGCGCCGATCTGGCGGAGCCGACGCGGGTGGTGTTGAAAGAGCTGCTGCAAGGGCTGCTGGCCTGGGGCAAAAACCACTACGACTGAGTCAGCTGTGATCGTTCCCACGCTCTGCGTGGGAACGAGCTGCATCGGGGGCGCAGCCAAACAGTCGCCACCGTGCAAATCCCGGTCGCCACAGGTCGCTTTTCCGTTTCGCCTGCTGCGTAATGTTTCGGCCACGGTGCAAGAAGACACCGATCCGAACAATAAACCGCTGCCGCACGAGACGATCCCACATGAAAAAACTGTTCACTCGTTGTGCGTTAATCCTCACCGGCAGTGCGCTGCTCAGCGCCGGCGCCATGGCTTCCGACGATGCTTCCTGCAAAACCGTGCGCATGGGCGTGGTCAACTGGACCGACGTGATCGCCACCAGCGGCATGGCCGATGTGCTGCTCAATGGCCTCGGTTATGAAAGCAAGCAGACCAGCGCCGTGCAGCAAATCATCTTCGCCGGCATCCGCGACAAGCGCCTCGATATCTTCCTCGGCTACTGGAAACCGGCGATGGACAAGAACATCGCGCCGTTCCTCGCTGCCAATCAAGTCAAAGTGATGGACAAGCCAAGCCTGGCCGATGCCCAGGCAACCCTGGCAGTGCCGGACTACGTCGCAGCGGCAGGGCTGAAAACCTTTGGCGACATCGCGAAATTCAAGGATCAGCTCGGCGGCAAGATCTACGGCATCGAACCCGGCAGCGGCGCCAACACCACGATCAAGACCATGATTGAAACCAACCATTTCGGTCTGAAGGATTTCAAGATCATCGAATCCGGTGAGGCCGGAATGCTCGCCGCCGTGCAACGGGCGGTGAACCGCAAGGAATTCGTGGTGTTCGTCGGCTGGACGCCGCATCCGATGAACATCAACATGAAAATTACCTACCTGACCGGCAGCGAAGACGTCTACGGCCCGAACGAAGGTGCTGCCACCGTATCGACCGTCACTTCGCCGGATTACGCCGAGCGCTGCCCGAACGTCCATCGACTGCTGGAGAACCTGACCTTCACCGCCGCTCAGGAAAGTCAGTTGATGGTACCGATCATGGAGCGCAAGACACCGCAGGAAGTGGCGAAGAACTGGCTGCGCGAGCATCCGGAAGATTTGCAGCGCTGGCTGGCGGGTGTCAGCAGTTTTGATGGCAAGGACGGCGTGGCCACGGTTCAGGCCAGCCTGAAAAACTGATGAGCACTTATCCACTTTCTCCGGCGATGGCGGCGTTTGTCGCCAGAACCGAACGCTTCGCCAGTGATGACAGCAGCTTGGCCGGGTTGCGCCGGGGCTATGACGAGATGTGCCGGGCGTTCACCCCGCCGCGGCCGGCAGGGCTTGAGGTGGAAGACTTTCGGTTGGGGGCGGTGCCGGTTCGCGCCTATCGCCCACCCGTGGTGTCACCGCCCTGCGTGGTGTATCTGCACGGTGGCGGTTGGGTAGTCGGCGGACTGGATTCCCACGACTTCATCTGCTGCGAACTGGCCATGATGCTGGGGGCGATGGTGGTGGCGGTGGATTACCGGCTGGCGCCGGAGCATCCGTTTCCCGCCGGGTTCGACGACTGCCTGAGTGTCTGGCGTGCCCTGCGCAGCGGATCGTTCGGCTTCGAGCCCGAGCGGATGCTGGTGGCCGGCGACAGTGCCGGCGGCAATCTCGCCGCTGCGTTGTGTCTGGCTCTGCGCGATGCCGGCGAGCCGTTGCCCAGTGCCCAAGTGCTGATCTATCCCGGACTGGGCGGTGACGAGCATCTGCCGTCACGCAGCGAATGCGCCGATGCGCCGTTACTCTCCAGCAGCGACGTGGATTGTTATCACGCGTTGTACCTGCGCGGCACGCCAAAACCGAATGCCTGGGCCATGCCGCTGCTCGCCGATGACTTCAGCGGATTGCCCCCGGCCTGGATCGCTGTGGCGCAGTTCGATCCGTTGCGCGACGACGGTGTGCGCTACGCCGAACGACTGTCTGCCGCCGGGGGCGAGGCCACGCTGTATTACGGCGAAGGGCTGGTGCACGGCTGCCTGCGGGCGCGGCATCAGGTCGCCGAAGTCGATCGCCTCTACGAAAACCTGCTGGGGTTCATGGCTGACAAAATGTGACAGCGTGCGGGCATGCTCATTGACGTAAATCGGGTTTATGATGCCGGACGGCAGAATAATAGAAGTCCCCCCAGGGATGACCTCGACCCCTTACGGAGCGCGCAATGCAGACTTTGTTTCCGCAGATCAAACCTCACGCACGGCACGATCTGGCCGTCGACGACACCCATACGCTGTACGTCGACGAAAGCGGTTCACCGGAAGGTTTGCCGGTGGTGTTCATTCACGGTGGTCCCGGTGCCGGGTGCGATGCTCAGAGCCGTCGCTACTTCGATCCGAACCTGTATCGCATCGTCACCTTCGACCAGCGTGGCTGCGGACGCTCCACCCCCCACGCCAGCCTGGAAAACAACACCACCTGGGATCTGGTCGAAGACCTCGAGCGCATTCGCAAACACCTGGGCATCGATAAATGGGTGCTGTTCGGCGGCTCCTGGGGTTCGACCCTGGCGCTGGCTTACGCGCAGACCCACCCGGAGCGCGTCCATGGTCTGATCCTGCGTGGGATCTTTCTCTGCCGCCCGCAGGAAATCGAATGGTTCTACCAGGCCGGTGCCAGCCGTCTGTTCCCCGATTACTGGCAGGACTACCTCGCGCCGATCCCGCTGGATGAGCGCGACGACCTGCTCAGCGCTTTCCACAAACGCCTGACCGGCAACGATCAGATCGCCCAGATGCATGCCGCCAAGGCCTGGTCGACCTGGGAAGGACGCACCGCGACCCTGCGCCCGAACCCGCTGGTGGTCGACCGTTTCTCCGAGCCGCAGCGTGCCTTGTCGATTGCGCGGATCGAGTGCCACTACTTCACCAATAACGCCTTCCTCGAACCGAACCAGCTGATTCGTGACATGGGCAAGATTGCTCATTTGCCGGGCGTGATCATCCACGGTCGCTACGACGTGATCTGCCCGCTCGACAACGCGTGGGAGCTGCATCAGGCCTGGCCGAACAGCGAGCTGCAGGTGATCCGCGATGCGGGCCACGCCGCCTCCGAACCGGGTATCACCGACGCGCTGGTACGCGCCGCCAGCAAAATGGCCCGGCGCCTGCTCGATCTGCCGCCCGAAGAAGCATGAAGGGGCTTTTGCAGCGCGTGAAAGGCGCGCGGGTCGAAGTGGCGGGGGAGGTGGTCGGCAGCGTCGATCAGGGTTTGCTGGTGCTGGTGGCGGTCGAACCCGACGACACGCAGGCCAGCGCCGACAAACTTCTGCATAAGCTGCTTAACTATCGAGTATTCAGTGACGCCGAGGGCAAGATGAATCTGTCTTTGGCGGATGTGGGCGGCGGGCTGCTGCTGGTCTCTCAGTTCACCCTGGCTGCCGACACCAAAAGCGGGCTGCGTCCGAGTTTCTCGACCGCCGCCCCTCCGGCGCTGGGCGAGGAATTGTTCGACTATCTATTAAGCAAAGCGAAACAGATGCATGGCACTGTGGCATCAGGTAGATTCGGCGCGGATATGCAGGTGCACCTGGTCAACGATGGCCCGGTAACCTTCCTGTTACAGACATGAAAGCGCTTGAAACAAGTTTTTAAGGGCTTTTCGACTGAAAACAGGGAATTTTCGCGATAAATACTTTGTTACCCCTGATGCGTTGTCACGCGGGCTACTAGATAATCGCGCGCTACGGGGATCAGCGTTCGTTGGTCCATTTTGACTTAGGTAGAGACTTGTCCGGATCCGATTGGGGAATCATTTTGCCCCAGCGGAGTCGGAACAATGCTCGCCAACTTGGCAAGGGTGCCCTGCAAGGCCGGTATTTTTGTACCGAAAACCTCACAGGCACTTCATCTGGCCGTTGGTTTATTGATCTGTTTTCGGCGAGGGTTGCTCGTGATTGTTAGTCCCTGTAATGCAGCAAAATTGTCTGCCAAACGCTTGCGCAGCGCTCTGGTAGCGGGCTCGGCAGTGCTCTGCCTGCTCAGCGCCGGCCAGCTTTGGGCATTCAATCTTGACGATGTGTCGGCCAAGGCCAAAGAGCTGGCCGGGCAGAAATTCGAAGCCCCGCGCAGCAACCTGCCGAACGAATTCCGTGACATGAAATTCGCGGACTACCAGAAGATTCGTTTCCGCACCGAAAAAGCCGAATGGGCCGACCAGAAGAACCCGTTCAAGCTGTCCTTCTATCATCAGGGCATGCACTTCGATACGCCGGTGAAAATCAACGAAATCACTGCGAACACCGTCGAAGAGATCAAGTACGATCCGAGCCGTTTCGATTTCGGCGATCTGCAGTTCGATCCAAAGGCCACCGAACAACTGGGCTATGCCGGTTTCCGTGTGCTGTACCCGATCAACAAGGCTGACAAGCAAGACGAAATCATGACCATGCTGGGCGCGAGCTACTTCCGTGTCGTCGGCAAGGGGCACACCTACGGTTTGTCGGCCCGTGGCCTGGCGATCGATACCGCTCTGCCGTCCGGCGAAGAATTCCCGCGTTTTCGCGAGTTCTGGATTCAGCAGCCGAAGCCGGGTGACAAGCACCTGGTGATCTTCGCCCTGCTTGATTCGCCGCGCGCCACCGGCGCCTACCGTCTGATCCTGCGTCCGGGCAGCGACACCATCGTCGACGTCAAAGGCCAGATGTACCTGCGTGACAAAGTTGGCAAGCTCGGCGTCGCGCCGCTGACCAGCATGTTCCTGTTCGGTGCCAACCAGCCGTCGAAAGTGCTCAACTACCGCCGCGAACTGCACGACTCCAGCGGTCTGTCGATCCATGCCGGCAATGGCGAGTGGATCTGGCGTCCTCTGAACAACCCTAAACATCTGGCCGTGAGCCAGTTCAGCGTCGAAAACCCGCGTGGTTTCGGTCTGCTGCAACGTGGCCGTGACTTCAGCCACTACGAAGACCTCGACGACCGCTACGACAAGCGTCCAAGCGCCTGGATCGAGCCGAAGGGTGACTGGGGTAAAGGCACCGTCGATCTGGTCGAGATCCCGACCGCCGACGAAACCAACGACAACATCGTTGCGTTCTGGAACCCGGAAAAACTGCCGGAGCCAGGCCAGCCGCTGGACTTCGCGTACCGCATGCACTGGACCATGGACGAAGCGGCGATTCACGCGCCGGACAGCGCCTGGGTCAAGCAGACTCTGCGTTCGACCGGTGACGTCAAGCAGTCGAACCTGATCCGTCAGCCGGATGGCAGCGTGGCCTATCTGGTCGATTTCGAAGGCCCGTCCCTGGCGGCCCTGGCCCCGGATGCGGACGTGCGCAGCCAGGTCAGCGTCGGCGACAACGCCGAACTGGTCGAGAACAGCGTGCGCTACAACCCTGAAACCAAGGGCTGGCGCCTGACCCTGCGGATGAAGATCAAGGACGCGAGCAAGTCGACCGAGATGCGTGCCGCACTGGTGCAGAACATCGTTCCGGCCGATCTGGCCAAGACCTCGCTGCCGGCCTCCAACTCCTCGGTTGCCAAGGCCGACAAGGTCGCCGCCAAGCAACAGGAGAAAGCCGACAAGGAAGCCAAGGCCGCCGAAGCCAAACAGGCCGACGCCAAGCCAGCGACAGACGCCAAGGACAAGGCCAACAAAGACGCCAAGCAGCCAGCCGCTGCGGACGCGGCCCCAGCCACACCGGAATCGGCCTCGACTGAAGAAGTCCTGACCGAGACCTGGAGCTATCAGTTGCCTGCCGATGAGTAACTCTCAAGTACAGCCAGAGACTCTGTCCGAGTATCTGGCACATCTGCCGATGACCGACGAGCAGCGCGCGGAACTCGCGGGCTGCCAGTCCTTCAGCGAATTGCATCAACGCCTGTCGTCCTCGACGTTCGACGCGCCGACCGAAGCCGCCCAGGCTTCGGTGGGCAAGCGCCTGACCCTGAGCACTGCCGAAGAGCTGGAAGACGCGGAAATGCTGGTGCTCGACGCCAGCGGCCGGGTCAGCCTCAAGGCCACGCCGCCGATCCGTCGGACCAAAGTCGTGCCGGAGCCTTGGCGCACCAACATTCTGGTGCGTGGCTGGCGTCGGCTGACCGGCCGGACCAATCCGCCGCAGCCGCCGAAAGACCAGAACGTGCTGCCGGCCGCCCGCTGGCGCACCGTCGGTTCGATCCGTCGCTACATCCTGCTGATCCTGATGCTCGGCCAGACCATCGTCGCCGGCTGGTACATGAAAGGCATCATGCCGTACCAGGGCTGGTCGTTCGTCGATCTGGAAGAAGTCCTGCATCAACCGCTGCTGCAGACCGCCACGCAAGTGCTGCCGTATGCGCTGCAGACCAGCATCCTGATCATGTTCGGGATTCTGTTCTGCTGGGTGTCAGCGGGTTTCTGGACCGCGCTGATGGGCTTCCTCGAGTTGCTCACCGGTCACGATAAATACCGGATCTCCGGTAAAAGCGCTGGCAACGAGCCGATCCCGAAAGATGCGCGCACCGCGCTGGTGATGCCGATCTGCAACGAAGACGTGCCTCGGGTGTTCGCCGGTCTGCGCGCGACCTTCGAGTCGGTCGCGGCGACCGGTGATCTGGACCGTTTCGACTTCTTCGTCCTCAGTGACAGTAACGACACCGATATCTGCGTTGCCGAGCAGCAGGCCTGGCTGGATGTCTGCCGTGAAGCCAAGGGCTTCGGCAAGATCTTCTATCGCCGCCGTCGCCGTCGCGTCAAACGCAAGAGCGGCAACCTCGACGACTTCTGCCGTCGCTGGGGTGGTGACTACAAGTACATGGTCGTGCTCGACGCCGACTCGGTGATGAGCGGCGAGTGCCTGACCAGTCTGGTGCGCCTGATGGAGGCGACTCCGGACGCCGGTATCATCCAGACCGCGCCGCGCGCTTCGGGCATGGACACGCTGTATGCACGCATGCAGCAGTTCGCCACTCGCGTTTACGGCCCGCTGTTCACCGCCGGCCTGCACTTCTGGCAGTTGGGTGAATCCCACTACTGGGGTCACAACGCGATCATCCGCATGAAACCGTTCATCGACCACTGCGCCTTGGCGCCGTTGCCGGGCAAGGGTGCGTTCTCTGGTGCGATCCTCTCTCACGACTTCGTTGAAGCCGCGCTGATGCGCCGTGCCGGCTGGGGCGTGTGGATTGCCTACGACCTGCCGGGCAGTTACGAAGAACTGCCGCCGAACCTGCTCGACGAGCTCAAGCGTGACCGTCGCTGGTGCCACGGCAACCTGATGAACTTCCGCCTGTTCCTGGTAAAAGGCATGCACCCGGTGCACCGTGCGGTGTTCCTGACTGGCGTGATGTCTTACCTGTCGGCGCCGTTGTGGTTCTTCTTCCTGGTACTGTCTACCGCGCTGCTGGCGGTGAACACCCTGATGGAGCCGCAGTACTTCCTCGAACCGCGCCAGCTCTATCCGCTGTGGCCACAATGGCACCCGGACAAGGCGATCGCGCTGTTCTCGACGACCATCGTGCTGCTGTTCCTGCCGAAACTGTTGAGCATCATCCTGATCTGGGCCAAGGGCGCGAAAGAGTTCGGCGGCAAGTTCAAGGTGACCCTGTCGATGCTGCTGGAGATGCTGTTCTCCATGCTGCTGGCGCCGGTGCGAATGATTTTCCACACCCGTTTCGTCCTCGCCGCGTTCCTCGGCTGGGCCGCGACCTGGAACTCGCCGCAGCGTGATGACGACTCCACGCCATGGAGTGAAGCGGTCAAGCGTCACGGTCCGCAGACCCTGCTGGGCTTCTTCTGGGCGCTGCTGGTGATCTGGCTGAACCCGAGCTTCCTGTGGTGGCTGGTGCCGATCGTCGGCTCATTGATGCTGTCGATTCCGGTGTCGGTGATTTCCAGCCGTGTGGGCCTGGGCCTCAAATCCCGCGACGAGAGCCTGTTCCTCATCCCCGAGGAATACAATCCGCCACAGGCACTGCTGGCCACCGATCAGTACACCCACGAAAACCGCTGGCACGCGCTGAACGACGGCTTCATCCGCGCCGTGGTCGATCCGCAGCAGAACGCCCTGGCGTGCTCACTGGCGACCTCGCGTCACGGTGAGGCCGAGCCGATCGAATGGCTGCGTCAGGAACGTGTGCGTCACGCGATCAAGGTCGGCCCGGCCGGGCTGAATAACCATGATCGCCTGCAACTGCTGAGCGACCCGGTCGCCCTGGCCCGCCTGCACGAGCAGGTGTGGGCCGAAGGTCACGCCGAGTGGCTGGACGCCTGGCGGGCCTCGGTGAAAGCCGATCCCCATGCGCCGCTGCTGCCGCTCAAGCCTGTGAGCTTGCAGGCGCAACCGGCCTGATGAAGAACCCCGCGAAAGCGGGGTTTTTTTTGTTCTCGATAAAGAAGCCCCTCAGCCCGGCCCTTGATTGTTAAACAAATCGTCCATTAAACCTTGTGCAAAAAATCGAGTGCGTTAGCATCCGTCCCCGAATTGGCGCACCCGGACAATCTTGTCCACCTCTGTCGGTTTTCGCGCCGCAAACGCAATGGTTTTGGGGACTTGAAGATGAAGAAGTATCTGTCGATGCTGCTGGTCGGCGTCACGGCACTGGTTGCAGTCAATGCGGCGCAGGCCGGCGCAATCGATGATGCGGTCAAGCGCGGCACATTGAAAGTCGGCATGGACCCGACCTACATGCCATTCGAGATGACCAACAAGCGCGGCGAGATCATCGGTTTCGAAGTCGACATCCTCAAAGCCATGTCCAAGGCCATGGGCGTCAAGCTGGAACTGGTTTCGACCGGTTACGACGGCATCATCCCGGCGCTGATGACCGACAAGTTCGACATGATCGGCAGCGGCATGACACTGACCCAGGAACGCAACCTGCGCCTGAACTTCAGCGAACCGTTCATCGTGGTCGGCCAGACCCTACTGATCCGCAAGGAGCTGGAAGGCACCATCAAGTCCTATAAAGACCTGAACACCGCCGACTACCGCATCACCTCCAAGCTCGGCACCACCGGTGAAATGGTCGCCAAGAAGCTGATCGCCAAGGCCAAGTACCACGGCTACGACAACGAGCAGGAAGCCGTGCTCGACGTGGTCAACGGCAAGGCTGACGCTTTCATCTACGACGCGCCGTACAACGTGGTCGCGGTGAACAAGGTCGGCGCCGGCAAGCTGGTGTTCCTCGACAAGCCGTTCACCTACGAGCCGCTGGCCTTCGGTCTGAAGAAGGGTGACTACGACAGCCTCAACTTCATCAACAACTTCCTGCACCAGATCCACGAAGACGGCACCTACGATCGCATCCATGACAAGTGGTTCAAGAGCACCGAGTGGCTCAAGGACATGGAATAAGCGCTGGTCGGACTGACCGCGTCGCGCCCATCGCCAGCAGGCGGGCTTCCACATTGGAATGCGTTTCCCTGTGGGAGCGAGCCTGCTCGCGATAGCGGCTTCCCCGGCGACACAACTTTCGGATTTCGCTAAACCCATGAAACAGAAAAAAGCCCAATGGCCCTGGCACGCGCTGACCGTGCTGGTGCTGGTCGGCCTGGCTGGCGCGCTGTATTACGCCACGTCGCTGATGTCCTACGAATGGCGCTGGAACCGCGTGCCGCAGTACTTCGCCTATCAGGCCGAGGAAACCCAGCGCGCCACCGACATTTCCACCGTCAGCGAACTGGTGCGCAAGGGCGGCAGCGCGCAGGTCACCCTGCGTAACGATGCCGGTGACGAGCAGCACCTGACCGTCGATGAAAACAGCCTGCAATTCGCTCAGGGCGATGATGTGGCCGAAGGTGACGTCGTGGGTGTAACCCGGCATTGGGCGGCGGGGCCGCTGCTGTGGGGCCTGTGGACGACGCTTTGGCTGTCGGTGGTGTCCGGCGTGCTGGGTCTGTTGATCGGTCTGGCGACCGGGCTGTGCCGCTTGTCGAGCAACCCGACCCTGCGCGACCTGTCGACGATCTATGTCGAACTGGTGCGCGGCACGCCGCTGCTGGTGCAGATCTTCATTTTCTACTTCTTCATCGGCACGGTGATGAACCTGTCCCGGGAGTTCGCCGGGATCGCCGCGCTGTCGCTGTTCACCGGCGCCTACGTGGCAGAAATCATCCGTTCCGGCGTGCAGTCGATTGCCCGTGGCCAGAACGAAGCGGCGCGTTCGCTGGGTCTGAGTGCTGGACAGTCGATGCGCCATGTGGTGTTGCCGCAGGCGTTCAAACGCGTGCTGCCGCCGCTGGCCGGGCAGTTCATCAGTCTGGTGAAAGACACCTCGCTGGTGTCGGTGATTGCGATTACCGAGCTGCTGAAAAGCGGCCGTGAAGTCATCACCACCTCGTTTTCGCCGTTCGAAATCCTGTTCTGCGTGGCCGGCCTGTACCTGTTGATCAACCTGCCGCTGTCGAAAATCGCCAGCCGGCTTGAGCGGAGGCTCGCGCAAAGTGATTGAAGTCCGCGATCTGGTAAAAGTCTTCGACACCCGGGGTCAGGTGGTGCGTGCGGTGGATCGCGTCAGCACCAACGTGGCCAAGGGCGAAGTGCTGGTGGTGCTCGGTCCGTCCGGTTCCGGCAAGTCGACCTTCCTGCGTTGCCTCAATGGTCTGGAGGAATTCGATTCCGGTTCGGTGAGCATCGACGGTCTGCAACTGGCCGACCCGAAAACCGACGTCAACGCCTACCGCCGCGAAGTCGGCATGGTGTTCCAGCATTTCAATCTGTTCCCGCACATGACCGTGCTGGAAAACCTCTGTCTGGCGCAGAAAGTCGTGCGCAAGCGCGGCCAGAAGGAAAGCGAGGCCAAGGCCCTGGCGTTGCTGGAAAAGGTCGGCATCGCCCAGAAGGCCCGCGAATACCCTTCGCGTCTGTCCGGCGGTCAGCAACAGCGCGTGGCGATTGCCCGGGCTCTGGCGATGGACCCGAAGGTCATGCTGTTCGACGAGCCGACCTCGGCCCTCGACCCGGAAATGGTCGGTGAAGTGCTGGACGTGATGAAAAACCTGGCCGTGGAAGGCATGACCATGGTCTGCGTGACCCACGAAATGGGCTTTGCCCGGGAAGTGGCGGATCGGGTGTTGTTCTTCGATCACGGCAAACTGCTGGAAGACGCCTCGCCGGCGGCGTTCTTCGATGCACCGAAGGATCCGCGAGCCCAGGCGTTTTTGCGGCAAGTCCTCTAAACGCAGGACAAAAAAAATCGCAGCCAATGGCTGCGATTTTTTTGTTTGCGCGGTTTACACCTTGAACCGCCCCACCAGCGTTTGCAGGTGAGTGCCCAGGCGCGCCAGCTCGACGCTGGACGCCGCCGTCTCTTCACTCGCCGCCGACGTCTGGTCCGATACATCCCGCACGTTCAACACGCTACGGTTGATCTCCTCGGCCACGGCACTTTGCTGCTCGGCCGCCGCGGCGATTTGCTGGTTCATCGCCTGAATCGCAGAGACGGTGCGGGTGATGCTTTCCAGCGAACCACCGGCACGACGGGTCAGCTCGACGCTGCTGTCGGTCAGGGTGCGGCTGTTGTCCATGATCGTTGCCACTTGCTGGGTGCCGTTCTGGAGGCCGACGATCAGCTCTTCGATTTCTTCGGTGGACTTCTGGGTGCGTTGGGCCAGGCTGCGAACTTCATCGGCAACCACCGCAAAACCACGTCCGGCTTCACCGGCACGGGCGGCCTCGATCGCGGCGTTGAGGGCCAGCAGGTTGGTTTGTTGAGCCACGGACTTGATCACGTCGAGCACGCTGCCGATCTTGTCGCTTTCGCGCTTGAGCTCGCCCATGGCCTCGGTGGAATGGCCGACTTCGGCAGCCAGACGTTCGATCTGGGCAATGGCTTCGCCGACCACTTTGTCGCCTTCGCGGGCCTGTTGGTCAGCGGCGACGGCTGCTTCCGAAGCTTCCTCGGCGTTGCGCGCGACTTCCTGCACGGTGGCAGCCATTTCGTTCATGGCGGTGGCGACCTGATCGGTCTCGATCTTCTGATTGTTCACACCGGCGCTGGTCTGCTCGGTCACGGCCGACAGTTCTTCGGCGGCGCTGGCGATCTGGGTGACGCCGTCGCTGATGCCACCGATCAGTTCGCGCAGACCCTGGGTCATGCTCAGCATCGAACGCTGCAACTGGCCGAGTTCGTCGCGACGCTGGGAGATCAGGTTGTGGGTCAGGTCACCAGCGGCCACGCGCTCGGCGACTTTCAGGGTCTGCTCCAGCGGGATGATGATCTGCCGGGTGATCGCCCAGGCGGCGAGCAGGCCGAAGGCCACGGCCAGCAGGGTGGCGATCAGCAACTGGTTCTTGGCGCTGGCGGCATCGGTGTCACGGACGATGGTCTGGGAGTCGGTGAGCTTCTTGCTGATGTCCATCAACAGGTCGCCTTGGGTCGACATGCGGGCAAGGGCCTTGGCGCTGGCAACCTGCGAATCACGGAACTGGCTG
Source organism: Pseudomonas sp. stari2 (assembly GCF_040760005.1). NCBI lineage: Bacteria > Pseudomonadati > Pseudomonadota > Gammaproteobacteria > Pseudomonadales > Pseudomonadaceae > Pseudomonas > Pseudomonas sp. Stari2. The sequence continues at coordinate 629,990 of NZ_CP099760.1, forward strand.
ACGGCGGCGCGATAGGCTTTCAGCGACTCGGTAGCCTGTTGCAGGTTGGCGATGTGCTGTTCCGGCAGTTTGGCCGGCAGGGTCTCGAGGTTTTTAAGGGCGTTGTCGATGGCGTCGAGGGCCGGTTGTTCGGCCTCGGCCTTGGCACTGTAGGTGTATCCGCGCACCTGGAAGCGTGCCTGCTGAATCAGCTTGCTGAGGTCGATCACCGCGTTGAACTGGGCAACGCTGTCGCCTTGCAGCATGGATTTCTCGACTTCGGCGACCTTGGCCACGGCGTTGTCAGCGGTGGCGCCGAGCTTGCTGCGGGCATCTTCGCGGTTGGCGCCGGCCTGCACCATGTCGGCGAAGGCGCGTTTGTACTCGGCGACGGCCGCCAGTTGTTGATCGACTTTCGCCGCGTCCGACGGTTGCTCGATCAGGCTGCGAGCGGTTTGCAGGCCGCTGTCGAGTTTGCCGAGCAGGTCGTTGACCGCGCCAGGGCCTTGTTCGCCACGACGCATTTCATAGTCCAGACGCGCCAAACGCAGGTCCTTGGTCAGCTCGTTGAGGCTGGAGATGAAGCCGAGTTTGTCACCGCGGCTGATGATGCCGCTCATGCCGGTCCAGCCGGTGAAGGTGATCAACAGCGTCAGCAGCAGCACCAGGCCGAAACCGATGCCCAGCTTGCGTTTGACGCTGACGTTTCCAAGATTCTCGGCTAACCAACGGTACATGCGACGACTCCCCTCGGACCACTAATTGGACTTATGGAGACTGTATCGGCTGGATGATGGCAATCTGTAACGCAATTTGTCTGGCGCCGAATGGCGCCAGAGCGGTTCAGAACAGGCGGGCGAGCAGGGCAGTGACGGCGGTTTCGACGCGCAGGATGCGATCGCCGAGTTGCACCGGTTGCAGGCCGGACTTGGCCAGCAAGTCGATCTCGTACGGAATCCAGCCACCCTCGGGGCCGATGGCCAGGGTCACCGGTTCGCTCAGGGCTCGCGGGCAGGGCGGGAAGTTGCCCGGATGACCGACCAGGCCGAGGGTGCCGTCGGTGATGGCCGGCAGGCGATCTTCGACGAATGGCTTGAAGCGCTTCTCGATAATGATTTCCGGAAGCACAGTATCGCGGGCCTGCTCGAGGCCGAGGATCAGATTCTCGCGAATCGCTTCCGGCTCGAGAAACGGCGTCTGCCAGAAACTCTTCTCGACGCGATAGCTGTTGACCAGAATCACCTTCGACACGCCCATGGTCGCCACGGTCTGGAACACCCGACGCAGCATCTTCGGGCGTGGCAGGGCGAGTACCAGGGTCAGCGGCAACTTGGCCGGCGGTGGCTGATCGAGTGTGACCCGCAGTTCGGCTTCGCCCGCTTCCAGGCGCAGCAGCTCGGCCGAGCCCATCAACCCGTTGATGCGCCCGACCCGCAGGCTGTCGCCGACTTCCGAGCGATGGACTTCCTGCATGTGGGTCAGGCGCCGATCACGCAGCACGACGCGGTCGGCCGCAATGAAATCGGCCTCTTCGAGCAACAGCAGGTTCATGGCTGGGTCGCTGGCGGCTGGTCGTTGTGGTCGTCGACGGTTTCGTCCGGGCGCTCGCGCTTGCTGACCAGGCTGCCGAACAGGATGCCGACTTCAAACAGCATCCACATCGGTACGGCCAGCAGGGTCTGGGAGAAGATGTCCGGCGGGGTCAGGATCATGCCGACCACGAAGCAGCCGATGATCACGTACGGGCGGATCTTCTTCAGGTATTTGACGTCGACCACGCCGATCCACACCAGCAGCACCACGGCCACCGGGATTTCGAACGCCACGCCGAAGGCGAAGAACAGCGTCATGACGAAATCGAGGTAGCTGGTGATGTCGGTCATCATTTCCACGCCGGCCGGGGTGGCCGAGGCGAAGAACTTGAAGATCAGCGGGAACACGAAGAAGTAGGCGAACGCCATGCCGGTGTAGAACAGCAGGATGCTGGAAATCAGCAACGGCACCGCGACACGCTTCTCGTGCTTGTACAGGCCTGGTGCGATGAAGCCCCAGATCTGATGCAGGATCACCGGGATCGCCAGGAACAGCGACACCATCATCGTCAATTTCAGCGGCGTCAGGAACGGCGACGACACGTCGGTGGCGATCATCGTCGCGCCGGCCGGCAGGTACTGGCGCAGCGGCGTCGAGACGAAGGTGTAGATCTGCTGGGTGAAGGCGAACAGCCCGGCGAAGATGATAAAGATCGCCGCGACGCAACGCAGCAGGCGGGTGCGCAACTCGGTGAGGTGCGAAACCAGCGGCATGTGCTGGTCGTTTTCGGGGAGATCGCTCATGGGGCTCGCGGCGGCAGTGTAGGGTCGTGAGGGGCCGGCGTGGTTGGCCCGGCGGCTGGAGCAACGGGTTCGATCGGTTTCATGACCGGGGCAGTTTCAGCGGCTGCGGCAGAGACGTGTTCGACGCTCGCCGGTGCATGAATCGTTTGCTCTGCGACAGGCGGTATTGGCGTCTGGTCTGCCGCCGGCTGCACTGGCGTCGGCTCCTGCTGAACCGGTGGCGTGAAGATTTTCCGCGCCTCCTGCTCCAGCGACAGGATGTGTTCGTTGTGCAGTTGCCGACGGATTTCGTCGGCACCGATTTCACGTTCAACTTCCTGTTTGATCGCGTTGAAGCTGCGCTTCAGCCGTCCGACCCACAGGCCGGCGGTGCGTGCAGCACCCGGCAAACGCTCGGGGCCCAGCACCAGCAGGGCAACGAGGCCGACGAGCAGCAGTTCAGAGAAGCTGATACCAAACATTAGTCAGTGCTCACACGTCTTTGCGGATCGGCTCTTCGACTTTCTGCGCCTGCACGTCGATGGTGTGCGGCGGGTTGGCCTGAGCGGTGGCTTGCGGCTGAACCGGCGGTACCGGTTGCGCAGGCGTGACGGTCGGTTCGGCCGGTTTCTCGTCGTCGTTCATGGCCTTGCGAAAGCCCTTGATCGACTCGCCGACGTCGGTGCCGAGGTTTTTCAGTTTCTTGGTGCCGAACACCAGCACCACGACAACCAGAATGACGATCCAGTGTTTCCAGTCAAAAATGCCCATGTTGCTGTTCCTCTCTAAAAGTTGTTCAGGCGGACGGACGCGAGGCTTTCTCGACGTGTCCGGACAGGCCGAAGCGACGATCCAGTTCGTCGAGTACAGCCTGCGGATGCTGCCCCAGCTGGGCGAGCATGACCATGCTGTGGAACCACAGGTCGGCGGTCTCGTAGATCACGTCGCTGCAGTCACCGCTGACGGCGGCGTCCTTGGCGGCAATGATCGTTTCGACCGACTCTTCGCCGACCTTTTCCAGAATCTTGTTCAGGCCCTTGTGATACAGACTAGCTACATATGAGCTGTCGGCAGCAGCGCCCTTGCGCTCTTCCAGCACCTGAGCGAGGCGGGTCAGGGTGTCACTCATGTTTGTGTCCTGCGGAATAGATTGCGTGCGGGTCTTTCAGGACCGGGTCGACCGTTTTCCAGTCGCCGTTTTCGAATACGCGGTAGAAGCAGCTCTGACGGCCGGTATGGCAAGCGATGTCGCCAATCTGTTCGACCATCAGGATGATCACGTCGGCGTCGCAGTCCAGACGCATTTCATGCAGCGTCTGTACGTGGCCGGACTCTTCGCCCTTGCGCCACAGCTTGCCACGGGAACGTGACCAATAGATGGCACGGTTTTCCGCCGCAGTCAGCTCCAGGGCTTCGCGGTTCATCCAGGCCATCATCAGCACGCGTCCGGTCTTGTGATCCTGGGCAATCGCCGGCACCAGGCCATCGGCGTCCCACTTGATCTCGTCCAGCCAGTTTTTCATCTTCGACTCCGACAGCGAACCCACACTTCAATAGTCGGGTTCAGGCGTTGAAACAGTGTGCCAGCCGATCACGGAACTGGCTATCGGCGAACGACCAGATACAAGCCGACTGCCACCATGATCCCGGCAGGCCAATGCCCCAGTTCATTCAGCGGGCCACCGGCGGCGAGGATCGTGCCGCCCGCCAGATGGGCGCTGCCGAGCAGGCGCAGGAACCAGTCGTCCTTGCGCTTTTTCCATGGCGGCGGTGGGTCGTTGGCGTGGGGCTGGGACATGCGCTCGAGCAGGTCGCGGGCCATGTTGGCCAGGTGCGGCAGTTGTTCGAACTGGCTCTGCACGTTGCCGATCAAGGCTTTCGGGCTGACACGCTCGCGCATCCAGCGTTCGAGGAACGGCTGCGCGGTGTTCCACAGATCCAGATCCGGGTACAGCTGACGGCCCAGGCCTTCGATGTTCAACAAGGTCTTTTGCAGCAACACGAGTTGCGGCTGCACTTCCATATTGAAACGGCGCGCGGTCTGGAACAGGCGCATCAGCACCTGGCCAAATGAAATATCTTTTAACGGTTTTTCGAAGATCGGTTCGCACACGGTACGGATCGCCGCTTCGAATTCGTTGAGTTTGGTTTCTGCCGGCACCCAGCCCGAATCGATGTGCAATTGCGCCACGCGGCGGTAGTCGCGCTTGAAGAAGGCGAACAGGTTACGCGCCAGGTAATCCTGGTCTTCCGGGGTCAGGCTGCCGACGATACCGCAGTCGATCGCGATGTACTGCGGGCTCCACGGGTTGACGGTGCTGACGAAGATGTTGCCCGGGTGCATGTCGGCGTGGAAAAAACTGTCGCGGAACACCTGGGTGAAGAAGATCTCCACGCCACGTTCGGCAAGCATTTTCATGTCGGTGCGCTGGTCGGCGAGGGTCGCCAGATCCGTCACCTGAATCCCGTAGATGCGCTCCATTACCAGCACTTTCGGCCGGCACCAGTCCCAGTAGACCTGTGGCACGTAGAGCAGCGGCGAGCCTTCGAAGTTACGCTTCAACTGGCTGGCGTTGGCCGCCTCGCGCAGCAAATCGAGTTCGTCGTAGATGGTTTTTTCGTAGTCGCTGACCACGTCCACCGGGTGCAGCAGGCGGGCGTCGGCGGAGACCTTTTCGGCCGCGCGGGCGAGGATGAACAGCCACGCAAGGTCCTGGGCGATCACCGGTTTCAGGCCCGGACGGATCACCTTGACCACCACTTCTTCACCGGTCTTCAGTTGTGCGGCGTGTACCTGCGCCACCGAGGCCGAGGCCAGTGGTTCGACGTCGAAGCGGCTGAACACTTCGCTGATCTTCTTGCCCAGTTGCTCTTCGATCAGTTTGACCGACAGCTGCGAATCGAACGGCGGCACGCGGTCCTGCAACAACATCAGCTCATCGGCGATGTCTTCCGGCAGCAGGTCGCGGCGGGTCGAGAGGATCTGCCCGAACTTGATGAAGATCGGCCCCAGATCCTGCAAGGCCAGGCGCAGGCGTGCACCACGGCTGAGGTCCAGCGGCTTGCGCGGGAACCAGCGCCACGGCAGTACATAGCGCAGCGCCAGCAGGAACCAAGGCAAGGGCAGATCGAACAGCAGATCATCGAGGCGGTAGCGGATCACGACGCGCTGGATGCGCAACAGACGGCGGACGGCGAGCAGCTTCATGCGTTATCGCTTGGGTCGAGGGATCGGGAAAGGCGCTCGAAGCGCGCCTCGAGACGTTCCAGATCGAGTTTGATCCGGTCCAGTTCGCTGAAGCGGGCTTCGGCTTCGCGCTGCCCGACGAGGGTGCGCGATTCTTCGGCCAGGTATTCGGCGAGATTCTGGTTGAGGCTGGCAAATCCTTGTTGATACCAGCGGGCGCGGCTGCGCAGGTGACCGCCGATCAGTTGCGTGGCGACCGGTCCCAGCCAGCGCGAGAGTTCGTACTCCCAGTCCAGCTCCAGATCCTGCAGGACTCCCGCCAGCTCCAGCAGCACGCCGCTGTCGCCGTCGAGTTCGACTTCCGGTGCGTGCAGCACCGCGGTCTTGTCCTTGCTCAGGGCCAGTTTCACCAGGCTCGAGGCCGGGGCGCGCAGGGTGCAGTCGACGCCGGTTTCCCAGTGGGATGCCAGCATCAGGCCTTCGTCGCTCGGCAGGATGAACAGTTGCAGCGCCGGGCTGCGGCAATCCACGGCAATCACTTTGCCGGTCAGGTGCGCCAGTCTTGGCAGCGCCGTGCTGTCGAGACGCAGCACACGGTTGAGGCCGAGTTCGACGCTGGCGAGCAGCCCGGTCAGCAGCATCAGGGTTTGATGCCGCGGTGCAGGGCGACGATGCCTGCGGTCATGTTGTGATAGGTCACGCGGTCGAAACCGGCATCAACCATCATCGACTTCAGGGTTTCCTGATTCGGGTGCATGCGGATCGATTCGGCCAGGTAGCGATAGCTTTCCGAGTCGTTGGTGATCAGCTTGCCCATCAGCGGCATGAAGGCGAACGAGTAGGCGTCATAGGCCTTGGACATCAGCGCGTTGGTCGGCTTGGAGAATTCCAGCACCAGCAGGCGACCGCCGGGCTTGAGCACGCGCAGCATCGAACGCAGGGCGTCCTCTTTATGCGTCACGTTGCGCAGGCCGAAGGCGATGGTCACACAGTCGAAATGGTTGTCCGGGAACGGCAGTTTTTCCGCGTCGGCCTGGACGAACTCGACGTTGCCCGAAACACCGACATCCAGCAGGCGGTCACGACCGACCTTGAGCATGGATTCGTTGATGTCCGCGAGAACGACCTGACCGGTCGGGCCGACCAGGTGCGAGAATTTCTTGGTCAGGTCGCCGGTGCCGCCGGCGATGTCCAGCACGCGGTTGCCGGCGCGCACGCCCGACAGTTCGATTGCGAAGCGCTTCCACAGACGGTGCATGCCGCCCGACAGAAGGTCGTTCATCAGGTCGTACTTGGCGGCCACGGAGTGGAACACCTCAGCGACTTTTTCCGCTTTCTGGCTTTCCGGAACGTTTTTGAAGCCGAAGTGAGTGGTGGGTTCGGCATCGCTGCCTTTGCGCTGATCAGTCATATCGCTGTCACCAAAAGAGAATGCGCGACATTCTAATCCCCAAGCCATGCTTTGTCTTGGAATGGCTAAAGGTAAGATGGGCAACCTTCGGGACGATTTGCCGCAGTGGCGGTCAAGATTCGTTGCAGGCATTCATAGCCCCATTCAAAAAGCAGGAGTCATTCAATGGCCCATATCAGTGTTGAGCGTGCCCACAGCCTGGGCAAGGAAGTTGCCCGCGAGAAAGCCGACAAACTGGCGCAGAAACTGTCCGATCAATATGGCCTTGAGCCGCAGTGGTCGGGCGATACCCTGAACCTCAAGCGTTCGGGTGTGAAGGGCGCGGTGCATGTGGCCGAGAATTCGATCCGGGTCGACGTGGAACTGGGCCTGATGATGTCGGCCATGAGCGGCATGATCAAAGCCGAGATCGAGAAAGCGCTGGACAAGGCGCTGGTCTGAAAAGAACAGAGGGGGAGCTTCGGGCTCCCCTTTTTCTGTGTGGTGCACCTGCCTTTTATGTCAGTTGTTAGGGTGCCGTTTCTAATTTTTCTCCCTACTTTGTGCCTGAGCCCGACACACGTCCGGGCAGTTCCTCAAACCTTCTGCGCGTGAGGTGCACCATGGCCAAAGTTATTTTGAAGAAAAAAATCGACGCCTCGACTTCTGCTTTGAGCGACGTCAAATCCTATGCCCGCAAGATCTGGCTGGCAGGCCTGGGTGCCTACACCAAGGTCGGTCAGGAGGGCAGCGAGTACTTTCAGGAGTTGATCAAGGCTGGTCAAACTGTTGAAAAGAAAGGCAAAAAAGCCGTCACCGAAAAACTCGAAGCGGCCAACGCCGAGATCGATGAAGCCAAGCACGAAGTCAGCTCTTTCAAAGGCCGCGTCGAAGTTCAGCTCGACAAGGTCGAGAAGGCGTTCGACACGCGTGTCGCCAGTGCCTTGAATCGTATCGGCATTCCGTCTAAACATGACGTTGAGGCACTCTCTGCTAAGCTCGATGAGCTGACGGCATTGCTCGAACGCGTCGCGCGTAAATCTTAAGGAGAACGGGATGGCTGGTAAAAAGAACACCGATAAAGAAGGCAGCTCGTGGATCGGAAAAGTCGAAGACTATTCCCGCAAGATCTGGCTGGCTGGTTTAGGCGTGTACTCGAAGATCGACACTGACGGCAGCAAGCTCTTCGATACATTGGTCAAAGACGGCGAGAAAGCCGAGAAGCTCACCAAGGCTGCAGTCGGCAAGAAAGTCGATGCTGCCAAGGATTCTGCAAGCTCGGCAAAATCGCGCATCAGCGGCGTGAAAGATCGCGCTCTGGGCACCTGGGATCAACTGGAAGGGGCTTTCGACAAGCGTCTGAACAGTGCGATCTCGCGCCTGGGCGTACCGAGCCGCAACGAGGTGAAGGATCTGCACAAGAAGGTCGATACCCTGACCAAACAGATCGAAAAACTCACCGGCCTGAAAGCTCAGCCTGTCGCGGCCAAAACCGCAGCAGCCAAACCGGAGGCAAAACCTGCTGCCAAACCGTTGACTAAGGCTGCCGCGAAACCTGCAGCAAAACCAGCGGCCAAAACTGCAGCAGCCAAGCCAGCAGCGAAAGCCGCGGCCAAACCGGTTGCCGCCAAGGCCGCCGCCAAACCTGCTACAAAACCTGCTGCAAAACCAGCGGCCAAGCCAGCAGCGAAAACCGCTGCCGCCAAACCCGCTGCCAAGCCTGCCGCCAAACCGGCTGCGGCGAAAAAACCGGCAGTGAAAAAAACGGCCGCGCCGAAAGCCGCTGCGCCGAAAGCTGCTGCACCAAAACCGGTGACCACACCGCAAGCACTGGCCAGCACGTCGAACTCCGCCTCGGCTCCAACCCCGGCGCCAGTTTCGACTGTTGCATCGACGCCGTCGACGCCGACCAGTCAGTCCTGATTTTCAGGGCACAAGAAAACGCCCGGCCTCTGAAGGTCGGGCGTTTTTGTTTGTGCGGTCACTCGTGATCTTCGAGGTATTGTAGCGCCATCCGCTCCGTCGCCACCTTCACCGGCGGCAACAGGTGCGGCGCCACCAGCATCATGATCTGGTAAACCACCAGCCGTACCTCGCCCTCGCGATCGAGAATCCGCTGATAGTCCAGCGAGAACAGCAAGGTCATGGTGATCTGCTCCACCAGTTGCCCCAGCGCCTGGGTGTCACTGATCAACTGTCCCGAGGCCTTCAACCGCGCCAGCAGTGACGCCAGCGTGCGCTTCAGGACGTTGAGAAAGTTGCGGATGCCCTTGGCGAGTTTCGGCAGGCGTCCGGCCAGGTTCGACAGGTCCTGGAACAGGAACCGGTACTGCGCCAGCCGTTCGACGATCAGGTGCAGGAACAGCCAGTAATCCTCCGGTGCCAGTTCGACATCCGCAGGTGGGTCGAGCAGTGGCGCCAGCTCGTTCTGGAAACGCTCGAACAGCCCGAGAATCAGCGGCTCCTTGCCGTGGAAGTGGTAGTAGAGGTTGCCCGGGCTGATCCCCATTTCGTTGGCAACCTCCATAGTGGAGACGTTCGGCTCGCCCTTCTCGTTGAACAACTGCAGGGCACATTCGAGGATCCGTTCGCTTGTTTTCATCCAGTCTTCTTAATGGGCGGTTGGGGCCGGTCAGCGCACGCGCACGTAAGTGCCGGGCGCCGCCTCCATCGGTGGATAGTTCGCGTTGCCAAGGGCCATCTGGGTTTCGCGCAGGGTGCCGGAGCGCTGCTGGACCCATTCCAGCCACTGCGGCCACCAACTGCCGTCGACCTTTTTCGCGTCGTAGTACCAGGCGCGCGGGTCGCTGCTCATCTTGCCGTTTTCGACGTAGTTGGCCTTGGGGTTGCTCGGCGGGTTGAGAATGCTCTGGACGTGGCCGCTATTGGACAGCACGAAGCGCCGCTCCCCACCCAGCAGCAGGGTCGAGCGATACACCGCGTCCCATGGCGTGATGTGGTCGTTCATGCCGGCCACGCTAAAACTGTCGACCGTGACTTTCTGCAGGTCGATCGGCGTGCCGCAGACTTCCAGGCCGCCCGAATGAATCAGCGGGTTGTGCTTGAAGAAGTCCAGCAGATCACCGTGAAACGCGGCGGGCAGGCGGGTGCTGTCGTTGTTCCAGTAGAGGATGTCGAACGCTGGCGGCTCCTTGCCCAGCAGGTAGTTGTTGACGAAGTAGCTCCAGATCAGATCGTTGGGGCGCATCCAGGCGAACACCTTGGCCATGTCGCGACCGTCCAGCACGCCTTTCTGATAGGAGCGGCGCTTGGCCGCTTCGAGGGTCTGTTCATCGGCGAACAAAGTGGCTGGAGAGTCGATCTGACTGTCGAGCAGGCTCACCAGATAGGTCGCGCTGGAGACCCGCCGCAACTGTCGCTTGGCCTGCAAGTGCCCCTGCAGCGCAGCGATGGTCAGCCCGCCGGCGCAGGCACCCATCAGGTTGACCTCGCGGGCACCGGTGATCGCGCGGCAGATGTTCATTGCTTCTTCCACGGCCTCGACGTAGGTCGACAGGCCCCATTCGCGATGACGAACGTCCGGATTGCGCCAACTGATCATGAAGGTCTGCAAGCTGTTCTTCAGGGCGTACTGGACGAAACTGTTGCTCGGGCTCAGGTCGAAAATGTAGTACTTGTTGATTTGCGGCGGCACCACCAGCAGCGGTTTCGAATACTGCTTTTCGCTCATCGGCTTGTACTGGATCAGCTCGAGCAGTTCATTGCGAAACACCACCGAACCGGTGGTAGTGGCGACAGTCTTGCCGACTTCGAAAGCTTGTTTGGTCACCTGGCGCGGCAGGCCGTCGTTGTGCAGCAGGTCATCGAACAGATGACTCAGGCCACGCACCAGACTGTGGCCGCCGGAGTTGAACAGCTCCTTGATCGCCAGCGGATTGAGCAACGTGTTGGAGGGCGCCACGGCGTCGTTGATCAGGGAGAAAGCGAAGTGCGCACGGGCGCGATCGTCATCGCTCATGCTGCTTTCGTCGATCCAGCTCTTCACCTGTTTTTGCCAGCTCAGATAGGCCTGCAGGCTTCGGCGATAGAACGGATTGAGGCTCCAGGCCGGATCGGCGAATCGGCTGTCATTGGGGTTGGTCGGATGCAGGGTTTCACCGAGCAGCACGCGTCCGAGCGCGCCGCCGAGTTTCAATGCGTGTTTCGCGCTGTGGATCGGGTTGCGCAGGCCATGGGCGGCGACGCTGCGCAACGTCGAAATCAGATCGCGGCCACGCAGGCCGGTCATTGCACTCTGTGCATTGATGAACACGGCAGGACTGGGCACTACGCCCGTCGCTGGTTTGTCGCGCATGACTCAACACTCCTTCGTCTTCAGGTCAAAAACAAACACACCGAACCAGAACACCATAGACGCTGTTGCGGCTTGTTGCCTGCGCGGCGTCCTGCCACGCACGTTGAAAAGCTCTGCAAGGAGCTGTCCAGAAAACCGGACCGGGCCGGTTATCCGCCCAGCGGTGTCGGGTGGGGGTGCATCACTGCGCGAAGACGTTCCTCCTGGAGGAACTTCATGATGATCGGTGCCACTGCTTCGGCCCGGGTGATCAGGAACAGATGACCATCATCGATGATGTGCAACTGGGCGTTGGGAATCCGCCAGGCCAGCATGCGCATGTTGATCAGCGGGATCAGCGGATCGTCGTCACCGGCCAGCACCAGGGTCGGCTGATGGATCTTGTGCAGCCAGTGAATGCTGGTCCAGCCAAGGCCCGCGAACAGTTGCCAGTAGTAGCCGAGCTTGCCCGCCGAACGCACCTTGGCCGCATGGCTGGCAGCGAGCGTCGGGTCGCGACGGAACGAGCCGCCGTAGATCATCGGGGCGATGCGGATCACATGGGACGGCTGGATGTAGCGCCGTGGACTGGCCATCATCCACAGCACCTTCGGCTTGCCCGGCACCATCACCGCACCCGCCGCCGTCGCTGCCAGTACCAGCTTCTTGCAGCGCTCGGGATAGTCATAGGCGAACTGCTGTGCCAGCGCGCCACCCCAGGACACACCAATCACATTGACCTGTCCGTAGTCGAGGTAGTCGAGCATCCGTGCTGTGAGCTTGGCCAGTCCCGGAAAGCGATACGGCCGTCTCGGCGTCGAAGACCCCCCGACACCGGGCACGTCGAAGGCGATCACTTCCAGGTCCGGATCCAGCGCCGCGACAAAAGGAAACACCAGCTCCAGGTTGGCGCCGATGCCGTTGAAAATCAGCAAGGGCGTCAAGTGAGGCTTGCCGGGGCGTACGGCGGTCCGGATGGTCTGGCCATCCAGCTCGACGGTACGAAAGATGAACGGTTGCGGCATGCTTCAGGGCCCTGTGGGTCGCAATCTCAGTGTTCACCTCACTCCCCGCAGGGAGTGAGGTGTCTCGGTTACCGCTCGTGTACGTAAGTGCCCGGTGAGGCCTCGCCTGCCGGGAATGCCTTGTTGCCCAGCTTCGTCGGTGCCTTTTTCAGTTCGCCCGATCGCGCCGCCTGCCACGCCTGCCAGTGCAGCCACCAGGAATCGGCATGCTTGGTCGAGTTTTCCTGCCAGTCATCGGCATTGGCGGTCATTTCGTCGCTGGTCATGTAGCGCGATTTCGGGTTGCCCGGCGGGTTCAGAATGCTCTGGATATGCCCGCTGCTGGACAGCACGAACTCCACCTTGCCACCAAACAGTTGCGCCGACTTGTAGCAGGACTTCCACGGGGTGATGTGGTCGTTGGTGCCGGCCAGCGAGAAGATGTCGGCCGTGACTTTCTTGAGGTCGATCGGCGTGCCGCACACTTCCAGTGCATCGGGGCGGGTCAGTGGGTTGTTTTTGAACATCTCGATCAGGTCGCCGTGGAACGCGGCCGGCAACCGGGTGGTGTCGTTGTTCCAGAACAGGATGTCGAACACCGGCGGCTCGTTGCCGAGCAGGTAGTTGTTGACCCAATAATTCCAGATCAAATCGTTGGGGCGCATCCAGGCAAAGACCTTGGCCATGTCTTTGCCTTCCAGCACACCGGCCTGATACGAATGACGCTTGGCCATCTCCAGGGTCTGCTCGTCGACGAACAAGGCGACGTCACTGTCCAGGGTGGTGTCGAGCACGCTGACCAGCAGGGTCAGGGCATTGACCTTGTTTTCACCCGTCGCGGCATAGTGGCCGAGCAGGGCGGTGCAGGTGATGCCGCCGGAGCAGGCGCCGAGCATGTTGACGTCCTTGCTGCCGGTGATCGCGGTGACCACGTCGACCGCTTCCTTCAGGGCTTCGATGTAGGTCGAGAGGCCCCACTCGCGCTGTTCCTTGGTCGGGTTGCGCCAGCTGACGATGAAGGTCTGCACATTGTTGCGCAGGCAGAAGCGCGCCAGGCTCTTGTCCGGGCTCAGGTCGAAGACGTAGAACTTGTTGATCTGCGGCGGCACCACCAGCAGCGGGCGCTCGTGCACCTGCTCGGTGATCGGCTTGTACTGGATCAGCTCCAGCACGTCATTGCGAAACACCACCGCGCCTTCCGTCACGCCCAGGCTCTTGCCGACCTCGAACGCGCCCATGTTGACCTGGCTCGGCATGCCGCCGTTGTGCACCAGATCCTTGGCCAGATGCGAGAGACCGTCGAGCAGGCTCTTGCCGCCGGTCTCGAAGAAGCGTTTGACCGCCGCCGGGTTGGCCATGCTGTTGGTCGGCGCCATGGCTTCGGTCATCAGGTTGATCACGAAGTGGCCGCGCGCGATGTCCTTGGGCGAGAGGCTGCTGTCGTCGATCCAGGCATGGAGTTCCTTGCGCCATGCCAGATAAGTTTGCAGATAACGTTTGTACAGCGGGTTCTGACTCCACGCCGGATCGACAAAGCGACGGTCATCGCCCGCCGGTTGCAGTTCTGATTTGCCGAACAGCACGTTCTTCAGTTCGAGGCCGAACCGGGTGACGTGCGTGACACTATGGATCGGTTGTTTGATGGCCTGGGTCAGCACCATTCGAGCAGAGGCCAGCAGATCCTTTCCGCGAAGCCCAACGACAGGATTCAGCCCCAGGGTGTTTTCCGAGGCCTGGTACTTCAAATCATCGTTATTCTTGTTACTCATCTACGACGCTCCATTGTCCTGAGACGAGTACCCGGTTTCTGCTGTGCAGTTCCACAGCCAATGCCAGGTACTACTGCTCGGGTGACCGTTGATTCTGCATAGCTGCTTTACAGTCGTAGAGCACTGCAGGGAACTTGCCAGCTCCATTGGTTACCCGAGTTTAATTTTTTTCGCAAGCAGCCGATCCCGGGCCGCTTTAGCGGAGCATTCAAACAGATGAATCTAGAAAATGCCCTCTAAACAGTCCGAGGCGCGGACTAGAGCATCAGCTTGACGACGGACTGATCCGGGTCGCGGGTTTTGCCGGCGGCTTTGAGTTCGGCCAGATAATCCGCCCAGAGTGCGTCATAACGTCGCCCCAGCTCGTACAGGTAATCCCAGGTGAACAGACCGCTGTCGTGACCGTCGTCGAAGGTCAGTTTCAGTGCGTACTGACCGGCCGGTTCTACCTTGGTCAGGCCGACGTGCAGTTTGCCGAATTGCAGGATCGGTTTGCCGTGGCCCTGGACCTCGGCGGAAGGGGAGTGCACGCGCAGGAATTCGGCGGGCAGGGTGTATTCCTCGCCGGACGCGTATTTGAGCGACAGGGTTTTCGAGGCTTTGTGCAGTTTGATGTCGGTGGGGAGTTGGGTCATCGCCGGCGTTCCGTCAGGTGGAAAAAATTGTGGGAGCCGATGGCTCCCACAGTTTCACGACCACTGTAAGTATGGCTTACAGGATATAACGGGACAGATCTTCGTTCTGCGCCAATTCACCCAGGTGGCTGTTGACGTACTCGGCGTCGATCAGGATCGCCTTGTCGTCATGGGCGCTGGCCAGATCACCGGCACTGAACGACACCTCTTCCAGCAGGCGCTCGAGCAGCGTGTGCAGGCGACGGGCACCGATGTTCTCGGTCTTCTCGTTGACCTGCCAGGCGATCTCCGCCAGACGCTTGATGCCTTCAGGCTGGAACTGGATGTTCAGGCCTTCGGTCTTCAGCAGCGCGCAGTATTGCTCGGTGAGCGAGGCGTGCGGTTCGCTGAGGATACGTTCGAAGTCTTCAGGGCTCAGGGCCTTGAGTTCGACGCGAATCGGCAGACGGCCTTGCAGCTCCGGTACCAGGTCGCTCGGCTTGCTCAGGTGGAACGCACCGGAAGCGATGAACAGAATGTGGTCGGTCTTGACCATGCCCAGCTTGGTGTTGACGGTGCAGCCTTCGATCAGTGGCAGCAGGTCACGCTGCACGCCTTCACGGGACACATCGGCGCCGCCGACATTGCCGCGCTTGGCGACCTTGTCGATTTCGTCGATGAACACGATACCGTGCTGCTCGACCGCTTCCAGGGCCTTGGCCTTCAACTCTTCTTCGTTGACCAGGCGACCGGCTTCTTCATCGCGCACCAGTTTCAGTGCTTCCTTGACCTTGAGCTTGCGAGACTTTTTCTTGCCCTTGCCCATGTTGGCGAACAGGGACTGCAGCTGGTTGGTCATTTCTTCCATGCCCGGAGGCGTGGCGATTTCGATGCCGGCCATCTCGGCGACTTCGATCTCGATTTCCTTGTCATCCAGCTGACCTTCGCGCAGGCGCTTGCGGAACAGCTGGCGGGTGTTGGAGTCCTGGGTCGGTGCGTCTTCGTTGCTGAAACCCATGCGTGCCGGCGGCAGCAGAGCGTCGAGGATACGATCCTCGGCAGCGTCTTCGGCGCGGTGGCGAACGCGGGTCATTTCCTGCTCGCGCAGCATCTTGATCGCGGCATCGGCCAGATCGCGGATGATCGATTCGACGTCACGGCCGACGTAGCCGACTTCGGTGAACTTGGTCGCTTCGACCTTGATGAATGGCGCGTTGGCCAGTTTGGCCAGGCGACGGGCGATTTCGGTTTTACCGACACCGGTCGGGCCGATCATCAGGATGTTCTTCGGGGTCACTTCAACGCGCAGCTCTTCAGGCAGCTGCATGCGGCGCCAGCGGTTGCGCAGGGCAATCGCGACGGCACGCTTGGCATCGTCCTGGCCGATGATATGGCGGTTGAGTTCGTGGACGATTTCGCGGGGAGTCATGGACATAATAATTGACGGTCCTCAAGCAGAAGCAAGCCGTGGCACAGGGCCGAATCAGGCTTCTTCAGCGAGATCCTGCTCCTCAATGGTCTGAGTGTGGTTGGTGAATACACAGATGTCGGCGGCGATCCCGAGAGCGGTCTCGACGATTTCGCGGGCCGACAGATCGGTCTTTTTCAGCAGCGCGCTGGCAGCGGCCTGGGCGTAACCGCCACCGGAACCCATGGCGATCAGGCCGTTTTCCGGTTCGACCACGTCACCGTTGCCGGTGATGATCAGGGAGGCGTCCTTGTTGGCGACCGCGAGCATCGCTTCGAGGCGGCTCAGGGAGCGGTCGGTACGCCATTCCTTGGCGAGTTCGACGGCGGCGCGGATCAGGTGGCCCTGATGTTTCTCGAGCTGGCCTTCGAAACGTTCGAACAGGGTAAAGGCGTCGGCGGTGGCACCGGCGAAACCGGCGATGACCTGGCCGTGGTACAGGCGACGAACTTTCTTCGCGTTGCCTTTCATCACGGTGTTGCCGAGAGAAACCTGGCCGTCGCCGCCCATGACGACTTTGCCGTGGCGGCGGACTGAAACGATGGTGGTCAAGGGAAGAGTCTCCACACTGCGGGGCGAAAATGCCTTATGCCCATTCATATGGGGGTAGTGGAGAGGATTTCAACTGCGGGGAGGGAGAGGGGACGAGCGGTGTTGTTGCGCTGATCCTCCCCACGCAGAGCGCGGGAAGGATCATTCGAGGGGAATCAGCGGCTCTGGCGTTGTTGTAACAACAGGTTGCTGAAACCTGCGCCCGCCAGTTGTTTCTGGGCAGTGGTCAGTTGTTCGCGGTTGCTGAACGGGCCGACCAGTACGCGATACCAGGTTTCATCCTTCACTGTCCCGGATTCAACCGCGACCGCCTGGCCGAGCAGAATGATCTGCGCGCGGACCTTGTCGGCATCAGCCTCTTTTCGGAACGAGCCGGCCTGGAGGAAGAACTTGGTCACCGGCGCAGCCTTGGTCACCGGAGGCGCTGGCGGTGGGGTGATCCCGGCCAGTGCAGCCTGGGCGCGTGCGGTGTCGATCTTCGCCGCTTCCGCCGGAGTCACCGGCGTAGTCGGGATCGCCGGCACCTGTGGCGTCGGCAGGGTTTTCTCCGGCACGGCGTCAGGCGGCACGATCACTTCCGATTCCGGCAGCAGGGTGTAGAAGTCGTACTTCGGCTTCACCGGTTGCGTCGGGCTCGGCGGGGTCTTGTTGGCCTCGGCGATCTTGGTGGCTTTCTGTTGTTGCTGTTGTTCGACCTTCTCGCGCTTGACCGTGTCGCTGCCCTTGCCCGGCTCCAGTTTCATCAGGAACACGATGAACGCACCGACCGTCAGGCCGATGGCCATCCACAGCCAGCCCGGAATCGGCTGCTTCGCTGGAGCTTGGTAACGGCTGGCGCCACGTTTGGGTGCAGGTTTTTTCTTGGCAGCCAACTTACATACGCTCCAGGGTTTCCAGGCCGAGCAGTTCCAGGCCTTGCTTGAGGGTACGGCCGGTCAGCGCGGCAAGGCGCAGACGGCTTTGCATTTGTGCCGGGGTGTCGGCGGCGAGGATCGGGCAGTTCTCGTAAAAGCTGGAGAACAGGCCGGCCACGTCGTACAGGTAGGTGCACAGAGTGTGTGGCGTACCCTTTTCCGCAACGTTGTTCAGCACTTCACCGAACTGCGCCAGTTTGGCCGCCAGTTCCTGCTCGTGCGCCGCTTCGAGGACGATCTGGCCGTCGACTTCGCTGAAATCCTTGCCCAGTTTGCGGAACACGCCGGCCACACGGGTGTAGGCGTACAGCAGGTACGGCGCGGTATTGCCTTCGAAGTTGAGCATCAGGTCGAAGTTGAAGCTGTAGTCGCTGGTGCGGTGCTTGGACAGGTCGGCGTACTTCACCGCGCCGATGCCAACGACCTTGGCGATGCTGCGCAGTTCGTCTTCGGCCAGTTCCGGATTCTTGTCTTTCACCAGGGTGTAGGCGCGTTCCTGAGCCTCGGTCAGCAGATCGATCAGCTTCACGGTGCCGCCGTCACGGGTCTTGAACGGACGGCCGTCGGCGCCGTTCATGGTGCCGAAGCCCATGTGCTCCATTTCCATCGGATGGGTCACGAAACCGGCCTTGCGCGCCACGGCGAACACTTGCTGGAAGTGCAGGGCCTGACGCTGGTCGACGAAGTACAGCGCACGGTCGGCCTTCAGTTTGCCGCTGCGATAGCGCACAGCTGCCAGGTCGGTGGTGGCGTACAGGTAGCCGCCGTCGGCCTTGACGATAATCACCGGCAGCGGCTCGCCTTCGGCGTTCTTGAATTCGTCGAGGAACACGCACTGGGCGCCGTTGCTTTCAACCAGCATGCCGGCGGCTTTCAGGTCGTTGACCACATTGATCAGGTCGTCGTTGTAAGCGCTTTCGCCCATCACGTCGGCCATGGTCAGTTTGACGTTGAGCAGTTCGTAGATCTTCTGGCAGTGCGACAGCGAGATGTCCTTGAACTTGGTCCACAGCGCCAGGCATTCGGCATCGCCGGCCTGCAGCTTGACCACCAGGCCGCGGGCGCGGTCGGCGAACTCCGGGGACTCGTCGAAGCGCTGCTTGGCGGCGCGGTAGAAGTTTTCCAGGTCCGACAGTTCGTCGCTGGTGATCGGGTTTTCCTGCAGATACGCCATCAGCATGCCGAACTGGGTGCCCCAGTCGCCGACGTGGTTCTGACGGATCACAGTGTCGCCGAGGAATTCGAGCACCCGGGCAACGCCGTCGCCGATGATGGTCGAGCGCAAGTGACCGACGTGCATCTCTTTGGCCAGGTTCGGTGCCGACAGGTCGACCACGGTGCGTTGCGCCGGACCCGCCTTGCGCACGCCAACGTGAGCGTCGGCCAGTGCGGCGTCGAGGCGCGAGGCCAGCGCCTGAGTGTTCTGGAAGAAATTGATGAAGCCGGGGCCGGCGATTTCGGCCTTGGTGACGTTCTCGTCAGCCGGCAGGGCGGCGATGATTTTTTCCGCCAGGTCACGCGGCTTCATGCCCGCAGGCTTGGCCAGCATCATGGCGATGTTGCTGGCAAAATCGCCGTGGGTCTTGTCCCGAGCGTTTTCCACCTGGATCGCCGGCGTCAGGCCTTCAGGCAACACACCTTCGTTGACGAGTTGGGTGAGGGCTTGTTGGATCAGCTGGCGAATGGTGTCTTTCATGGTCTTCTCTTTCGACCGCAAGCGCGGCGGCGCATCGATGCGCGGGTGGAAAAACTGGGCATTATCCGTTGCGAAGACGGGCTTGCCAACCTTAGCAGGCAGGATGTGGATGTGTGGTGACAATTCGACCGGTTTTTCCCGGTCAGTACAGATCCACGGGATCGACATCCAGCGACCAGCGCACCGCCCGGCCGCTTGGCATCTGCTCCAGCGCCAGCAGCCAGCTCGACAGCAACCGGTGCAGCGGCGCCCGGGCCGTGGCCTGCAAAAGCAGCTGCGCGCGGAAGCGTCCGGCCCGACGTTCCATCGGCGCCGGCACTGGTCCCAGCAGTTCGATACCGCTCAGGTTCTGTTCGGCCAGCAAGCGCTCGGCCTCACTGCACGCCTCATCGAGAAAGCCTTCAGCCTGCCCCGGCTTGTGTGCTTCGGCGCGCAGCAGCGCCAGATGGGCGAACGGCGGCAGGCCGGCGGCGCGACGCTCGCTCAGGGCCTGTTCGGCAAAGGCGAAGTAACCCTGCTCGGTCAGTTGCACCAATAAAGGATGGTCGGCCAGGTGCGTCTGAATGATCACCTTGCCCGGTTCTTCCGCCCGCCCGGCGCGCCCGGCAACCTGCACGATCAACTGCGCCATGCGCTCGCTGGCGCGGAAGTCGCCGGAAAACAGCCCGCCGTCGGCATCGAGGATCGACACCAGGGTGACCCGGGGAAAGTGGTGACCCTTGGCCAACATCTGGGTGCCGACCAGAATGCACGGCTGGCCTTTCTGGATCGTGGCGAACAACTGATTCATCGCGTCTTTGCGCGAGGTGCTGTCACGGTCGACGCGCAGCACCGGATAGTCCGGGAACAGAATCGCCAGCCGTTCCTCGGCCCGCTCGGTGCCGGCGCCCACCGGCCGCAGATCGACCTTGTTGCACTTCGGGCACTGGCGCGGCACACGCTCGACGTAACCGCAGTGGTGGCAGCGCAGCTCGCCGTAGCGCTGGTGCACGGTCATCCGCGCATCGCAGCGCTGGCACTCGGACATCCAGCCGCAATCGTGGCACAGCAGGGTCGGGGCAAACCCTCGGCGGTTGAGGAACACCAGCACCTGCTGGCCGGCGGCGAGGGTCTGGCCGATGGCTTGCTGCATCGGCCCGGAAATGCCGCTGTCCAGCGGACGGCTTTTTACGTCCAGACGCAGGAACCGTGGCTGTTTGGCGCCGCCGGCCCGTTCATTCAGGCGCAGGAGTCCGTACCGGCCGGTATAGGCGTTGTGCAGGCTTTCCAGGGATGGCGTCGCGGAGCCGAGCACGATCGGGATGTTTTCCTGACGCGCGCGCACCAGTGCCAGATCCCGTGCGTGGTAGCGCAGGCCTTCCTGCTGTTTATAGGAACCGTCGTGTTCTTCGTCGATGATGATCAGCCCCGGATTTTTCATCGGGGTGAACAGTGCCGAGCGGGTGCCGATAATAATGTCGGCCTCGCCATCCCGGGCAGCGAGCCAGGCATCGAGGCGATCGCGGTCGTTGACGGCCGAGTGCAGTAGGGCGATGCGCGCATTGAAACGTTGTTCGAAGCGGGCCAGGGTCTGCGGACCGAGGTTGATCTCCGGGATCAGTACCAGCGCCTGTTTGCCGGCCTCGAGGGTTTCGCGGATCAGTTGTAGATAGACTTCGGTCTTGCCGCTGCCGGTGACTCCGGCCAGCAGGAACGCGTGATAACTGTCGAAACCGGCGCGAATCGCTTCATAAGCGGCGCGCTGTTCGCTGTTGAGCGGCAGCTCCGGCTGGGCCAGCCAGTGCTCGTGGCGTGCGCCGGGGGCGTGGCGACGTACTTCGACTTGTACCAGATCTTTGGCCAGCAGCAGATCGAGGCTGTCCTTGTTCAGCATCAGTTTGCTTAGCAACTGATGGGCGACGCCGTGAGGGTGCTGGGCCAAAGTCGCAAGGGCTTCACGCTGGCGCGGGGCGCGGGCGATGCGCGGGTCGTCGAGGCTGGCGCCGGGGGCGGCGGACCAGAAACGTTCCTGGCGGGCTTCCGCCAGTTCGCCCTGGCGCAGCAATACCGGTAATGCCCAACTCAAGGTGTCGCCGAGGCTGTGCTGATAATACTGAGCCGTCCACAGGCACAGCTTGAACAGTGCCGGCGGCAACGGTGCGGTGGCGTCGAGCAGGGCCAGCGCCGGTTTGAGCTTTTCCACCGGCACTTCACTGGTGTCAGTGACTTCCACCAGAATCCCGATCATTTCCCGCCGACCGAACGGCACCCGCAGCCGCATGCCCGGTTGCAACTGCGAACGCAGCACACCGGCCGGGGCCCGATAGTCGAACAGGCGGCGCAGGGGCGAAGGCAGGGCGAGGCGCAGAATGGCGTCGGGCACGCGGAGGATTCTCATAGGCGGGGCGGTGAAGAAGGGCGGGAGCCTAGCAGACGGTCGGTCTCGGTGACAGCTTGCGTGATTGAAAAGGTCTGGTAGAATCCGCGGCCTAATTACGTGCGGTATTCAACAATCGTGTTGGATGGCGGCACGCCAGCTGAGGAAAACACCATGAAAGCCGATATCCACCCGAATTACCCAGAAGTTGCAGTAACTTGCAGCTGCGGCAACAAGTTCGAAACCCGTTCGACCTTCGGCAAAGCCCTGGCGATCGACGTTTGCAACGAGTGCCACCCGTTCTACACCGGTAAGCAGAAGACTCTGGACACCGGTGGTCGCGTTCAGAAGTTCGCCGACCGTTTCGGTGCTTTCGGCGCGAAAAAGGCCTAAGGCCTCTCATTCTGGAAAACCTCAGCGGCTTTTCCGGTCTGATGAAAAAGGCGTCCCTTGTGGGCGCCTTTTTTGTGTCCGCGATTTGGCTGTCCGCTGCCCAGGCCTTTTGTCCGGCGCCCTCGGGTCTGTCCAGCGTGGTGGTGCAGCGGGTTGTCGATGGCGACACGGTGCGCCTGAGTGACGGTCGCAGCGTACGCCTGATCGGTCTCAACACGCCTGAATTGGGCAAGCAGGGTCGCGGCGACGAGCCGTTTGCCGTGGCGGCGCGCAAACGCCTGGAAGCCTTGGTAGCTGACAGTGGCGGACGAGTCGGTTTGCGCCTCGGCGCGCAGGAAAAAGACCATTACGGGCGTACGCTCGCCCATCTCTACAGCGTCAGCGGCGCCAGTCTCGAAGCGCAAATGCTCGCCGATGGCCTCGGTTTCCGGGTCGCGGTGGCGCCGAATGTCGATCTTGTCGATTGTCAGCAAGCCGCCGAACGCAGCGCGCGGCAGGCCGGGCTTGGCCTTTGGAAGCGCTCGCCTGTACTGAAAGCGGAGCAGATCGAACGCTCGGGTTTCGCCATCGTCAGCGGGCGTGTGAGCAAGGTTCAGCGCAATCGTGGCGGAATCTGGATCGAGTTGCAGGACAAGCTTGTACTGCGCGTTGCACCCAATCTGCTGGAGCGCTTCGATGTCAGTTCCCTGCAAGCGTTGAAGGGCAAGCAAATCGAAGCCCGGGGCTGGGTGGTCGACCGTTCACGACGGGGCGGATTGAAATCCGGTCAGGTCCGTTGGCTGTTGCCGCTGACCGATTCTTCAATGTTGCAATCGTCCCGCTGAAGAAAAAGTTGTAGACATTTTTTCTGTCGATTGTGAACAGTCTAGCCCTTGTGCGCCGTGGCTCTTGGCCCAAAGTCGTAGGGCAGGGCGCTTGACAGGGGTGACCGGGCAGTCTTGTGGGGACTTTGCGAGGCGCGTATCCTCGCTGACCAGTCTGTCCAACAGTAAAAAGCGGAATGCCAAAATGTCTGATCTGAAAACTGCCGCTCTCGAATATCACGCCAATCCTCGTCCAGGAAAGCTGAGTGTCGAGCTCACCAAGGCCACTGCTACCGCCCGCGACCTGTCGCTGGCCTACAGCCCCGGCGTAGCTGAACCAGTGCGCGAGATCGCCCGCGATCCTGAACTGGCCTACAAGTACACCGGCAAGGGCAACCTGGTTGCAGTCATTTCCGATGGCACCGCGATTCTGGGCCTGGGTAACCTCGGCCCATTGGCTTCCAAGCCAGTGATGGAAGGTAAAGGCGTGCTGTTCAAGCGCTTCGCCGGCATCGACGTATTCGACATCGAAGTCGACTCCGAAAGCCCGCAAGCCTTCATCGACACCGTAAAACGCATTTCCATCACCTTCGGTGGCATCAACCTGGAAGACATCAAGGCGCCTGAGTGCTTTGAGATCGAACGCGCTCTGATCGAGCAGTGCGACATTCCGGTGTTCCACGATGACCAGCACGGCACCGCGATCGTGACCGCTGCGGGCATGATCAACGCTCTGGAAATCGCTGGCAAAACCCTCGGCGAAGCCAAGATCGTCTGCCTGGGCGCCGGCGCTGCCGCAATCTCCTGCATGAAATTGCTGGTGAGCATGGGCGCCAAGGTCGAGAACATCTTCATGATCGACCGTACCGGCGTGATCCACGCTGGCCGTGACGACCTGAACCAGTACAAGGCTGTGTTTGCTCACGCTACCGAGAAGCGCACCCTGGACGACGCCATCGAAGGCGCTGACGTATTCGTCGGCCTGTCGGGCCCGAACCTGCTGAGCGCCGAGCAACTCAAGCGCATGGCGGCCAACCCGATCGTCTTCGCCTGCTCCAACCCGGATCCGGAAATCTCCCCGGAACTGGCTCACGCCACACGCAACGACGTGATCATGGCCACCGGCCGTTCGGACTACCCGAACCAGGTCAACAACGTGCTGGGCTTCCCGTTCATCTTCCGCGGTGCCCTGGACGTTCGCGCCAAGCGCATCAACGAAGAAATGAAGATCGCTGCCGCCAACGCTCTGCGCGAACTGGCCAAGCTGCCGGTTCCACAGGAAGTCTGCGACGCCTACGGCGGTATCTCCCTGGAATTCGGTCGTGAGTACATCATTCCGAAGCCAATGGACAAGCGCCTGATCACCGTGATCTCCGACGCCGTGGCCAAGGCCGCGATCGAGACCGGCGTAGCGACCCTGCCGTATCCGAAGAACTACCCGCTGAAAAGCGTGGATGACGTGTTCAACGGCTAAGTCGTTGTAGCGCTTCAAGTGAAAGCCCCGGCTCGTGAGAGTCGGGGCTTTTTTGTTCCTGAGGTTTTTGTGTCGAGTGTGGCCTGTTCGTCCGGCACCGATCCTGAAGGCAATAAAAAAAGCCCCGCACTTCTCACGAAGGCGGGGCTTTTTAGCGGATCAGGATCAGAACAAATCGATCGGCGCCTGTTCATCCGCGGGCAGCGGACTACCCGGCGCTGTCCCATTGCCGATCTCGTTGACCGACGGCGGCGTGTCTTCGGCCTTGAACAGTTCGAAGTAGGCGCCTGCCGTGCTCGGGGAGGCTGCGCGGCCGCTGACCGGGTCTACCCGCAGGCTGAGGATGCCTTCCGGCTCCGGCTGGACATGCGGCGGCTTGTCCTTGAGCGCGGCGCTCATGTAGTTCATCCAGATCGGCAGCGCCACGGTGCCGCCGAACTCCCGGCGACCGAGGCTTTCCGGCTGGTCGAAACCGGTCCAGACCGTGGTCACGTAATCGGCGTTGTAACCGGAGAACCACGCATCCTTGGATTCGTTGGTAGTACCGGTTTTACCCGCGATGTCGCTGCGGCCCATGGCCAGTGCACGACGACCGGTGCCGAGCTTGATCACGTCCTGCAGCATGCTGTTGAGGATGTAGGTGGTGCGGCCATCGACGATGCGCTCGGCGACTGCCGGCACTTGTGGCACCGCTGCAGCGCTCGGTGCTTCACCCGGAACCGGTGCTGCACCGACGGTGATCGATTGAGTCGCCGGTGCCGCGATGCCGTCGGTAGCCGCGCCGCCCTGTGGCACGGTCGGCGGGTTGGCGACGAACAATGTGTCGCCATTGCGGCTTTCGATCTTGTCGATGATGTACGGGGTGATCTTGTAACCACCGTTGGCGAAGGTGCTCCAGCCGGTGGCGATTTCCATCGGGGTCAGGGTCGCGGTGCCCAGCGCCAGGGACAGGTTTGGCGGCAGATCCTGCTTGTTGAAACCGAAGCGGGTGATGTAGTCGATGGTCTTGCCTACGCCCATCGCCTGCAGCAGGCGGATCGAAACCAGGTTGCGCGACTTGTACAGCGCTTCACGCAGACGGATCGGGCCGAGGAAGGTGTTGGTGTCGTTCTTCGGGCGCCAGACCTTGTCCAGATACTCGTCGACGAACACGATCGGCGCGTCGTTGACCAGCGTGGCGGCGGTGTAGCCGTTATCCAGCGCGGCACTGTAGACGAATGGCTTGAAGCTCGAGCCCGGCTGACGCTTGGCCTGCGTCGCGCGGTTGTAGTTGCTCTGCTCGAAGGCGAAACCGCCGACCAGCGAACGGATCGCGCCGTTCTGCGGATCCAGCGACACCAACGCACCCTGGGCCTGCGGAATCTGGCTGAACTTCAGCGAATTGTTCGGCTGGCGCTGTACGCGCACCAGGTCGCCGACCTGCGCGACATCCGATGGCTGACGCGGTGCGGCGCCCATGCTGTTGGTATTGAGGAACGGACGGGCCCATTTCATGGTGTCCCACGCCACGTGCTCTTCACCGGTCCGGGTCAGCACTTGCAGGCCGTTCTTGTCGACCTGGGTGACGATGGCCGGCTCGAGACTGCTGATGGTGCGTTGCTTGGTAAGCTCGACGGCCCAGGCTTCACGGGTCTTGCCCGGCAGGCGCGATTCAGGGCCACGGTAGCCGTGACGCTGGTCGTAGGTCATCAGGCCTTCGTGCAGCGCGGTGTTGGCCATTTCCTGCAGGTTGCTCGGCACCGTGGTGGTGACGCGGAAACCTTCGGTATAGGCGTCGCTGCCATAGCGGCCGACCATTTCGGCGCGGGCCATCTCGGCGATGTACGGCGCGTTCACTTCCGGGGTCGGCACGTGGTAGCTGGCGTTCAGCGGCTCGTTGATGGCAGCGGTGTAGTCGGCTTCGGTGATCTTGCCGAGCTTGTACATGCGCCCGAGGATCCAGTCGCGACGCTCCTTGCTGCGCGCCGGGTTGGCCAGCGGGTTGAAGCGCGAAGGGGCCTTCGGCAGGCCGGCGATCATCGCCATCTGCGCCAGGCTGACCTCGCGGATCGACTTGCCGTAATACACCTGCGCCGCCGCCTCGATGCCATAGGCGCGGTTGCCCAGATAAATCTTGTTCACGTACAGCTCAAGGATCTCGTCCTTGGTCAGCTGCCGTTCGATCTGCAGGGCCAGGAGGATTTCTGTGGTCTTGCGCGAGAAGCTGCGTTCGCTGGTCAGGAAGAAGTTCTTCGCCACCTGCATGGTGATGGTGCTGCCGCCGGACTGGATGTGCCCGCTCTTGACCAGTTGGGTCGCGGCACGCATCAGGCTGCTCGGATCGACGCCATAGTGGTTGGCGAAGTTGTCGTCTTCAGCACTTAGTAACGCATTGATGAAATTGGGGGGAATGTCGGCGAAACGGATCGGTGTGCGGCGCATTTCGCCAAATTCTGCGATCAACTTGTTGTCGCTGCTGTACACCCGGAGGGGAATCTGCAACTGAATGCTTCTCAGCGCCTCCACAGATGGCAAACCCGGACTAAGGTAAAGAAACGCGCCGCTGAGACCTAAAAGCAGTCCGCAGAAAACGGCGACGATGGACCAACCGAAGAATTTCAGCAGACGAATCAAGGCTTTTGGACATCCAGGGCAAAGAATGAATTGGGCGACAGGGTTCCGGAAACACACAGAACGGCCCGCGCCGGCAGTAAAAAGCGGAAAAAATCGCTGGGCATTATAAGCACTTTTCCGCTGGGGGCGTCATTTGCGCTTCTGTCAAGACGGGGCGAGGGAACGCAATGCGCATTACAGAGTCCGTAACTCACGGAAAGTCATAGGGAATTGGTAGTGCTAGGACTCTTCAACAAAAAGACCAATACGTTACTGGGGATCGACATCAGTTCCACTTCGGTGAAGCTGCTGGAGCTGAGCCGTCAGGGTGAGCGCTACCGGGTCGAGGCGTACGCGGTGGAGCCGTTGCCGGCCAACGCCGTGGTCGAGAAAAACATCGCCGAACTCGAAGGCGTCGGGCATGCCCTGTCCCGGGTGCTGGTCAAGGCGCGCACCGGGCTCAAGAGCGTGGCGGTGGCGGTGGCCGGTTCGGCGGTGATCACTAAGGTCATCGAAATGGACGCCGGGCTGTCCGACGACGAACTGGAAAACCAGCTCAAGATCGAGGCCGACCAATACATTCCCTATCCGTTGGACGAGGTCGCCATCGACTTCGAAGTCCAGGGTATCTCGCCGCGCAATCCCGAGCGGGTCAACGTGCTGCTGGCCGCCTGTCGCAAGGAAAACGTCGAAGTCCGTGAGGCTGCACTGGCCCTCGCCGGCCTGACTGCGCGGGTGGTGGATGTCGAGGCCTATGCGCTTGAGCGCTCGTTCGGCCTGCTGGCCACGCAACTGGCGGCTTCCCAGGAGCGCTTGACCGTTGCGGTGGTCGATATCGGCGCCACCATGACCACCCTCAGCGTCCTGCACAACGGCCGGATCATCTATACCCGCGAGCAACTCTTTGGCGGGCGCCAGCTGACCGAGGAAATCCAGCGCCGTTATGGCCTGACCATTGAGCAGGCCGGGCTGGCCAAGAAGCAGGGCGGTCTGCCGGACGATTACGTCAGCGAGGTCCTGCAGCCGTTTCGCGAGGCGCTGGTGCAGCAGGTCTCACGCTCCTTGCAGTTTTTCTTCGCTTCCGGCCAGTACAACGCGGTCGACCATATTTTGCTGGCCGGCGGCACGGCGTCGGTGCCCGGGCTGGACCGGCTGATTGAAGAACGCCTGGGGACGCCGACCCAGGTTGCCAATCCGTTTTTCGACATGGCCTTGAGCAGCAAAGTCAATGCCGGGGCCCTGGCCAGTGATGCGCCGGCCCTGATGATTGCCTGTGGGCTCGCGCTCAGGAGTTTCGACTGATGGCGCGGATCAACCTTTTACCCTGGCGTGAGGAGCGCCGCGAAGAACGACGCAAACGCTTCCTGCTGACCCTGACCGGCGTAGTGGTCGGCTCGGTCGGCGCAGTCTTTATTGCTGCTGAGGTTTTCAGTACCGCCATTGAGCGGCAGCAGGTGCGCAACGATTACATCGGCAAGCAGATCGCCGTGGTGGATGAGCGGATCCAGCAGATCAGCGAGCTCAAGGCGCGTCGCCAGCAGTTGGTGGAGCGGATGCGCATCATCCAGGACCTGCAGGCCAACCGGCAGGTCAGCGGGAGAATTTTCGATCAGCTGGCGCGCACCCTGCCCGACGGCGTCTATTTCACCAGCGTGAAGATGGTCGGCAAGACCCTGTCGATCAGTGGTGCGGCGGAATCGAACAACCGGGTCTCCGACCTGATGCGCAATCTTGAGGCGTCCGACTGGTTCGATGCGCCGACCCTGAACGAGGTCAAGGCAACCACGGCGGGGCAGCTGGATCAGGCCAACGTGTTCCAGTTGACCGTCCATCAGACCCGGCCGAAAAACCTGGAGGACGACCAATGAAACCGTCCGAATGGCTGGCCAGCCTGCGCAATATCGACTTCAACGACCTGGATACCAGCAACATCGGCTCCTGGCCGCCGGCCGTGAAAGGCCTGGCCGGGGCGCTATTGATGATTCTGGTGCTGGCCCTGGGCTACAACTTTTTCGTCAGCGACATGGAAAACCAGCTTGAGCTCAAGCGTACAGAGGAAGCCACGCTCAAGGAGCAGTTCTCCAGCAAGGCGCACCTGGCGGCCAATCTCGAGCTGTACACCCAGCAGATGAAGGAAATGGAGAACTCGTTTGGCGTCCTGCTGCGGCAATTGCCCAGCGACACCGAAGTGCCGGGGCTGCTGGAAGACATCACGCGCACCGGTCTGGGCAGCGGTCTTGAATTCGAGGAGATCAAGCTGTTGCCGGAGGTGACGCAGCAGTTCTACATCGAATTGCCGATCCAGATCACCGTCACGGGTGCCTATCACGACCTCGCCACTTTCGTCAGCGGTGTGGCCGGGTTGCCGCGGATCGTGACGCTGCACGACTTCGAGCTGGCACCGGCCAACCCGGAAGGCGGGACGAAGTTGCGCATGAGCATCCTCGCCAAGACGTACCGTTACAACGACAAGGGGCTGCAAAAATGAGCCCGATCCGTTTCCTTCTATTGTCGACCTTGACGCTGGGCTTGAGCGGTTGCGGCGGCAACGACTTCAGCGATCTCGACGCTTACATGAATGAAGTGCGCCTGCGGCCGCCGGGCAAGATCGAGCCGACGCCGACCTTTCGTTCCTACCAGACGTTCACCTATAGCGCCGCCAGCCTGCGCAGCCCGTTCTCGCGTCAGGTGCGGGTCGATCTGGCCGGGCAGCAGCACGGCTCGCGCAACGTCAAGCCGGATCCGACACGGGTCAAGCAATACCTCGAAGGTTTCAACATCGAGCAATTCGAGATGGTCGGCACGATCGCCAATGCGTCCGGCTCCTTTGCGCTGCTGCGCGGAGCGGGCGGGGTGCATCGGCTGAAAGTCGGCGATTACCTGGGGCGCAACGACGGGCGCATCGTCGCGATCAGTGCCACCCAGGTCGATGTGGTCGAAATCGTTCCCGATGGCGAAGGCGCCTGGCTGGAGCGGCCGCGCACCATTCCTTTGAAAGAGCACTCATAGTGGAAGTCGAACAATGAACAGGATTTTCTCCACCCTCGGTTTTTCGCTATGGATAGCGCTGCTGTCGCCGATGGTTCAAGCGGCAAATCTGAAGACGCTGGACGTGGCGGCGCTGCCGGGCGATCGCGTCGAGTTGAAGCTATCGTTCGACGGCCCACCGCCACAGCCCAAGGGCTACACCACCGATTCGCCGGCGCGGATCGCTCTGGATCTGCCGGGAGTGGTCAGCCAGCTCGCGAGCAAGACTCGTGACCTCGGTAGCGGTAATGCGCGCACTGCCACAGTGGTCGAGGCCAACGACCGTACCCGGTTGATCATCAATCTGACGCAACTGGCGCCGTATGACACCCGGGTCGAGGGGAATACGTTGTTCGTGGTGGTCGGGCAAGGTTCCAAAGTCACCGCGCCGCGACCTGCCACCAAGGCTCCACGTGCGACACCGGTGGCGGCACCGGTCCGGACGTTCGCGCCGACCGCCAGGGCCATCCGAGGCGTGGACTTCCAGCGCGGCACGGCGGGCGAGGGCAATGTCGTCATCGACCTGTCCGACCCGACCATCGCGCCGGACATCCAGGAACATGACGGCAAGATCATTCTCAATTTCGCTCGCACCCAACTGCCCGAACCGTTGCGGGTGCGTCTCGACGTCAAGGATTTCGCCACCCCGGTGCAGTTCGTCAATGCTGGTGTCAGCGGTGATCGAGCGACCATCACCGTCGAGCCCAGCGGCACGTTCGACTATTCCACTTACCAGACCGACAACAAGCTGACCGTGAGCATCCGGCCGTTGACCGTCGATGACCTGCAAAAGCGCAATGCTGACCGCAACACTTATAGCGGCGAAAAGCTTTCGCTGAATTTCCAGGACATCGATGTGCGTTCGGTGCTGCAACTGATCGCCGATTTCACCAACCTCAATCTGGTCGCCAGCGACACGGTGCAGGGCGGAATCACCCTGCGTCTGCAAAACGTGCCGTGGGATCAGGCGCTGGATCTAGTGCTCAAGACCAAAGGCCTGGACAAGCGCAAAGTCGGAAATGTGTTGCTGGTGGCGCCGGCGGATGAAATCGCCGCCCGCGAACGGCAGGAACTGGAGTCGCAGAAGCAGATCGCCGAGCTGGCGCCGCTGCGCCGTGAACTGTTGCAAGTGAATTACGCCAAGGCCGCGGATATCGCCAAGTTGTTCCAGTCGGTCACCAGCGCCGAGGCCAAAGTCGACGAACGGGGTTCGATCACCGTCGATGAGCGCACCAACAACATCATCGCCTACCAGACCCAGGATCGTCTCGACGAGCTGCGGCGGATCGTGGCGCAACTGGATATCCCGGTGCGTCAGGTGATGATCGAGGCACGGATCGTCGAGGCCAACGTCGATTACGACAAGAGCCTGGGCGTTCGCTGGGGCGGATCGATCCAGAACAAGGGCAATTGGAATACCTCCGGGGTCAGCAACGGCTCGTCGACCACCATTGGTACGCCGGGCAGCACCAGCACCAACTCGCCGTTCGTCGACATGGGTACAGTCAACAACACCTCCGGGATCGGCATTGCGTTCATCACCGACAACGTCTTGCTGGACCTTGAGCTGACGGCGATGGAGAAGACCGGCAACGGGGAGATCGTCTCGCAGCCCAAGGTGGTCACCTCCGACAAGGAGACCGCGAAGATCCTCAAGGGCACCGAGATTCCGTATCAGGAAGCCAGCTCCAGCGGCGCTACATCGGTGTCGTTCAAGGAGGCCTCGCTGTCGCTGGAGGTCACGCCGCAGATCACCCCGGACAATCGCATCATCATGGAGGTGAAGGTCACCAAGGACGAACCGGACTACCTGAACAAAGTGCAGGATGTACCGCCGATCAAGAAAAACGAGGTCAATGCCAAGGTACTTGTGAACGACGGCGAGACCATCGTGATTGGCGGGGTTTTCTCAAATACTCAAAGCAAGGTCGTAGATAAGGTGCCATTTCTTGGCGATGTGCCGTATCTTGGCCGCCTTTTCCGGCGTGATGTAGTTTCGGAGAAAAAATCCGAGCTGCTGGTATTCCTCACTCCGCGTATCATGAATAACCAGGCGATTGCTGTGAGTCGTTGATTCTGTGCGAAATTTGATTCTTGTAGGACCGATGGGGGCTGGAAAAAGCACCATCGGCCGATTACTGGCCAAAGAGCTGCGCCTGCCGTTCAAGGATTCCGACAAGGAAATTGAACTGCGTACGGGCGCCAATATCCCGTGGATCTTCGACAAGGAAGGCGAGCCCGGTTTTCGTGATCGTGAGCAGGCGATGATCGCCGAGCTGTGCGCGTTCGACGGCGTAGTGCTGGCGACGGGCGGCGGCGCGGTGATGCGCGACGCCAACCGCAAGGCCCTGCACGAGGGCGGGCGGGTGGTGTATCTGCACGCCTCTGTCGAACAGCAGGTCGGCCGGACTTCCCGCGACCGCAATCGCCCGCTGCTGCGCACAGCCAATCCCGAGAAAACCCTGCGCGACCTGCTGGCGATCCGCGATCCGCTTTATCGGGAAATCGCCGATCTGGTGGTGGAAACCGACGAGCGGCCGCCACGCATGGTGGTGCTCGACATTCTTGACCGTCTGGCGCAACTTCCACCCCGTTAAAGCGTCGCCCGAAATGCGCTATCCTCGGCGTCCTGTCGAGGGTTGTGGCGGATCGCACGCAAGCGGCGTCACACCTTTCAAGACCGGGGACATCCGATAATTCAAGGCAGGACGCCTGCTTCCATCTTCACGTGGGGACACATGCAGACACTCAAGGTCGATCTAGGCGAGCGCAGCTACCCGATTCATATTGGCGAAGGACTGTTGGATCAGCCTGAATTGCTGGCTCCGCACATTCACGGGCGGCAAGTGGCAATCATCTCCAACGAGACCGTTGCGCCGCTCTATCTCGAGCGTCTGACCCGCAGTCTTTCGCAGTTTTCGGTAGTTTCCGTGGTGCTGCCGGACGGCGAAGCCTTCAAGAACTGGGAAACCCTGCAACTGATCTTCGACGGTCTGCTGACCGCTCGTCACGACCGCCGCACCACGGTGATCGCCCTCGGTGGCGGTGTGATCGGCGACATGGCCGGCTTTGCGGCCGCCTGCTACCAGCGCGGCGTCGATTTCATCCAAATCCCTACCACGCTGCTGTCCCAGGTCGATTCGTCGGTGGGCGGCAAGACCGGCATCAACCATCCGCTGGGCAAGAACATGGTCGGCGCGTTCTATCAGCCGAACGTGGTGCTGATCGATACGGCGTCCCTGAAAACCCTGCCAGCGCGTGAGTTGTCCGCGGGCCTGGCGGAGGTCATCAAGTACGGCCTGATCTGCGACGAGCCGTTTCTGACCTGGCTCGAAGACAACGTCGACGCCCTGCGCGCGCTGGATCAGAAAGCCCTGACCTATGCCATCGAGCGCTCCTGCGCGGCCAAGGCTGCGGTGGTCGGCGCCGATGAGAAAGAAACCGGTGTACGCGCCACGCTCAACCTCGGCCACACCTTCGGCCACGCCATCGAAACCCACATGGGCTATGGTGTCTGGTTGCACGGTGAAGCGGTCGCTGCTGGCACGGTAATGGCGATGGAAATGTCCGCGCGCCTCGGCTGGATCAGCGAGCAGGAGCGCGATCGCGGCATTCGTCTGTTCCAGCGCGCCGGCCTGCCGGTGGTTCCGCCTGAAGAGATGACCGAAGCCGATTTTCTTGAACACATGGCAATTGACAAAAAAGTGATCGACGGTCGTCTGCGCCTGGTGCTGCTGCGCCGGATGGGCGAAGCGGTAGTGACCGACGATTATCCGAAAGAGGTTCTACAGGCAACGCTGGGAGCGGATTACCGCGCTCTGGCTCAGCTTAAAGGTTAATAAGATTCCGATGACTAGTTTGCATGCCGACGAGGCGTTCCTCGGCCATTTCCAGTTAAGTCATGACCCTTTTGCTCCACGGGTCCCGGGCTTCAAATTCTTCCCGGCCCAGCGCAAACCGGTGCTGGGTCAACTGCACCACCTGGCGCGTTACAGCCAGTTGCTGCTGGTGGTCACCGGCCCTCAAGGCAGCGGAAAGACGTTGCTGCGTCAGGCGCTGGTGGCGAGCACCAACAAGCAGTCGGTTCAAAGTGTTGTAGTTTCCGCCCGTGGCGCTGGCGATGCCGCCGGTGTGCTGCGTCAGGTTGCCCAGGCGCTGGACGTGGCCCAGGCCGAAGTCGGTGCGATCCTCGATCAGGTCGTACAGCTGGCGCTGACCGGCCAGGAGGTCTATCTGCTGGTGGACGATGCCGAGCAGCTCGACGAGTCCGCCCTCGAAGCCTTGATGGCTTTGGGTGCCGGCGCACCGGAAGGCCGACCGCATGTGTTCCTGTTCGGTGAGTCGTCGCTGATTGCCCAGCTTGAGGCGCTGCACCTTGAAGAAGAGCGCTTCCACGTCATCGAATTGCAGCCGTACACAGAAGAAGAAACCCGCGAATATCTCGACCAGCGGCTAGAAGGTGCGGGCCGGGGTGTCGAACTTTTCACCGCGGATCAGATCTCTGATATTCACGAAAGCTCCGAGGGTTGGCCGGGCAACATCAACCAGGTCGCTCGCGATGCTCTGATCGAAGTCATGATTGCCAGCCGCTCTGCGGTCAAGCGTCCAAGTATGGGGTTCAACATGCCGAAGAAACACGTATTGGCGATTTCCGCCGTCGTCGTGGTGGCGGTCGCTGCCGCCTGGCTGATGCCCGGTCGCAACAAGGCGCCGACCACCGGCGCACCGGCCAACGAACAGGCACAGCTGCCATTGGGCCAGGGTGGCGCGCCGAACGTGGAGTTCGCCGGTAACACCCAGCCGATGCCGTTGCCGCTGGTCGGCAATTCGCAACCGGTCATGCGCAAGCCATTGGCCGAAGCGGCCGGCGGGATCACCGAAGGTGACGACGGCGTACCGCTGGAAGGCTCGAGCAATACACCGCCGACCGTGACGACCACCGCGCCACCGGCCGGCGTGCCTGCCGGTCCTGCGCCAACGCCGGTTCCGGTCCCGGCGGCCAAACCGACGCCGGCACCGACTCAGGTTGCCACGGCCAAGCCAGCGCCTGCTCCGGCTGCGCCAGTCGCCAAGCCAGCTCCGGCGCCTGCCAAGCCTGTCGCTGCGGCCAAACCGGCCGAGAAAGCCACCGAGAAGCCGGTCACCGTCGCCAAGGCCGCCGGTGGCAACTGGTATGCCGGTCAAGCCCCGGGCAACTACGTGGTGCAGATCCTCGGCACCAGCTCCGAAGCGGCTGCGCAAAGCTTCGTCAAGGAGCAGGGCGGCGAGTACCGTTATTTCAAGAAAGTCCTCAACGGCAAGCCGCTCTACGTGATCACCTATGGCAGCTTTGCCAATCGTGATGCGGCCGTTTCTGCCATCAAGGCCTTGCCAGCGAAGGTTCAGGCTGGTAAACCTTGGCCTCGCACTGTCGCCAGCGTCCAACAGGAACTGGCAACAACTCGCTGAAGATTCGGCGGCCTTACCCAGGCCGCCACTCCAAGCACCTCAAAATTTCTACAAGTGCGCGCCGCCCTTACGGGTCGCGTGCCTTGTGGTGTCTGCGTCACAGTAGTCTTTGAGTCGTTGCGGTCAAAATTAAAAAAGTTTTGACTAGCACAGCAGATCGCTTTAAACCTTTCACAAATGCGACATGAGTTTGCGACATTTCGTCGTCAAATTTGTGAGCCTCTGTGTCGCTGTGTACAATGACCACCCTTTTGCCCCCGCTAAGCCGGCGTACGTTCGGCGCGAGATGCAAGTGGTTGAATTGAAAAGAAATTTGCCTCGAAAAGAGGCAGCCTGGTGAGAAAGTGTCTATGAAAGCAGGTCTGTACCAACCAGATGAATTCAAGGATAACTGCGGTTTCGGCCTGATAGCCCATATGCAGGGCGAACCCAGTCATACCCTTTTGCAAACGGCCATCGAGGCCCTGACCTGCATGACCCACCGCGGTGGGATTAATGCCGACGGCAAGACCGGTGACGGTTGCGGTCTGCTGATTCAAAAGCCCGACGCCTTCCTGCGTGCGATTGCCCAGGAAGCGTTCAGCGTCGAGCTGCCCAAGCAATATGCCGTGGGCATGGTCTTCTTCAATCAGGACCCGGCCAAAGCCGAGGTCGCTCGCGAGAACATGAACCGCGAGATCCTCGCTGAAGGCCTGCAACTGATCGGCTGGCGCAAAGTGCCCATCGATACCAGCGTCCTCGGCCGCCTCGCCCTTGAGCGCCTGCCGCAGATCGAGCAGGTGTACATCGGTGGCGAAGGCCTGAGCGATCAGGACATGGCGGTCAAGCTGTTCAGCGCCCGTCGTCGTTCGTCGGTGGCCAACGCCGCTGACACCGACCACTACATCTGCAGCTTTTCCCACAAGACCATCATCTATAAAGGCCTGATGATGCCGGCCGACCTGGCCGCGTTCTATCCGGACCTCGGTGACCAGCGCCTGCAAACCGCGATATGCGTGTTCCACCAGCGCTTCTCCACCAACACCCTGCCGAAATGGCCGCTGGCCCAGCCTTTCCGTTTCCTCGCCCACAACGGCGAGATCAACACCATCACCGGCAACCGCAACTGGGCCCAGGCCCGCCGCACCAAGTTCACCAACGATCTGATGGATCTGGAAGAACTCGGCCCGCTGGTGAACCGTGTCGGTTCCGACTCCTCGAGCATGGACAACATGCTCGAACTGATGGTCACCGGTGGCATCGACCTGTTCCGTGGCGTGCGGATGATCATTCCGCCAGCGTGGCAGAACGTCGAGACCATGGACCCGGATCTGCGTGCGTTCTACGAGTACAACTCGATGCACATGGAGCCGTGGGACGGCCCGGCCGGCGTGGTAATGACCGATGGTCGCTACGCGGTGTGCCTGCTCGACCGTAACGGTCTGCGTCCGGCGCGCTGGGTTACCACCACCAACGGTTTCATCACCGTCGCTTCGGAAATCGGCGTCTGGAACTACCAGCCGCAGGACGTGATCGCCAAGGGCCGTGTCGGTCCTGGCCAGATCCTCGCTGTGGACACCGAAACCGGTCAGATCCTCGACACCGATGCGATCGACAACCGTCTGAAATC
Source organism: Pseudomonas sp. stari2 (assembly GCF_040760005.1). Lineage (NCBI taxonomy): Bacteria > Pseudomonadati > Pseudomonadota > Gammaproteobacteria > Pseudomonadales > Pseudomonadaceae > Pseudomonas > Pseudomonas sp. Stari2. The sequence goes on from NZ_CP099760.1 coordinate 666,874, forward strand.
CCGTCATCCGTACAAGCAATGGCTGCGCAAGAATGCCCTGCGCATCCAGGCGACCATGGAAGACAACGATCACGGTTCGGCTTTCTACGACGTCGATCAGCTCAAGCAATACATGAAGATGTATCAGGTCACGTTCGAAGAGCGCGATCAGGTACTGCGTCCGCTCGGCGAGCAAGGCTACGAGGCCGTTGGCTCGATGGGCGACGACACGCCGATGGCCGTGCTGTCCCAGCGTGTGCGCACGCCGTACGACTATTTCCGCCAGCAGTTCGCGCAGGTGACCAACCCGCCGATCGACCCGCTGCGCGAAGCGATCGTGATGTCGCTGGAAATCTGCCTCGGTGCCGAGCGCAACATCTTCCAGGAATCGCCGGAGCACGCTTCGCGCGTGATCCTCAGCTCGCCAGTGATCTCGCCGGCCAAGTGGCGCTCGCTGATGAACCTCGACCGCCCGGGTTTCGAGCGGCAGATCATCGACCTCAACTACGACGAAAGCGTCGGCCTCGAAGCGGCGATCCGCAACGTGGCCGATCAGGCTGAAGAAGCCGTGCGTGCCGGTCGTACCCAGATCGTCCTGAGCGACCGCCATATCGCGCCGGGCAAACTGCCGATCCACGCCTCGCTGGCCACCGGCGCGGTGCACCACCGTCTGACCGAAAAAGGCCTGCGCTGTGATTCCAACATCCTCGTTGAAACCGCGACTGCCCGCGACCCGCATCACTTTGCGGTGCTGATCGGTTTCGGCGCCTCGGCAGTCTATCCGTTCCTCGCGTACGAAGTGCTGGGCGACCTGATCCGTACCGGTGAAGTGCTGGGCGATCTCTACGAGGTGTTCAAGAACTACCGCAAAGGCATCACCAAAGGTCTGTTGAAGATCCTGTCGAAGATGGGCATCTCGACCATTGCCTCCTATCGTGGTGCTCAGCTGTTCGAAGCCATCGGTCTGTCCGAGGAAGTCTGCAACCTGAGCTTCCGTGGCGTGCCGAGCCGCATCAAGGGTGCGCGTTTCGTCGACATCGAAGCTGAACAGAAAGCATTGGCCACCGAAGCCTGGAGTCCGCGCAAGCCGATCCAGCAGGGCGGTCTGCTGAAGTTCGTCCACGGTGGCGAATACCACGCGTACAACCCGGACGTGGTCAACACCCTGCAAGCCGCCGTGCAGCAGGGCGACTACGCGAAGTTCAAGGAATACACCTCGCTGGTGGACAACCGTCCGGTGTCGATGATCCGCGACCTGTTCAAGGTCAAGACATTCGACACGCCGCTGGACATCAGCGAAGTCGAGCCGCTGGAATCGGTGCTCAAGCGCTTTGACTCCGCCGGTATCTCGCTGGGCGCCCTGTCGCCGGAGGCTCACGAAGCCCTGGCCGAAGCCATGAACCGCCTCGGTGCGCGTTCCAACTCTGGCGAAGGCGGTGAAGACCCGGCGCGCTACGGCACCATCAAGAGTTCGAAAATCAAACAGGTCGCGACTGGCCGTTTCGGCGTGACGCCGGAATACCTGGTCAACGCCGAGGTGCTGCAGATCAAGGTCGCCCAGGGCGCGAAGCCGGGCGAGGGCGGGCAACTGCCGGGCGGTAAAGTGAACGGGCTGATCGCCAAGCTGCGTTACGCAGTGCCGGGCGTGACCCTGATTTCGCCGCCGCCGCACCACGACATCTATTCCATCGAAGACTTGTCGCAGCTGATCTTTGACCTGAAACAGGTCAACCCGAAGGCGCTGGTTTCGGTGAAGCTGGTGGCTGAAGCGGGCGTCGGCACCATCGCCGCCGGTGTGGCCAAGGCCTATGCGGACTTGATCACCATCTCCGGCTACGACGGCGGTACCGGTGCCTCGCCGCTGACTTCGATCAAGTACGCCGGCGCCCCGTGGGAACTCGGCCTGGCCGAAACCCACCAGACCCTGCGCGGCAACGACCTGCGCGGCAAGGTCCGGGTGCAGACCGACGGTGGCCTGAAAACCGGCCTTGACGTGATCAAGGCGGCCATCCTCGGCGCCGAAAGCTTCGGCTTCGGCACCGCGCCGATGATCGCGCTGGGCTGCAAATACCTGCGTATCTGCCACCTGAACAACTGCGCCACCGGCGTCGCGACCCAGAACGAGAAGCTGCGCAAGGATCACTACATCGGTACCGTCGACATGGTGGTGAACTTCTTCACCTACGTCGCCGAAGAAACCCGTGAGTGGCTGGCCAAGCTCGGCGTTCGCTCCCTCGAAGAGCTGATCGGCCGCACCGATCTGCTGGAAGTCCTCGAAGGCCAGACCGCCAAGCAACATCACCTGGACCTGACACCGCTGCTGGGCAGCGATCACATCCCGGCGGACAAACCGCAGTTCTGTGGCGTCGAGCGCAACCCGCCATTCGACCAGGGCCTGCTGGCCGAGAAAATGGTCGAGATGGCGACGTCGGCGATCAACGACCTCAGCGGCGCCGAGTTCGATCTGGATATCTGCAACTGCGACCGTTCGATCGGCGCGCGGATCTCCGGCGAAATCGCTCGCAAGCACGGCAACCAGGGCATGGCCAAGGCGCCGATCACCTTCCGTTTCAAGGGCACTGCGGGCCAGAGCTTCGGCGTGTGGAACGCCGGCGGCTTGAACCTGTATCTGGAAGGCGATGCCAATGACTATGTCGGCAAAGGCATGACCGGCGGCAAATTGGTCATCGTGCCGCCGAAGGGCAGCGTTTATCAGACTCAAAACAGCGCCATCATCGGCAACACCTGCCTGTACGGCGCCACCGGCGGCAAGCTGTTCGCCGCCGGCACCGCGGGCGAGCGTTTCGCCGTGCGTAACTCCGGTGCCCACACCGTCGTGGAAGGCACTGGCGATCACTGCTGCGAGTACATGACCGGTGGTTTCGTCTGCGTCCTGGGCAAGACCGGTTACAACTTCGGCTCTGGCATGACCGGCGGTTTCGCCTACGTGCTCGACCAGGACAACACCTTCGTTGACCGGGTCAACCACGAACTGGTGGAAATCCAGCGGATCAGCGGCGAGGCGATGGAAGCCTATCGCAGCCACCTGCAAAACGTGCTGAACGAGTACGTCGCGGAAACCGACAGCGAGTGGGGTCGTGAACTCGCCGAGAACCTCGATGACTACCTGCGTCGTTTCTGGCTGGTCAAGCCGAAGGCTGCCAACCTGAAGTCGTTGCTTTCCAGCACCCGTGCCAACCCGCAGTGATATGCGCCTGAAGAGTTTGATGAGGTTTTAACAATGGCTGAACGTCTGAATAACGACTTCCAGTTCATCGATGTCGGGCGCAAGGATCCGAAGAAGAAACTGTTGCGTCAACGCAAGAAAGAGTTCGTGGAAATCTACGAACCGTTCAAACCCCAGCAGTCGGCCGACCAGGCTCACCGCTGCCTGGGTTGCGGAAACCCGTATTGCGAATGGAAGTGCCCGGTGCACAACTTCATTCCGAACTGGCTGAAACTGGTGGCCGAGGGCAACATCCTCCAGGCCGCCGAGCTGTCGCACCAGACCAACACCCTGCCGGAAGTCTGCGGTCGGGTGTGCCCGCAGGATCGTCTGTGCGAGGGTGCGTGCACCCTTAACGACGGCTTTGGCGCGGTGACCATCGGTTCGGTCGAGAAGTACATCACTGACACCGCGTTCGCCATGGGCTGGCGCCCGGACATGTCCAAGGTCAAGCCGACCGGCAAGCGTGTCGCGATCATCGGTGCGGGCCCGGCGGGCCTCGGTTGTGCCGACGTATTGGTGCGCGGCGGTGTGACCCCGGTGGTGTTCGACAAGAACCCGGAAATCGGTGGTCTGCTGACCTTCGGCATCCCCGAGTTCAAGCTGGAGAAGACCGTGCTGAGCAATCGCCGCGAAGTCTTCACCGGCATGGGCATCGAGTTCCGCCTCAACACCGAGGTCGGCAAGGACGTGACCATGGAGCAACTGCTCGCCGAATACGATGCCGTGTTCATGGGCATGGGTACCTACACCTACATGAAAGGCGGTTTTGCCGGTGAAGACCTGCCGGGCGTTTATGACGCGCTGGACTTCCTGATCGCCAACGTCAACCGCAACCTGGGCTTTGAAAAGTCGCCGGAAGATTTCGTCGACATGAAAGGCAAGAAGGTTGTGGTGCTGGGTGGCGGCGACACGGCGATGGACTGCAACCGCACGTCGATCCGCCAGGGCGCCAAGTCGGTGACCTGCGCCTATCGTCGTGACGAAGCGAACATGCCCGGCTCGCGCAAAGAGGTGAAGAACGCCAAGGAAGAAGGCGTGAAATTCCTCTACAACCGCCAGCCGATTGCCATCGTCGGCGAAGACAAGGTCGAAGGCGTGAAAGTGGTCGAGACCCGTCTCGGCGAACCGGATGCCCGTGGCCGTCGCAGCCCCGAGCCGGTCCCGGGCTCCGAAGAGATCATCCCGGCCGACGCCGTGGTCATCGCGTTTGGTTTCCGTCCGAGCCCGGCGCCGTGGTTCGAGCAGTTCGAAATCCAGACCGACAGCCAGGGCCGCGTCGTTGCGCCTGAGCAAGGTCAGTACAAGCACCAGACCAGCAACCCGAAAATCTTCGCCGGTGGCGACATGGTGCGCGGTTCCGACCTGGTGGTGACGGCGATCTTCGAAGGCCGCAATGCGGCGGAAGGGATCCTCGACTACCTGGGCGTCTAAACCCTGCTCGAAACTGCACCGCAATACCTGTGGGAGCTGGCTTGCCAGCTCCCACATTGTTTTCAGGGTGTTGCTGAAGCCCGCGAAATCATTGCGACAAATTGACCCGATAGACAAAAGGCTGACCTGTATCCGTGCCTTTTGCGTCGCGCTCTGAGAAAATGCCCGCACTTTTTTTCCGGATGCCGACATGACTGCCCTGAAGAACGACCGTTTCCTCCGCGCCCTGCTCAAGCAACCCGTAGACGTCACCCCTGTGTGGATGATGCGCCAGGCCGGCCGCTACCTGCCGGAATACCGCGCGAGCCGCGCTCAGGCCGGTGATTTCATGAGCCTGTGCATGAATCCGGAATTCGCCTGCGAAGTCACGCTGCAACCTCTCGACCGCTACCCGCAACTGGACGCGGCGATTCTGTTCTCCGACATCCTCACCATTCCCGATGCCATGGGCCAGGGCCTGTACTTCGAGACCGGTGAAGGTCCGCGTTTCAAGAAAGTCGTCAGCACCCTGGCCGACATCGAAGCCCTGCCGATCCCCGATCCGCACAAAGACCTCGGCTACGTGATGGACGCGGTCAGCACCATCCGCCGCGAACTGAACGGCCGTGTGCCGCTGATCGGTTTCTCCGGCAGCCCGTGGACCCTCGCTACCTACATGGTCGAAGGCGGCTCGTCGAAAGACTTCCGCAAGACCAAGGCGATGCTCTACGACAACCCGCAAGCCATGCACCTGCTGCTGGACAAGCTGGCGCAGTCGGTGACGTCGTACCTCAACGGCCAGATTCAGGCCGGTGCGCAAGCGGTGCAGATCTTCGATACCTGGGGCGGCAACCTGTCGGCGGCGGCCTATCAGGAATTCTCCCTGGCCTACATGAAGAAAATCGTCAGCGGCCTGATCCGCGAGCACGATGGTCGCAAAGTGCCGGTGATCCTCTTCACCAAGAACGGTGGCCTGTGGCTGGAAAGCATCGCCGACGCTGGCGCCGATGCGTTGGGTCTGGACTGGACCTGCGACATCGGCAACGCCCGCGCCCGCGTTGGCGACAAGGTTGCGCTGCAAGGCAACATGGACCCTACCGTGCTGTACGCCAAACCCGAAGCGATCCGCACCGAAGTCGGGCGCATCCTCGCCAGCTACGGCAAGGGCAGCGGTCACGTGTTCAACCTCGGTCACGGCATCACGCCTGAAGTCGACCCGGAACACGCGGGCGCGTTCCTGCGAGCGGTGCACGAGTTGTCGGCGCAGTATCACGAGTGATCTTTGCCCCATAAAAAACGCCCGGCTTATGCCGGGCGTTTTTTATGGGCGTGAATCAGGCTTTGACGCCGCCCAGCGGCGGCAACTTCGCAAGCTTCAACGCCACCAACAGCGCCACCAGCAACAGCGCGCCGATGAACAAACCAATCCCGTTCCAGCCGCCAAGGTGCCAGAACACTCCGCCTGCCGTCCCGGCAATACTCGACCCGGCGTAATAACTGAACAGGTACAGCGACGACGCCTGGCCCTTGGCCTTGAGCGCACGACGGCCGATCCAGCTGCTGGCCACCGAGTGGGCGCCGAAGAAGCCGAAGGTGAAGATCAGCATGCCGATGATCACCAGTGGCAGCGGTGTGAACATTGTCAGGGCGAGGCCGGCGAACATCAGGGCGATGATGGCCCACAGCACTTTGCGGCGGCCCAGTTTGTCGGCCAGCGAACCGATTTTCGCCGAGCTGTAGATGCCTGACAGGTACACCACCGACAACAGCCCGACAAACACCTGATCCAAGTGATACGGCTCGGCCAGCAGACGGTAGCCGATGTAGTTGAACAACGTGACGAACGCGCCCATCAGCACGAACGCCTCAAGGAACAGCAATGGCAGGCCGGCATCGCGAAAGTGCATGGTGAAGCCGTCGAGCAGGCTGCGCGGATGCAACGAGCGGGAGCGGAAGTTGCGCGACTCCGGCAGGATTTTCCAGAACACCGCCGCCGCGATCAGCGCCAGACCGCCGATCACCATCATCGCCGTGTGCCAACTGACGAAGTCGATCAATACGCCAGTGATCAACCGCCCGCTCATTCCGCCAATCGCGTTGCCGCCGATGTACAGGCCCATCGCCAGACCGATGTGCTGCGGGTGGATTTCCTCGCTCAGGTACGTCATTGCCACCGCCGCCAGACCACTCAGCGACAACCCGATCAGCGCACGCATGATCAGTACGCCGTGCCAGCTCGGCATCATCGAACTGGCGATGGTGCACAGAGCCGCAGCAAACAGTGCGGCAACCATCACCGGTTTGCGCCCGACTCGATCGGAAATCGGGCCAGTGATCAGCAGACCGAACGCCAGCATGCCGGTGGCCACCGACAGGATCAGGCTGCTCTGTGCCGCATTGATCGAATATTCGTGGGACAGCAGAGGCATCATCGGCTGCACGCAGTACAGCAGGGCGAAGGTCGCGAAGCCGCCGCTGAACAGCGCAAGTACCGTGCGCATGAACGCGGGCGTGCCTTTCTCGATGTAGATCTCTTGCAGTTCGGTCAGCACATCGTCCGCCGCAGCGGGCGGAACTTCATGGGCCAGTGGAGCGACGGCGGTTTTCACATCAGACCTCGGAGGGCGCGGGCAGGCAGGCAGTGAAAAAATCATATAGCTGGCTAATGTTTCTATCCAATATATTGTTCGACCTGTTTGATAGCTTTCACGACCTAATGGAGTGTTCATGGAATTGCGTCATCTGCGCTACTTCATCGCCGTGGCCGAAGAACTGCACTTTGGCCGCGCCGCACAGGTGCTGGGTATCTCCCAGCCACCGCTGAGCCAGCAGATTCAGGCGCTGGAACAAGAAGTCGGCGCGCGGCTTTTCGAGCGTACCAATCGTCGGGTCGAGCTCAGTGAGGCCGGGCGACTGTTTCTGGAGGAAGCGCGGCTGGTGCTCGCGCAAGTCGATAAAGCAGCCGACGTGGCCCGCCGCGCGCAACTCGGCGAGCTGGGTGAACTGAAGATCGGCTTCACCTCGTCGGCGCCATTCAACTCGACCATACCCCAGGCGATCTTCTCGTTTCGCCAACGCTTCCCGGCCGTGCATCTGAACCTGCGGGAGATGAGCAGCACTCAGGTGGCAGATGCACTGGTGGACGAGTCGATCGAGGTCGGCATCATGCGGCCGCTGGGTTTGCCGGATTCGCTCAGCGTGGTCGAACTGATGCGCGAGCCGCTGGTGGCCGTGCTCAGCTCCAAACATCCGCTGGCGCAGGGCTCTGAAGAGGGGCTGTTCCTCTCGGCACTGGCCCTCGAACCGTTTGTGTTTTTTCCGCGCAGCTACGGCAGTGGTTTGTACTCGCAACTTATCAACCTGGCCCGAGATGCCGGATTCAGTCCGCATTTTGCGCAGGAGGCGGGCGAAGCCATGACCATCATCGGTCTGGTAGCGGCGGGTTTGGGCGTGTCGGTGCTGCCGGCGTCCTATCAGCGGATGCGCATCGATGGCGTGGTTTATCGACCCTTGCTCGACCCTGAAGCGATTTCGGCCGTGTGGCTGGTGCAGCGCAAGGACCAGAAATCACCGATGGCCAAGGCATTCGTCGAGTTGCTCACGCGCAAGGTTGAAGCCGGTTGATCAGGGCAGCCGCACCAGATCCCCCTTCAACGCCACACGCGTCACAAACACCCCGGCGCGACATTCGTATGTGTTCAGATCCTTGCGTACGTGCTGGTCGTAGTAGCTGACGATATTGGTCACCGCATTGGCCCCGACACGCTTGGCCTGAGCCTGCAGGGCAATCAGGTTCGATTGCAGCACCCACTCGCACGAGTCGTGATCGCTCTTGTTGAAGCCGTTGGTCTTCAGGTCGCTGACCACACCGCGTTGCAACATCCGCTGAGTCCCCTGAGGTCCATTGCCGATCAGGTAAAACTTCACACTGCCATCCAGCCGCCCGGCCCGAATCGCATCCGACAGCACGGTTTCGAACGGCATGTACATCAGATTGGTGGCGTGGCTGGCGCTGGGGAGCAGGCTGAAAAGGGCGGCGGCGATCAGGGCTTTAGCTTGCATGGTCATCTCCTTGACGTAATGCGCAGCAAATTACGGGTATGACGAGTGTAGACGCCGTGTATCGGAAAGAGAGAAGTCTATGTAGAGGGTGTAGCTCAGTGGCTACAGCTGATCTCGAGACATCAAGCAAGCCAGGCTCATCGCGGAATCCTGGCAGGATCAAAACCCATGACCGAACAATTCACTCGTTGGGACTCAGCCGAGTACCTCAAGACAGAAGAGGACATGGCCAACTATCTGGACGCCTGTATGGAGGAGGCGGGTGCCGACCCGGCTTTTATTGCCAAGGCACTTGGCACTATCGCTCGGGCGCGTGGCATGACCCAGGTCGCGCGCGATGCAGGGCTGTCACGGGAAAGTCTTTATCGCGCACTGTCAGGCGAGGTAAATCCCGAGTTTGGAACGATCCTCAAAGTCATGAAAGCGCTGGGCCTGAAGTTGCACGCAAGCCCATGATTTGAACTGAAAGGGCGCCGGAAGGCGCCCTTTGTCGTTCTGGCCGTTACTGAACCGTCGCCAGATCCCCCTTCAACGCTACACCGGCCATGATCGCGCCGGCGTGGCATTCGTAGTTTTTCGTGTCCTTGCGCTCGTTGCTCTTGTAGAAGCTGACGATGTTGGTCACGGCATTGGCGCCGGCGTTTTTCGCCGCCTGGTGCAGGCTGATGATCGCCGATTGCACGACCCACTCGCAGGCTTCCTGGTCGGACTTGTTGAAGGCGTTGGTCTTCTTGTTGGTCACCGCGCCGGGGCTGACGACGCTGACTTTGCCGGCCGGGGCGTTGCCCGCCAGATAGAACTTCACGCTGCCGTCGATCTTGCCGGTGCGGGTTGCCTCTGCAACCGCTTTGTCGAATGGCAGATAGACCGCCGTATCACGGGCCTGGCTGACGGCCGGCAAGGTACAGATGAGCAGGGTGGCAGCGAGTTGGTTAAAACGCATGGAGGTCTCCTTGACCTGGATTAATTCGGTTGCGTCCAGCGGCGGAAAATCAGCGAGGTGTTGACCCCACCAAACGCGAAGTTGTTGTTCATCACGTAGTCGTGGTGCATCTGGCGGAATTCACCACGCAGGTAATCGAGCTTGCCGCAGTGCGGGTCGACCTCGTCGAGGTTGAACGTGTGCACGTACAGGTCACGGTTGAGCATTTCGATGCTGAACCATGATTCCAGTGCGCCACAGGCACCCAGGGTGTGGCCGAGGAAGCTTTTCTGCGAGCTGATCGGCATGTGTTCACCGAACAGGCTGCTGGTAGCCAGAGTCTCGGCGATATCGCCCTGCTCGGTGGCCGTGCCGTGACCGTTCACGTAACCGATGGCGTCAGGCGTGAGGCCGGCGTCATCCAGTGCCAGCTCCATCGCACGGCGCATGGTGACTTGTTCCGGACGGGTGGTGTGCTGGCCGTCGGCGTTGCTGCCGAAGCCGACGACTTCGGCGTGAATATGCGCACCGCGAGCGAGGGCATGTTCGAGTTCTTCGAGCACCAGCATGCCGCCGCCTTCGCCGATCACCAGTCCGTCGCGGCCCTTGTCGTAGGGGCGTGGCGAGGTTTGCGGCGCATCGTTTTTCAGGCTGGTGGCGTACAGCGCGTCGAACACCATGGCCTCGGTCGGGCACAGTTCTTCGGCACCGCCGGCGAGCATCAGCGGCAAGCGACCGAACTTGATTGCCTCGTAGGCATAACCGATGCCCTGGCTGCCGCTGGTGCAGGCGCTGGAGGTCGGGATCAGGCGGCCGGTGAGGCCGAAGAAGATGCTGATGTTCGCCGCCGTGGTGTGCGGCATCATCCGCACGTAAGAGTTGGCGTTCAGGCCTTCGGCCACGGAATTCAGCAGCATGTTGCCGAACGCCTTGATCTCGTCGGTGCTGCCGGTGGACGAGCCGCAGGCCACGCCCATGCGTCCGTCCTTGATCGATTCGTCGCCGAGCAGGCCGGCATCGGCCAACGCTTTTTCGGCTGCGCCGACTGCCAGCCGCGAGACCCGACCCATGCTGCGCAATTGCTTGCGGGTCCAGTGCTCCGGCACCAGAAAATCATCGATCGGCCCGGCCAGTCGGGTGTTGAGTTCGCTGAAACGATCCCACTCGTCCATCCGGCGGATGCCGCTGCGGTTGGCCGCAAAGTTGCCGGCGATGGTGTCCCAGTCGCTGCCCAGCGAGGTGATGCCGGCCATGCCGGTGACGACAACGCGCTTCATCAGCACAAGCCTCCGTTGACCGCCAGGACCTGGCGGGTGATGTACGACGCTTCCGCCGACATCAGGAAATTCACCGCACCGGCCACCTCTTCAGGGGTGCCCATGCGTTGTGCCGGGATCATTTTCATCAGCTCTTCCACCGGCACGTTTTCGTCGAGCATGGCCGTGTCGATCAGGCCCGGCGCGACACAGTTGACTGTAATTTTGCGCTTGGCCAGTTCGATCGCCAACGCCTTTGCGGCGCCGATCACGCCAGCCTTGGAAGCGCTGTAGTTGACCTGGCCACGGTTGCCGATCAGTCCCGAGACCGAGGTGATGCAAACAATGCGACCGGCCGCGCGGCGGCGGATCATCGGCATCATCACCGGGTGCAGGACGTTGTAGAAACCGTCGAGGTTGGTACGCAATACGACGTCCCAATCGTCATCGCTCAAGGCCGGAAACGCGCCGTCGCGGGTCAGACCGGCGTTCAGCACTACGCCGTAATAGGCGCCGTGAGCTTCGACGTCGGCTTCGAGGATGGCCTTGCAGGTTTCGCGATCCGCCACGTCGAATTGCAGGATGCGCGCGGTGCGACCCAGCGCTTCGACTTCGGCTTTCACCGCTTGGGCTTCGGCCACGCCGCTGCGGCAATGCAGGACGATATCGTGGCCGGCCTGGGCCAGGCGCAGGGCGATGGCGCGGCCGATGCCACGGCTGGAGCCGGTGACCAGTACGGATTCAGTCATCGTTCGACTCCTTCAATTGTTCAAGATATTGCGCCGCGTGCGGCGGGCGGAACACGTTCAGCCGGGCGCTGGCTTCAATGCCGGGCGCATTGATGTGGCATTCGAACACGCCCATGCCGTTGTCATCTTCCAGCGAGCGGATGCCGTGGATGGTCAGTTCACAGCCGACCGGAAACGCCTCGACATTGCATTCAAACTTGCGGGTGCCAAGCAGAAAGCCCAACTCCACCGCATTGCCTTTCTGCCGGGCATGGCAACCAGCGAACGCGGCAACACTCTGCGCCATCAGCTCGACGCCGACCCACGCCGGCAGACTGCCGTCGGGTAGGTTGAACAGGCCGTCGGGTTTGACCGTCAGGGTGGTGTGGATCTGCTCGTCGTCGAAGCGGAGGATCCGATCGATCAGAATCATGTCGCCAGCGTGGGGCAGCAATTCGGCGAGCGGCCAGTCATTCATGGGGCGTCTCCGATAATCAGGCTGACGTTATTGCCACCGAAGGCAAACGAGTTGCTCATCAGGTAGCGGGGTGCAATGGACGCCAGGCGCTCGCTCGCGGTCACCCACTTCAGCGCTGGCAGGTCGGGATCGGCCTGGCCGTCCCAGACATGCGGCGGCAAGGCGTGGTCGGGGTTGTCGGCACTCAAACTCAACCAGCAGAACGCGGCTTCCAGCGCACCGGCAGCACCGAGGGTGTGGCCGGTCATCGGTTTGGTCGAGGAGCAAGCCACGCCCTGCGGGAACAGGGTGGAAACGGCCAGGCTTTCCATGGCGTCGTTGTGCTGGGTGGCGGTGCCGTGCAGGTTCAGATAACTGATTTGCGTGGTTTGCAGCTGCGCGCGACCCAGTGCCTGTTGCATGGCTTGCAACGCGCCACGGCCGGACGGTTCCGGTGCGGAAATATGGTGTGCATCGGAGCTGGCGCCGGCGCCCAGCAGGGCAATGGCCGGGCCGTCGCCGCGCTGTTTGCTCATGACGAACAGCACTGCCGCTTCGCCGATGTTGATTCCGTTTCGGTTAGCCGAGAACGGATTGCAGCGCTCGCCGGATACCGCTTCCAGCGACGAGAATCCGTTGAGGGTCAGCTTGCACAGGCTGTCGACTCCGCCGCACAACACCGCATCGCACAGCCCCAGATCCAACAGGCGCCGTGCGCTCATCAGGGCCCTGGCGCTGGAGGTGCATGCGGTGGAAATCACGTAGGTCGGGCCGCTCAGTTGCAGCCAGTCGGCAAGGAAAGTCGCCGGGGCGCCGAGTTCCTGTTGTCGGTAGTCGTAATCGTCCGGGAACTGTTGGTTGCGAATGTAATGCGCCAGACCCCGGCTGGCCTCGTCGATACCCGAGGTGCTGGTGCCAAGCACCACGCCAATTCGATCCGGGCCGTAGGCCTGAATGGCGGCGTCGATGTGGGTGCGAATCTGCAGCGCGGCTTCCAGCAGCAACTGATTGTTGCGGCTCTTGTGTGCCGCCAGCTGTGGCGGAATCGGTGCCAGATCACCGTGCACCGCGGCCACCGGCAACTCGCGATCCGGTACCCAGCCTGACTCGTGGCGCATGCCCGAGCAATCGCCGGCGAACAGTTTGCGTGCGATCTCTTGCTTGTCACGGCCCAGGGCGCAGATCACGCCGAGGGCGTTGAGGTAGGCGGTCATGGCGTCGATTCACCTAAGGGAGAAACCCGATACTGCGGGCCTTGGGGCAGGTTCAATTCGAAGCTCAACGGTTGTGCATAACGGATGTCCCAATGTGCCGGCAAGGTGCGTTGCCCGCCGTGTTGCTGCGCGGTGGGGTAGTTGCGCGACAGCTCGCCGGCAGGCGTCAGGGCGAACAACAGTGCTGCGAACAACTCCCGGGCCTCCGGATTCGGCGGCAGCAGGCCGTCAGCCTGCCAGCGTCCGTCGATCAGTTGCTGACGGGCCTGGGGGATGCCGAGCGGGTCCATCATCGACCAGCGAATGCCCGGGCCCTCGCGCTGGATCACCAGCAACCAGTCCTGACGCTGTTCGGCTTGCTGGCGCTCGATGTGCAATTGCAGCGGAAGGGGCAGCGTCGGGTTATCCACAGGCAACGGCGCCTGGCTGGCGCAAGCGCTCAGCAGCAAGGCGCAGGCGAGCATCAGAACACGCAACATCAGACGGCCTCTTCCAGCGGTTTGCGCGCCACGACATTGACCAGGGTTTCTTCACGCTGGCCAAACGGTTTCGGCTTGCGCAGGCCAAAACGTTCCAACAGACCAAAATCCTTTGAGCGGCTCCACCACAGGTACGGGTAGGAAACATTCCGCTCGCCGAACTCGAATCCCTGCTGGCGAATCATTTCCAGATACTGCGCCGCACTCTTTTGCACGTGCATCGGATGGCGGAACAGCCAACGGATGACCCACGTATCAATGTAAGCCTCGGTGGACTCGGCGAACAGCAGATAACCGCCCGGTTTGAGCACTCGGTAGAACTCGGCCAGGGCCTTTTCCTGTTCCACCAGATGATGAAAGGTCTGGTGACAGAACAGCAGATCGACGCTCGCATCCGGGACATTCAAAGTTGCGCAGTCGCTGCCGATCAGCTCGACGGCGAAGCCCTGGCGCGCGGCTTCGGCGGCGCTCAATTCCAGGCTGTGCGGGTCGGCATCGACGCCGATCAAACGCTGTGGGGCGAAGGTCTGGCGCAAGTGGCCGAAGGATTTGCCCTGACCGCATCCGGCATCCAGCAGCACCGGGTTGGCCGGCAGCGACTCGCTGAACAAGCCGCGCAAATCGTTGATCGCCACGCGCAATACATGGTGCTGCCAGGTGTGGCTGCGCAGGAACCAGAAGCCGAACCGGGTTTCCTCGACGTAGCTGTCGCTCAAGTAATTCATGTGTCGTCCTTTGCACAGAGTTCGGAAATCATCTTCAGCCGACGGCGCGCTTCGCTGACGAACGGGTTGCGTTCGTCCCAGGCGTAACCGGCGAGGATCGAGCAGATCATGCGACGGATGTCCGGGGAGGCCTGCTCATGGAAAATCACGTCCTGGAAAGTGCCGGCGTACCAGCCCTCGACGTAGGCGCGGAAGGTGTCGACGCCGCGTTTCAAGGGTTCGGCGAACTCGCTTTGCCAGTCCACGGTTTCGCCCTGCAACTGCCGGTGCAATACGCCGGCGGCCATGCTCGCCGAACGCATGGCGATGGTTACGCCGGAGGAGAACACCGGGTCGAGAAATTCCGCCGCGTTGCCCAGCAGCGCAAAGCCGGGGCCGTGCAGGGTTTTGACGTTGGCCGCGTAACCGCCAAGGGTGCGCGCCGGGGTATCCCAAACGGCGTTGTTCAATACCTTGGCCAGGCTTGGCGTTTCGGCGATGAACCCGCGCAGGCAAGCGTCGAGATCGGTATCGCGACCGTTGAAATGTTCAGCGGCAGCAACGACGCCGACCGAGCAGCGACCGTTGCTGAACGGGATCGTCCAGAACCAGATGTCGCGATGCTGCGGATGGGTTGTGACGAGGATTTTTTCGCGGTCGAAGGCCGGGTGGTCGATGTGATCTTCGACGTGGGTGAACACGGCCTGGCGCACCGGGAAATTCGATGGAGCCTCCAGGTCCAGCAAGCGAGACAGTACGCGGCCGTAGCCGCTGGCGTCGAGGACGAAACCGGCCTCGACACGGTACTCGCTGCCGTTTTCGCGACGCACATCGAGTTGCGGACGCGGACGCTCGAAGTCGACGCTGACAATGGCGTCGCCATAACGGATTTCCACACCTTGCAGCGCTGCTTGATCGGCCAGCAGTTTGTCGAAGTCGGCGCGTTGTACCTGGAAGGTGGTCGGTTTGCCGCCAGTGAATGTATCGCCGAAATCGAACGCGCTATAGCGCTCGCCCCACGCAAATGCGGCCCCGGTCTTGCGCTGGAATCCGGCGGCGTTCACGGCGTCGAGCATTCCCGCTTCTTCGACGAAATCCAGGCAATGACTGAGCAGGCTTTCGCCGATGGAAAACCGCGGAAAATGCTGGCGCTCGATGACCAGCACGTCGTGCCCCTTGCGCTTGAGCAACGCAGCGGCAATGGCGCCGGACGGGCCGGCGCCGATGATCACGACCTGACGGGATTCCGTTTCAACGATTGGCACGCGAGCTCCTGGGTACGGCAATAGGGTTCAGAGACGCACGGTGCAGGCCGATGAAGGCCGGCAGCAGCGTCGCAATCAGTCCCATCAGCATCAGCGCAAAGTACAACGCCGGGCTGATGAGCTGTTGTTGCAACAGCAAGTTGAGAAAGACGATTTCGCTCAAACCGCGAATGTTCAGCAGCACGCTCTCGCGCCAGCGGCTGGCGCCTTCGAACGACGCACCGGCCCAGCCGAGGCCCAGCCAGTTACCGAGCAGTTTGCTGGCGATCGGCAACAGCAGCAGTGCTGCCCATTGCACAGCGCCGAGGCTGGCGAGGGCGCTGTGCACATCGATCTGCACAATGCCAAAGGTGAGGATCAGCGGAATCGCGATCCAGGTCTGCAAACGATTCATCCAGCGTGCCGGCAACGGCAGCACCAGCGGCACTTTCAGCACGGCCATGCACAGCAAATAGCCGATGCCGAAAATCAGCGCATTGAGCTTGTAGTGTTCGGCCAGCACCAGCAGCACAAAGAAACCCAGGCTGTAAGTCAGCGGCCGGCGGATTGCGAACACCCGCAGCAGCAACGGTACGCAGGCCAGTCCCAGCGGCAGCAACAGGCTGCTCAGGTGCAGGCTGCCCTGGGCGAGGCCGAACAGGGTCCAGCAGGTCAGGTCGATCAGGATCGCAGTCTGTACCAGGCGCCGGGTCGCGGCGGGCGGATAGTCGATGTGGCGCAGGTATAGATACAGCACCGGGATCGCGGTGATCGCGAACACCAGACCGATCGCCAGCGAGTTGATCCATGGTTGCGCCGGCAGCAGCCAATACGCCGTTGCGAGTCCGCAGGCGAACGGCACGGCGAAACTCGGCACGGCGATTTTCACGCTCTGGCGGTCCAGACGCAGGTCGATTACGTCGCTGAGAATGTGCCCGAGCAACAGCGCAAAACTCAGGCTGTAGAGGTTTTTCAACCAGTCCGGTGCAATCAGGTCGGCACCACTGAGCTGCCAGCCCGGTTCGATCCAGAAATACATCAACAGCGGCAGGATGAAGCTGGCCAGCAGCAACTGGCTGACAATCGGAATCAACCCGAAATGTCGACCGACACGGGTGGCCACGGCGAACAGTGCCAGGGCCATGACCCAGAAGACTGCGACCATCATGTTGCCGGCTCCGCGACTGTTGCGGCATGGACATGACGCCCGGCCCACGGCGCCAGCATGAAGCTGAAGGCCAGCCCGAGGCTTACCGACAACCCGAAGTTGCTCACCGCCGGTGTACTCGACACCGCCAGCAGGCCGAATGACAGCCAGGTCGTCAGCGCCGCCAGCAAAGTGCCGAGCAGACTGACGGCTGCGCCGCCGACCTGCTCGCGCATCAGGATTGCGTAATCGACGCTGATCGCCGTCACCAGCAACAGACCGAACAGGCTGAACAGGGTCAGCGGCTGACCGAGCCAGCCGAGGCTGGCCAGACTGCACAGCGCGGCGAGCAGCGGCAGGGAAACGATGCGCAATGCACCGCCGAGACCGAACGGCAGAATCAGCACCAGCACGATCAGCACGCAGGAGGCGAGTTTCAGTTCGGCGGCGCTGATCTGGGTTTCGGCAAACACCCGGTTAAGGTCACCGAGGCGATCCACCAGCTCCACACCGGGCAGGTCCAGTGCCTGCACCCGCAGCAGCGCCGGGTTGTTCAGGCCTTGCAGGCTGACCATCGCCGCCACACCGCCCTCGACCGGGCCGAGCCACAAGGTGCGGTAGGGCTCGCCGAGCGGGCCGCTGAGCGCGGTGTCGATGTCTTCGGCGGGCAGGGACTGCAACTGTGTCAGTTCGGTTTGCAGGGCTGCGAGCGGTACGCCGACTTCAAGCAGCGGCTGCCAGAATTGCGGCAACTTGTTCAGCGCCTCGCGAACCTGCTGTTGCTGGCTCGGCGAGCTGACCAGTTGGTTGAGCGCCAGAAAACCCTGCAACTTGTCGAGGTTGACCAGTTGCTCCAGTCGCTCACTCAACGCGGCCTGACGTTCCAGCAGTTGCTCCTGATTTTCTGCGCGTACCAGGAAGAACTGGCTGGTCGGTTGATAGCCGGTGATGCGGGCGATGGCCTGCGCCTCGTCGGTCAGATGCTGCGGTGCGCCGACCCACTGGCGGATGTCGTTCTTGGTCTGTAGTTGCACCAGACCGCCGGCGCAGAAGGCGATCAGCAGGGCGAACAGAATCGGTGTGCGCACGTGTTCCAGCAGGGTTTTCCGAAGGTTGACCATGCGTTCGGCCAGCCGCAACGGCCATTGCGCCGGGCGTAATTCGACGTTGCTCAACAGCGCCGGCAGCAGGCACACCGCCGACAGGTAAGCGCCGAGCAGGCCAGCGGCGGAGAACACGGCAATTTGGGTCAGGGCAGGGAACGGCGTCCAGGCCAGCGCCAGATAACCGATGGCGCTGGTGATCAGGCTCAGGGTCAGGCCCGAGACGGTCAGGCGCAGCGCCGGCCAGCTGCGCCAGGGCTTGAGGCTCCAGCTCTTGGACAGATAGTGCAACGGGTAATCCACCGCGACACCGATCAGGCTCGAGCCGAGCACCAACGTCATGACATGCAGGTGCCCGAACAGCGCCACGCAGGCCACTGCCCCGAACAGCATGCCCACCAGCACCGGAATGAACGCCAGCAACACCCGCCAGCGGCGGAAGGCGAGCAACAGCAGCAACAGAATGCCGAGTGTCGCGCCGCCGCCGACCCAGGAAATTTCCCGGGTCGCTTGCTGTTGGCCGTTGGCCGCGTAGAGCAGTCCGCTGGCGGCCAGCAGTTGTACATCGGATTTCGCCGCTTGCTCGCGGCTGTGTTGCAGCAGCGCGGCGACTTGGAGCGGCAGGTTCATGTCGAAGGCGTTGCCGGTGGTACGTGCCCGCAGCAGCACCCAGCTCTTGCCGTCAGCATCGGCGATCAACGCGCCGCTGCCGATGTCCAGTTGCACCGCCCCGTGTTGCGGCTGGCTGTTCTGGATACGGCCAGTCAGGCCCAGCCAGTCGTCCTGGCTCGGCACCAGACTGAAACCGGTGAACGGATCGAACAGCGCCTGCACCCGT
The DNA here is from genome assembly GCF_040760005.1 of Pseudomonas sp. stari2. Classification (NCBI taxonomy): domain Bacteria; kingdom Pseudomonadati; phylum Pseudomonadota; class Gammaproteobacteria; order Pseudomonadales; family Pseudomonadaceae; genus Pseudomonas; species Pseudomonas sp. Stari2. The sequence continues at coordinate 685,646 of NZ_CP099760.1, forward strand.
TGCTGGGTGAAGGCATCCGGGTGTTCGATCAGCAGTTGTCGATCATCCGCCGAGAGCATCGCCAGTCGCCCTTGCAACAGTTGCGTGCGCAGGGCGGGCAGATCGGCTTGCAGGTTCCACTGGACCTTTTCGAACAGTCCGCTGGCCTGCCATTGCTCGCCCAAAGTCTGGGCCATGGCGACGGCTTGCTGGCGATCCGTGTGACCGACCAGCACCAGCATTTCCCGGTTGAGCGGTTCCTGCATGCGTTGTTCGGCACGCTGCTCGATCGCGTCCGGGTGGGTGCCGGGCACCAGCTCCATCAGGTTCGCCGACAGCGGTGCGCCGTCGCGCCACTGCCAGGCGCCCAGTGCGACGACGGCCAGCAACAGGATCAGGAACAGCCAGGGCAGCCTGCGTTCACTCGGCAAAGTCATGTTGCTCCGCGTCGCTCAACGGTTGGCCGGCGGTGCTGTCCTGCATGCGCAGTACAGTGCTGTCGCCCTGGGTTTCCAGCAGTTCGATGGTGTTCACCAACGTGCCGCCGGTGATGTTGATCTGGTTGAAAACTTGCTTGAGCAGCACCGAACGCGGGGTCAGTGTCAGATGCCATTGCTGTGCATCGCCGCTCAGGGCCAGTTCGAAATCCCGTTGCAGACCGCTGCTGTCGCCTTGCAGCACGGCGAGGAACAGACGGTTCTGTTCGGCGCCGGCGCTCTTGCCGGGCAACAGTTGCCAACCGCTGACGTCACGACGGGCGATGCCTTTGCCGCTGATGCGGTAATCCTGTTGCAGCGGAGTTTTCAGCAGCCAGAGCAGGCCGTGGTTTTTCGCCAGCACGAAGCTGCCCTTGCTGATCAGCGGCTGGGGCAGGGCGCGCAGGTGCTTTTCCTGGATGAACTGGCCGTGGATCACGTCCGGTTTCGCCAGTTGATCGCTCAACTGTTGCAGGTCGAAGGCGTTGGCCAGCGACGACAGCGTCAACAGCGCCAGGGCCCCAAGGGATTTCACAAACACATTCATCGCAGCATCCTTTCCACGGCATCGGTGAAGACTTTCGGCGACGCCAGTTGCATCTCGCGGCTGCTCACCTCGACAGCGACCTGCACCGAGCTGGCGCGAGTCAGGCGCTCGCCGGTCTGGGCGTCGGTGATCAGGTAGTGAATCTTCAGGCGATTTTCCCATTCCACCAGGCTGGCGCGCACGTTCAGCCGCTGACCGAACACCGCGCCGCGCACGTAGCGCAATTGCAGGTCGATCACTGGCCAGGCGTAGCCCGAATCGACCATCTGGTTGTAGTTGTGGCCGATCTTGTCGAGCAGCGCGCAGCGCGCCACTTCCAGGTATTTCACGTAATGGCCGTGCCAGACGACGTGCATGGTGTCGACGTCAAAGAACGGCACGAGGATTTCCGTATCGGCGTGAAGCACTCCGGCGCTACGCATGCAGCCTCCAGTGTTGCTCGGCGATACGTTGCAGACACAGGCGCAGTTCGCCTTCCAGAGCACGGTCTTCGATCACCGGCGGGAAGTCTTTGGCCAGCTCTTCGTGCATCGCCGCCAGGGACGGCGGCAGTGGGCGCGCGTCTTCATCACGGCCACGCAGCCACACGCCCTGATTGGCCGCCAGCAGTGTGGCGGCGGCCACCTGTTCGGTCAGCTCCAGCACGCGAATGGCGTCGCGGGCGGCGATGGTGCCCATGCTCACCTTGTCCTGGTTATGGCATTCGGTGGAGCGCGAGAAGACGCTGGCCGGCATGGTGTTTTTCAGGGCTTCGGCAGTCCAGGCGCTGGCGCCGATCTGCACAGCCTTGAAACCGTGGTTGAGCATCGCCCGGTCGGCGCTGGCGCCGGACAGGTTGCTCGGCAAACCGTGGTTGTAACGCTCGTCCACCAGCAGCGCGAGTTGCCGGTCGAGCAGGTCGGCGACGTTGGCCACGAGGTTTTTCAGGCTGTCCATGGCGAACGCGATATGCCCGCCGTAGAAGTGCCCGCCGTGCAGCACGCGCTCGGCTTCCGCATCGATGATCGGGTTGTCGTTGGCGCTGTTGAGTTCGGTCTCAATGAACGAGCGCAGCCAGTTCAGGCTGTCGGCCAGCACGCCGAGCACGTGCGGTGCGCAACGCAGCGAGTAGCGATCTTGCAGGCGATGCAGCGGCGCGGTCGGTGCGTCGATCGCCAGATCCTTGCGCAGCCACGCGGCAACCTGCATCTGGCCCGGATGCGGCTTGGCGGCGAACAGGCGCTCGTCGAAGTGTTCCGGATTGCCTTGCAGCGCCACCACGTTCAGCGCGGTGATGCGGGTGGCCAGTTGCAGCAGGTAGTCGGCGCGGGCGTAAGCCAGGCAGGCGAGGCCGGTCATCACGGCGGTGCCGTTCATCAGTGCCAGCGCTTCTTTCGGGCGCAATACCAGCGGGGTCCAGCCCAGTTCGCGGTGTACGTCGGCGGACTGGCGGCGTTCGCCACGGAACATCACTTCACGCTCGCCGGACAGGGTCGCGGCAACGTAGGACAGCGGCGTCAGATCGCCGCTGGCGCCCACCGAACCCTCTTCGGGGATCAGCGGCAGGATGTCGTATTCGAGGAAGGCATGCAGGCGTTCCAGCAGTTCGATGCGCACTCCGGACACGCCGTGGCACAGCGACTGCAAACGCGCCGCCAGCACCGCGCGGGTGGCCTGGGCGTCGAGCAGTTTGCCCAGCCCGCAACCGTGGAAGGTGTACAAGTGCTGCGGCAGCGCTTCGACGTGATGCAGCGGCACCGCCACCACGCAGGAGTCGCCGTAACCGGTGGTCACGCCGTAGATCACGCCTTCCTTGTCCAGCAGCGAATCGAGGAACCGCGCACCTTTGGCGATGCGTTCGCGGTAGTCGGCGTCGCTCTGCAGCTGCACGGGCGCCTGACGGTTGGCCAGGGCCAGCACGTCTTCGATGCGCAAAGGGCGTTCGCCGAAGGTTACCGGCTCATGGGTTGGCGTCGTCATCGGTCTTCCAGAAAGGGTAAAAGTTGAACCATTGCTTGGGGGCTTCGAGGCAATAGTGACTCAGGCGTTCGGCGTAGCGGGTCGCCCACTGATGAATGACCTGTTCGCGGTCGCGGCGGGTCCAGGTCACGGCCTCGGTGAACGGCTCGAGGGTCAGGCGATAGTGTCCGTCAGGTTGCTTGAGGCACATCAGCAGATTGACCGGGCATTTCAGCAGGCCGGCCAGCAGCCACGGGCCTTGCGGGAATCTCGCCGGATGGCCGAGAAAGTCCACGGTCACGCTGCGCCCGCCATGCAGCGGCACGCGGTCGCCGGCAATCGCCAGCCATTCGCCGCGTTCCAGGCGTTCGTGCAGTTGCAGCATGATTACCGGGTCCAGCTCGCTGACCTGGATCAGTCGCAGATTGGTCGCACCGGCCTCGCCCAGCAGGCGATTGAATTGTTCGGCGTGCTTGGTGTGCACCAGCACATTCATGGTGACCTTTTCGCCGATCTCCGCCAGCGCCCGGCACACTTCGAGGTTGCCCAGGTGCGCGCCCACCAGCATTTGCCCGCGACTGCCACGCAACTGATTGCGCAGTAGCGCCGGGTCGATGATTTCGATCTGCTCGATGCGCAGCTTGCGGTTCCACACATCGAGCTTGTCGAGCAGCGAATCGGCGAACGCCATGAACTGGCCGAACACGCGCCACAGGCTCGGACGCAATTCGTGGCGGCCGCTCCAGTCGGCGAGGCGTTGCTGATACTGCCAGGCACTGCGCCGGGCTGTGCGGCCGAACAGGAAAAAGTACAGGACGATGCCGTACAACAACGGGCTCAGCAGGCGCCGGCCAAGGACCTTGGCGGCGAACGCGGTGAACTTCATCAGCAGGAAACTGCCGCGCTCTTCGCGGTCGGCCCAGTGCTTCTTGTCGGTTTCGACCGTCATGCGCGCCACCGTCGCCAGAGGATCACGGGCGAGCGCAGCAACATGCCGAAGAACAGGCGTGTGTGCATGCTCGAAATCAACAGGTTGTCGTGGAACATCCGAAAGTGCGAAACGCCATCCAGCGGGTAGTGCACACGGGTTTGCAACCAGCGCATCGGCTGGTTGCGCCAAGACAGGCGCACGAGAATGTCCGAGTCGAAATCCATGCGCTTGCCGATTCGCGCCGAGTCGATCAGCGCCAGGGTCGGTTCCAGCGGATAAACGCGTAATCCGCACATCGAATCGCGGATCTGCAGCGACAGGGTGTTGATCCACACCATCACGTGAGTCAGGTAACGGGCGTACAGGCGCCCCTTGGGCACGCTGGCGTCGTACAGCGGATAACCGCAGATCAGCGCACGCGGATGGGCGCGGGATTCTTCGATGAAGCGGCTGACGTCCTGCAAGTCGTGCTGACCGTCGGCATCGACCTGCAAGGCATGAGTGAAGCCCAGTCGCGCGGCTTCACGCAGTCCGGTCATCACCGCGCCGCCCTTGCCCTGATTGGTGGTGAGGCGTACCAGATACACCCGCTCGCGTTCGGCCAGAACATCCAGAACGGCTGCGCAGGATTTGCTGCTGGCGTCGTCCACCAGAATGCATGGCAAGCCTTGGGCGAGCAGGGCACCGATTACGGTGGCAATCGCGGTTTCGTGGTTGTAGACCGGGATGACTGCGCAAGGGTTATGCATCGTCTGTCCCCAACAGAATCCGCCCGCTGGAGCAGGTCGCGGTGTCGTTGCGGTAGGCGAAATACAGCTTGCCGCGTTCGGGGTCGAAACGCAGGTGCAGCTGGACTTCATCACCAGGGCGCACCAGTTGCTGGAACTTCAGCACTTCCATGCCGACGAACGCGCCGGACAGGTTCAACAGTTGGCGACCAAGGTTCAGCGCCCACTCGACCTGCACCACGCCAGGCAACACCGGGGCCTTGGGGAAGTGACCGCTGAAGTAGGCAAGGTCTGGAGGCACGCTCAGTTGCAGGCTCCATTCGCCCTCGGTTTCGGTCTGTTCCAGAACCTCTGGAGCCTTCGGGCGCGTTGCCAGCAGCAGCGCTTCGACGTCGGCCTGAGGCAACTTGCCCTGAGGGTTCAGCGGCAGTTGTCGCAGCAAGCGCCAGCGCCGGGGCAGGGCGAGGGCTTCGCAATGTTCGCCGAGGTGACGGCGCAGGGTTTCGGTGAGGCTGCGGCGGCCGTGTTCGCGCAAGGCAAACAGGCCTGATTCGCTGAGCACCAGCAAGGCGCCGAGAGACGCACGGTTTTCCTGAACCACACCGAGCCGCGCTTCGGCGACCCAGTCGTGGGCGACCAGGGCCTGTTCCAGCATCGGCAGGGAGATACGCTTTTCTTCCAGTTTGACGATCCGGTCCAGCCGCCCGAGCAGTTCGAAGCGACCATCGGCTTCGATGCGTGCGGCATCCGCCGTGTGTTCGACATGTCCGGCGGGCAGGTACGGTGACGCGATCAGCAGTGCGCCGTCGCCGTCCTGGCTCAGATCGACACCGGCGAACGGTTGCCACAGCTGTTGGCCCTGACGCCAGGCGATGCCGCCGGTCTCCGAGCTGCCGAGAATTTCCGTCGGCCACTGCTGCAAGCGCTGGTGCAGGCTCTGCGCGGCATCTGCCGGCAGCGCGCCGCCGGAGGAAAACACCCGGCGCACGGCGCTCAGGGCCGGCCAGTCGAGGTTGTCGCCCATGCGTTTGAGCAGCGCCGGGCTGGCCACCCAGGCGAAGGCCGGGTGTTCGCGGCTGGCGCGCTGCATGTCTTCGGGAAAGGCCAGTTGTTTGCGCAGGAATGGGCGCCCGGCACACAGTGGCCACAACACACGGAACAACAGGCCGTAAATGTGTTGGGTAGCGACGCTGCCGATGATGCAGGCCTCGCCGAGATCCGCGCCCCACAGTTGCTCCAGGGCTTGGACTTCGTTGGCCAGTTGTCGCAGGGATTTGTCGATGCGTTTGGGCTCGCCGCTGGAGCCGGAGGTGCACAGGCTCAGGCGGCACTGGTCGAGATCCAGTTCGGCACCCGTCAGTGCGGTGTGCTGCAAATCGCTCAGTTGCGTGTCGTCTGCGTGATCGGTCAGCCACAGGTCGACTTCTTGCGACCAGCGCTGGCGGGTCTGCGCTTGCAGATCCGAAGGCAGCAATACGCTGACGCCGGCACGCCAGGCACCGAGCAGGGTGACGGCCAGTGCTACGGCATCTTCCAGATGTACGGCGATTCGCTGCACACCTTTGGCTTGCAGGCCGGCCGCCAGGCTCAGGGCCTGTTCGCGAAGTTGTGCGTGATCGAGTGCCGGCGCGACGGTGACGGCGCGCTGCGGCAGATCCTTGAGCAACAGCTGCTCAAGTTTTATCCAGTTCATGGGTGACCTCTTACCCGTTGTCGTATCAGCCATTCAATGGCAAACATCAGGCCGATCAATCCGTAAGAGATCAGGCCGGTGTACAACATCCACCAGTGCAGCGGCGCCCAAAGGGTCAGCAGGGCCGCGCACAAGCCGTTACAGAAAAAGAACACGCTCCAGGCCACGGTGACCTGGCGGGTGTAGCGGATCGCTTCGGGCGGCAGTTGCGGCTCGCGAATTCGCGCCATACGCTCGACCATCGGCGGGCCATATTTCAGGCTCAGGCTGAACAGTATCAACATGAAGCCGCTGATCAGCACCGGGTACCAGCGCAGTAACAGAGGGCTGTCGAACAGCGCCAGCAGCAGGCAGAAAATGATCGCCACGCAAGCCATCCACAGGCTGCCGGGCTTGCGCTCGCCGGTCAGCGCGCGGGCCAGCCACAGGCTGCCCAGCAGCAGGCCGAACTGCCACGGCGCAAAGTGCTCCATGCCGAAATACACCGCAAAGGGATACAACAGGCCCGCCAGCAGCAGGCCGAGGCCGATCAATCGGCTCATGCGGCCGGTTGAACCAGACGGTAGACCGCCTCGACCACGTCGCCGACGGTGCGCACCGACTTGAATTCCTCGGCGGCGATTTTCTTGCCGGTCTGGCGCTTGATGTGGTCGATCAGGTCGACGGCGTCGATGCTGTCGATTTCCAGATCCTGATACAGGTTCGATTCCAGGCTCACACGGGCCGGGTCCAGTTCGAACAGCTCGACCAGGGCATCGCGCAGGGTGTTGAAGATGTCGTCACGAGTTTGCATGGTCCGGTCTCAAGCTGCCTGTTTTGCCGTGACGAACGCCGCAAGGCTCGCCACGTTGGTGAAATGGTTGCGGGTGTCCTTGGCGTCGGCGTCGATCTTGATGCCGTACTTTTTCTGGATCGCCAGGCCAAGCTCCAGGGCGTCGACGGAATCCAGGCCCAGGCCCTCGCCGAACAGCGTCTGGTCGTCGCCGATGTCGTCGACGCTGATGTCTTCGAGGCCCAGGGCGTCGATGATCAGCAGTTTTATCTCACGGTGCAGATCGCTCATCTTCGGCGAGCTCCTTGATAAAAAAATGGTGCAGAAAGTCGTTGAGCTTGCGCGAGGCCTGCGGTGCAGGGCCTTGTGCGGCAAAGGTCTGTGGGTCTATATCGGCCCCGACGCGAAAACTGAAGTGAACACGGCGGCTCGGGATGCGATACCACGGCTCGGCCTTGGTCAAAGTGGTCGGGCTGACCTTGATGATGACCGGAGTCAGGATTTTCGCACCGCGCAGCGCGATGGCCGCTGCCCCCCGATGAAAGGCTGGGGCCTGGCCGGGCTGAGTACGCGTGCCTTCCGGGAAAATGATCAGGGTCTGGCCATCCTGCAATGCGCCGGCGGCGGCATCGAGCATGTCCATGCTGCCGTCGTTGCTGATGTATTCGGTGCTGCGCAGCGGGCCGCGGGTGAAAGGGTTTTCCCACAGGCTTTTCTTCACCACGCAATTGGCGTGGCGCACCAGGCCGATCAGGAACACCACATCGATCAAAGACGGGTGGTTGGCGATGATCATCTGCCCCGGCCGGCCGAGGCGTTCGGCGCCCTGGATGTCATAGGTCAACACGCCGGTGCGGGCCATGAACCGGACGAAAAACCAGAACAGCCGACTGACGGTCTGCCGTGCCCGCTCGCGATGGGTTTTAGCGTCACCCGGCAGGCAGCCCAGCAGCGGAAAAACCAACAGGCGCAGGCACAGCCCGCCCAGCCCGAACAGGGCAAAGCTGGTGGCGGTGGCCAGCAGACGCCAGTAGTAGGCGTCGCGGTTTTTTTCGGTCACGGGTTGCGTTGCCAGGTCCATACACGATTTTTCCAGGCATGTTGGCAAAGGGTTTGCTGGCCGAGCAGGGTTTGCAGCAGGTGCAGCGCGTGGGGCCATTGCGCTTTGGACAGTGCTTCGGGGGCGCTGTTCAGGGTCAGCCGCCAGTCGGTACCGGGGGTCAGCAGCAAGCCGACCGCATACGGAAACGGCACGTCATCGATCCACGCCGAATAGGCGGCGGGCGGTTGTTCTTCGGTGATCACCAACAGTACCGCTGGAGCACCTTCGTCCAGCAGGGCGGCGGCTTCCAGCACGCCGTGTTCGAGGCCGTCGCCAGCGGCGGCGAGGGCCGTCATTTCGCTGGTTTCGCCGCGCATGATCGACCACAGGCCGATGATCGCGTTGTGCACGGAGAGGCTGAATTGGGTCGGTGAAAGCGGTTGTTCGTTGGCCAGGTCGCTGAGGATGTCGAACGTACGCGGGGTTTCACCGTGGCGGGACACAAACACCAGTGGCAGGTTTTCCCGACCGTCGGCCAGTGGCCAGCCGACACTGAAGGCCATCCGCGCCAGGCGGCTGAGTCGGCGGCGCTGCATCGCGGGAAGGAACGACACATCGGGCGCGGCATCGCTGCTCGGGAGCACGATCGGCTGTCGGCTCCAGGCTTGCCAGGCGTCCACGCTGTCGAGCCCGGGAGCCCAGGCGCGCCATTGGGCGATGTTGAAGTTGATCACGGACATTCATCCCGCCCCTGCGGGCTGTTTTTGACGCGGTTCTGCCAAAGCCACAGAGGAGCTGACCTTGCCGAAAGTGGCGTGGTGCTTGGCGCCGGGTGGCGCGCATTATCCCGGTGCGACGAGTGTGTAGCAAATGCTGGTTACATTTTGCGCTCTGAAATGGACCAAAGGGTACATGGCAAAAAATATCATTTGGCCATTATCCGGATTGTGAAGGGATTGTCTGTCGGGCATATCGGCGGTCGAAGGCAGCATTTGCGCCGTGACTATTGAGATATTTGCGCCTGACCCTGTAGTCCGTGTCCGCGAAGGTAGCGAAGCGGGGCCGGGCACTACTACACTCGGTCATTCTTTGATACACGGAGGTTTTGTCATGCGGCGCGTGGTGTTCAATCAGAAAGGTGGCGTGGGCAAATCCAGCATCGCCTGCAATCTGGCGGCGGTCAGCGCCAGCGAGGGTTATCGCACGCTGTTGGTAGACCTCGATGCCCAGGCCAACTCCACTCAGTACCTGACCGGGCTCACCGGTAATGACATTCCGATGGGCATCGCCGACTTCTTCAAGCAGACCCTGTCTTCGGGCCCGTTTTCGAAGAAGAACCAGGCGGATATCTACGAAACCCCGTTCGACAATCTGCACATCATCACCGCTACGGCGGAACTGGCCGACCTGCAGCCCAAGCTCGAGGCCAAGCACAAGATCAACAAGCTGCGTAAGTTGCTGGAAGAGCTGGACGGCGAATACGACCGCATCTACCTCGATACCCCGCCAGCCTTGAACTTTTATGCGGTATCCGCGCTGATTGCCGCTGATCGTGTGCTGATTCCCTTCGATTGCGACAGCTTTTCCCGTCAGGCGCTGTACGGGCTGATGTCGGAGATCGAAGAGTTGAAGGACGACCACAACGAAGGCCTGGAAGTCGAAGGCATTGTGGTCAATCAGTTCCAGGCCCGGGCCAGCCTGCCACAGCAGATGCTCGACGAATTGATCGCCGAAGGGTTGCCGGTGCTGCCGGTGTACCTTGCCAGCTCGGTACGCATGCGCGAATCGCACCAGGCCAGCACACCGCTGATCCACCTCGACCCGCGGCACAAGCTGACGCAGCAGTTCGTCGAGCTGCACAACCTGCTCGAAGACGCCTGAAAAAAACCCTGTGGGAGCAAGCTCCCACATGGCTGATGGTGTGTCAGATGCCTTGGCTGCGCAGCCACGCCATCAGTTGCGGCAGCGGAAACGCCCCGCTCTGCCGCGCCACCTCACGACCGTTTTTGAACAGAATCAGGCTCGGAATCGAGCGAATCCCCAACTGCGCCGACAACTGCTGATTGGCTTCACTGTCCAGCTTGGCCAGCCGGCATTTGCCCGCCAGTTGCGCCGCCGCCTGCTCGAACACCGGCGCAAACGACTTGCACGGCCCGCACCAGTCCGCCCACACGTCCACCAGCAACGGCAGATCGCCCTTGATCTGGCTGGCGTAATCGCTTTGCGTGAGTTCGAACGGCTTGTTCAACAGCACCTCGGACTTGCAGCGCCCGCATTTCGGGTGGTCGCCGAGGCGCTCGGCGGGAATGCGGTTGAGGTCGTTGCAGGAGGGGCAGGGGATGAGGAGTGGGTCGGTCATGTCGGGCTCGATGAAAAGAGTGTGATCGTACGGCTGATCTGGAGCCGTACGGATCGATTATCAAGGTTCAAGTCGTCGCACTCACGATGAACAACTGATCTCCAGATGCTTGCCCCACTCCGGCGGCCGTTCCGCATAGCTTTCCATTCCAGGCTGTTCCTCGAATGGATTGCTCAACACCGCATGCAGACGACGCACTTCTGAGTAGTCGCCTTGCTCGGCAGCATCAATCGCCTTCTGCGCCAGGTAATTGCGCAGGATGTACAGCGGGTTCACCGCGTGCATCCGCGCGCGGCGCTGTTCCTGATCGGTGGCGCCATCGCGTGCGACACGGTCGACATAGCGCTCGCCCCAGGCATCGAAACCTCGGATATCCACAAAGTCATCGCGCAACCGGGCAACCGCCTGGTCTGCGGATTCTTCGCCCAGATGACGGAAAAACAGCGTGTAGTCGACGCCGCTGTTCTGCATCAGTTGCAGCAGTTGCTCCAGCAATTGCTGGTCGTCGTCCTCGGCCGTGGTGAGGCCTAAACGGCGGCGCATCAGGTCGAGGTAGTGCGCCTGGAACAGTGGCAGGTACAGGCCAAGGGTTTCGCGCAAGGCTTCGACGCTGATGAACGGCGTCAGGGCCTGGGCCAGGGCGCTGAGGTTCCACTGGCCGACGGGCACCTGATTGCTGAACGAGTAACGACCCTGATCATCAGAGTGGTTGCAGATGAAGTTCGCGTCGAAGTCATCTAGAAAAGCGAACGGGCCGAAGTCGAAGGTGATGCCGAGGATCGACATGTTGTCGGTGTTCATCACCCCGTGGCAGAAACCGTAGGCCTGCCACTTGGCGATCAGTTCGGCGTTGCGCTCGACGATTTCGCGGAACATCGCCAGGTACGGTTCCGGCTGTTCCAGGCACTCGGGGAAGTGCATCGCCAACACGTGTTCGCCGAGCAACTTCTGCTGCTCGGGACGCTTGGTGTAATAGAAATATTCGAAATGGCCGAAGCGGATGTGGCTTGGCGCCAGGCGCAGCACCATTGCGGCGCGTTCCTGCTTTTCGCGCCAGACCGGGGTATCGGAACCGATCACGCACGCGGCACGTGAAGACGGGATGTTCAGCGCATACAGCGCTTCGGATGCGAGAAATTCACGGATCGACGAACGCAGCACGGCACGACCATCGCCCATGCGCGAAAACGGTGTCTGCCCGGCGCCCTTGAGGTGCAAGTCCCAGTGCTCGCCAGCGGCGTTGTAGACCTCGCCCAGCAGCAGCCCGCGACCATCGCCCAGTTGCGGGGTGTAGCCGCCGAACTGATGCCCGGAATAGACCATCGCCCGCGGCTCCGCATCGGCCCACAACTTGTGCCCGCCGAACAGTTCAGCGAACTCCTGGGTGTTGGCCGTCGCCGGTTCCAGATCCAGCAGCGCCAGGGCCGCCGGGCTGGCAACCACCAGTCGCGGATTGTCAATCGGTTCGGGCAGCACATGGGCCGAGAACGCGTCGCCCAGGCGGGCGAAGCGGTTATCGAAGGTCAGTTCGTCGAGGGCTTTCAAGGGCCGGCTCCAGCAGAATGTCCGAGCATTCTGCTGGGAATGGTCGGGTTAGTCGAGTTTGGCGGGCGGCGGCTCTTGCAGCGGTTTTTGCTCGTCGCTGACGGGTACGGTGGTTTTGCTGTCGTCTTCGACCGGCACCAGTTTGTACTCCTGACCGTGGAGGTTCTTCAGGTACACCTCCATCTGCCGGAACGAGATGTTGATGTGCTGTTTCTTGAACTCGCGGTTGATGAAGCGGTTGACCTCGTCGATCACCGGGTTGCGATCACCGAGGTCGCGCACATGCATACGCAGCTCATGATCGAGAGTGCTTTCGCCGAAGTTGAGGAAGTACACGTGCGGCTCGGGTTCTTTGAGTACGCGCGGGTTTTCCCGGGCGGCCTTGAGCAGCAGTTCCTTGACCAGATCCAGATCGGAACCGTAATCCACGCCGAGTTTCAGCGTCACCCGGGTAATGGTGTCGGTCAGCGACCAGTTGATCAGTTGCCCGGTGATGAACGTCTTGTTCGGGACAATGATGTCCTTGCGGTCGAAGTCGGTAATGGTCGTGGCGCGGATGCGGATCTTGCTCACGGTGCCCGACAGATTGCCAATGGTGATGGTGTCGCCGATCCGTACCGGGCGTTCGAACAGGATCATGATGCCGGAGATGAAATTCGCGAAGATCTCCTGCATGCCGAAACCGAGGCCGACCGACAGTGCCGCCACCAGCCATTGCAACTTGTCCCAGCTCACGCCGAGGGTCGACAGGGTCGAGACGAAACCGACCCCGGCGATCACGTAGGACAACAACGTGGTAGTCGCGTAGGCGCTGCCCTGGGCCAGATTGAGTTTCGACAGCACGAATACTTCAAGCAGGCCTGGCAGGTTGCGTGCGAGCGCAAAGGTAATGCCGATGATGATCAGCGCGCCGAGCATGTCGCCGATGCTGATCGGCACCATGCTCATGTTGGCGCCGGTGCCGCTGGTGTATTCGTAGAGGGTGATGTTGTCGAGGTACGAGAACACCGTGATCAGGTCGGCCCAGACCCAGTACAGCGCGGCGATGAAACCGCCGAGCAGGGCCAGGCGTATCAGGCGCAGGGACTGTTCGTTGACCTTCTCGATGTCGAGGGTCGGTTCTTCGATCACCGCTTCGCCGTCGCCGGCTTCTTTGGCTGCCTGACGTTTGGCCAGGGCGCGCTGGTAGGCCAGACGCCGAGCCGCAACCGCCAGACCACGGACGAAAGTCGCCTCGATCACCAGCCAGAACATCAGCAGGTACAGCGTGTTGATCAAACGGTCGCTGAGTTTCAGCGCGGTGTAGTAGTAGCCGAAGCACACCGCGACAAACAGCGCGATGGGCAGCAGGGTGAACATGATCCCCACGGCCTTGCGGAACAGCGAGGCGTTTTCGTGGGTCGGGCTACTGATCAGCAGGCGACTGAGCAACCACGCCATCAGCGCGTAGCAAGTCAGCACCACCGGCATGCCGATGACGTCATCGGCCAGCGCCGCCGGTTGCAGCTCGGCGACTGCCACCACCGCCACGAGAGCCATGACCACCAGGCCGAGACGCCGCACCCAGCCCTGGAGGAATTCAACCTGCGGCTTCTCCCAGCGGAAGTGCAGTTCAGCCACACCGCCCGGCGCAAGGATCCGGTAAGCGGTGTAAAACACCAGCCACGCCTGGCCCATTTGCAGCAGGGCGGCGCCCATGTTGGCGTTCTGTCCTCGGGCGTCGATCTGCAGCGCCAGCCCGCACAAGGCGAGGCCCAGCGCCACCGGCATCGCCAGCAGGATGTTGATCAGGATCGCCTGCGGCGTGTGCCACTGGCTGTCGCGCTTGAAGTGGCCGATGTCCTGGTGAACCTTGTTCAGGCGTGCATACAGCTGCTTGCGCCGCCACAGCAAGGCGCCGATCAGCAGCGCCAGTGGCAGGAACAACAGCGGGCGCTGGGTCAGACCGTCGGTCAGTTCGCTGAGGCTGGAGGCCAGCGGCAGGGTGTCGATCTGGCGTTTCAGGCGCTCCGGCACACCGCGCAGCCACTCTGAGTCCAGCGGCTTGTTGCTGGGAATCCAGAACATCTGTTCGTCGAGGGTCGCGCGCAGGCTTTGCGCGGTGCTCAGCAGTTGCTTCTGGTTCAGTTGCAGGGTGATCGATTCATTGAGCATCGCGCTCAATTCGCGACTCAGCCGCTCCAGCAGATCGACACGGGTGTTGGCCAGCTCCAGCAGACTCTTGCGCAGTTGTGGCGTGACTTGCTCCGGCGGCTGGGTGGACAGCAGGTTGTCGACGTAAGTCGCCGGATTGCTCAACTGTTCGCGCTGTTGGTTGATTTCGAACTGGTACAGGCGAATGTCGGCGATCTGGTCCGCCAGGTCGCGGTCGACTTTGAGGCGTGGCAGCGCCTGCTTTTGTTTATAGAGAATTTTCGACAGCAGCAGGCTGCCCTTGAGCACGTTGATCTGCTCGTCGAGGGCCGAATCGCTCTGGGTCACGCTGTCCAGTTGTTGCTTGGTCTGCAAGTTCTGCTGGGTCAGCTCGTTGAGGCGGTCGGTGCTTTTGAGCAAGTAGTCGGAGAGTTTGAGATTGGCCGCGCTTTCAGTGGCGAGCAGGGTGCTGCTGCCGGACTTCTGAGCCTCGATCGACTGCTGCGTCACGGTTTCCTGAGACAGGGTCAGACGCTTCTGGTTGATCAGGGTCTGCAGTTCCTGAATCTCGTGGTCCAGCCGGTCGGATTTTTCCGTGAGCAGGTCATGCTGGCTGTTGCCCAGATCCTGCAACTGGTTGTTGCCGGCCAGTTCCTGGCGGCGCAACGGGATCAGTGCATTGAGTGCTGCCAGCTCGGCGTTGAGCAGGTCGCGTTGCTCGGCGCTCAGGGTCTTGCCGCTGTCCTTGCCGGTCTTGAGGATGCTGTTGATCTGCTGGATGCGTGTCTGGCTGCTGGCGATTTCTGCCTGGGCGCGCTCCGGACGGGTCTGGGCGGTGATGATCAGGCTGTTGGCGTCGGCCAGGGCTTTTTGCAGGTCGCTTTGCTGGGTCGAGCGCTCGGTGAGTATCTGCTCCAGTTGCTGGATGTTCTCTTTGGTGAAGCGCTGCGCTACCGGTACCACGGCCGTGGCTTTGAGGCGTGCCAGTTCGCGGGTGTTCTCGATGGTCTGTTTCGGCGCTGTGGCCAGTTGCTGCTTGAGGTCAATCAGCTTCTGATCGTAGTCACGCCGGTTGTTGAGCTGGTTCAGCGTGTTTTGCAGGAGCGTTTGCAGGGCCTTTTTGTCGGCCTCGGGCAGTTTGCTGTCGGTGAGCTTGTCCAGGTTTGCCTGCACGGCTTCGCTGGACGGCGGTTCTGCGGCCTGCAGCGGGCCGACAGTGAGACTCAGGCCCAGCAGGGCCGCGAGGAAAAAGGAGCGCAGGGTAGGCATAGAGACCGGTCAAGCAAGTGAGAGTGGAGGCAGTTTAGAGGAAGAGCCCGGGCCCCGGGCGACTTCCTTCGGGGAATCTGACGCCCACTTTGGCGATCTTGTTCCCGTCCATGACCGCCACCGTCCAGTGGGTGTTGTTCCATTCCACCTGGTCGCCAACGATCGGTGCACCGCCGACTTTCTGGGCAATGAAGTGGCCCAGGGTCATGTCCGGATCGATGCCCTCGGCCGACAGGCCGTAGAGGGCCGCAACCGCTTTGAGCTGGGCGTCTCCTTCGAGTACGAAGTCGCCGAAGAAGCGCAGGTCGAGGCCTCGTTGCGGCGCCTGGCTGAACAGTTTTCCAAGGGCCGGCAGGTTGTGTTCATGGCCGATAACACACAGCAAATCATCGACTTCCAGCACCGTGCTACCCGACGGATGGAGCAGTTGCTGACCGCGAAACAGGGCGGCGATACGGGTGCCTTCGGGCATTTTCAGCTCGCGCAGGGGGGAACCGATGCACCATTTCTCCGCACCGAGCTTGTAAACGAACAGTTCCCACTCGCTGGTGATGTGCACTTCCAGTGCCGAGCGGGAGATCGGCGCGGGCTCCGGCGGGACCGTTACCTTGAGCAGTCTGGCCACCCACGGCAGGCTCGTGCCCTGCACCAGCAGCGACACCAGCACGATGAAGAACGCTAGGTTGAAGTACAACTGCGCATTCGGCAGGCCGGCCATCAGCGGGAACACCGCCAGAATGATCGGTACCGCGCCACGCAGGCCGACCCAGGAAATGAAGGCCTTTTCGCGACCATGGAATGCCTTGAACGGCAGCAACCCGACCACCACCGACAGCGGCCGCGCGAACAGAATCATCCACAGCGCCAGACCCAGGGCCGGCAAGGCGATCGGCAGCAAATCGTGCGGAGTGACCAGCAAACCCAGCACCAGGAACATGCCGATCTGCGCCAGCCACGCCATGCCATCGAGCATGTGCAGGATGCCGTGGCGGCTGCGCACCGGACGGTTGCCGATCACCAGGCCGCACAGGTACACGGCGAGGAAGCCGCTGCCATGCAGGGCGTTGGTCAGGGCAAACACCACCAGACCGCCAGCTATCACCAGGATCGGATAGAGGCCGGTGGCGAGGTTGATCCGGTTGACCAGTTGCAGCATCAGCCAGCCGCCGCCGAGGCCGATCACGCCACCGATACCGAACTCGCGGATCAGGTGGGTCAGCAGGTTCCAGTGCAGGCCGGTCTGGCCGCTGGCGAGCATGTCGATCAGGGTCACGGTAAGGAACACCGCCATCGGGTCGTTGCTGCCGGATTCGATTTCCAGACTGGCGGTCACCCGCTCGTTCAGGCCCTTGCCGCCGAGTAGCGAGAACACCGCCGCGGCGTCTGTGGAACCGACGATGGCGCCGATCAGAAGGCCCTGAATCAGATTCAGGTCGAACAGCCACGCGGCAGCCATGCCGGTGAGGCCGGTGGTGATAAGGACGCCGACCGTGGCCAGCGACAAGGCCGGCCACAGGGCCACGCGGAAACTCGACACCCGGGTGCGCAAGCCGCCGTCGAGCAGAATCACCGCGAGTGCGAGGTTGCCGACCAGATAGGCCGTCGGGTAGTTATCGAAAATGATGCCGCCGCCATCGACCCCGGCAGTCATGCCGACCGCGAGGATGATCACCAGAATCGGGATGCCGAGACGCGACGAAAGGGAACTGACAAGAATGCTCGCACCTACCAGCAACGCGCCGATCAAGAACAGGCTGTTGATGGTCGTCGCATTCAAAGGCAGTACTCCAGAAGCGGAAAGACGGGCACAAACTGACCATGCAGTCTGCGTGCCAGCGATTCTAACCTGTTGAAATGTGATGCTGTCAAAAAGGTTTTTGCGCGGAGTGCAAGATCGTTCCCACAGGCGTGGGAACGATCAGCCATGTGGAAGGTTACAGGCTGAACCGCCCAACCATATTGTTCAGATCCAGCGCCAGGCGCGACAGCTCGTTGCTCGCCGCACTGGTCTGATTCGCGCCGGTTGCCGATTGCACCGACAGATCGCGGATGTTCACCAGGTTGCGGTCCACTTCCCGCGCTACCTGCGCCTGTTCTTCGGCAGCGCTGGCGATCACCAGGTTGCGCTCGTTGATCTCGACGATGGCGGTGTTGATGGTGTCCAGCGACAGGCCGGCGCCACGGGCGATGTTCAGGGTCGATTCGGCGCGTTCAGTGCTGTTGCGCATCGAATCCACCGCGTGTTCGGTGCCGCTCTGGATGCTGCCGATCATGCGTTCGATTTCGCTGGTCGACTGCTGGGTGCGGTGCGCCAAAGCACGGACTTCGTCGGCCACCACGGCAAAACCACGACCGGCTTCACCGGCACGGGCTGCTTCGATAGCGGCGTTGAGCGCCAACAGGTTGGTCTGATCGGCCAGACCACGGATCACGTCCAGCACTTTGCCGATGTCGCGGGATTCGTTGGCCAGATCGCCAATCAGGGTCGCAGTGCTCTGCACGTCGGCGCTCATGCGTTCGATGGCGCTGACGGTTTCCTGCACCAGATCGCGGCCGTCGCCGGCGGAGGTGGTGGCGTACTTCGAGGCTTCCGAGGTGCTGACGGCGTTGCGTGCGACCTCTTCCACGGCGCTGGTCATCTCGTTGACTGCCGTGGCGGCCTGTTCGATTTCGTTGTTCTGCTGGGTCAGGCCACGGGCGCTTTCGTCGGTGACGCTGTTCAGCTCTTCGGCAGCGGACGCCAGTTGGGTGGCCGAGCCGGAAATTCGCTGCAGGGTGTCGCGCAGCTTCGACTGCATCTTGGCCATGGCCGCCAGCAGGCGCCCGGCTTCGTCGGTGCCGTCAACGTGGATCGGCTGGGTCAGGTTGCCTTCGGCGATGGTTTCCGCGGCATCCAGTGCTTTCGAGATCGGCTTGGTGATGCTCAGGGTCAGTAGCCAGGCAAAGAGGAAGGTAAGGCCGGTCGCGATCACCAGCAGTGTCACCACCAGATTGAAGGCCGAAGAAAACTGCTCGGCGGCTTGCTGGTTGGTCTGGCTGATCTGCTCGCCGTTGATCTGCATCAGGCGGTTGAGCACGGTGTTCATTGCTTCGGAGTTGTTCAGCAATTCGGTGTTCAGCAGGTTGCGCAGCTCATCCACCTGGTTGTTGCGCGACAGGGTTTTCATCCGGTCTTCGATCTGGCGGTACTGGCCCAGCAACTGCACGTATTGATCGTAGGCCGCACGTTCCTGCGGGCTGCCGATCAGCGGCTCGTAGTCGGTCTGGGCCTTGCGGATCTGCTGGTTGCGCATTTCCAGCAGCTCGACGGTTTTCTGCTGGACGTCCGGCTCACGGTTCACCAGCAAGCGGTACGACAGCACCCGCAGACGCAGGGTCAACTGGGTGAACTCGTCGAGGTTCTTGATGCTCGGCACGCTGGTGGTGGTGATGTTTTCGGCGGCGCCGCGGATCTTGCTCATCTGGTTCAGGGCGAACACACCGAGGATCAGCATCAGGCCGCCGATCAGGGCGAAACCGGTGAACGCCCGGGGGGCGATATTCATATTGCGAAGAGACATGTGGCGGATACCGAGGAAGGGCCGCATCCATGCGGGCTGAGACTGCTGTTGGATGACTTATCGGTCATACGACTAAAGTCTTGAGGCGGTGCGCGTATTTGTCGCATAAGGGGGCGGGCGACGAAGTGCAGGAACCAGATCGGCAGATCACAGTCTCTAACACTCGCAGGAATGGTCGACTGCCAGGAAAATCAAGGCCTTGCGCCGGTTTAATCCTGGCATCCACGACGACTTTTCTTTATCGTACGCGCCCTTTGAAAAAGCCCTGGAAGATCAAAATGTTGGAAGCATCCCTCAGCCAATTGGAACAGCTCGTCAGCGATCTGGTGCAACAGAACCAGACCCTGTCGGAAACCAACCAGACCCTGTCCACGGAACTGGCCCAGGTCAAGGATGAAAACGAGAGCCTGCAACTGAGCCTGATGGAACAGGAAGAAAAGCACGGCGCCACCGCCGCACGCATCCAGGCCCTGGTTGATCGCGTCAATGCAGGTCCTGTCAGCGCATGAACCACGGCACAGCAGGGGTAAAAGTCATCTCCATTCTCGGGGAGGACTATTCGATCAAGGCACCGGCCGGGGAAGAACAGACCCTGCTGGACGCCGCATTGATGCTCAAGGCCGCACTGGCCGACACCAAACGCAAATACCCGACGCTGATCGGCGACCGCCTGCTGGTGCTGGCGGCGATGAATCTGTGCTCGCAGCAGATTGAAATGAAAAAGCAGCACCAGCAGGAACTCGAACGTTACCAAGAGCAAGTCAGCGCCACGGTCGAGACTATCGCCAAGACCATCAATCAGGGTTGATGGGGTTGCGCACAACCAAAGAATAAGATTGTCGATTGCGCTGTATACAATCGGCACGGCTGTTGCAGTGTTTCAGCCTCTTATTCTTTGGGGGTGCTTCATGCAGTTCTGGCGTCGCAGTATTCAATGGCAGTTGATCCTCGGCATGGGCACCGCCCTGCTGGTCAGCATCCTGATCGTGGTTGGCATTTATACCCTGGTGGTCAACCGCCTCGCCCAGAGCTATCTGGTCGAACAGGCGTTGCCGTCGAGCATCGAAGCGACGCGCAACGACATCGAACGAATCCTCGTTCAGCCCCTCACCGCCGCCAAAGACATCGCCAGCAACACGATGGTCCGCGATTGGCTGGCCAATGGCGAAGATTCCGCTAAAACGGCAGGCTTCGCGCAATATCTGGAAGGCATCCGCGCCGAACACAAGGCGTTTACCGCGCTGATCATCGGCACGGAATCCAATCACTACATCACCGAAAAAGGCCTGGATCGCACCCTTAGTCGATCCAAACCGGCCGATGCGTGGTTTTATTCTTTCCTCGACAGCAATCAGCCCCGAACCCTGAACATCGACAATGACGGGGCCACTGGAGAGTTGGCGCTGTTCATCGATTTGAAAGTCGAGCAGGCCGGCAAAGTGGTCGGCGTGGCGGGGCTTGGATTGAGCATGAAAGAGCTGTCCGAGCTGATTCACAACTTCAGCTTCGGCGAGCGCGGGAAGGTCTATCTTGTGCGTTCCGACGGTTTGATCCAGGTCCATCCCGAGGCGCAGTTCAGCGGCAAACGCACCCTCACGGAGCAGATCGGCGCCAATGCGGCGCAAGCGGTCATGGGCCATAAAGTGGCGACCAACAGCAGCTTCCAGCGCGACGGCGAAGACTTCCTCGCCTTCAGCCTGCCTTTGCGCGATCTCGGCTGGACGCTGGTGGCCGAAGTGCCACAGTCGCAGATCTACGCCGAAGCCCGGCGGGCGATGTGGATGAGTAGCGGTATCGGTCTGGCGGTGGCGCTGGTTTGCCTGGTACTGGTGATCTGGCTGGCCCAGGGATTGGTGCGCCCGATTCGTCAGGTAACAGCCGCACTGGTAGCAATCGGTAGCGGTGGTGGAGATTTGACCCATCGGTTAGATTCCAGTCGCGCCGATGAACTGGGCGACCTTGCCCGTGGCTTCAACCGTTTCCTCGACAGCCAGCGCGGGATGATCGGCGAAGTGCTGACCACCAGCGAGCGTCTGCGCGTCGCCGTCGGTCAGGTTGCCAGGGTTGTGGATAACACCGCCGAGCGCTCCGGTCGCCAGCAGGAAATGACCGACATGGTCGCCACCGCCGTCCACGAAATGGGCCTGACCGTGCAGGAGATCGCCCAGAACGCCGGTAATGCGGCGCTCGCCTCGCAAACCGCTCGCGATGAAGCGATGCAGGCGCGGGAAGTGGTCGGCGGGTCGATTCGCCATATAGAAAGCATGTCTGATGAAATCGGCGTCGCGGCCGGGGCAGTGGGTGAGCTGGCGCATCAGGTGGCGTCGATCGATCAGGTACTGGCGGTGATTCGCGGGGTGTCCGAACAGACCAATCTGTTGGCGTTGAACGCGGCGATCGAGGCGGCGCGGGCCGGCGATATGGGGCGTGGTTTTGCGGTGGTGGCCGATGAAGTGCGGACGCTGGCGCGCCGCACTCAGGCGTCTACCGACGAGATTCAGCAGATGATCGGCAGCCTCAAGCAGGGTGCGGAGAATGCGGTGTCATCGATGCGCACCGGCCAGGCCGCGACGGGAACCGGCGTTGAATCGAGTCAGCGTACCGGGGCGTCACTGACCGCGATTACCGGGCAGGTCGAACGCATCAGCGACATGAACCATCAAGTCGCGACGGCGACTGAAGAGCAGTCGGCGGTGACCGAAGAGATCAATCGCAATGTGCAGGGGATTTCCGATCTGGCGCGGGCCACGGCGGGGGAGGTTCGCGCTTGTCGTGAGGATTGTCAGATGTTGCAGCGGTTGGCGGATGATCTGGCGCGGCAGATGGGTGGGTTCAAACTGAGCTGACTGATCGTTCCCTGTAGAGGCGCTGATCGTTCCCACGCGGAGCGTGGGAACGATCGCTAAGGTATCAGAACCACGCATCCTGCATTGCCAGACACGTATCATCCCGCGTCTCCAGCAACGTCAGCTCATGCTGGCACCCCGGCACTTCCCATGTCAGAAAATATCGCGCCGCCTGCAACTTGCCCTTATAGAAGTCGGCGTCCGCCACATTGCCCTTGGCCAACCCTTCCTCGGCGCGAATCGCCTGTTCCAGCCAGCGCCAGCCGATCACTGCATGCCCGAACACTTTCAGGTACAGCGCCGAATTCGCCAGGCTGCTGTTGACCTTGCCCTGGGCCAGGTCAGTCAGCAGGCCAATGGTCACGGTCTGCAGACGCGCGACCAGTTTCTCCAGCGGTTCACGCAGTGCGGTCAACGATTCATACGCCACCGCGCGTTCGGCGGTGTCGGCGATCAGGCGCATCAGTTGCTTGAGCCCGGCGCCACCGTTCTGCGCGAGTTTGCGTCCCAGCAAGTCCAGCGACTGAATGCCGTGGGTGCCTTCGTGGATCGGGTTCAGGCGGTTGTCGCGGTAGTACTGCTCCACCGGGTATTCGCGGGTGTAACCGTGGCCGCCGAGAATCTGGATCGCCAGTTCGTTGGCCTTCAGGCAGAACTCCGATGGCCAGGATTTGACGATCGGTGTCAGCAAATCCAGTAGCTCGTGAGCTTGCTTGCGCTCGGCTTCGGTTTCCAGTGTGGTGGTGTCATCGAACAGTCGCGCCGCATACAGGCCGAGATCGAACGCACCTTCGACGTAGGATTTCTGCGTCAGCAGCATGCGTCTGACATCGGCGTGCTGAATGATTGCCACCGGCGCCGTCGTCGGGTCCTTGCTGTCCGGCACTCGGCCCTGTGGACGTTCGCGAGCGTATTCCAGCGAGTACAAATAGCCGGCATAACCAAGCATCACCGCGCCCATGCCGACGCCGATCCGCGCCTCGTTCATCATCTGGAACATGTAGCTCAAACCGTGATGCGGCTTGCCCACCAGATAGCCGACACACTCGCCGCTATCGCCGAAGTTCAGCGCCGTGGACGTCGTTCCGCGCCAGCCCATCTTGTGGAACAGCCCGGCCAGCAGCACGTCGTTGCGCTTGCCCAGACTGCCGTCATCGTTGACCAGAAACTTGGGCACGATGAACAGCGAAATGCCCTTCACCCCGGCTGGCGCGTCCGGCAGTTTGGCCAGCACCATGTGCACGATGTTTTCCGAGAGCGGGTGATCGCCGCCGGAGATGAAGATCTTGTTGCCCTTGAGGTGATAAGTGCCGTCGGACGCAGGCTCTGCACGGGTGCGAATATCCGACAGCGACGAGCCGGCATGGGGCTCGGTCAGGGCCATGGTGCCGAAGAAACGGCCATCGATCATCGGTTGCAGGAAGCGTTGCTTCTGCTCCTCGGTGCCGAAACTTTCGATCAGATTGGCCGCGCCCATGGTCAGGAACGGATAGGAGGTCGAAGCGGCGTTGGCCGACTGAAAGTGAGCGAAGCAGGCCTGGGACAACAATGTAGGCAGTTGCATGCCGCCAGCGTCGAAACTGCGCGCAGCGTTGAGGAATCCGGCTTCGAGGAAGGCATCCACCGCCGGTTTCACTTCGGGAATCAGAATCGCCTGACCGTTCTCGTAGCGCGGCTCGTTCTCGTCGCCCTTGCGATTGTGCGGTGCGAAGTACTTCTCGGCGATGTTGCGCGCCGTGCCGATGGCGGCATCGAAGGTTTCGCGGTTGTGCTCGGCAAACCGCTCGCGCCGGGTCAGGCCCTCGGCATCGAGGACTTCGTACAGCTCGAAAGCCAGATTGCGGGAACTGAGCAGCGTCTCGGACATGGCGGCCTACCTTTTTTTGGAATGGGCCGAGTCTAGGCGTGCGAATAAAGGCTGAACAGGAAGATTGATAACGGTGATGGAGAGGCCAAAAAAATGGGCGCCGGTGAGGGCGCCCATTTCTAAGTGGCTGA
Organism: Pseudomonas sp. stari2; assembly: GCF_040760005.1. Taxonomy (NCBI): domain Bacteria; kingdom Pseudomonadati; phylum Pseudomonadota; class Gammaproteobacteria; order Pseudomonadales; family Pseudomonadaceae; genus Pseudomonas; species Pseudomonas sp. Stari2. The sequence goes on from NZ_CP099760.1 coordinate 709,462, forward strand.
CAGAGTCGCTGATTAGCCGATAGTCATCAGGCTGGCGTTACCGCCTGCTGCTGCGGTGTTGACGCTCAACGCGCGCTCGATCACCAGGCGCTCCAGCGCAATGTTGGTTTCGCCCTGGGACAGGCCCTGAACCCCGATGATGGCACCGGCACGCTTGGCAATCTGCTGGCAGACCGCCCGCAACTGGTCGGAGTGGCCGTGATGCAGAACCGCATCGAACACCACGTCGTCCTTGTTCCAGTCGGAAACCAGTTTTATCCGCGCCTGAATCTCCTTCGGAAGGCGTGCGAACAATGCCTTGTTGGCGTCGGATTCCGGCCAGACCGCCGAACCGCCCACCGCCAGTACCGCCGCCAGTTGGGTCAGCAGATCACCTTCGATGTCCGCCAGGCACAACACGTGCTCGCGCGGCAGGATCGCGTAGCTGTTCTTCTCGCCGGTCGGGCCGGCCAGCACGCGGGTGATGCCGCTTTGCGATTGCGCCGAGTATTGAACGCACAGCGTGCTCAAATCGGCGAACTTGTTGCTGTCGGCCCAGGCTTTCAGGGCAACCAGCGGTTTACTCAGGGCGTCGCGCAGACGAACGTCCGGTGCCACGGCCGCATCACCGCGTGCGAAGGATTGTTCGATGGCGTCGGTAGGACGCGTCGACAGCAGGCGGTACAGGTACAACGGACCACCGGCCTTCGGACCCGTACCCGACAGGCCTTCGCCACCGAACGGCTGAACGCCGACCACGGCACCGACGATGTTGCGGTTGACGTACACGTTACCGGCGTTGACGTTGTCGATCACCTTGGCGATGGTCTCGTCGATGCGGGTGTGCACGCCGAGGGTCAGGCCGTAACCGGAGGCGTTGATCTGGGCGATCAACTGGTCGATCTCTTTACGCTTGTAGCGCACCACGTGCAGCACCGGGCCGAAGATCTCGCGTTGCAGCTCGTCGAAGCTTTCCAGTTCGATCAGGGTCGGCATGACGAAGGTGCCGCGTTTGACTTCCTCGGCATCGGCGATCGCCACCTGGTACACGTTGCGACCTTTGTCGCGCATGCCCTGGATGTGCTTCTCGATGCCGGCCTTGGCTTCGGCGTCGATCACCGGGCCGATGTCCACGGACAGACGCTCCGGGTTGCCGAGACGGCTTTCAGCCATCGCACCTTTAAGCATTTCGATGACGCGATCAGCGGAATCTTCCTGCAAGCACAGGACGCGCAGGGCCGAGCAACGCTGACCGGCGCTGTCGAAGGCCGACGACACCACATCGATCACTACTTGTTCGGTCAGTGCCGAAGAATCGACGATCATCGCGTTCTGGCCACCGGTTTCGGCGATCAGCGGGATCGGACGGCCCTGGTTGTCGAGGCGACCGGCAATGTTGCGTTGCAGCAGGCGCGCGACTTCGGTGGAGCCGGTGAACATCACGCCTTTGACGCGCTCGTCACCGACCAGACCGGCGCCGACAGTTTCACCGCGACCCGGCAGCAGTTGCAGCACGCCTTCCGGAATCCCGGCTTCGAGCAACAGGCGTACGGCTTGTGCGGCGACCAGCGGAGTCTGTTCGGCCGGTTTGGCCAGCACCGGGTTACCGGCGGCCAGTGCGGCAGCAACCTGGCCGCTGAAGATCGCCAGCGGGAAGTTCCACGGGCTGATGCAGACCACCGGGCCCAGTGGGCGGTGGGCGTCGTTGCTGAAATCGTTGCGTGCCTGCACCGCGTAATAACGCAGGAAGTCGACGGCTTCGCGGACTTCGGCGATGGCGTTGGCGAAGGTCTTGCCGGCTTCGCGGGCCAGCAGGCCCATCAGCGGCTGGATCTCGCCTTCCATCAAGTCAGCGGCGCGTTCCAGAATCGCGGCCCGCTCGGCGGGCGGGGTGGCCTGCCAGATCGGTGCGGCGTTCAGGGCGCATTGAATGGCGTTGTCGACGTCTTCGACGGTGGCTTCCTGCACGTGGCCGACCACGTCACGCAGATCGGACGGGTTCAGGACTGGTGCCGGCGCTTCGTTGCTGGAGGCACAACCGAGCATCGGCGCGGCTTTCCAGTTGTTGTGCGCGGTCGCCAGCAGGGCGCAGGACAGCGATGCCAGACGGTGTTCGTTGGCCATGTCGATGCCGCTGGAGTTGGCGCGCTCGGAACCATAAAGGTCACGCGGCAGCGGAATGCGCGGGTGCGGCAGGCCGAAACCACCTTCCGCGGTCGCCATCTGCTCGATTTGCGCAACTGGATCGGCCACCAGTTCCTGGATCGAAATCGACTGGTCGGCGATACGGTTGACGAACGAGGTGTTGGCGCCGTTTTCCAGCAGACGACGTACGAGGTACGCCAGCAGGGTTTCGTGGGTGCCGACCGGAGCGTACACGCGGCACGGACGGTTCAGCTTGCCTTCGGAAACCTTGCCTACAACCTGCTCGTACAAAGGTTCGCCCATGCCGTGCAGGCACTGGAATTCGTACTGACCCGGGTAATAGTTCTGACCGGCAATGTGATAAATCGCCGACAGGGTGTGGGCGTTGTGCGTGGCGAACTGCGGGTAGATGACTTCCGGTACCGACAGCAGTTTGCGGGCGCAGGCGATGTAGGAAACGTCGGTGTACACCTTGCGGGTGTACACCGGATAGCCTTCCAGGCCTTCGACCTGGGCGCGCTTGATTTCGCTGTCCCAGTACGCGCCTTTCACCAGGCGGATCATCAGGCGATGACGGCTGCGGCGAGCCAGGTCGATCACGTAGTCAATCACGTATGGGCAACGCTTCTGGTAGGCCTGGATCACAAAACCGATGCCGTTCCAGCCGGTCAGTTGCGGTTCGAAGCACAGGCGCTCGAGCAGATCCAGCGACAGCTCCAGGCGGTCGGCTTCTTCGGCGTCGATGTTCAGACCGATGTCGTATTGCTTGGCCAGCAGGGTCAGCGACAGCAGGCGCGGGTACAGCTCGTCCATCACGCGCTCGTACTGGGCGCGGCTGTAGCGCGGGTGCAGGGCGGACAGTTTGATCGAGATGCCCGGGCCTTCATAAATCCCACGGCCGTGGGACGCTTTACCGATCGAGTGAATGGCTTGTTCGTACGAGGCCAGGTACTTCTGGGCGTCGTGTTCGGTCAGCGCTGCTTCACCGAGCATGTCGTAGGAATAACGGAAGCCCTTGGCTTCGAACTTGCTCGCATTGGCCAGGGCTTCGGCGATGGTTTCGCCGGTCACGAACTGCTCGCCCATCAGGCGCATGGCCATGTCGACGCCCTTGCGGATCATCGGCTCGCCGCTCTTGCCGATGATGCGGCTCAGGGACGAAGTCAGGCCGGCTTCGTTGTGAGTGGAGACCAGTTTGCCGGTCAGCAGCAGACCCCAGGTCGCCGCATTGACGAACAGCGAAGGGCTGTTGCCCAAGTGCGGCTGCCAGTTGCCGGTGCTGATCTTGTCGCGGATCAGTGCATCGCGAGTGCCCTTGTCCGGGATACGCAGCAGCGCTTCGGCCAGGCACATCAGCGCCACGCCTTCCTGGGACGACAGGGAAAATTCCTGCAGCAGACCCTGAACAATGCCTGCACGACCGCCGGCACTCTTCTGGTTACGCAGTTTTTCCGCGATGGTTGCAGCGAGTTTGTTGGTGGCTTCGGCCATCGGCGCCGGCAGGCGAGCCTGCTCGATCAGCATCGGCACCACTTCCGGCTCAGGGCGACGGTAAGCGGCGGTGATCGAGGCGCGCAGCACCGATTGCGGCAGGATGCTTTCGGCGAATTCGAGGAAACATTGGTGAGCGTGATCGGTGTGGACTTCGCCCGCGTCGTCGGCGTCCTTGGCGGTCAAACCGTTCAGCTCGGTCAGGGTTGCACCACCCTCGAGTTTTTCCAGGTAATTGAAAATTGCCTGCTTGATCAGCCAGTGCGGCGTGCGATCAATCGAGGTTGCGGCGGCCTTCAGGCGCTCGCGGGTCGGGTCATCGAGTTTGACCCCAAGGGTGGTGGTAGCCATATTTTTATCCTCATGGGTGCCGCAGTTGCGCGACAACAGCTGGCGGCAAGATTAGCCGCGAGCCGAAAGAGGTGCAACCGGGTGCAACCCTTTTTTTGTCGGAATATTCGGCAACTTGTCAGGAATAAATTTCAGCTTCGCGATGACCGCTCTAGATAGGTGCTTTCAAGGCAGATGGCGGGGTGTCACTGCGCCGCAACAGTGCAAAATCGGCGGTTTACAGGCAAAAAAACGACGTAGGTGCAACTAATTCTCAAGAAACTGGTTGCACCTGTTTTGCTTTGTTGCATAGGATTCGCGCCCAAGGTGCAACCGGGACAACCCGGTTTACCGGCCAATGGCTTTCCTGGGGAAACATTGGTCATAAATGCGTGGCCGTGCGAATCGTCTGTCAGACGTCAGTCTGCAAACGGTGCAACCGCCGCCGCTACATAAAAACAAAGCCAGGGCACGTACGTAATGAGCGCAAGCAATCCAACCCTGATCACGTTCGTGATCTACATCGCAGCAATGGTGCTGATCGGCTTCATGGCCTATCGCTCCACCAACAACCTTTCCGACTACATTCTGGGCGGACGCAGCCTGGGCAGCGTGGTGACCGCATTGTCCGCCGGCGCTTCCGACATGAGCGGCTGGTTGCTGATGGGCCTGCCGGGCGCCATCTACATGTCCGGTCTTTCCGAAAGCTGGATCGCCATCGGCCTGATCGTCGGTGCCTACCTGAACTGGCTGTTCGTCGCCGGCCGTCTGCGTGTTCAAACCGAACACAACGGCGATGCCCTGACTCTGCCGGACTACTTCGCCAGCCGTTTCGAAGACAAAAGCGGTCTGCTGCGGATCATTTCGGCAGTAGTGATTCTGGTGTTCTTCACCATCTACTGTGCTTCCGGCATCGTTGCCGGCGCCCGTCTGTTCGAAAGCACCTTCGGCATGTCCTACGAGACGGCGCTGTGGGCCGGTGCTGCGGCGACGATTGCCTACACCTTCGTCGGCGGTTTCCTCGCGGTGAGCTGGACCGACACTGTACAAGCCACCCTGATGATCTTCGCCCTGATCCTGACTCCGGTCATCGTTCTGCTGGCCACCGGCGGCGTCGACACCACGTTCCTGGCCATCGAAGCCAACGACCCGAGCAACTTCGACATGCTCAAGGGCACCACTTTCATCGGCATCATCTCGCTGATGGGCTGGGGTCTGGGCTACTTCGGCCAGCCGCACATCCTGGCGCGCTTCATGGCCGCTGACTCGGTGAAATCCATCGCCAACGCCCGTCGCATCTCGATGACCTGGATGATCCTGTGCCTGGGCGGCACCGTGGCCGTGGGCTTCTTCGGTATCGCCTACTTCTCGGCCAATCCGGATGTGGCAATGCCAGTGAGCGAAAACCACGAACGTGTGTTCATCGAGCTGGCCAAGCTGCTGTTCAACCCTTGGATTGCCGGTGTCCTGCTGTCGGCGATTCTGGCTGCCGTGATGAGTACCCTGAGCTGCCAGTTGCTGGTGTGCTCGAGCGCCCTGACCGAAGACTTCTACAAGACCTTCCTGCGTAAATCCGCCTCGCAAGTCGAGCTGGTATGGGTCGGCCGCGCCATGGTGTTGCTGGTTGCACTGATCGCCATCGCGATGGCTGCCAATCCGGACAACCGCGTGCTGGGTCTGGTGTCCTACGCCTGGGCCGGTTTCGGCGCTGCCTTCGGTCCGGTCGTGCTGATCTCGGTGATCTGGAAAAAGATGACCCGCAACGGCGCACTGGCCGGCATCCTGGTCGGCGCGATCACTGTGATCGTGTGGAAGCACTTCGAAGTGCTGGGCCTGTACGAAATCATCCCGGGCTTCATCTTCGCCAGCCTGGCCATCTACCTGGTCAGCCTGATGGGCCAGCCAAGCACTGGCATGGTTCAGCGCTTTGAAGCGGCCGAGAAGGACTTCCATCTGAACAAGTGATGGAAATGAGCTGAGGCTCACAAAAAACGGCCCGTTTCCTATAGGAAACGGGCCGTTTTTTATTGCCTGCGATTTTTCTGAAGGAAAAGTCTGTAGTCGAATACGCCGATTCTTGAAGGGGAGATCGAAGTTTCAAGTAGGGAAAATCTGATTTTCCGGTCACCCATCCTGCACCCCTTGCCCCTCATGCAGAATCGCCCGCCCTCAATCTGCAGAGAGACATCGGATGTTCGCGCCTGCCAATCAACCGCGTTTCACGTTGACCGTCGAAGGCGCCCGGTTTGATCTCAAAGTCCTTGAGTTCACGGGCAAGGAAGCCATCAGCCAACCCTTTCGCTTCGACCTGGAGCTGGTCAGCGAACGGCCGGACCTGGACCTTGAAAGCCTGCTGCACTGTCAGGCGTTTCTGGGTTTTGACGAGGACGGTTCCGGTATCCATGGTCAGATCTATCGGGTCGGGCAGGGGGATTCCGGCAAGCGTCTGACCCGCTATCACGTCAGCCTCGTTCCGCGTCTGGCCTATCTCGGTCACCGGATCAATCAGCGCATCTTCCAGCAACAAAGCGTGCCGCAGATCGTGACGCAGATCCTCAAGGATCACGCGATCCTGCGCGATGCTTTCGAGTTTCGCCTCGGCAGCGATTACCCGCCCCGTGAATATTGCGTGCAGTACGCCGAGAGCGATCTGGCGTTCATTCAGCGCCTGTGTGCCGAGGTCGGCATTCATTTCCACTTTCATCACAGCCCGGATGGACATCTGTTGGTGTTCGGCGATGATCAGACCGTGTTCCCGCGTCTGGCCGAGCCGACGCTGTACCTGCCGGGTAGCGGCATGGCAGCGGCGGCACCGGCGATCAAGCGTTTCACCGTCCGCGTTGAGACTCGTACCAGCGTGGTCACACGGCGTGATTACGACTTCAGCAAACCCCGGCTTTCGATGCAAAGTCGCGCCGAGAGCGAACAGCGCCCGGTGCTGGAGGATTACCACTTTCCCGGCCAGTTCACCGAGCGTGAAACCGGAAAGCAGCTGGCCCAGCGCACCCTTGAACGACATGTGGCCGACTATCGTCAGGCCGAGGGCCACAGCGATCAATCCGCCCTCGTCAGTGGACATTTCCTGCAGCTGACCGAGCATCCGCGCCAGGATTTGAATGATCTCTGGCTGCTGACTGCTGTCGAGCACCATGGACGACAGCCGCAAGTGCTGGAGGAATCGGTCACCAGCGATGGCGATGAATTCCAGGGTTACCGTAATACCTTTCTCGCCACGCCGTGGGATGTGTTCTTCCGCCCGCCGATGGGCCCGGAAAAACCACGGATGCTTGGCTATCAACCGGCCGTGGTCACAGGCCCCAAAGACAGTGAAATCCATTGCGACGAGTACGGTCGGGTCAAGGTGCAACTGGCCTGGGATCGCGACGGCGAACTCAACGAGCATTCCAGCTGTTGGCTGCGGGTCGCCAGCGGCTGGGCTCATGACCGTTACGGCAGCGTGCTGATTCCACGGGTCGGTATGGAAGTGCTGGTGGGGTTCATCGATTCCGACGCCGACAAACCGTTGGTCATGGGCTGCCTGCCAAACGCGGCGACGCCGATACCGCTGGATCTACCAGCCGACAAGACCCGCAGCATCTTCCGCAGCCAGAGCAGTCCGGGCGGCGGCGGTTACAACGAATTGCGCATCGAGGATCGCAAGGGCGCAGAGGAAATCTACCTGCGCGCCCAGCGAAACTGGACGCAGCATGTGTTGAATGATCAGCAGGTGCAGGTCGACAACCAGCGCAGTGTCGTTGTGACCGGTCTCGCCAAGCATGAACTGAAGGCCGATGAGCAGCGCATCACCCACGGCCAGCGGCAGACCGAGGTGAAGCAGGATGACCACCTCACGGTGACCGGTGATCGGCACATTCGGGTGAGCAATCAGGCGATCAACGCCAGTGCGCAATTTCATGTCAGCGCCGGCCAGCAGGTGGTGATCGACGGCGGGGCGAGCGCGACGATTCAGGCGGGCGGGCAGTGGATCAACATCGGCCCCGGCGGGATCTTCAGCAGTGTGCCGATTGTGGTGGGTGGTGCGCCGATGGCGGCGATGAGCGCCGCGCCGACAGTGCCGGGTTTGCCGGAAAAGCTGATCGCAGCACCGGCAGCGATTCTGACTGCTGCGCAAATCATGAGCCTTAAAGGAGACGCACCGTTCTGCGAAGAATGCGAGCGCTGTAAGGACGGTGTCTGTGCAGCCTGATCAATGGTTGAAGGATGAGCCGCTGAAACCGTCGGAGCAGTTGTTCGCGGTTTTCAGTTGTGCCAGTGCGGTGGACCCGCTGAAAGCCTGGCCGTGGAATGCGCAGATACCGAAACCGGTCTGGGCGGAAACGATCTATGCCGAGTGGGATGCGGTGATGCCCTATGTGGGAATCGTCGACGCGGGCAGTGAGTTTCTGGATTGGGTGGCGACCACGGAGTATCGCGGCTGGGGCTGGCTGGCGGTCTCTTCGGCGGGGCTTGAGGCGGTGGTCGAGCACTTTCGCAGTTTGACTCAGGTGCTGATGCCGGACGGGAAAGCGGTGTTCTTGCGGTTTTGGGATGGGCGGTTTTTGTTGCCAATCCTTGAGTCGTCCGAGGTGGATGCCGGGCAATTGCTGCCGATTCTCACGCGAGGCTTGATCAACGGTCAGGCCGTCGGGATCGGGGGCAGGGCGCAGGTCTCGGGACGGGAATTTCCTTGGTGGACGGTGCCGGAAAAGCTGCTGGCGCAATTCGGTGGTGATGCCCGGATCAACAACGCCTTGCAGTGGTTGAGCGAGGAGCAGCCGGTGTTGTTCGAGGCGTTTCCCGCTGATGTCTTGCGCTGCAAGGTTGTCAGGTTTTTTGCGGTTTCGGCGTCGGAGGAATCGTCGGCTTCGGCATTGCTGGACTACTTGCGGGACGAGTCAGAGTGATATTTCCGGGCAAGGGCTTCGGACGTTTCCTGTGAGTTGCGGCGGTTTGCGTGAACTGGTGGGCGCGGTGGTGCGGGGATAGTCTTTTGGCTGTCACTGCGGGAGTGGTGACAGGGCGTAGGAACCCTTGGAAAACTCACCGTGCATCAGCTCTGCCCTTCGATTGCGGCACTTGAATGTGCCCATGACATTGTTCGCGGCGGCTGTGCGCGGGAACGCTTCGGCGTGGCTGAGTTTGGTGGGTTCCTCAGCTTCCTACTCTCGCGTACAGCTGCCACCCAAACCTGTAGGAAGGTCGTTGGCAGCTTCACTTGACCTGCCGAGGTGCAAAAATATGTCGACGTTAAAACCCGATCCACCCTACGAACCCTTCATCCCTCACCCCGACAACCGCCTCATGGCGCTGACCAGCAACTGCAACGACATGCCCACCCTGTTCATCGACACCCACGCCCCGCTCGACATCCTGATGGACGCCGCCAACTACCGCATCCGCGCCGTGATCCAGGTCCTGGAAAACATGTGCATGCGCGGCTCGGTCGAGTGCGACTCGGTCATCCTCAGCGACTTCGCCCAGCTCTGCGTGATTCCGTTGCGCGACGGCTGTGATGTCTTGGATGTGATTGGCAAGCGCCTACGTACACAGGCCTGACAGTCCCTGCAAACTCCCTCGCCAAAACAGCGAACTCAAAGGAGCGCCCGAATGTAGCCTCTGCCGTTGGGTGATCATTCCGAGACGTAAGCGTCCTGGGTCTTGATGAAGCTGTCGAAAGCCTGGGAGTTGTAAACCTCAAGGCATGCGTAAAACACAGCTTTCCGATTTGAGAGCTGGTTGGCCGAGGATGTCTGATCGTAGGCAGCGAGTACGTAGTTTTCGGTTTCTTTGTAAGGATCGTGCACGACTTCCAGTGTGTCCTCATTCTGAACAACGGTGTGCAGGCCTTTGCCCATGAACGAGTAGGCTCCGGCAGACAATCCGATGTCTTTTTCCAGTGCAGACTGTTCTTTGAATGGCGCCAGGATGCAGTGGCTCAAACCGTAGTTCTTTAGATTCTGGCGTGCTTGTTCGGTGTGTTTTTCATCAGCGAAGGCGTGCCAGGAACCAAGCAGACACAGGAAAAAAATGATCCGGCGGTACATGATTTTCAGACTTCCTGTCAGGTGGTTGCGGCCAGTGTAACGCCGGGAACGCCCACTCAGCCCCCAACCCCTGACTTGCCGCCCGGTAAAAGGTAAACTTCACGGCCCTCGCAGGAGCAGCCATGAATTATCGTCACGCCTTCCATGCCGGCAATCACGCCGATGTGTTCAAACACCTGACCTTGACCCGCCTCATCGCCCTGATGTCGCGTAAGGAGCAGCCGTTTGCCTATCTCGACAGCCACGCCGGCATCGGTCTGTATGACCTGCAGGGCGATCAGGCCAACCGTACCGGCGAGTATCTGGAAGGCATCGCGCGCTTGTGGGATCAGCCGGATCTGCCGGCGCTGACCGCCGATTACATGAACGTGCTGCACGAGATGAACCCGGATGGCCAGTTGCGCTATTACCCGGGTTCGCCGGAGCTGGCGCGGCGTCTGACCCGTTCCCAGGATCGTGTGCTGCTCAACGAGAAGCATCCGGAAGACGGCGTGCTGCTCAAGGACAACATGAAGGGCGACCGTCGTGTGGCCGTGCATCTGGGCGAGGGCTGGCATGTGGCGCGGGCGTTGCTGCCGGTGGCCGAGAAGCGCGCTGTGATGCTGATCGACCCGCCGTTCGAGAAACTCGACGAGATGCAGCGTTGCGCGGCGTCCTTGAAAGAGGCGATCTCGCGGATGCGCCAAACCGTGGCGGCCATCTGGTATCCGGTGAAGGATCAGCGCGCGCTGCGTCGTTTCTATCTGGATCTGGCCGGCACCGGTGCGCCAAAGTTGCTGCGGGTCGAGTTGCTGGTGCATCCGCTGGACACGCCGAACAGCCTGAACGGCTCTGGCCTGGCGATTGCCAATCCGCCGTGGGGGCTGGAGGAAGAATTGCGTGAGCTGCTGCCGTGGCTGTCCAAGAAACTTGGGCAAACCCAGGGTGGATGGCAGATGGATTGGTTGATCGCCGAGAGCTGATCGACCGTCAATCGCTCCCACGCCAAGCGCGGGAGCGATCAGGGCGGGCTTAGTTACCCGCCAGACTCGGCGGCATGCAAACGCCCGTGCCGCCAATCCCGCAGTAGCCTTCCGGATTTTTCGCCAGGTACTGCTGGTGATAGGTCTCGGCGAAGTAAACGGTCGGGGCCTGTTCAATCTCGGTGCTGATTTCACCCAGCCCCGCCTTCGACAGCTCAGCCTGATAAACGGCCTTGCTCTTCAGCGCCGCATCCAGTTGCTCCGGGTGGGTCGCGTAAATCACCGAACGGTACTGGGTGCCGATGTCATTGCCCTGACGCATGCCCTGGGTCGGGTTGTGCAATTCCCAGAACATCGCCAGCAGTTCTTCGTAGCTGACCTTGGCCTTGTCATACACCACCAGCACCACTTCAGCGTGGCCGGTCAGGCCCGAGCAGACTTCTTCGTAGGTCGGGTTCGGCGTGTAACCGCCGGCGTAGCCGACCACGGTGCTGACCACACCTTCACGCTGCCAGAAGCGGCGTTCCGCACCCCAGAAGCAACCCAGACCGAAAATCGCGAAGTCGACGTCCTGAAAGAACGGGCCCAGCAACGGCGTCTCGGTGAAAACAAAGTGTTTTTCAGGCAGGGCCATCGGGGTTTCGCGGCCGGGCAGAGCTTGTTCTTTAGTCGGTAGCACGTTTTTGTTCACCAGAATTTCCGAGCGCAGAACCATGATCGTTCCTCTCAGTCAGGATGGGATGTCAATACACAGACCGCCAGTGTGCCCAATGATGCCCAGTTAATCACTAGTCAAAATGTGCGGGTACTGCGGTTGATGTTTACAGAGGGAGAGGGCCGCGCGGGTAGCGCTTGAGCGCCTGGATCAGCTCGCCGCCCGGAATCGGCCGGTCGAACAGGTAGCCCTGGCCGACGTCGCAGCGGTGCCGGCGCAGGAATGCCAGTTGCTCGGCGGTCTCGATGCCTTCGGCCACGACCTTGAGTTTCAGGTTGTGGGCCATGGCGATCACGGCGGAGGTGATTTCCATGTCGTCCTGGTTGTCCGGGATTTCGTGGATGAAGCTGCGATCGATCTTGATGATGTCGATCGGGAATTTTTTCAGGTAGCTGAGCGACGAGTAACCGGTGCCGAAGTCGTCCATGGCCAGGGTCAGTCCCAGGCGCTTGAGCTGATCGAGTTGCAAGTGGGTGTCTTCGGTGGCTTCCAGCAGTAGGCCTTCGGTCAGCTCCAGTTCCAGCAGATTGGCCGGCAGTGCTTCTTCCTTGAGGATGTTGGCGATGGAGGCCACCAGATCCGGGTCGGAGAACTGCTTGGGCGACAGGTTGATCGCCACTTGCAGGTTGCCCATCCCGGCGGCGGTCAGCGCCTTGCTCATGCGGCAGGCCTGGCGGGCGATCCACTTGCCGATCGGAATGATCAGGCCGGTTTCCTCGGCCACGCTGATGAACTGGTCCGGGCGAATCATGCCGCGCTCCGGGTGGTTCCAGCGCAGCAGCGCTTCCATGCCCAGCAATCGGCCGCTGCGCAGGCACAGCTTCGGCTGGTAGAAAACATCCAGTTCGTTCTGGGTCAGGGCGCGGCGCAGGTTGTTCTCGACGAACAGTTTGTAGCTGGCCTCGGCGTTCAGTGCCTCGGTGAACACCTGCACCTGATGTTTGCCGTTGGCCTTGGCTTTGTGCAGGGCGAGGCCGGCGTTGCGCATCAGGGTCTGCGGGTCGCGGCCGTGCAGCGGCGCGCAGGCCAGGCCCACGGAGCCGGTGACGCTGATCAACTGGTTGTCGACGAACATCGGTTTGTCGAGGGTCAGCAGCAATTGGCTGGCGATCCGTTGACCGGCTTCGAGGTCGGTGTTGTCGAGCAACACCGCGAATTCGTTACTGGCGAATCGCGCCAGGCTGCCGCTCGGGCTCAGGCTGTTACGCAGGCGCCGGGCCAGGCTGATCAACAGTTTGTCGCCGGTCTGGTGGCCGAGGCTGTCGTTGATCCGCTTGAAGTTGTCGATGTCCACCAGCAGCAGGCTGATCGGGGTATCGCTGTCTCGGGCGAAGCGTTCATCCAGATTGCGGATAAATGCAGGGCGGTTGCCGAGGTTGGTCAGGTTGTCGGTGTAGGCCAGGCGCTCGATGCGCTGCTGCGCCAGTTTGGTCTGGGTGATGTCTTCGTAGATGCCGATGTAATGCGTCAGCTCACGGTTGTCGCCGTAGACCTTGGAGATCGACAACTGGCCCCAGTAGGGTTCGAGGTTTTTGCGGCGACTCTTGAATTCACCCTGCCAGCTGTTGCTCTTGGCCAGCGCCGAGGGCGCGTCGAACAGCAGCTCGCTCAGGTTTTCCAGGGCCGGCAGTTCCGACAGGCGCTGGCCGTGGACTTCCTCGGTGGTGTACTGGGTGATCGCGGTGAAGCTCGGGTTGACGTACTCGACCACGCCGTCGCAATTGACCAGCAAAAAGGCGTTTGCACTTTGCTCGACCGCGCGCTGGAACAGGTGCAGAGCGCTGGTAGCGGTGCGGCGGTTGTGATTGTTGATGACCTGGGCGAACTGGTCAGCGAGTTCACCGGCAAAGGCGATCTCGTCGGACTGCCAGGCGCGTGTCACGCCGGTCTGCTCCAGGCACAGCACGCCGACCACCTGGCCGTCGACGCGGATGCTGGCGTCGAGCATGGCGTTGACGTCGCGCGGGCGCAGGGCCTCGGCCATTTCCCGGGTGCGCGGGTCGCGCATCGCGTTGTGCGCGTCGATGGCGCGGCTGCCGTGCAATGCGTCCATGTAATCGGGGAAGCCGCTGACGTCGATCACCTCCGGCAGGATGTATTCCTGGGTGGCGCGGTGATAGGCCGAGATCGGCACCAGTTTCTGGCCTTCGAGGTTCCACAGGCTGGCGCAGTCAATTTCATAGATATCGCAGGCGCAGCGGGTGATCAGCTCGGCGGCTTCTTGCAGGGAGTTCTGGCTGCTGTAGCGCTGGCGGGCCAGCAACAGGATCAGATCCTGCTGGGCGCGCACCCGCTCCAGATGTTGCAGTTGTTCCTGCTGGGCACGCTGATTGAGCTCAAGGGCAATTTGCAGGCGCGAGTTCTGGGTTTCCAGGTCGACGGACGGCAGCGTCGGCGCCTCGTCGAACACGTCGTCGACCGCCAGCAGATAACCGCGCAGCAAGTGGCGGTTGTGCTGTTTGTAGGCTTCACCGAGTTCAAGAATGCTCAGCGCACCGGCGGCGGTGTGCAGGGTATAACGCACCAGATAATGCGGACTGTCACGCAGTTGTTGCTGGATCGCATCGTGCAGCTGATAGCGCGCTTCGGGCTCCATCAGGCTGGCGTAGGGTGAACCGACCAACGCGCAGAGTTCGACGGCAGGCTGGCCGAACTGGCGTTCACAATTGGGATCGAGAAACAGCATCGCCCAGCTGGCTTCATTCAGGCGCTCGAAACGCAGCATGCCGAGCCGCGAGGGCACAGGCAACTGCGTCACTACCTCGGCCACCATACGGCTGGCGGCATCGGGTTGGCTCTTCATGAAGGGAACTCGCTTGGAAATTTGCTGAACGCGCCGGGCTCTCGCCCTCTTTACTGTTGCCTGCGGCAAGGTTGCATCATTGCGGCACCGACTGACAAGAGACATGAAGGCCAAGTGCTATAAGAATATGTCGGCTGCACCGGACATTTCTCCAGCGGGCGCTGGAAAGTAATGCAGTGGCGCGCTGAGAGCGCCGTTCCAGAGCCTTCTGACGTCCGGAGCGGCGGCATTTTTCCATTCAGCGCAGTGGAATGTCGATTGATTGCAAGTGTTTGCCATCCCGGTCGTGGTAGTTGACCCGGATGTGTTCGGCCTCGACCACCATGTGGGCAAAATTGTCCTGACTGACGACCTGGCTGGTCAACGTATGCCGATATTCTCCCGTGTCTGTGCGTGCCAGCGGCTGATCGAGAATGAACATCGATGCCGTGGCATAGGGCAACAGTTTGCTGTTGCTCAAAGGCGAGGACACGATGGTGTTCACTTCGAAGTCAGGATCGTCGCTCTGGGTCAGGCGGGATGTCAGCGAGCCATGCACGTCCCCGGAGATGAATACGACGTTCCTGATCCGATGCAGGCGGATGGTTTCCAGCAGGCGCAATCGCTGTTCCGGGAAGCCCATCCAGGCATCCACGCCGTTCATTCTGCGATCCGGGTAAAACATGACGCTGGTGACCACGAACTTGACCCGCGCAAGGCTTTCGATCAGCCACTTGCACAAGGCCTGTTCCTGTTCTTCATCCAGGATGCAGCGGTTTTCGCTGGATAAGTTGCGACGGGTTCGGCTATCGGTCACAAACCATTCGATATCGCCATCGCTGAATTGATACCAGTAATGCTTCAACGAAGAATGATCTGCTTGATCGTTAGTTGTGAGCGAGCAGGCCGGGCTGTGACTGGCCTGATAGATTTCGTAAGCCGCCATTGCATTGCTAAACAGTACTTCGCCGGATGTGTCGGCATTCACCGGCCAGTTATCTTCTATTTCATGGTCGTCGAGAATCATGTAGGTAGAAGTGCCTGACATCAGTCGTTGGATATGGGGTTGGGAAAAGGCTGCGCGATACTTTGCAATGATCTCGTTATATTCGCGGTCCGGTGCAATCAGGTTCAAATCATCGGCGTAGATCTGGTCACCGCTCATCATGATTGCACTGACTGGTGGTTGTGTCCCCTCGATCAGTTGGCTGATCGAGGCGAAGATCCGGTCACCCAGTTGTGGCAGCACGGGGATACCGGCGGTCAGTCGCAAGTAACGGCAGGAGCCGAGGATGTAGGCCCGCGGTTGCAGAGGCTGGCTGCTACGGGTGCGAAAGCGATAGGTTTCCCGTGGCCATTGCAATGGCAGTTCCGCCACGCTTTCAATCGTATGAGTCGGGCTCATGGGACTGAACCAGCCGGTCTGGTATTCGTAGTCGGTGTCGGCGCTCAAGTTGTCGAGCATGAGAACGCCGGACTGGTCACGACTGGCATCAAGTTTGATAAATAGTCCTTTTGACCATTTTTTTGAATTGGTTGTCCGGTAACGAATGCCGGTAAATGCCGCAGCGTTACTTTGAAAGTCGCCGCGCACAAAGATTCTTGCCTGACTAGTTGTAGTGTGACCAATAATCGGGCCGACAGTAGGCTTAAGCATGTTCGAATCCATTCGAATAAAAGTTAATCAGGAATAAAGTTTCCAACTTGGATTGGTTGACTTTGGTGCGCCAAGATTAGTTGTCTGCTGCTAAAAAATGTCGACAGGAAGTGGACTTAAGTCGTGGCTTATATCAGCGCAAGTTGTGGGAAAAGTGCAGGCCTGTGCTATTTCAGGCAAAAAAAAGCCCCGCCAAACTGACGGGGTTGAGGTACGAGCGTGTGGCGCTCGAAAACGTGGAACGCAGTCGGCCCTCCGTTGCCGGAGGGCCGAGCGCTTTACAGCAGGATGGTGCGGATGTCCGCCAGCAGATCGCTCAGACGCTTGGTGAAGCGTGCAGCAGCGGCGCCGTTGATCACACGATGATCGTAGGACAGCGACAGCGGCAGCATCAGTTTCGGCTGGAAGGCTTTGCCGTCCCAGACTGGCTGGATGGTTGCCTTGGAAACACCGAGGATCGCCACTTCCGGCGCGTTGACGATCGGCGTGAAGCCGGTGCCGCCAATGTGGCCGAGGCTGGAAATGGTGAAGCAGGCGCCTTGCATCTCGTCCGACGAGAGCTTCTTGGTCCGGGCTTTTTCAGCCAGGGAAGCGGCCTCGGCGGCCAGTTGCAGCAGGCTCTTCTGGTCGACGTTCTTGATGACCGGTACCAGCAGGCCATCCGGGGTGTCGACGGCGAAGCCGATGTTCACGTATTTCTTGCGGATGATCGCCTTGCCGCTTGGAGCCAGCGAGCTGTTGAAGTCCGGCAGTTCCTTGAGCAGGTGTGCGCAGGACTTGAGCAGCAGCGGCAGAATGGTCAGCTTGACGCCGGCCTTCTCTGCGACAGCTTTTTGTGCGTTGCGGAACGCTTCCAGCTCGGTGATATCCGCCGAGTCGAATTGCGTCACGTGCGGCACGTTCAGCCAGCTGCGGTGCAGGTTGGCGGCGCCGACCTGCATCAGGCGGGTCATCGGCACTTCTTCGATTTCGCCGAAGCGGCTGAAGTCGACGACCGGAATCGGCGGGATGCCCGCGCCACCGGTTGCACCAGCAGCAGCGGCCGGCGCTTCCTTGGCCTTTTGCATCATGGCTTTGACGTAAGTCTGCACGTCTTCTTTCAGGATGCGACCGTGCGGACCGCTGGCACCGACAGCGCTCAGCTCGACGCCGAACTCGCGAGCCAGTTGACGCACGGCAGGGCCGGCGTGAACTTTCGCACCAGGCTTGGCTGGAGCAGCAACCGGGGCGGCAGCAGGTGCAGCGGCAGCCGGAGCAGCAGCTGGCGCCGGAGCGCTAGGAGCAGCAGCGGCAGCGGCAGCTGGAGCTGGGGCAGCAGCCGGAGCGGCGCCTTTGACTTTCAGCTTGAGGATCAGGTCGCCGGTGCCGACTTCGTCATCCAGCTTGATGGAAATGCTTTCCACCACGCCAGCGGCAGGCGATGGGATTTCCATGCTCGCCTTGTCGGATTCCAGGGTGATCAGCGACTGGTCGGCTTCAACGCTGTCGCCAGCCTTGACCAGCACCTCGATGATCTTGGCCTTGCCGGCCGAGCCGATGTCCGGCACGTGGATGTCCTGAACGCTGTCGGCAACCGGTGCGGCAGGTGCAGCGGCCGGAGCCGGCGCAGCGGCAGCGGCTGGAGACGCCTGGGCCGGAGCGGCAGCAGCAGGGGCAGCAGCACCCGCCACTTCCAGATCCAGGATCAGGTCACCAGTGCCGACTTCGTCGTTCAACTTGACGCTGATGGCCTTGACCACGCCAGCGGCAGGCGACGGGATTTCCATGCTCGCCTTGTCGGATTCCAGAGTGATCAGCGACTGATCAGCCTCGACGGTGTCGCCAACCTTGACCTGAATCTCGATGATCTGGGCCTTGCCCGACGAACCGATGTCCGGCACGTGCACTTGCTGAACCGAAGCGGCAGCTGGGGCAGCGACTGGCGCGGCAGCAGCAGGAGCGGCAGCCGGTTTGGCTTCAGCTTTTGCAGCCGGCGCAGCGGCAGGCGCTGGGGCCGCTTGCGCGGCGCCCTCGACTTCCAGCTCCAGCAGTTCGTCGCCTTCTTTCAGGCGATCGCCCAGCTTCACTTTCAGGCTCTTGATGACGCCGGCTTTCGGGGCCGGCACTTCCATGCTGGCCTTGTCCGATTCCAGGGTCAGGATGCTTTGGTCGGCTTCGATACGGTCGCCGACCTTCACAAACAGTTCGATTACTTCACCTTCACCGCTGCCGATGTCAGGTACGCGAATGAGTTCGCTCACAGAGTTTCTCCTCAGCAGTCCAGTGGGTTGCGTTTTTCCGGGTCGATGCCGAACTTGGTGATGGCCTCGGCCACGACTTTAGGTTCGATATCGCCACGGTCAGCCAGTGCTTCCAGGGCTGCCAACACCACGAAATGACGGTCGACTTCGAAGAAATGACGCAGTTTCTTGCGGCTGTCGCTGCGGCCGAAACCGTCGGTGCCCAGGACTTTGAATTCCTTGGACGGTACCCACTGACGGATCTGCTCGGCGAACAGTTTCATGTAGTCGGTGGAGGCGATGACCGGACCCTTACGGCCGCTCAGGCACTCTTCGACGTAGCTGCGCTTAGGCTTCTGGCCTGGTTTCAGACGGTTGCTGCGCTCTACGGCCAGGCCGTCGCGACGCAGTTCGTTGAAGCTGGTGACGCTCCACACATCGGCGCCGATGTTGAACTCTTCACGCAGGATCTTCGCCGCTTCACGGACTTCACGCAGGATGGTGCCGGAGCCCATCAGCTGTACGTGGTGCGCCGCTTCGCGGGTGTCTTCTTCCAGCAGGTACATGCCTTTCTTGATGCCTTCTTCGGCACCGGCCGGCATGGCTGGCTGCTGGTAGGACTCGTTCATCACGGTGATGTAATAGAAGATGTCCTGTTGCTCTTCGGTCATCTTCTTCATGCCGTCCTGAATGATCACCGCCAGCTCGTAGCCGTAGGTCGGATCGTAGGTGCGGCAGTTCGGGATGGTGGCAGCCAGCAGGTGGCTGTGACCGTCTTCGTGCTGCAGGCCTTCACCGTTCAGGGTGGTACGGCCGGCGGTGCCGCCGATCAGGAAGCCACGGGTACGGCTGTCGCCGGCAGCCCAGGCCAGGTCGCCGATACGCTGGAAGCCGAACATCGAGTAGAAGATGTAGAACGGCAGCATTGGCTGGTTGTGGCTGGAGTACGAAGTACCGGCCGCGATGAAGGAGCTCATGGCGCCTGCTTCGTTGATGCCTTCTTCAAGGATCTGACCTTTCTGGTCTTCCTTGTAGAACATCACCTGGTCTTTATCGACTGGCTCGTAGAGCTGGCCGACGGACGAGTAGATGCCCAGCTGACGGAACATGCCTTCCATACCGAAGGTACGGGCTTCGTCCGGGATGATCGGAACGATGCGCGGGCCGATTTCCTTGTCCTTGACCAGTTGCGCGAGGATCCGCACGAACGCCATGGTGGTGGAAATTTCACGGTCGCCCGAACCGTCGAGGATTGCCTTGAGGGTATCCAGATCCGGAGTCGGTACGCTGAAGCTCTGTGCACGACGCTGAGGCACGAAACCGCCCAGTGCGGCGCGGCGCTCGGCCAGGTAACGGGCTTCGGCGCTGTTTGGCTCCGGCTTGAAGAACGGCAGGTTTTCCAGCTCTTCGTCTTTCACCGGGATGTCGAAGCGGTCGCGGAACAGCTTCAGGCTGTCGACGTCGACTTTCTTGGTGTTGTGCGCGGTGTTCTTCGCTTCGCCCGCACCGGTACCGTAACCCTTGATGGTCTTGGCCAGGATGACGGTCGGTTGTTCTTTGTGGTTGACCGCTTCGTGGTACGCCGCGTAGACCTTGTACGGGTCGTGGCCGCCACGGTTGAGTTTCCAGATCTCGTCGTCGGACAGGTCGGCAACCATCGCCTTGAGTTCAGGCGTGTTGAAGAAGTGTTCACGCACGAACGCGCCGTCTTTGGCTTTGTAGTTCTGGTACTCGCCGTCGATGACTTCGTCCATGCGACGTTGCAGGATGCCGTCGACGTCCTTGGCCAGCAGTGGGTCCCAGAAACGGCCCCAGATGACTTTGGTCACGTTCCACTGAGCACCGCGGAACACGCCTTCGAGTTCCTGGATGATCTTGCCGTTGCCGCGAACCGGGCCGTCGAGGCGCTGCAGGTTGCAGTTGATGACGAAGATCAGGTTGTCCAGCTTCTCGCGGCCGGCCAGGGAGATTGCGCCCAGGGATTCCGGCTCGTCGCACTCGCCGTCGCCCAGGAAGCACCAGACTTTCTGTTTGCCCGGCTGGATGAAACCGCGGTGTTCCAGGTACTTCATGAAGCGTGCCTGGTAGATCGCCTGGATCGGGCCCAGACCCATCGAAACGGTCGGGAACTGCCAGAAGTCAGGCATCAGCCAAGGGTGCGGATAGGACGACAGGCCCTGACCGTCGACTTCCTGGCGGAAGTTGTTCATCTGGTCTTCGGAAATGCGGCCTTCCATGAACGCACGGGCGTAGACGCCTGGCGAGGTGTGACCCTGGAAGTAGATCAGGTCGCCGCCGTGTTCGTCGGTCGGGGCCTGGAAGAAGTAGTTGAAACCGATGTCGTACAGGGTCGCGCTGGAGGCGAAGCTGGAGATGTGACCGCCCAGGTCAGAATCTTTCAGGTTCGTACGCATTACCATGGCCATCGCGTTCCAGCGTACCAACGAGCGAATGCGGCGTTCCATGAACAGGTCGCCAGGCATGCGTGCTTCGTGGGTAACTGGGATGGTGTTGCGGTAAGGCGTGGTGATGGCGTAAGGCAGTTGCGAGCCGCTGCGGGTCGCGAGTTCGCCCATACGGGTCATCAGATAGTGAGCACGGTCTTCGCCTTCTTTGTCGAGAACCGATTCCAGGGCGTCCAGCCATTCCTGGGTTTCGACGGGATCGAGGTCTTGCATGGCTTGCTCCAGGGCGGAAAGGCTTCCAGAATCGGTTGCCTGAGTTTGCGACTGGCCTTGTGGGCAGACGATTTAAAATTCTTGGATTGCCGACAGGTTGTTCCGGCGGCGTGTAGTTTTACTACAAATCATCCGGCATTTCAGCCTTTCGAATGTATAGACGAGTAGTAAAACTACAGATGAAAGGCTTGTGGCCTCCGACTGCGTTGTGAGAATAATCGTTAAGGTTGGTCTTTAGCCATCCAAAAAAGGTGAAAGTTTGATGCCGGCTGCCAAAGAAAAAGAAATTTCAGCTATTTCTCACTTTTGTTCGACAGTCCTTCGCGTAGCGGTTTTTCAATCATCACTACATGCGGCCATTTACACGCCGATCAAGGATAGACCATGACCCTGCCCGCGCTTGCCGAACTGCCCGCCGTTCTCCTGCCGTTGGTCAGCCGATCAGAGCAGTCGTTCCGTACGGCCGTCGCTCAGCTTGAAGACGATCACGGCTTCTCCACCTGGACCCCGGAGCGCTGGGCGCAGTTCGCCCGCGTCACTGGCGCCAGCGATTTTGTGATTGAACAGAGTGTTCGTGACCCTTTGATGTTGCTGTCGCTGGTGCAGTCCGGCGAACTCGACCGGCCGTTTGCCCCCGGCGAATTGTGCGGGCAGATCGCCGCTGCGGTGAGCGTTGCACAAACAGAAGACGAGCTGGGCCGTGTCCTGCGTCGTCAACGCGCCCGGCATCAGGTGCGGATCATCTGGCGCGACCTGACCCGCCAGGCCGATCTGGTGCAGACCTGCCGCGACCTTTCCGATATGGCCGACGCCAGCATCGACCAGGCCTATCAATGGCTGTACAGCCGCCATTGCCAGCAATTCGGCACGCCCACCGGCCGGCGCAGCGGCGAACCGCAGCAAATGGTCATCCTCGGCATGGGCAAGCTCGGCGCGGTCGAGCTGAACCTGTCTTCGGACATCGACCTGATCTTCGCCTACCCCGAGGGTGGCGAAACCGTCGGCGTGAAACGCGGGCTGGATAACCAGGAATTCTTCATCCGCCTCGGTCAGCGCCTGATCAAGGCTCTCGACCCGATGACCGTCGACGGCTTCGTGTTCCGCGTCGACATGCGCCTGCGCCCGTACGGATCGTCCGGCGCGCTGGTGCTGAGCTTCAATGCGCTGGAGCAGTATTACCAGGATCAGGGCCGCGACTGGGAACGCTACGCGATGATCAAGGCGCGGGTCGTCGCCGGTGATCAGGTGGCGGGCGCGCAGTTGCTCGACATGCTGCGGCCGTTCGTTTACCGGCGCTATCTGGACTTCTCGGCGATTGAAGCGCTGCGCACCATGAAACAGCTGATCCAGCAGGAAGTCCGGCGCAAAGGCATGGCCGACAACATCAAGCTGGGCTCCGGTGGCATTCGTGAAGTCGAGTTCATCGCCCAGGCCTTTCAGCTGATCCACGGCGGTCGCGATCTGAGCCTGCAACAGCGCCCTCTATTAAAGGTGCTGGGCACGCTGGAAGGGCAGGGTTACCTGCCGCCGGCAGTGATCAGCGAGTTGCGTGAAGGTTACGAATTCCTGCGCTACACCGAACACGCGATCCAGGCGATTGCTGACCGCCAGACCCAGATGCTGCCGGACACTGCACAGGATCAGGCGCGCATCGCCTTCATGCTCGGTTTCGCCGACTGGGATGCCTTCCATGAAAAACTGATGTTCTGGCGTGGCCGGGTGGCCTGGCACTTTGCGCAAGTGATCGCTGACCCTGATGAAGAAGAGGGCGCCGATTGCGAAGTGGTGGTCGGCGGCGAATGGCTGCCACTGTGGGAAGAGGCGCAGGACGAAGAAGCTGCTTGCCGTCAGTTGGAAGAGGGCGGTTTCGCCGATGCCGCCAAAGCCTTGAAGGCGCTGGCCGGTCTGCGCAGCAGTCCGCAGCTGCGGGCGATGCAGCGTCTGGGGCGCGAACGCCTCGACGCCTTTATTCCGCGCCTGCTCGCCCAGGCGGTGGAGCATGACAACCCGGATCTGGTGCTTGAGCGGGTCCTGCCACTGGTCGAGGCGGTGGCCCGGCGTTCGGCTTATTTAGTGTTGCTGACGGAAAACCCCGGCGCGCTGCGTCGCTTGCTGACCCTGTGCGCCGCCAGCCCATGGGTCGCCGAGCAGATCACCCGTTTCCCATTGCTGCTTGATGAATTGCTCAACGAAGGTCGCCTGTTCAAGCCGCCGCTGGCGCCGGAGTTGGCCGCCGAATTGCGCGAGCGCCTGACCCGGATTCCGGAAGACGACCTCGAGCAACAGATGGAAGCCCTGCGTCATTTCAAACTGGCGCACCGCTTGCGCGTCGCCGCCTCGGAAATCGCCGGCAGTCTGCCGTTGATGAAAGTCAGCGATTACCTGACCTGGCTGGCCGAGGCGATTCTGGAGCAAGTGCTGGCCCTGGCCTGGCGCCAGACCGTGGCCAAGTACGGCACGCCGCTGCGTACCGATGGCACGCTGTGCGATCCCGGCTTCATCATTGTCGGTTATGGGAAAGTCGGCGGGATCGAGTTGGGGCATGGTTCGGATCTGGATCTGGTGTTCATCCACGATGGCGACCAGCAGGCCGAAACCGATGGGCCGAAGCCCATCGATGGCACACAGTTCTTCACCCGACTCGGCCAGCGGATCATCCACTTGCTGACGGCGCAGACCAACTCCGGTCAGTTGTACGAAGTGGACATGCGCCTGCGACCGTCCGGTGCGTCGGGGCTGTTGGTCAGTTCGTTGGGGGCATTTGCCCGCTATCAAGAAAATGAAGCCTGGACGTGGGAGCATCAGGCTCTGGTGCGGGCGCGTGTGCTGGTGGGCAGTCAGGATGTCGGCCAGGCGTTCGAGAAAGTACGGGCTCAGGTGCTGGGCAAGGCGCGGGATTTGGCGAAGCTGCAACAGGAAGTGAGCGAGATGCGCGCCAAGATGCGCGATAACCTCGGCAGCAAGAGCACCGCTGCCGGTACCGGGGCGAATGCCTTCGACGCCACGGCGCCGTTCGACCTCAAGCAGGACGCCGGAGGTATCGTCGATATTGAATTTATGGTGCAATACGCGGCCCTGGCGTGGTCGCAAAGCCACCCGCCGCTGCTGCGCTGGACGGACAATATCCGCATTCTGGAAGAGCTGGAACACGAAGGGCTGATGCCCGTTGAAGACGCCAGCCTGTTGCGCGAGGCCTACAAGGCCTATCGTTCCGCCGCCCACCGGCAGGCCTTGCAGAAGGACGCCGGAGTGATACCGGGCGACCAGTTCGCGGACGAACGGCGGCAGGTGATGCGGATCTGGCGAGAGCTGGGGCTAAGCTGATTCTCGAGACGGGGAGGCGTAAGGCCTCCCCGGTTCGTTTATGGAAACCACATGAATATTCTGATCGTTGGGCCCAGTTGGGTCGGTGACATGGTGATGGCGCAGACACTCTTTCAGTGTCTCAAGCAACGCCACCCGCAGTGCGAAATCGACGTGCTGGCCCCCGAGTGGAGCCGGCCGATCCTTGAGCGCATGCCCGAAGTGCGCAAGGCTTTGAGCTTCCCGCTCGGCCACGGCGCGCTGGAGCTGGCGACCCGCCGGCGGATCGGCAAATCCCTGGCCGGCCAGTATGACCAGGCGATCCTGCTGCCGAACTCGCTGAAGTCGGCGCTGGTGCCGTTCTTCGCCGGCATCCCGAAACGCACCGGCTGGCGTGGCGAATTCCGTTATGGCCTGCTCAATGACGTGCGCACGCTGGACAAAGAGCGTTATCCGCTGATGATCGAGCGCTTCATGGCTTTGGCCTATGAGCCGAACGCCGAGCTGCCGAAACCCTATCCGCGCCCGAGCCTGCAGATCGACCCGGTCACCCGCGAGGCCGCATTGGCCAAGTTCGGCCTGACCCTCGATCGCCCGGTACTGGTGTTGTGCCCCGGTGCCGAGTTCGGTGAAGCCAAACGCTGGCCGTCCGAGCATTACGCCAAGGTCGCCGAAGCGCGGATTCGCGAAGGCTGGCAGGTCTGGCTGTTCGGCTCGAAGAACGATCACGCGGTCGGCGAAGATATCCGTGCGCGGTTGATACCGGGCCTGCGCGAAGAGTCCGTGAACCTCAGTGGCGGTACTTCGCTGGCCGAAGCCATCGACCTGATGTCCTGCGCAGATTCTGTAGTCTCCAACGATTCCGGTCTGATGCACGTCGCGGCGGCGCTGAACCGTCCGTTGGTGGCGGTCTACGGTTCGACTTCGCCGGGTTTCACCCCGCCGTTGGCCGAACATGTGGAAATCGTCCGTCTGGGCCTCGATTGCAGCCCGTGCTTCGACCGCACCTGCCGTTTCGGCCATTACAACTGCCTGCGCCAGCTGATGCCGGACGCGGTCAACGATGCCTTGCAGCGTTTGCAGGGCTCCGTGGTCGAGGTTCATTAACTTGCGGGTATTGCTGATCAAGACCTCATCGCTGGGCGACGTGATTCATGCGTTGCCGGCGCTGACCGACGCGGCCCGGGCGATTCCCGGGATCAAATTCGACTGGGTGGTGGAAGAAGGCTTTGCCGAAATCCCGACCTGGCACCCGGCCGTGGGCAAGGTGATTCCGGTGGCGATCCGTCGCTGGCGCAAGAGTCTCTGGAAAACCATCACCAGCGGCGAGTGGAAACGCTTCAAACAATCCGTTCGGGCGAACAAGTATGACCTGGTAATCGACGCGCAAGGCCTGCTGAAAAGCGCCTGGCTGACTCGTTACGTCAAAGCCCCGGTGGCCGGTCTCGACAAGGGCTCGGCCCGTGAGCCGATCGCCGCGCGTTTTTATGATCGCAAACTGGCGGTGGCCCGTGGTCAGCACGCCGTTGAGCGCGTACGCCAATTGTTCGCTATCGCCTTGGGTTACGACTTGCCCAAAGGCCTCGGTGATTACGGCCTCAACGTCGAGCGTCTGGTCGAACTGCCGCGCAAGAATGCTTACGTAGTGTTCCTCCACGGCACCACTTGGGACACCAAGCACTGGCCGGAAAGCTATTGGCGTGAGCTGACCGAGCGGGTCGGCTACCTCGGTGTCGGGATCAGGCTGCCGTGGGGCAACCCGCTGGAGAAGGCCCGGGCCGAGCGCATCGCTGCCGGCTTCAAGCATGCCGAAGTGCTGCCGAAACTGAACCTGGCCGGAGTCGGTAAGGTGCTGGCCGGCGCCCAGGCGTGCGTTGCGGTGGACACCGGTCTCGGCCATCTCGCTGCGGCACTGGATGTGCCCACAATTTCGCTGTTCGGTCCGACCAATCCGGGCCTGACCGGCGCCTACGGCAAACTGCAGATTCACCTCGGCAGCGATTTCCCGTGCGCACCGTGCCTGCAAAAGAAATGTACGTATCAACCGACCGCGCAGGATGCCCGTCAGTTTGACCTGAAACGCGAGTGGCCTTTGTGCTTCACGCGTCTGAATCCCGAGCGTGTCGCCAGCCGACTGAGCACGTTGTTGATGGCTGAGGAGCTGCGTTGATGCAATTGGCATTTGTCCTTTACAAGTATTTCCCGTTCGGTGGTTTGCAGCGCGATTTCATGCGCATCGCCCTCGAATGTCAGAAGCGTGGCCATCAGATCCGCGTCTACACCCTGATCTGGGAAGGCGACGTGCCGCCCGGTTTCGAAGTGCTGGTGGCGCCGGTCAAGGCGTTCTTCAATCATCGGCGCAACGAAAAACTCAGTGCGTGGATGGAAGCGGACCTGGCCAAGCGCCCGGTGGATCGTCTGATCGGCTTCAACAAGATGCCGGGGCTGGACGTCTACTACGCCGCCGACGGCTGCTTCGAAGACAAGGCGCAGAACCTGCGCCATTCGCTGTACCGTCGCTGGGGTCGCTATCGCCACTTCGCCGAGTACGAGCGCGCAGTGTTCGCCAAAGACGCAAAAACCGAAGTGTTGATGATTTCCGAAGTGCAGCAGCCGCTGTTCATCAAGCATTACGATACGCCGCTGGAGCGCTTCCACTTGTTGCCGCCGGGCATCGCCCAGGATCGTCGGCGTCCGGCGGATGCTGACGAGATTCGCGCCGGATTCCGCGCCGAATTCAATCTGAAGGACGACGAACTGTTGCTGGTGCAGATCGGTTCCGGGTTCAAGACCAAGGGTGTCGATCGCAGCCTGAAAGCCCTGGCCGCATTGCCCGCCGAGCTGAAGAAACGCACCCGGCTGTTTGTAATTGGCCAGGACGACCCCAAATTGTTCCAGATGCAGAGTGCAACTTTGGGTTTGGGCGACAACGTGTCGTTCCTCAAGGGGCGCAGCGATATCCCGCGCTTCCTGCTCGGCGCCGATCTGTTGATCCACCCGGCGTACAACGAAAACACCGGTACGGTGCTGCTTGAAGCACTGGTCGCAGGATTGCCGGTGCTGGTCAGCGCGGTCTGCGGCTACGCCCATTACATTGCCGAGGCCGATGCCGGGCGCGTGCTGGACGAACCGTTCGATCAGGCGCAATTGACGCAGTACCTGACCGACATGTTGAACGACGACGCTGCACGGGCGGCCTGGAGCCGCAACGGTCTGGCTTTCGCCGAGACGGCCGACCTCTACAGCATGCCGCAGCACGCGGCCGATGTGATTCTGGCGGAGCACGCTTAAATGAAGTTGATGCTGGCTGAACCGTTCAAGAGCCTCTGGGCTGGGCGCGATGCGTTCGCGGAGGTCGAGGGCTTGCAGGGCGAGGTGTACCGCGAGCTGGAAGCCCGCAGGACTTTGCGCACGGAAGTCGACGGCAACGGATTTTTCGTCAAGATCCACCGTGGCATCGGCTGGGGTGAGATTTTCAAGAACCTGCTGACCGCCAAGCTTCCGGTGCTCGGTGCGGGTCAGGAATGGAAGGCTATCCAGCGCTTGCAGGAAGTCGGTGTGCCGACCATGACCGCCGTCGCGTACGGCGAGAAGGGCAGCAACCCGGCGGATCAGCATTCGTTCATCGTCACCGAAGAGCTGGCACCGACCATCAGTCTCGAAGACTTCAGCATCGACTGGGTCAAGCAACCGCCGCAGCCGAAACTCAAACGCGCGCTGATCGCCGAGGTCGCACGTATGACGGGCATGATGCACCGCGCGGGGGTCAACCACCGCGACTGCTACATCTGCCACTTCCTGCTGCACACCGACAAACCGGTGACCCCGGAAGATTTCAAACTCTCGGTGATCGACCTGCACCGTGCCCAGACCCGCCCGACGATTTCTCAGCGCTGGCGCAACAAGGATCTGGCGGCGCTGTATTTTTCCGCGCTGGACATCGGCCTGACCCGTCGCGACAAACTGCGCTTTCTCAAAGGTTACTTCCAGCAACCGCTGCGCCAGATCCTGGCTGAGGAGGCGTCGTTGCTGAGCTGGCTCGAAGGCAAGGCCAACAAGCTTTATGAGCGCAAGCAGCGATACGGGGATGCGCTCTGATGGCGGGTTGGAATCTTGAACCCGGCTACAGCGACCTCGCAGCGGATTTTGGCAGTCTTGAGGCGGTATTCGCGCTGGAAGGCGAGCGCCTGACCCGCGATCCGCTGTCCGAAGTCATCCGTGTGCAGCGCAACGGTGTCAACTATTACGTCAAACGCTACTCCGGCGCCGGCAAGGGCTTGCGCCGCTACATCGGCAAGCCGCGGGTGAAGATGGAGTGGCAGAACCTCAAGCGTTTCGCCAAGTGGGGCATCCCGACCGCCGAAGTGGTGGCCTGGGGCCTGGAGCGCAACGGCATGGCCTACGATCGCGGGGCGATGATTACCCGCGAGCTGCCGCGTACCGAGGACCTCTCGGCACTGGCCGAACGCAACGATCCCAAGCTGCGCAATCACAGCTGGGTCGACGGCATCAGCCGGCAACTGGCCGTCTATACCCGGACGATGCACGATCATCGCTTTACCCATAACGATCTGAAATGGCGCAACCTGCTGATCGACGATCAGGCGCAGCTGTTTCTCATCGACTGCCCGAACGGCGATTTCTGGCGCGGTTTCTGGCTCAAGTACCGGATTACCAAGGATCTGGCCTGTCTTGACAAGGTTGCCAAATATCACCTGTCGAACACCCAGCGATTGCGCTTCTACCTGCAATACCGCCAGCGTGACCGGCTCAATGCCGCCGACAAGAAACGGATTCGTCACGTGGTGAGATTTTTCGAGGGACGCGAATGACTGATTTTCTCGCCGCTGAAGACCGTGCGCTGCTGGAGCGCCACGGTCTCGGCACGTTCGACGCGCTGTGGGCCAAGCAGCTCGAAGCGGTGGATGAGCCGAACACCGACGGTGGCGGCTGGAGCAGTGTGTTCCGCCTCGAACTCGAAGGCCACGGCTATTACCTCAAGCGCCAGAGCAATTACCTGACCCGTACCTTGCATGCGCCGTTCGGCGAGCCGACGTTTGCCCGGGAATTTCGCAATATCAGCCGTTACAACCAGCTCGGTATTCCGGCATTGCAGGCGGCGTTTTTCGGTCAGCGCAAGGTCAACGGCGAAG
The DNA here is from genome assembly GCF_040760005.1 of Pseudomonas sp. stari2. Taxonomy (NCBI): domain Bacteria; kingdom Pseudomonadati; phylum Pseudomonadota; class Gammaproteobacteria; order Pseudomonadales; family Pseudomonadaceae; genus Pseudomonas; species Pseudomonas sp. Stari2. The sequence continues at coordinate 738,920 of NZ_CP099760.1, forward strand.
TGCGCGCGATCCTGCTGACCCGCGCCCTCGATGGTTGGGATGATCTGGATTCGCTGCTGCAGCGCTGGTCGAGCCTCGAAGTTACGCAGCAATCGGCGATTCTCAAGGCCTGCGGTCAACTGGCGCGGCTTCTGCACGGTGTGCGTCAGGTGCACGGCTGCTTTTATCCGAAGCATATTTTCCTGCGGGCCGAAGGCGCCGGTTATCAGGCGCAACTGATCGATCTGGAAAAGACTCGCCCTCTGCTGTTCGGTCAGCGGGATCGGGTCAAGGACCTGGAGCCGTTGCTGCGCCGGGCGCCGGAGTGGACTGATGCCCAGTTGCGCGAGTTGCTGGCGGCGTATCTCGATCAGTCGGTCGACAGTTCGCTGGTCGACAGCTGGGTCACCCGGCTGACCGCGCGGCGCAGTCGCAAGGAGACGCGCTGATGCAACTGTCCGACCTGAAAAACGCCGGACGTACGCCGAATCTGCCGCTGACGGTTTCGCTGGCCGATGCGGCGGGGCCGGCCGATCTGCAATTGCTCAGCCTGTTGCGGGTGTTGCCAGGGCAGCGCTACGTCGGTGCCGGTGTGTGGCGCGGTCGCCCGGTGCTGGCCAAGTTGCTGGTCGGCAGCAAGGCTGCACGGCATTTTCAGCGTGAACTGGAAGGCGTGAAACTGCTCGCCGCCCAGGGCATGACCACTCCGTTACTGCTGGCCGATGGCCTGAAGGACGGCGAGGGCGGCTGGTTGTTGTTCGAGTTCCTTGAAGGCGCTGAAAGCCTGGGCGATGCCTGGAGCAAGGTCGAGTCCTTGCCGGTGTTGGCCGACGAGCAATCGTCGGTACTGGCCGAGGCCCTCGGCGCCATTGGCCAATTGCACGGCAAAGGCCTGTGGCAGGAAGACCTGCACCTGGACAACCTGCTGCGTCACGGCGGTCAGTTGTATCTGATCGATGGCGCCGGCATCTGCGCGGAAAACGTCGGTCAGCCATTGTCCCGGCAGAAAGTGCTGGAAAACCTCGGGGTGTTTTTCGCCCAGTTGCCCAAGTCGCTCGAGCCCTTCACCGAAGAGTTGCTGGTGTATTACCTGCTGAGCAACAGCGAGCATGCGCTGCCGCTGGAGGCATTGCAGAAGCAGATCGACAAGGTGCGCGCCTGGCGCTTGAAGGACTTCCTGATCAAGGTCGGTCGTGAATGCACGTTGTTCAGCGTGCGGCGTGGGGCTTTCGGTCTGCGGTCGATCCGTCGCGAAGAAGAGCCCGCGATGCTGCCGGTGCTGGAGCAGGCCGATGCTTTGCTTGATCAGGGCCACCTGTACAAGACCGGCGGCGCGGCCAGCGTCGGCAAGGTCGAAGTCGCTGGGCGTCCGCTGGTGATCAAACGTTACAACATCAAGAATTTTGCCCATTGGCTCAAGCGCTTCTGGCGCCCGAGCCGTGCCTGGCATTCGTGGCGTGAAGGCAATCGTCTGGCATTCCTTGGTATCGCCACGCCCAAACCGCTGGCGGTGCTGGAAACGCGGTTTTTCTGGCTGCGCAGCAAAGCGTACCTGATCACCGAGTATCTGGCCGGGCCGGACATCATCGAGCGTTTTTCGCCGTATGTTGAAAGCGGCGAGGCGCCGGAAGCCGAGTTGCAGGCGCTGGATCAGTTGTTTGCGCGGTTGATTGCCGAACGCATCAGTCATGGCGACTTCAAGGGCCACAACCTGTTCTGGCATGAGGATCGCTGGGCGCTGATCGATCTGGATTCGATGTGCCAGCACGGCTCGGCGGGCAGCTTTGCTCCGGCCTATGCTCGGGATCGCGCGCGGTTCATGCGCAACTGGCCTGAGAACAGTGCGTTGTATCGGGTGATTGATCAGCGTTTGCCGAAGGATGCATTGGGCGCTGCGTGATTTCTTTCGCAAGTCGGTAAGAAGTTTCCGCAATAAAATTCGGGTAAGGCAGGTGGCGACAAATCCTTGTGATTTGTCCTACGGCTTTCCCGGAACCCGTGAACTGCCCCGCATAAAGCCCCGATGCTAGTTTGCCCCGACGTTCCCGGAGGGCAAACCATGAACATCAAAACGGCTATTACCATCGGCGCATTTTCACTGGCTCTATCTGGCTGCGGCACTGCGGTCACGGTGTTGCAGGACGACGAAGACGCCACGCGCGGCTTGCGCAAACAGAAGACCTACTGCCAATCCATTCCGCGTATCTACAGTGGCCTGGCCCACGACTTCTGCCTGCTGCACGCGCCGCCCGACCCCACCGGCATTCTGGTGCCAGTCGTCCTGCTCGACATGACTCTTTCCGGAGTATTCGACACGGCTTGCCTGCCTTATACGATCTATCGTCAGGCGGTGGACGGGAATATCAGTGTTTATTGGCGGCCAGGCCGTGGGTGAGGCTTTTAAAACTTTTGCGGCTTCCAGAAAGCGAAAAGCCCCGGTGATCTCACCGAGGCATCAACGCCGACCGGGATCTCCCAGTCCATTTGCAGGGGAGTCTAAGTTGAAGCTTCTGATGCGTCAACGCGTTGGCCGGCCAGTTCCGCTAGAGGTTTGTCGGCGCTTTTAAGCTATAATCCCGCCCTTTAGCTGTCTCTCGCCCGGTGCGAGGGCACATCATTTTTCAAGGCGCATCGCGCCTGAATGCAGACTAAAGAGGCTAGACCCCTGTGGCATTGACGATTCTTGGCCTGTCCGGCGCCCTTAGCCATGATCCTTCAGCAGCCTTGTACATCGACGGCAAGCTGGTCGCGGCGGCTGAGGAAGAGCGCTTCGTACGCGATAAACATGCAAAGAACCGCATGCCCTACGAATCGGCGAAGTTCTGCCTGGAGCAGGCTGGCATCAAGCCGTCCGACGTTGACGTGGTGGCGATTCCGTTCGCCCCGATCAGCATTTTCGGCAAGGCCCGCTGGCAGTACGCCAAGCGCTACTGGTACGCCCCGGACCGCGCACTCGACGCGATCCTGATGGGCAACCGTCGCTACAAGCGCTATCGCAACAAGATCGTCTGGTGCCTGGAGCAACTGGGCTTCGATCCGAAGAAAATCAAGATCGAGCCGGTCGAGCACCACCTGGCCCACGCTTCCAGTGCTTACCACTGCTCGGGTTTCAAAGAGAAAACCGCGATCCTCGGCATCGACGGCAAGGGTGAGTACGCCACGACCTTCTTCGGCTACGGCGAAAACGGCAAGATCCACAAGATCAAGGAGTTCTTCGATCCGGACTCCCTCGGCGGCCTGTACGGCGCGATCACCGAGTTCCTCGGTTTCGACATGCTGGACGGCGAGTTCAAGGTCATGGGCATGGCGCCGTACGGCGACGCCAGCAAATACGATTTCTCGCGCCTGGCTTCCTTCGAAAACGGCGAACTGGTGATCAACACCGACTACGCCAACGTGATCGGCCTGCGTCGTTATAAAGAGAAGGGCAAGGGTTACTACTTCTCGCCGAAGCTGATCGAGTGGCTGGGTCCTAAGCGCGAAGGCGATATCGCCGACGAGCCGTACATCCACTACGCGGCCAGCATTCAAGCGCTGTTTGAAAAAATTGCGCTGCAGATGATCGACTACTACCTGGGCGACGTGCTCAAGGAAACCGGCAAACTGGCCTACGCCGGTGGCTGTGCGTTGAACGTCAAGCTCAACCAGAAAATCATCGCCCGCGACGACGTCAAAGAGCTGTTCGTGCAGCCTGCATCCGGCGATGCCGGTACCGCAGTCGGTGCAGCGGCCTATGTGTCCAACGCCCGTGGCGTGCCGGTCGAGAAGATGGAACACGTCTACCTCGGCCCGTCGTACAGCAACGAAGACGTGATCGCTGCGTGCGCCCGTCACGAGAACAAGCCGACCTGGCGCAAGCTCGACAACATGCCGGAGCAGATCGCCAAAATCATGGTCGATGGCAACCCGGTGGCCTGGTTCCAGGGCCGCATGGAGTTCGGTCCGCGTGCACTGGGTGGTCGTTCGATCATCGGCTGCCCGAGCGTGGCTGGCGTGGCTGACCGCATCAACCACCAGATCAAGTTCCGCGAGCGCTGGAGGCCTTTCTGCCCGTCGATGCTCGACACCGTTGCGCCACAGATGATCAAGATCGATCACCCGGCGCCGTTCATGACCTTCACCTTCGAAGTGGCGGAAGAGTGGAAGACCCGCGTGCCGGAAGTCGTCCACGAAGACGGCACGTCCCGGGCCCAGGTGCTCAAGCGCGAATACAATCCGCGCTACTACGACATGATGAAGGCGCTGGAAGTACTGACCGGCAACGGCGTGTCCCTGAACACCTCGCTCAACCGCCGTGGTGAACCGATGATCTGCTCGCCGACCGACGCCCTGAACATGTTCTTCGGCTCCGATCTGCAGTACCTGATCATGGAAGACATCCTGGTGGTCAAAGAAGGCGCAAACGCTTATGACACGCTCGGCTGAACGCCATGTGCTGCAGTTCTGTCACGGCTATGACGGGCCGTTCCTCGACTGCGCGCGGCAGTACGCCAGCCTGTTTGCGGGCACCGGTTATCGGGTCACCACGGTCTTTCTGACCGGGGCGGCCGATAGCGAGGTGGCCGCGGCCTGCGCCTCCGACGAAGTGTTGTTCATGGAATACAGCTCCAAGGCCATTCGTGGCCTGAAGCTGGGCGCCATCGGCGATCTGCGCAAGATCGCCGCTTCACGCAATTTCAGTTTCTGCATCGCCCATCGCTTCAAGCCGATCTACATCGCCTTGCTCGGCACTTCGCTGCCGGTGATTGGCGTGCACCACGCGTTTGGCGATTACAAACGCGGCTCGCGTAAACTGTTTGCGCATATTTTCCGTAAACGCCTGAGCCTGCTCGGTGTGTCTGACGCGGTGCGCGACGACATGCGCCGCTGCCTGCCGAAATGGCCGGCGACGCGTATCCAGACCCTCTACAACCGCATCGATGTTTCGGCGTTGCAGATGAGCCAGGTGTCCGCTCGTGAAGCCCGTGAGACCCTTGGTCTCGCAGCGGATGCATTCATCGTCGGCAACGTCGGTCGCCTGCACCCGGACAAGGATCAGGCCACGCTGCTGCACGGTTTTGCCGCGGCGCTGCCCGGTCTGCCGGCCAACAGCCAGCTGGTGATTCTCGGCAAGGGTCGACTTGAGGATGATCTGAAGGCGCTGGCCCGCGAACTGGGTGTCGGTGATCGCGTGCTGTTTCTCGGTCAGGTGCCGGACGCGCGCAATTATTTCCGTGCATTCGATGTGTTTGCCCTGAGTTCCGACCACGAACCGTTCGGCATGGTGCTGCTGGAGGCCATGGCCGCTGGTGTGCCGTTGCTGGCCACGGCGTGCGGCGGGGCGAAGGAAGTGGTCGAAGGCGTGGGCATTCTGTTCCCGCTGGGTGACGCCGAGCATCTGGCCCAGGGCCTGAAGCATCTGGCCGGCATGGACGAGCAGCAACGCCGTCAATGCGCCGAGATGATGTTCGATCGCCTGCGCGAGCGCTTCTCCGACCGCGCCGTACGCGACACCTTCTGGCATTTGCCGCAAGTTACCGATCTGGCACCGAGGGGCTGATGCTCAACCGATTTCAAGGCTGGCGCGAACGTGGCTGGTCGCCCGTTGACGCCTCAACTTATGCACAGGCCTGGCAGCGTTTTGGCGGCAGCGTCGCGACTCATCCAATCGTTGTCGAACGTCTGGCGAATCTGGCGGGCATTCCGGTGCGTTATCTGGCCTGGGAGCAGCAGGGCGAAGTCAAAGCGGCGATCCCGACCTGGGGCCGGGACCTGGCCTTGTCCAAGGACGTGCTCAAGCGAAATGGCAAGAAAGGCTTGTTCGATCTCGGCAACGCCGAACTGATCCTGCCGGCCGCCGCCGATGCCCAGGCCCCGCTGCGTCATCGCGGGCGCTACCTGTCGGCGCTCAACGAGAACCGCTTCAGCGGCCTCAAGTTGCAGACCGAACAACTGGCCATGGCCCGTACCCCGGAAGAACTGTCGAAGAAGTTTCGCTACAACCAGCGCCGCGAACTGCGCCTGCTGGAAGAGGCGGGCGGGGTGGTGCGGCCTGTCAGCGACTTCTCGAGCGCCGAACTGGCGGCGATTTATTGCGATCTGTTCCAGCGTCGCTGGGGTTTCCCGGCCACTGGCGCGGCACGCATGGCCGAAGTCATCGAGTTGTTGCGTGAGCTGTTGATCGGCTCGGTAATTTTCCTCAACGATGCGCCGATCGCCATTCAACTGGTGTATCGCGTCGAAGCGCCGGAGTGGATCAGCGTCGAGTACATCAACGGCGGTGTCGACCCCGAAACCCGTGAATTCAGCCCCGGCAGCGTTCTGAGTTTTCTCAATACGCAAAGTGCCTGGGAGCACGCTCGGGCACTCGACAAGCCACTGCGCTTTTCCTTCGGTCGTGCCGACCGTGAATACAAGGATCGCTGGTGCAATCCTGTGCCGGTCTTCACCGTATGAGTCAGCCCATGAGCCGCAAACAGCAACTGCTCAAGCGTCACCGGCGCAATAAACGTGTCAGCCTGTTGATCGCCCTGATCGTGTTGATCGCCCTCGGCGTGCTGGTGGCCTGGTGGCTGCCGCTGGTGCTGGCGGTGATTGGCTGGATCGCTCACGAAGCGTGGTTTGCCGACCACTTGTTCTATTCGCCGAAAGACGATTACCAATACAGCTTTCCGCCGTTCACACCGCAGCCGAAAACGCATTTGAGCGGTGAGCAATTGCGCCTCGACGAGGGTGTGATGCTGGTGGACGACGCCACGCTGATCCTCGCCGTGAGGGTCAAAAGCACCTGGCTGGGACGTTTCTTCGATCCACGCGTGGAGCTTGCGGGCAGTGCGAATCCGGATGCACAGACCTTCGAACGCGGCGTCAACGGCCTGCGTTATCTGAACCTCAGCGGTCAGGCGCAGACCTTGTCTCAAGGTCTGTTGCGTCTGCGCGGACGTTTCTGCCGGGTGACCGGCGAGCCGGTGCTATGGGCCATGGAACAGCCGGACTACCGCCGTCAGCGGGTGATGGTGATCGCGCCGCACGCCGATGATGCCGAACTGGCCGCTTACGGTTTGTACAGTCAGGCCGATGAGGCCTGGATCGTCACCCTGACCGCTGGCGAGATCGAAGCCGAACACTATCAACAGATGGGCCTGAACAAGGTCGAGGCATCGCGACTCAAGGGGCGCTTGCGTGCCTGGGACAGCCTCGCCGTGCCGCGCTGGGCCGGTGTGCCGCAGGAACATTGCGTGCAGCTCGGGTATTTTTGCCTGCAATTGTCTGCGATGAAAGCGACGCCGAATCAACCGGTGGGCTCGCGGGAAGCCGATTTGAACGACACGCGAATTTTTCGTCAGCTGAATCCGTTTGCCCTGCCTGGCGATGCCGACGGCGCGCCGACCTGGAACAATCTGCTGGCCGACCTGCGTGACGTGCTGTCCCGTGCGCGCCCGGATGTGATCGTGTTGCCGCATCCGACGCTGGATCCGCATCCCGACCATATCTGCGCCCAAGAGGCGGTGCTGGAAGCCTTGCGCGGTCTCGATTACCAACCGACCCTGCTCGGTTACGCCAACCACTTGCACGACAACGATCGCTGGCCGATGGGCGACAGCGGGCAGGGCATCGCCTTGCCGCCGACTTTCGATGCAAACGTGGCGATGCAGCCGCTGTGCCTGCCGCTGCCGATCGAACTGCAACGGGACAAGGCCATGGCGCTGGGCATGATGCATGACCTGCAGCCACCGGCGCCGTTCAAGCGGCGCCTGCGCCGACTGTTTCAGCGACTGCTGGCCGGTCGGGCGCCGTCGGTCTACGGCGAGAACGAATTTTTCCGCAAAGCGGTCAGGCGCCAGGAGTTGTTCTGGGTGCTGAAGCAAAGCGAAACAGGCGCGACGGGTTCGCAACGGGGAGAGTCATGAGTCAACGCGCAAAGGTTCTGCAGCTGCAACCCGACTACAACGTCAAATCCCATGATTTCGCCGACCTCGCCGAACAGATCGTCAAGGCCCTGCCGACGGATCGTTATGAGGTGACGGCGGCATTCCTGCGCGGCAAGCCCGGGCCGGGTGAAGCCGTCAGCCGGGCCGACCGTTCGGTGTATTTCGAGTTCTCCGACAAGTCCCTCAAAGGCATGCGCCTGCGGGCGATGTGGCAGCTGTACAAGTTCTGCCGCCGGGAAAAGTTCGACGTGGTGATCTGCAACCGCTTCAAACCGGTGAACATGATGCTGACCCTCAACCGCTGGTTGAAAGTGCCGTTGTGCATCGGCATTTCCCACGGTTTCGGCGAGTACGACCGCTTCTACCGTCGTCGTCAGACTCAACGCCTGATCGACCGGCACTGGCGTTTCGTCGGCGTGTCGCCGGCGGTCAAACAGTACCTGCTGGACTGCGATTGCGGTTTTACCGACCAGAATACGTACGCGATCACCAACGCCATCGACATCGAACAGGCCGAAGGCTTGCAGCACAGCCGCGAGCGTGCCCGCGAGCTGCTGGGCATCGACCCGAATGTGCGCCTGATCGGTGCGCTGGGGCGGCTGGTGTCGGTCAAGGGCCACACTTATCTGTTGCAGGCTTTCGCCCAACTGAAAGACAAATACCCGAACACCCAACTGGCAATCATCGGTGCCGGACGCCTGCAGGCGCCGCTGGCCGCCGAGATCGAGCAATTGGGCCTGAGCGGTCGTGCCCACCTACTGGGCTTCAAGGAAAACGCCCTGCAGTACGTGCGTGCGTTCGATATCTGGACCATGCCGTCGCTGGCCGAAGGCCTGGGCCTGGCCCTGCTGGAAGGCATGAGCGGACACTTGCCGGTGATCGCTTCGAACGTGCCGGCCATGTTGCCGCTGATCGAAGGTGCCGGTGGCCTGTCGATTACTCCCAAGGACGTGACGAGCCTGGTCGCGGCGCTGGACACCTACCTCGGGCTGTCGGATGACGAGCTCAAGGCCAAGGGTGAGCAGGCTTACCGCTATTTGCAGGAACAACACGACATCGAGGTCTTCCGCCAGGAATACCTGAACCTGATTGACTCCGGCCTGGCGCAGGCCCGCAAGGAACAGCCATGAGTGAGGTCGCCGCCCTGAGCGATGCGCAACCCATCGTCACCGTCATCATCGCGTCCTACAACCACGGACCGTACATCGAGGAAAGCATCCTCAGCGTTATCAACCAGAGCTACAAGAACATTGAGCTGCTGGTGGTCGACGACGGCTCGAAGGACGACAGCGTCGAGCGCATCAAGGCCTTGCAGGAACAGCACGGTTTCGATTTCCGGGTGCAGCAGAACCAGGGCCTGACCAACACGCTCAACGGCGCGATTGCGCGGGCCAAAGGCAGCCTGATCGTACCGTTCGGCTCCGACGACATCATGTACCCGGACCGTATCGCCACCCAGGTCGCGTACATGGACGGCAAACCGGAAGTCGGCATTTGTGCCGGCAACATCGAGTTGATGGACGCCGACGGCAACCTCTACCCGGAAAAGCGTCAGCGCCGGGACGTGCCATTCCGTCGTCTGGATTTCGATGACATGTTCCTGGAGCGCAAGCCGTATCCGCCGGCACCGACGCTTATGATTCGCCGTGAAGCACTGGACAAGGTCGGTGGGTTCGATCCGACGATTCGTCTTGAGGATCTGTACATCGAGCTGAAAGTCACCCGCGCCGGGTACTTCATCGACGGCCTGAACGTAGTGATGGCGCGCTATCGCAAACACGCCACGAACTCGTACAAGAACCACCGCTTCATGATCGAAAACATCCTGCGCACCTATGCGTTGTTCAGCGATCATCCGCTGTACGACGAGGTGCGCTACAAGTCACTCAATTCGATGTTCCTGAAAACCGCCAACCGCGATCGCAAACTGGCGCGGGAGCTGCTGGCACAGATTCCGTTCAAGGCCTGGAACAAGAAAACCTGGCGCGGTCTGGGCCGGTTGCTGTTTTCGCCGCTGGAAAAGGACTGAGCCCCTGGCCGCTCGCGGTCAGCGAGCGGCTTTTTCCGCCAGGCGCTTGTTACCTTGCTGACGCTGGCGAATCCAATGCACGACCTTCTTGCCGGCGTTCATGCCAGGCTGCTCGATGTACAGAAACGTCGCGCTGCTGATCAGAATCAGCAGACAGGTGCACACCGCCATCAGTGGCAGGAAGACCCAAGCCTCGCGAGCATCGAGGTTCAGGGCCAGCGGCAGGCGCTGAACCATCAGCCAGAGCACGAAACCATGCAGCAGGTAGGTGCTGTAGCTGATTTCTCCCAGCCAACGAATGCTGCGCGGTTTGAGGGCGCCGAACAGGGTGTTGCCCGAAGCCACGATCACGAAGAACAGTGATAGCAGGAACAACGGTGGCGTCTTGAATGCCCGGCTGAATGCGGTGAAGGCAATGGTCAATGCCAGCAGGGCGATCACCCCGGCCACGGGCGTTTTGCTCCAGGCCACCAACTGCGGACGACGCACCCAATACGCGGCGGCGATCCCGCCGAGGAAACTGACCAGGAAGTGTTTCTTGAGCGAGTGCTCCCAGCCAACCAGTTGATACAGCGCATAAATCCCGATCAGGCACAGCACTACCTGGCGCCAGTTGCCCGGGAAGATGAACACCATGGCGGCCAGCGGCAGCGCCAGATAGAAAAACACTTCGTAGGCCAGTGTCCAGGTGACGTTGGATATCAGCATGCCGGTGTGCGGGTACAGATTGACGTCGGGCCGGTCAAACGTCAGCCAGGCGGCGCTCTGCTTGAACAGCTCCAAAGCGGACACCTTCAGCTCCCAGTCCTGCAGATGGAACACCGTGACGAACACTATCAGCATCAACGGCAAATACAGCGGGTACAGGCGAAACACTCGTGAGACGCCGAAGGCCATCCAGTCGAACGACCGACCCTGAGCCAACAGACGGCCCCAGAACAGAAACCCGGTGATCATGAAAAACAGCGCTACGCTGCCTTGACCCAGCATCGAGTAGAAGGGATTCGGCGGGAAGTCGATCACCCCCGTACGCAGAAATATCCAGGTAATGACCGAGTGATGCACGAACACGCCGAAGGCCAGATAACCCCGTAAGCCGTCAATGCTCGCGTAGCGGCTTTCACCGGAGTGCTGGAGGTGGCGAGCTATCTTCGGGACTGCGCGCAACAGCAGTGCAGCGGTCACGATGGCCAGCAGATAGGCGGCCGGCGCAATAAGAGGATTGGTTTCGATCATCAATGAACCCGGGCCGCAATGTTGCCGGCCAGCACTTGCTTGTGCAGATTGTCTACTGCGGATTTGGACGCCGTCATGGCGTATCCCTGGAGCAACGCGTCGAGGTGATCTTCGAACAGCCAGCGTTTGTCGACGGTGTAGCGTTGCATGTGTCGCAGATTACGTTGGCGCAGCGAGAGGCTCAGGGGCGAAGGGTAGACGCGCAGGTCCGCCAGATCAATCAGCCCGAACTCTCCATCTTCCAATACCAGCACGTTGCCAAGATGCAGCGAGCGGAAGTAAACGCCCTGTTCATGCAGTCGGGCCATGAATTTGCCGAAACGCTCGACCAGCGCCTGCCGCACAGCCGGTGCCGTGATGCCCTGGAGCACCTGGCGCAAGGTATGGCCCGGCAACGGGGCGTAATGCACCGCGCTGCTGCCGTCGTCGAGGCGATACAGATTCAGCACTTGTGGGGTCGGGATGCCCATGCGGCGCAATTGTTCGCTGTTGATGGCGAAACGTTCGGAATAAGGATTGAAGTTGCCAGAGGTGTACCAGCGACGAGGACGGAACAGCTTGAGGAAGCTGCCATCGCTCAGACGCAGCACCTTCGGTCCCAGGCCATCTTCTTCAATCACCTGCGCATCGGCGCCGAGCTGCTGCAGGTCGGAGGTCGACAGCTTCCGCACCGGGACTGTCAGTAAGCGTCGAGCGCGCTGATTGATGATAAGGGCGGCAATCAGTGCCAGTGGAATCCATAGCAGGAACCAGTGTTCCTTGGGCCGAGAAATGATGCCGCCGCCTTCTGTCAGTCCCGCGCCGATACCGAATATCAGCCAGGTGGACGCGATGATCAACAACGGCTGAACGCGCTGGCGCCAGCTGCTCAGCAAGCCCCAGAGCAGGAAGAAAAGCCACGGCAGCAAGCCCAGTATGCCGACGTAATAAAGCACGCCCAGAACAAAACTGTGCGGCTCCTGAAAGTTGTAGCCGACTCCCGGGTCAATCGCCAGATCGGCACCATAGCCATGGCCGATCCAGGGATGCTCGGAAATTCTTTGCAGGGCGATCTGCCAGATTTCGAAACGGTAGGAGTCGCCGCGCTCGGTGATCATCTTCGAAAACAGGGTGGCCACGGTGATGCCGACCGTGGCCAACGCCCCCAGCATTACCAGCGAACGGCGATTCCAGCAGATGAAGGCCAGCCAGCAAGCCGCCATGGTCAAGGCGACCAGCGGCGTTCTGGAACCGGTCGCGATTACCGCCGCGAACATGATCAGCATCGCCGGCATACTGAGCCAGAGCAGACGGGCATGCCTGCACGACATGCTGATACTGAGCCAATAGGAACAGAAAAATCCGAATAGATGGGAGCTGAGCAGCGGGTTGTCGAATGCTCCGCCGCCGATCAGGCGCGCGTTGGGATCGTAATGATGGACGAAGGGTATGAGGAAACAGGTCGTAGCAATCAGCGCAACCACGGCGGCAACGAAGAGCAATGGCGAAAGAATGTCCGCGCGGTAGCGCACCAGCAGATAACAACCGACGAACAGCAGCAGGGTATGCAGGGGAGGCTTGAGCATTCCGCTGACCGACTCGTCGTGCGGCCCCCAGCATAGGCTGAGCAGCGCCCAGGCGACGAACACAAGTAACGCGAGAATCAACGGTTCGCGCAGCATTTCCTTGAACTCGCGTGGACGCAGGCACAGTGCAATCAACGCCGGAATGCTGAACAAACCATAAAACAGTTTGTGGTGCAGGCTGCGACCCGGCAGGAAGAACAGCGCGCACAGGAGCAGGAAGTAGCCGACGGGAAGTATCCACAGGCTGATGAAGTCGAAGATTCGACTGGACGTACTGCTGAAACCGCGAAGTTGCATGCTCTGAGATTCAATCCTGAAGTTGATCGGCCATTTCGTTGATGGCAATTTGATGCTGAAAAAGACGTCTAACAATAACAGCCTTTGCCCGATTGCCAGAACCCTGAAGAAGCTGTGCTAAAGTCAGCGTCCTTTTTATCTACTTTCGCGTGATATGACCGACTCCAGTCCCGCCGCAAGCCCTTCGAGCTTGAAAATCTACTTCCGCCTGCTCGGCTACGTCCGGCCGTATGTCAGTCTGTTTCTGATCAGCATTGTTGGTTTTCTTATTTTCGCATCGACCCAGCCGATGCTCGGTTACATTCTCAAGTATTTCGTCGACGGTCTGTCCAATCCCGAGGCCGTGCTGTTTCCCACTGTGCCTTACCTGCGCGATCTGCAGCTTTTGCAGGCCGTACCGCTGCTGATCATCCTGATCGCTGCGTGGCAGGGCCTGGGGTCCTATCTGGGCAACTATTTCCTGGCCAAGGTTTCTCTGGGCCTGGTCCACGATCTACGGGTGCAGCTGTTCAACAACTTGCTGGTGCTGCCGAACCGATATTTCGACAAGCATAACTCCGGTCATCTGATTTCGCGTATCACCTTCAACGTGACCATGGTCACGGGGGCGGCAACAGATGCGATCAAGGTCGTAATCCGTGAAGGCATGACGGTGATCTTCCTGTTCGCCTCCTTGCTGTTCATGAACTGGAAGCTGACGCTGGTGATGGTCGCGATCCTGCCGCTGATCGCCGTGATGGTGCGTACCGCGAGCAAGAAATTCCGCAAGCAAAGCAAGAAGATCCAGTTGGCCATGGGCGACGTGACCCACGTTGCGTCGGAAACCATCCAGGGCTATCGCGTAGTGCGCAGCTTCGGCGGCGAAGCCTACGAAGAGAAACGCTTCCTCAATGCCAGCCAGAGCAATACCGACAAACAACTGCGAATGACCCGCACCGGCGCCATTTACACGCCGATGCTGCAACTGGTGATCTACACCGCCATGGCCGTGCTGATGTTCCTGGTGCTGTTCCTGCGCGGTGATGCCTCGGCGGGTGACATGGTGGCCTACATCACCCTGGCTGGCCTGCTGCCCAAACCGATTCGCCAGTTGTCCGAAGTCAGTTCGACCATCCAGAAAGGCGTTGCCGGTGCCGAAAGCATTTTCGAGCAACTGGACGTCGAGCCGGAAGTCGATACCGGCACGGTCGAGCGCGATTCGGTTACCGGTCGTCTCGAGGTGCGCAACCTGAGCTTCACCTACCCGGGCACCGAACGTCAGGTACTCGACAACATCAGCTTCTCGGCCGAACCGGGGCAGATGGTGGCGCTGGTGGGGCGTTCCGGCAGCGGCAAGTCGACGCTGGCCAACCTGATTCCGCGTTTCTATCACCACGACAAGGGCGAAATCCTGATCGACGGTGTAGAAGTCGAGCAGTACAAGTTGCTCAACCTGCGCCGCCACATCGCCCAGGTCACCCAGCACGTCACCCTGTTCAGCGACACCGTGGCCAACAACATTGCCTACGGCGACCTCGCTGGGGCTCCGCGTGAAGACATCGAGAAAGCTGCGCGTGATGCGTACGCGATGGATTTCATTGCGCAGTTGCCTGAAGGCCTGGACACCCAGGTCGGCGAGAACGGCGTGCTGCTTTCCGGCGGTCAGCGTCAGCGTCTGGCGATCGCCCGAGCCTTGCTCAAGAACGCGCCGTTGCTGATTCTCGACGAGGCTACCTCGGCACTCGACACCGAATCCGAGCGGCATATTCAGGCGGCGCTGGACCAGGTGATGAAGGGGCGCACCACGCTGGTTATCGCTCACCGGCTGTCGACTATCGAGAAGGCTGACTTGATTCTGGTCATGGATCAGGGCCGGATCGTCGAGCGCGGTACTCATGACGAACTGCTGGCGCAGAACGGCTACTACGCGCGCCTGAACGCCATGGGCCTCGACGCACCGGCCGAAGACATCGCCTGATCCCGCGTTGTGAACGCCGGGCGCGCAATGCGCCCGGCCATTTGTATCCGGATCTTTACCCTTCTTGACCAAACCTGCATAAAACCCGGCATCGCGCTTGTTAAGGTTCCTGAACGAATTTTGACTTCCAACGAAGGGGTTATCCCCGTCGCGCGGGTACTCTCATGCTGCAACGCTATCTGTGGAAACTGCTGCCCAAGCCGCAGCGGGCTTTTCTGCTTGGGCGCCTGTCGGTGGTCGACCGGCAAGTGGTGAACAAGTCGATGTCAGCCAACCTGAGCTTTCCCAAGGCTTTTGCGCAGCGTTCCTGTCTGTTCATTCATGTACCCAAATGCGCTGGCAGCAGTGTGTGTGCCGCGATGTTCGACGGCTGGCGCCCCGGCCATCTGCCGTTGTACTGGTATGAAGAGCAGTTTCCCGCGCAGTTTGCCGCTGCATACAAGTTTGCTTTCGTGCGTGATCCGCTGGAACGTGCTTATTCGGCATTTGCCTTTCTGCGCGGCAACGAACTGAGCGAGCGTGATCACGCAGCGCAGCAAATGGTCAGGCATTACCGCGACTTCAACGATTTTGTTGCGCGCTGGCTGCATGCCGACACCATTTCGCGACAATTGCACTTTGCCGCGCAAACCGACTTTCTTACCGATTCGCTGGGTCGCCTGGCGCTGGACTTCGTCGGCTATCAGGAGCATCTGGAGCGAGATTTTCGCCTGGTGTGCGAGCACCTGGGACTGACGAGTCAATTGCAGCACGTCAACGTTTCCCGGCAACGGCGTCCGTTGCCGGCACGTGATTTTTGCACGCAGCGCACGCGGCGCCTGGTACGGCGAGTCTATGAACGTGACTACGAGATGCTCGGCTATGAATGAAGCACTTTCGGTTTCCCTGCCACCTCCGGCCATCCGCCCCTATGCCTTGGCTCTTCCCGCCCAGGCCCGGGCCGAGCAGAAGTCGCAGCAACCGCGCTGCCTGTGGCTGACCGGGTTGTCCGGGGCCGGCAAATCGACGCTGGCCAACGCCCTGGAGTTGCATTTGCATCAGTTCGGGCTGCATACGTTCCTGCTCGATGGCGACAACTTGCGCAGCGGTCTTTGCCGCGATCTGGGGATGACCGAGGCTTGCCGGCGCGAGAATATCCGGCGCACCGCCGAAGTGGCGCGGTTGATGGTGGACGCCGGGTTGATCGTGATCGTGGCCGCCATTTCACCGTTTCGTGCCGAGCGGGATACGGCGCGCCGGTTGTTTGCCGAAGGGGATTTTATTGAAGTGCATGTCAGCACCTCGCTGGAGGTCTGCGCGCGACGCGACCCGAAGGGTTTGTATCGGGCGGCGCGGGAAGGGCGGATCAAGGACTTCACCGGGATCGACAGTCCGTACGAGGCGCCGCTGACGGCCGAGTGCCGGATCGATACCGATGAGGTCGAACTGGCCGATGCCTGCCATCGACTGGCGTCGTTTCTGTGCAAAAAATGAGCAAAAAACCCTGTCGTTTCATCCTGTTGCAGCCACCGCACAAGCCTTTGCCAACCCTGTGTTAATATCGCGCCCCTGTTCATTTTGTATGTGGGTTGCTCCATGAAGTTGTCCATGCCGCGATTCGATCAAGCCCCTGTCTTGGTGGTCGGCGATGTCATGCTCGACCGTTACTGGCATGGTGGTACCTCACGGATTTCCCCTGAGGCGCCGGTTCCGGTTGTAAAGGTCGAGCAAATTGAAGATCGCCCGGGCGGTGCCGCCAACGTTGCCTTGAACATTGCCGCGCTGGGTGCGCCGGCGTCGCTGGTCGGTGTGACCGGTGACGACGAGGCCGCCGACAGCCTGAGCAACAGTCTCAAGGGGGCGGGCGTGCGTGCCTTGTTCCAGCGCATCGCGCACCAGCCGACCATCGTCAAGCTGCGGGTCATGAGCCGGCACCAGCAATTGCTGCGTATCGACTTCGAAGAACCGTTCGCCACCGACGCCCTCGCGCTCGCCTCCCAGGTCGACGACCTGCTGGAAGGCATCAAGGTGCTGGTGCTGTCCGACTACGGCAAAGGTGCCCTGAAAAACCATCAGGCGCTGATCCAGGCCGCCCGTGCCAAAGGCATTCCGGTGCTGGCCGATCCGAAGGGCAAGGATTTTTCGATCTACCGTGGCGCGAGCCTGATCACCCCGAATCTCAGCGAGTTCGAAGCCATCGTCGGCGGTTGCGTCGACGAGCACGAACTGGTGGGCAAGGGCGCGAAACTGATGCACGACCTTGAGCTCGGCGCACTGCTGGTGACTCGCGGCGAGCACGGCATGACCTTGCTGCGTCCGGATCATCCGGCGCTGCACCTGCCGGCCCGGGCCCGTGAAGTGTTCGACGTGACCGGTGCCGGCGACACGGTGATTTCCACCCTGGCGGCCGCGATTGCCGCTGGTGAAGAACTGCCGCACGCGGTGGCGCTGGCCAACCTGGCGGCGGGCATCGTGGTCGGCAAACTGGGTACGGCGGCGATCAGCGCTCCGGAACTGCGTCGCGCCATTCAGCGCGAGGAAGGTTCCGAACGTGGCGTGCTGGGTCTTGAGCAACTGCTGCTGGCGGTGGCCGATGCCCGTGCACACAACGAGCGGATCGTGTTCACCAACGGCTGCTTCGACATCCTCCACGCCGGGCACGTGACCTACCTCGAGCAGGCGCGAGCGCAAGGCGACCGTCTGATCGTCGCGATCAACGACGATGCTTCGGTCAGCCGCCTGAAAGGCCCGGGCCGGCCGATCAACAGCGTCGATCGGCGCATGGCGGTTCTCGCCGGTCTCGGTGCGGTGGACTGGGTTATCAGCTTCGCCGAAGGCACCCCGGAAAACCTGCTGCGCGAGGTCAAGCCGGACGTATTGGTGAAGGGCGGTGACTATGGCATCGACCAGGTTGTCGGCGCCGACATCGTCAAAGCCTATGGCGGCACCGTGAAGGTGTTGGGGCTGGTGGAAAACAGCTCGACCACCGCGATTGTGGAAAAAATCCGCAAGTCCGAGTGATGCAAACATAAAGACCGCGTCTGCGATTGACTTTCTGGGGTCACTCGCAGACGCGGTCTTTTGCCGTTCAGGAGTTCACTTTCTTGCGCGGTACGATCTTCTTCAGAAGTTGTTTCGCCTTGCCGCGCAATCGCGCCAGCCCCGTGTCCTTGGGTGGCGGCGTCAAACCCTGTTGGCGCAGCCAGTCCTTCCAGCGAATCCGTTCATCTCGTACAAGCCAGCCGTCCTGTCGGGCGAAACTCTCGGCCAGATACAGGCCGCGAGTGCCCGCCGGGTATAACTGACCTTTCTTCAGCGTATACAGCTCAGGGAGCGGTTCGCCATCCTGCAATGGCATCAAGTACAGATCGGGGCGTTTGCGGTCGAGCCGGGCAACCAGTTGATCGCCTTCCAGCCGTTCATCGACATGGAACAGACTCAGGCTCTTGGCTTCCTTGGGCACGTCGAGGCGCAGGTCGTAAATCAATTGCAGGGACGCGGTCGGCAAGTGCACGTAGGCCCGTGGCCGTTCGAGCAATTGCAGATTGGCGCAGCGCACTGGCCGTGCCGAGCCGGACAACGGTGTCAGGCGAAAGGGCAGGGCCTCGCGATAATGCAGCGCCGAGGCGTACGGCGCCGGCAGCCAGGTGTCGTTGAAGCGCCCGCCGAGCCAGCCTTCCGGGGTTTCCAGCAGGCATTCTTCGGCAATCTCCTGGATCGCCGTGTGCAGCGGAATGTTCAGTTCATGGGCCGGCACGTAGCCGGAAATCAGCTTGAGCACGACGTCGCCGCGATCCTGCCGACGCTGGCGCACCAGCACCCAATAATCGCGATTCTGCCAGTGCAGGGTCAGACGTACCGAAACACCAAGGTTGGCCAGCTCCAGCGCAAAGCGCTCGGCGTCAGCCACGCTGACCGGTTTGCGCCGTTGCAAAGTCTGGGCGAAATTCAGCGGCATGCCGACGCTCTGATAGGTCAAGCCTTCGGGCGTCGCTTCGACGAACAGCGGCAGCGTCTTGAAGTTGCTCGGGTTCTTTCTGATGAGCGTACGCGGCATGTCGGCTCCTGCTTAAGGCCGCGGGGCGGCGTCAGTGACCACGAAGGACCTGGGCAACGGTCGCAACGTTATGGGCGAGGTGCAGCGGATTGATTGTCCCGACGATGGCACTGGCCACGCCGGGCTGGGCGAACAACAACTCGAAGCTGGCGCGCACCGGATCCACGCCGGGACTCAGGCACACGTGACCGCTGGCCAGAGCTTTTTTCACCAGAATGGCTTTGCCGTGGGCAGCAGCATAGTCAATGACCGCCTTCTCGTTTTGTTCGTTCAGATTGTAGGTGACCATCGCGCAGTCGCCTTGCTCCAGCGCTTTGAGTCCACCGTCGACGGTTTTGCCGGAGAAACCGAAGCCACGAATCTTGCCCTCGGCCTTGAGCGCCGCGAGGGTTGCGTAGACTTCGCTGTCGTTGAGGATCGCCAGGTCGTTGCCGTCGGAGTGCACCAGCACCAGGTCGATAAAATCGGTTTCAAGACGTTGCAGGCTGCGCTCCACCGACATCCGCGTGTGGGCGGCGCTGAAGTTGTGAGTCGACTGGCCATCGACAAACTCTTCGCCGACCTTGCTGACGATCACCCAGTCCTGACGCTCGCCACGCAACAACGGGCCGAGGCGTTCTTCGCTGCGGCCATAGGCCGGCGCGGTGTCGATCAGGTTGATCCCCAGCTCCCGCGCCTGCTTGAGCAGCATCCGCGCGGCGTCGTCGTCGGGGATCTGAAAACCGTTGGGGTATTTCACGCCCTGGTCGCGGCCAAGCTTGACGGTGCCCAGGCCCAGTGGGGAAACCAGCAGGCCGAGACTTCCCAACGGGCGATGCAGATCGTGCAGGGTCGGCAGGCTCATGGCAGCAGTTGCTCCCAGGCCGGAACGCCCATCGGTGGTTTCGGCAGCTCGGGCAGCGGAGCCGGGTGGCCCGGCTGGATGCCATCGCGTGCCAGGGACGCAATCACCCTGTCAGCGAAGTCCGGCGCCAGGGCGAGTTTGGTTGGCCAGCCGACCAGCAGGCGACCTTCCTCGGCGAGGAACGCGTTGTCCGGGCGAGTCAGGCCGGTTTGCAGCGGTTCGGCGCGGTCGACGCGCAGGGTCGCCCATTGCACGTTGCTCAGGTCGATCCACGGCAACAACTGTGCGATTTCCTTTTGCGCAGTGGCGATCTGCTCGGCCGGCTCACGGGCCACGCCTTCGGATTCGGCAATGTCGCCGCCCAGATACCAGACCCACTGGCCGTCAGCGGCCGGGTGAGTGGTTACGGTGATGCGCGGCTTGGTGCCGCCACCGAGGCAGTGAGCGTACAGCGGCTTCAGTCCTGGGCCCTTGGCGATGATCATGTGCAGCGGCCGGCGTTGCATGGCCGGATGGGTCAGGCCGAGAGCTTCCAGCAACGCTGCGGTACCGGCACCGGCGCTGAGCACGATGCGCTGGGCGCGGATCTCACGACCGTCGACCTTCAGGCCGACCAGCACGCCGCTTTCCAGCAGCGGCTCGATGTTCTGGCCGGCCAGCAAGCCGTCACCGGCGAGGTCGGCAAGACGCTGGATCACGCTCGGTACGTCGACCACCAGTTCGGCGAGGCGGTAGACCTTGCCCTTGAAGCGTTTGTCTTGCAGGGCTGGTGGCAATTGATCGCCCTTGACCTGATCGACCCGGCCGCGCACCGCTTTGCTGGCGAAAAAACTGGTGAGGTTGCCGGCCAGGGTGCCCGGTGACCACAGGTAATGGGCTTCGGACAGCAGGCGCACGCCGCTCAGGTCCAGTTCGCCGTTGCCGGCCAGGGCTTCACGCCAGCGGCGCGGCATGTCGGCGATGGCTTCCGAGGCACCAGTCAGCGCACCGTGCAGCGCGTACTTGGCGCCGCCGTGGATGATGCCCTGGGACTTCACACTCTGCCCGCCGCCGAGGCTGGCGCTTTCCACCAGCACGGTCGAGAAACCCTGGCGACGCAGGCGCGCGTTCAGCCAGAGACCGGCGACGCCAGCGCCGACAATCAGCACGTCGGTGGAAATGGGAGATGGCATGCAACGACCTCAGTGTTCAAGACGAGGGCGCAGTATACAGACTCGGGGAAAAGGGGATTTGTCGATGATCAACAGAGGGAAGGTACCCGCCACTGTGGGAGCACACTGGCTCCCACAGAAATCTGGATCGGCTTATCAGTGCCCGGCCGTTTTCGAGAACAGCTGGATCACCACCACGCCGAGCACGATCAGCGCCATACCGAGCATCGCCGGCACGTCCAGCTTTTGCCCATAGATGAACAGCGCGGCGACGCTGACCATCACGATGCCCATACCGGCCCACACCGCGTAGGCCACGCCCACCGGCACGCTGCGCACCACCAGCGTCAGCATCCAGAACGCGATGGCGTAGCCGACGATGACCAGCACCAAGGGCAGAGGCGTGCTGATGCCCTTGACGGCTTTCATCGAAACGGTGGCGATCACTTCGGCGCAAATGGCGATGGCCAGATAGACGTAGGCGTTCATGTTCAAATCCTCGTGTGAAGCGTTGCTTTCTGAGGCGGCATTCTAGTGACTACCCGGATGGGGTAAAGTCATTACCTATCTGTATATGAGATGGGTTGGCCGATGAGCATGCAATGGAATCTGGATCAGTTACGCGTCTTCGTCGCGGTCGCCGAACAGCGCTCGTTCTCCGCCGTGGCGCGCGAGCAACGCAAGGCGCAGTCGGCGATCAGCAGCGCGATTGCCATGTTGGAGGACGATCTCGGTGTCAGTCTGTTCGAGCGTAGCAGCGGTCGTCAGCCGAGTCTTACCGAAGCGGGTGCAGCCTTGCTCGAAGAGGCGCGAGAAGTGCTGCGTCAGTGCGAGCGCCTGAACGGCCGGGCCATGGCAATGTTGCGCGGTCAGGAGGCGCAATTACGGGTGGCCCAGGATGAGGCGATGCCTTATCAGGCACTGGTGGAAAGCTTCGGTGCGTTGGCCGAGCAGTTTCCAAGTCTGGAGGTGCAACTGACCAGCGCGGCCCAGGGCGAGGTTTCGCGCAAACTGGTGGAGCGCCGGGCCGATCTCGGGCTGCTGTTCTATCACGATGAAATCCCCGAAGCGCTGGAACGCCGGGTGCTGGGCAGCGTGGAAATGGTCACGGTCTGCGGCGTCAATCATCCGCTGGCGGCGCAGTCCCGGGTCAACTGCCAGCAGCTTGCGCAACATCGGCAACTGCTGATGTCGACCCAGACCAGCGTCTACCCCGGCAGTGAACCGGCCAGCCCTCAGGTGTGGCGCGCCGACAGTTTCTACGTGATGGCTGAATGGCTGGTTCGCGATCTCGGCTGGGCCTGGCTGCCGCGCCACGTGGTGCAGTACTCGGCATATCAAGGCCTGATGGTGGAACTCGACAGCGAATGGACACCGCCGGCGCTGGTGGTGGAGCTGGTCTGGCGCCGCGACGAACCGCTGGGGCCGGCGGCGCGTTGGCTGGCGGAGCGATTTGCCATACACCTGCGGGCGATCGGCGGCAAAAGCCGATAAACTCCGCCGCCATGAATAGAACTCTCTATACCGCGCTGTTTTACCTGGGGCTGCCATTGGTGGCGATTCGGCTATGGCTGCGTTCGCGCAAGGCACCGGCGTATGCCAAGCGGATTGGCGAACGTTTCTCCTACGGCATGCCGACTCTGCAGCCCGGAGGCATCTGGGTTCACGCCGTGTCGGTGGGCGAAAGCATCGCGGCCGCGCCGATGATTCGCGCGCTGCTGCAACGTTATCCAACGCTTCCGATCACCGTGACTTGCATGACGCCGACCGGTTCGGAGCGTATTCACGCGCTGTTCGCCAACGAGTCGCGCATCCAGCATTGCTACCTGCCTTACGATTTGCCCTGCGCCGCGGCGCGTTTTCTCGACCGCGTGCAGCCGAAACTGGCGGTGATCATGGAAACCGAACTCTGGCCCAACCACATTCACCAATGCGCCAAGCGCGGGATTCCGGTGGCGCTGGCCAACGGACGCCTGTCCGAGCGTTCGGCCAAAGGTTACGGTCGGTTCAGCAAGCTGACTGCGCCGATGCTCGCCGAGATGAGCCTGTTCGCCGTGCAGACCGAAGCCGAAGCCCGGCGCTTCCGCGATCTCGGTGCGCGCCCGGAGACGGTCGAAGTCACCGGCTCGATCAAGTTCGACCTGACCATCGACCCGCAGCTGTTGCAACGCGCCGCTGAACTGCGCAGCCAATGGCAGGCGCAGGAGCGTCCGGTGTGGATCGCCGCCAGCACCCATGAAGGCGAAGACGAGGTGGTGCTCAATGCCCATCGCCGCTTGCTGGCCAACCATCCCGATGCGTTGCTGATTCTGGTGCCTCGCCATCCTGAACGTTTCAACTCGGTGTTCGAACTGTGCCAGCGAGAAGGTTTCGCCACGGTGCGTCGTTCGACCGGCGCCAACGTCGATGCCACAACCTCGGTGCTGCTCGGCGACACCATGGGCGAGTTGCTGTTTCTCTATGCTCTGGCCGACAGCGCATTCGTCGGCGGCAGCCTGGTGCCCAACGGCGGCCACAACCTTCTTGAACCGGCAGCGCTGGCAAAACCGGTGATCAGCGGCCCGCACCTGTTCAACTTCCTCGATATCGCCGCCCAACTGCGCAGCGCCGGAGCCTTGGCCGAAGTGGATGACGCCGAAGGTCTGGCGACAGAAGTGCAGCGGTTGTTCGAATTGCCACGGGATGCGCAGCGCATGGCGGAAGCCGGGCTGAGCGTGATGCGCCGCAATCAGGGCGCGTTGCAGCGCTTGCTTGATGGACTGGGAAGGCTGATCGACCGCCCATAAAAAACGCAGCCTCAGGGCTGCGTTTTTGTTTAAGGCCGGGCCTTGAGCTGGGCTTCGGCGGCCTTGGCCAGATCCGGCGGCAGGAAGTCCTTGTCCGGGTTGTAGTCGGCTTTCAGATAACGGGTCAGGTCCTGCAGGTCACCCGGGTTCAACGTCCCCGCCGCCTGCTTCAGGCGCAGATTGTCGAGGATGTAGTCGTAGCGGGTGTTGTTGTAGTTGCGCACCGAGGTGTAGAGCTGACGCTGGGCGTCGAGCACGTCGACGATGTTGCGCGTACCTACCTGATAACCGATTTCCGTGGCTTCCACCGCGCTCTGGTTGGAGATGATCGACTGCCGGCGCGCCTGCACCTGTTCGACGTCGGTGTTCACCGCGCGGTGCAGGTTGCGGGTGTTTTCCACGATCTGCCGGCGCAGGCTTTCGCGCTGCTGCTCGCTCTGATCCAGTTGCGCGTAAGACTGGCGCACCTGGGAGCTGGTCAGCCCGCCGCTGTAGATCGGGATGTTCAGTTGCAGGCCCACGGTGCTCTGTTCGACGTTGCCGTGATACGGCGTGCCGAAGGCGCTCGGGTTGGAGAAGCCGAGAGCGTCGTTGTCGCCTTTTTCGTATTTGGCCACGGCGTCGAGGGTCGGCAGGTGGCCGGCCTTGCGCTGTTTCAAGGTCTGTTCGGCGGAACTCACCGCAAAGTTGCTGGCCAGCAGATTGAGGTTCTGTTTCGCGGCAGTATCGACCCAGGCCTTGGCGTCGTTCGGCGCCGGCGGCAGGATCGGCAGGGTGTGGACAATGCCCTGAATCGAGTTGTACTGGCGGTTGGTCAGGGTGATCAGCGCTTCGAACGCATCATCGACCTGACGCTGGGCAACGATCCGGTTGGCCCGGGCGGTGTCGTAACTGGCTTGCGATTGCAGCACGTCTGTCTTGTCCGACAGGCCCACGTCGAAGCGCTCGTTGGACTGGTCGAGCTGGCGCTTGAACGCCGCTTCTTCAGCCTTGGTCGAGGCCAGGTTGTCCTGGCTGCGCAGCACGTTGAAATAGCTTTCGGCCGATTGCAGGATCAGGTTCTGCTCGGTGGCCGAGAGTTGCAGCGCGGCCTGCTCGTTGACGTCCTTGGCAGCCTGGTACTGGAACCAGCGATCGGCGCGGAACAGCGGCTGCGCCAGCGTCGCCTGATAGGAGTGCGCGCTGCGGTTGGCGATGGCCGAGGGCTGGTCGATCGAGGTGCGCACGGCGGCGGTTTCGGCACCGCCGGAGAGGTTCGGCAGCAGCCCGGCGCGGGCCTGTGGCACGACTTCTTTCTGGGCACCGTACTGGGCGCGGGCGGCGGCCAGATCGGCGTTGTTGTCGACCGCTTCCTGATAGACGCTGACCAGATCGGTCTTGGTCGACAAGGGCGCTTCTGCTGCCCAGACCATTGCGTTGGACGCACAAGACACGGCAACAGCCAGTGAGAGTTTGCGCAGCATGAGGCGATCCCTAGCAAAATATTATGGAAATAATCCGGGCGCCAAAGGTAAGGCGCAAGCCCCGTAGCGTCAAGGCGCAGCGGGGCAAGGCGAGTGTAGTTGCGCATTGAGCCGGTCACAATCCTGCAAACACCCGCAATTGCGCCATTCATCATGGTGTTTGCCACGGTGTTGGCGTTCTTTGCCGGTTGTGTCTAGACTGGCCGGGTTCTTGTCGGGGTGCCTTGCTATGAGGCTGAGATCGAATAATTTCGGATCCCGTTGAACCTGATCAGGTTAGCGCCTGCGTAGGGAACAAGATTTCTCGTCACCCGGCGAGTCCTCTTGTGCTTCGTCCGGGAAATTGTTCGACAATCGAACGCTCGACGACGATGCACAGCACCAGTTCTGGTGCGTCCGTGCCTTTCAGGTTCTGCTCCGACAATCCACTGCCTGGATGCTGTCTGGAGAGCCCGTGATGACTACAAAATCTAAAAACGCGATCAACCTGAGTGACTCGGCCAAGGTCGACGAGCAGTCGGTTCAACCGTTCACCCGTTCGCAAAAAGTCTACGTTCAGGGCTCCCGCCCGGACATCCGCGTGCCGATGCGCGAAATCACCCTCGATGTGACCCCGACCGACTTCGGCGGCGAAATCAACGCGCCCGTTACCGTCTACGACACCTCAGGCCCGTACACCGATCCGAACGTGGTGATCGACGTACGCAAAGGTCTGGGCGATGTGCGTTCGGCGTGGATCGAAGACCGTGGCGACACCGAGCGTCTGCCAGGCCTGAGTTCGAATTTCGGTCAGGAACGCTTGGCCGATCCAGAGCTGACCAAGCTGCGCTTCGCCCACGTCAACAACCCGCGCCGCGCCAAGGCCGGGGCCAATGTCAGCCAGATGCACTACGCCCGCCAAGGCATCATCACCGCCGAGATGGAATACGTCGCCATCCGCGAAAACATGAAGCTGCAAGAGGCCCGGGCTGCCGGCCTGCTGAACCAGCAACACGCCGGCCACAGTTTTGGCGCGAGCATCCCGAAAGAAATCACTCCTGAATTCGTGCGTGAAGAAATCGCCCGTGGCCGCGCGATCATCCCGGCCAACATCAACCACGTCGAACTGGAACCGATGATCATCGGCCGCAATTTCCTGGTGAAGATCAACGGCAACATCGGCAACAGTGCGCTGGGTTCGTCCATCGAAGAAGAAGTGGCGAAACTGACCTGGGGCATTCGCTGGGGTTCGGACACTGTCATGGACTTGTCCACCGGCAAGCACATTCACGAAACCCGCGAGTGGATCATCCGTAACTCGCCAGTGCCGATCGGCACCGTGCCGATTTATCAGGCACTGGAAAAAGTTAACGGCGTCGCTGAAGACCTGACCTGGGAGCTGTTCCGCGACACGCTGATCGAACAGGCGGAGCAGGGCGTCGACTACTTCACCATCCACGCCGGCGTGCTGCTTCGCTACGTGCCGCTGACCGCCAAGCGCGTGACCGGCATCGTTTCCCGTGGTGGTTCGATCATGGCCAAGTGGTGCCTGGCGCACCACAAAGAGAACTTCCTCTATACCCACTTCGACGAAATCTGCGAAATCATGAAGGCCTACGACGTCAGCTTTTCGCTGGGCGACGGCCTGCGTCCGGGCTCGATTGCCGACGCCAACGACGAAGCGCAATTCGGCGAACTGGAAACCCTCGGCGAGCTGACCAAGATCGCCTGGAAGCACGACGTGCAGTGCATGATCGAAGGCCCGGGCCACGTGCCGATGCAGTTGATCAAAGAGAACATGGACAAGCAGCTGGAGTGCTGCGACGAGGCGCCGTTCTACACCCTCGGCCCGCTGACCACCGACATCGCACCGGGTTATGACCACATCACCTCGGGTATCGGTGCGGCGATGATCGGCTGGTTCGGTTGCGCGATGCTCTGCTACGTGACGCCGAAGGAACACCTGGGCCTGCCCAACAAGGATGACGTGAAGACCGGGATCATCACCTACAAGATCGCCGCCCACGCAGCGGACCTGGCCAAGGGGCATCCCGGCGCACAGATCCGCGACAACGCCTTGAGCAAGGCGCGGTTCGAATTCCGTTGGGAAGACCAGTTCAACCTCGGTCTGGACCCGGACACCGCCCGTTCGTATCACGATGAAACCCTGCCGAAGGACTCGGCGAAGGTCGCGCATTTCTGTTCGATGTGCGGGCCGAAATTCTGCTCGATGAAGATCACTCAGGAAGTCCGCGAATACGCGGCCAACCAGCGGATTGACGCGGTCGACGTGGACGTCGCCCAGGGTCTGGCGGAACAGGCCGAGCGGTTCAGGAAGGAAGGCAGTCAGCTGTACAAGAAGGTTTGATCTGACCTGATTCCGGCGGCGTTCGCGCCGCCGCGATGACGATCGAAAAACAACAAATGTCCCTCTGAGATAACACCCTTGAGCATTCAACCCGGTACTTATTCTCCCGACCTCGCCGTGCCCGCCGACAAGCGTGTATTCGGCGGTCGTGATCTGTTTTCCCTGTGGTTTTCCCTCGGCATCGGCCTGATGGTTTTGCAGACCGGTGCATTGCTGGCGCCGGGGCTGGGCCTGTCGGGATCACTGCTGGCGATCTTCCTCGGCACCCTGGTCGGCGTCCTGCTGTTGGCCGCTGTTGGCGTGATCGGCAGTGACACCGGCCTGTCGTCGATGGCCGCGCTGAAACTCAGCCTCGGCCGCCAGGGCGCGAGCTTGCCGGCGCTGCTCAACCTGCTGCAACTGATCGGTTGGGGGGCGTTCGAAATCATCGTCATGCGCGACGCCGCCAGCCTGCTCGGCACCCGCGCGTTCAGCGAAGGTTCGCTGTGGGCCAGCCCGATGTTGTGGACGTTGTGCTTCGGTGCACTGGCGACGCTGCTCGCCGTCAGCGGTCCGCTGACATTCGTGCGCAAGATCCTGCGCAAATGGGGCATCTGGTTGATTTTGGCCGCGTGCATCTGGCTGACCTGGAACCTGTTCGCCAAGGCTGATCTGAGCGCCTTGTGGGCACAGGCCGGGGATGGTTCGATGCCGTTCGCCGTGGGCTTCGACATTGCCATCGCGATGCCGCTGTCGTGGCTGCCGCTTATTGCCGACTACTCGCGTTTCGGCAAGAAGGCGAAGAATGTGTTCGGCGGTACGGCGACCGGTTTTTTCATCGGCAACTTCTGGCTGATGAGCCTGGGGGTCGCCTATACCCTGGCCTTCGCGCCGAGCGGTGAAGTCAACGCGCTGCTGCTGGCACTGGCCGGTGCAGGCCTCGGGATTCCGCTGTTGCTGATTCTGCTGGACGAGTCGGAAAACGCCTTTGCCGACATTCACTCGGCGGCGGTGTCCAGCGGGATTCTGCTACGTCTGAAAGTCGAGCATCTGGCCTTGGCCATCGGTGTGATCTGCACCCTGATCGCGCTGCTCGCGCCTTTGGCGCAGTACCAGAATTTCCTGCTGCTGATCGGCTCGGTGTTCGCGCCGCTGTTCGGCGTGGTGCTGGTGGAACACTTCATCCTGCGCAAGCGCAGTGGCCAGGTCGCTTCGGCCGCATTGCGCTGGCCGGCGCTGTTGGCCTGGCTGGGTGGCATCAGCACTTACCACCTGCTGGCCAACCTGTATCCGGATGTCGGCGCAACCCTGCCGGCGCTGGTCCTGGCAGGGTTGCTGCAACTCGTGCTGGGCCGGGCCTTCAGTTACGGCCGGGAAACAGCTCGGGCTTGATGATACCGTTCAGGCGCGGGTAAGGGATCTTCAGTTCGACGTGGCCCAGCGCATAAGGCGCGATGGTGGTCACGTCGTACTTGAGGATCACGCCGCCGTAAGTCAGCGCCACGTGCGGGGTTTTGACGAACGGCCAGTTCTTCACATATTCCGGTTCCTGATCGAGCTTGGTGCTGATCAGCCAGCTGTTATGCGCCACTTGCGCAGCCTTCCAGAACGCTTCCTCCTGCCCCGGCACCAACATGTCCGACAGGCTCAGCACTTTGTGCTGCTGGCGCGAATAGTTGATGAAACCACGGCCCGGCGTACCATGGGCGCCGCCGGTGTCCAGGTAGCTCGACACTTCGACAATCACCAGACCGTCATGCTGCTCGCGTACTTTCGCCTGCAAATAGCTGCTGTTGCGCGGGCCGGCCGTGCGCAGGAACTGCTCGCGATAGGCCGCCAGGGTTGGCGCCACCGGTGCGTTCGGCTCGGTGCGGGTGAATTGCAGCAGGCGTTTTTCGATGATGCCGTCCAGCGCAGGCTCGGCCGGGAAGTGCAGGGTGTCGATGTTCACCAGCGGGCAGTCCGGGTTGGAGCAACCGGGTTTCAGGGTTTCCGAGGCGTCGCGGGTGGCTTCCAGCGGCGTGCGGTAGTTGGGCTGGAACAGGCTGGCGCAGGCGCCCAGGGTCAGGGCGATGGCCGCCACGGAGGCGATTTTGAAAAGCGACATGGGCGTCCTTTCTGAAACAGGGGAAGGCAAAAAGTTACCGCTTCGACTCTCTACGAAGCGGTCAGTTCGCCACTAAGCTAATTAGAGTGGGTTTCGCCTCCACCGTCCATCCCGCTGACGGTAAAGGGGCTGCATCAAACATCGCGGGCGCGTTAGGATGGCGCGAAGTCGAGGTTGCCCGTCACAAAAAACGCAGCCTCGTATTGGAATTGCAGTAAACGAGGATGCCCATGACCGATCTTGCCAAAGCCACTCCCGCCGCCATCGATATCGTGCGCCGCGAACAATGCTACAAGGGCTTCTACAAGCTCGACCGTGTGCATTTGCGCCATGAATTGTTCGCGGGTGGCATGAGCCGCGAAATCGACCGTGAAGTGTTCGTGCGACACGACGCCGTGTGCCTGCTGCCTTACGATCCGCAGCGCGATGAAGTGGTGCTGATCGAGCAGTTTCGCGTCGGCGCCATGGGCAAGACCGCCAATCCCTGGCTGGTCGAGCTGGTCGCCGGTCTGATCGACAAGGAAGAGGTGCCGGAAGAAGTTGCTCGCCGCGAAGCGCAGGAGGAAGCTGGACTCGACATCAAGGCGTTGTGGCCGATGATGCAATATTTCCCGTCGCCGGGGGGCAGCAACGAGTTCGTGCATTTGTATCTGGGGCGTTGCAGCACCGAAGGCGTTGGCGGCCTGCATGGGCTGGAGGAAGAGGCAGAAGATATCCGCGTCACGGTCTGGGCATTCGAGGATGCGCTGCAGGCCGTACGCGACGGTCGGATTGCCAATGCACCGGGCATCATTGCCTTGCAGTGGCTGGCGCTCAATCGCGCCGAAGTGAGGGGGCTATGGTCGTAAACAAACTGCGCGATCGTTATCGTGTCGACCTTGTGGGCCTGCAAGCCGCCTGCGAGGCCAACTACGCGCGCCTGATGCGACTGTTGCCGGACATGCGCCGCGACCCCGAAGCACGGCGTATCGCCGTGACCCAGGGCGACCAGATGCTCGGAGTGCTGGCCATCGAAGTGTTGCAGACCTGCCCGTACACCACGACCCTGCAAGTGCGTCAGGAACACAGCCTGCCATGGCTGCCGGTGCCGCAACTGGAAGTGCAGGTCTATCACGACGCGCGCATGGCCGAAGTCATCAGCGCCGAACATGCGCGACGCTTTCGCGGCGTCTATCCTTACCCCAATGCGGCCATGCACCAGCCGGACGAAAAGGCCCAGCTCAATCTGTTCCTCGGGGAGTGGCTGAGTCATTGCCTGGCCTGCGGTCACGAGTACGCCGCCGTTCGATAGTTTCTATTACAGCGGCAAGTTGTGAACTGCGTCCGGTTCGGCGGTTTCTTCCCGGGGACTTCCCCCAGCATAATTGCGAACCTTTCCGACCCGGCGTCCAGCCCTGGGAGAACGCCTTGCCGAGCGTATCGACTCTGACCACTGCCGATGCGGCGTTGCTGGTGCAACTGTCCGACAGTCATCTGTTCGCCGAGGCGGACGGTGCGCTGTTAGGCATGAAAACTCGCGAGAGCCTGCAAAAAGTCATCGAACTGGTGCTCGAACAGCAGCCGCAGATCGACCTGATCGTCGCCAGCGGTGATCTGTCCCAGGACGGCACGCTGGAGTCCTACCAGCAATTTCGTCAGATGACGGCGCAGATCGATGCCCCCGCGCGCTGGATCCCTGGCAATCACGACGAACCGCAGATCATGCAAATGGCGGCGGTGCAGAGCGCGCTGCTGGAAACGGTGGTGGATGTCGGCAACTGGCGCGTGACCCTGCTCGACTCGGCGGTGCCGGGTTCGGTGCCGGGGTATTTGCAGGATGACCAACTGCAATTGCTGGCCCGCTCGTTGAGCGAGGCGCCGGATCGGCATCACCTGGTGTGTTTCCACCATCACCCGGTGTCGATCGGTTGTGCATGGATGGAGCCGATCGGCTTGCGCAATCCCGAAGCGTTCTTTGACGTGCTTGACCGCTTCCCGCAGGCCCGGGCCGTGTTGTGGGGGCATGTGCATCAGGAGATCGACCGCGAGCGCAATGGCGTGCGGCTGATCGCTTCGCCGTCGACCTGCATTCAGTTCGAGCCGGGCAGCGAGGATTTCAAGGTCGGAGAGCAGGCGCCGGGCTATCGCTGGTTGCGGTTGCTGCCGGACGGGCGGATCGAGACGGGCGTGGAGCGTGTCACCGATTTCCAGTTCACGGTCGATTACGGCTCCAACGGCTACTGATTCAGGGGCGCGGCGCTGATTTCCTCGGGTGCTGGCCCAACGACCCTCGACTCCCTGTAAACTCCGCTTTCTTTAGCCGACACCCAGGGAGCTCAAATGTCCGGTTCGATCCTCTATATCCACGGTTTCAACAGCGCGCCGGCCTCGAAGAAGGCCTGTCAGCTGGTCGAGGTGATGGAGCGGCTGGGTTTGAGCGATCAACTGCGTGTCCCGGCGTTGCATCACCACCCGCGTGAAGCCATCGGTCAGCTGGAGCAGGCAATCGCCGAACTCGGCCGGCCCTTGCTGGTGGGAAGCTCGCTCGGCGGCTACTATGCGACTCACCTGGCCGAGCGCCATGGCCTGAAAGCCCTGCTGGTCAACCCGGCCGTCAGTCCGCACCGGATGTTCGACGGATACCTGGGGACGCAGAAGAACCTGTACACCGACGAAACCTGGGAATTGACCCACGACCACGTAACGGCCCTGGCCGAACTGGAAGTGCCGGCGCCGCAGGATTCGCAGCGGTATCAGGTGTGGTTGCAGACCGGGGACGAAACGCTGGACTATCGCCATGCCCAGCAGTATTACCGGGCCTGTGCCTTGCGCATTCAGGCCGGCGGCGACCATGGTTTCCAGGGGTTTGCCGGGCAGTTGCCGGCGTTGCTGAGTTTTGCCGGTATTGGCGCCGATTTGTTTCAGGCAATCGATTTCACCGCGCTGTGAGCGGTTGCCCCCTTAATTTTCTTATTCACCGAACACTGACGACGAGACCTTATGGCCACTCCCAGCGCTAGCTCCTATAACGCCGACGCCATCGAAGTCCTCTCGGGCCTCGACCCGGTGCGCAAACGCCCCGGCATGTACACCGACACCAGTCGGCCGAACCACCTCGCCCAGGAAGTCATCGACAACAGCGTCGACGAAGCCCTGGCCGGCCACGCCAAGTCAATCCAGGTCATCCTCCACGCCGACCACTCGCTGGAAGTCTGCGACGACGGTCGTGGCATGCCGGTCGACATCCACCCGGAAGAGGGTGTGTCGGGCGTTGAGCTCATCCTCACCAAGCTCCATGCGGGCGGCAAGTTTTCCAACAAGAACTACCAGTTCTCCGGCGGTCTGCACGGGGTGGGTATTTCCGTGGTCAACGCCTTGTCGACCCAGGTGCGGGTGCGGGTCAAGCGTGACGGCAACGAATACGAGATGACCTTCGCCGACGGCTTCAAAGCCACCGATCTGCAAGTGATCGGCACCGTCGGCAAGCGCAATACCGGGACCAGCGTGTACTTTGCGCCGGACCCGAAATACTTCGATTCGCCAAAATTCTCCATCAGCCGCCTTAAACACGTGCTCAAGGCCAAGGCCGTGCTGTGCCCGGGGCTGCTGATCAGTTTCGAAGACAAAGGCACCGGCGAAAAAGTCGAGTGGCATTACGAAGATGGCCTGCGCTCCTACCTGGTAGACGCGGTCAGTGAATTCGAGCGTCTGCCGGACGCGCCGTTCTGCGGCAACCTGGCCGGGACCAAGGAAGCGGTCGAATGGGCCCTGCTTTGGCTGCCGGAAGGCGGCACCTCGGTCACCGAAAGCTACGTCAACCTGATCCCGACGGAGCAGGGCGGCACCCACGTCAACGGTCTGCGTCAGGGCTTGCTCGACGCGATGCGTGAATTCTGCGAATTCCGCAGCCTGTTACCGCGCGGCGTGAAGCTGGCGCCGGAAGACGTCTGGGAACGCATCGCCTTCGTGCTGTCGATGAAGATGCAGGAACCGCAATTCTCCGGCCAGACCAAGGAGCGTCTGTCGTCCCGTGAAGCGGCGGCGTTTGTTTCCGGCGTGGTCAAGGATGCGTTCAGCCTGTGGCTCAATGCCAACCCGGAAACCGGTCTGGCGTTGGCGGAGCTGGCAATCAGCAACGCTGGCCGTCGCCTGAAGGCCAGCAAGAAAGTCGAGCGCAAGCGCATCACCCAGGGGCCGGCGTTGCCTGGCAAACTGGCGGATTGCGCCGGGCAGGACCCGATGCGTTCCGAGCTGTTCCTGGTGGAAGGTGATTCCGCCGGCGGTTCGGCCAAGCAGGCGCGGGACAAGGAATTCCAAGCGATCCTGCCGTTGCGCGGCAAGATCCTCAACACCTGGGAAGTCGACGGCAGCGAAGTGCTGGCCAGCCAGGAAGTGCACAACATCGCGGTAGCCATCGGTGTCGATCCCGGCGCCGAGGACATGAGCCAGCTGCGCTACGGCAAGATCTGCATCCTCGCCGACGCCGACTCCGACGGACTGCACATTGCCACCTTACTTTGCGCCTTGTTCGTCCAGCATTTCCGCCCGCTGGTGGATGCCGGTCACGTCTACGTGGCGATGCCGCCGCTGTACCGCATCGACCTGGGCAAAGAGATCTACTACGCCCTCGATGAAGCCGAGCGCGACGGGATCCTCGACCGTCTGGTGGCCGAGAAGAAACGTGGCAAACCGCAGGTCACCCGATTCAAAGGCCTGGGTGAAATGAACCCGCCACAGCTGCGTGAAACCACCATGGACCCGAACACCCGACGCCTGGTGCAACTGACCCTCGGCGAAGACTTCGCCCAGACCTCGGAAATGATGGACATGCTGCTGGCGAAGAAACGCGCCGGCGACCGCAAGTCCTGGCTCGAATCCAAAGGCAACCTTGCCGAGGTGCTGGCCTGATGCGGTTTGGCTGGGCCTTGGCGGGTGCGTTGCTGCTGGGCTCGATGACGGTGTCGGCCGAGCCCGTGCAGGAACTGCGCGTGCTCTCCGAGCATCCGGTCGAAGGCATGCGCGGCGGCAATCTCTCGGGGCTGGCAATGTGCGGCAACGACCTGTGGTCCGTTTCGGATCGTGACGATGATCAGATCTATCGTCTCGATACCCGCGATCCCGTCTGGCAGGCAACTGCGGTGCGCATCGATCCGCCGCCAGTCCCCGACAGTGGTTTGCCGTGGGGCATCAAGTCGCGGACCTGGGCGGCGTCGTTCGTTCGTGGCGGTGATCTGGATTTCGAAGGGATCACCTGCGACAGCACCGGCAATCGCTACATTGTCAGCGAAGGCCATGCAGCCGTATTGCAAGTTCCACCGCAGGGGCCGTCATCGTGGCTGAAGATTTCGCCGATGATGGTCCGCGAGGCGCGGGCCAGCGGCATGCTGCTGCAATTCAATGCGATCTTCGAAGGCCTGGCGATCAATCCGGCAGGCGATCAGATGTGGTTGGCCGCCGAACGGCAAAACCGTGGCTTGTTGCTGATCAAGCGCCAACAGACGGTGTGGGATTGTGACGGTCGTTGCGTGCTGCTGAGTGAAGGCGGGATGGAAATGCAGCCGCCGCAGTTTCCCAAGGCCAGGCCGGTCAATCGGGATTTTTCCGACCTGTCATTGTTCAACGGCAAGCTGTTCACCCTTGAGCGCAACGCCTACCAGATCTGCCGCCGCGATCCGCAGACGGCCAAGGTCGAGCGCTGCTGGTCGTATGCCGATGAACTGTTGCAGGGCAACCGTCGCTACGCCCAGAACTTCGGGCTCGAAGAGGCGTTGGTGATTGATGCCGACGGTGCCTGGATCGGCGTCGACAACAACTTCGGCCCTCGTGCCGATGGTGAAGTCCGCCCGATCGTCTGGCGTTTCGCCGCCCCCGAGGGTGGCTGGAGTGCCAAGCCTTGAGCCAGCAGCCACCGGGCAAACGCGCCGGGCGGGTGTTGATGATTCTGGCCTGGTGCGCGGCGCTGTTTCTGGCCACGCGGTTTTTCGGCCAGTGGGAAGACCGCCAGCGCAATCCCAACGTGGTGGTCAGTTCGGAGCAGGTGGGCGGCGTGATCGAAGTGAAACTGGCGGGTAACGCCCAGGGGCATTTCGTCGCCAGCGGACGGATCAACGGCCGGCCGGTGGAGTTCATGCTCGACACCGGTGCGACCGATGTGGCAATCCCGGCCGAGGTCGCGAAAGACCTGAGGCTGGAAGAGGGTTTCGGTGTGACCCTGAGCACGGCCAATGGCCTGAGCCAGGGCTATCGTACCCGTATCGACCGCCTGCAATTGGGCGACATCGTGTTGCGGGACGTCCGCGCACTGGTGGCGCCCGGTCTGCATGGCGATCAGGTGCTGCTCGGCATGAGCGCCCTGAACAAACTTGAATTTACCCAGCGCGGTGGCACCATGCTGCTGCGCCAGACAACGAACCGATGAGGCCCGCATGAGCGACTCCCTTGATCTCAGCCTGGACGGTGTAGAACGCCGGTCGCTGGCTGACTTCACCGAAAATGCCTACCTCAATTACTCCATGTACGTGATCATGGACCGTGCCCTGCCGCATATCGGCGACGGTCTGAAACCGGTACAGCGGCGTATCGTCTACGCCATGAGCGAATTGGGGCTGGACGCCGATTCCAAGCACAAGAAGTCGGCGCGTACCGTCGGCGACGTGCTCGGCAAGTTCCACCCCCACGGCGACTCGGCGTGCTACGAAGCGATGGTGCTGATGGCCCAGCCGTTCAGCTATCGCTACACGCTGGTGGACGGCCAGGGTAACTGGGGTGCGCCGGATGATCCGAAATCCTTCGCCGCCATGCGATACACCGAAGCGCGGCTGTCGCGTTACTCCGAAGTGCTGCTCAGCGAACTGGGCCAGGGCACCGCAGACTGGGGCCCGAACTTCGACGGCACTCTGCAGGAACCGTTGGTTCTCCCTGCGCGCCTTCCGAACATCCTGCTCAACGGCACCACCGGTATCGCCGTGGGCATGGCCACCGACGTGCCTCCGCACAACCTGCGCGAAGTCGCCACCGCCTGCGTGCGCCTGCTCGATGAGCCGAAAGCCAAGGTCGAACAGCTCTGCGAACACATTCAGGGCCCGGATTACCCGACCGAAGCGGAAATCATCACCCCGCGCGCCGACCTGCTGAAAATGTACGAAACCGGCAAGGGCTCGGTGCGCATGCGCGCCGTGTACCACGTCGAGGACGGCGACATCATCGTCACCGCGCTGCCGCACCAGGTCTCCGGGGCCAAGGTGCTGGAGCAGATCGCCGCGCTGATGCAGGCCAAACCGTCGAAAGCGCCGCAGATCGCCGACCTGCGTGACGAATCTGACCACGAAAACCCGTGCCGCATCGTGATCATCCCGGTCAACAGCCGCGTCGATCATGAAGCGCTGATGCAGCACCTGTTCGCCAGCACCGAGCTGGAGTCGACCTACCGGGTCAACGTCAACATCATCGGTCTGGACGGCAAGCCGCAGCTGAAAAACCTCCGGGCGCTGCTGGTGGAGTGGCTGGAATTCCGCGTGCTGACCGTGCGTCGCCGCCTGCAATTCCGCCTCGACAAGGTCGAGCGTCGTCTGCACCTGTTGGATGGTTTGCTGATCGCTTACCTCAACCTGGATGAAGTGATCCACATCATCCGTACCGAGGATCAGCCGAAAGCCAAACTGATCGAGCGCTTCGCCCTCAGCGAGATCCAGGCCGATTACATCCTCGACACCCGTCTGCGTCAGTTGGCGCGACTGGAAGAGATGAAGCTGCGCGACGAACAGGACGAACTGCTCAAGGAACAAGCCAAGCTGCAAGCGCTGCTGAGCAGTGAAGCCAGGTTGAAGAAGCTGGTTCGCAGCGAGCTGTTGAAAGACGCCGAAACCTACGGCGATGACCGTCGGTCGCCAATCGTCGAACGCGCTGAAGCCAAGGCTCTGACCGAACACGATCTGCTGCCGAACGAAAAAGTGACTGTAGTGCTGTCGGAAAAAGGCTGGATTCGTTCGGCCAAAGGCCACGAGATCGACGCCACCGGCCTGTCGTACAAGGCCGGCGACGGCTTCAAGACTTCGGCGGCGGGGCGTTCCAACCAGTCAGCCGTGGTCATCGACTCCACCGGTCGCAGTTACTCGGTCGCCGCGCACACGTTGCCGTCGGCACGGGGCCAGGGCGAGCCGTTGACCGGTCGTCTGACGCCGCCGCCTGGCGCCACGTTCGAATGCGTGCTGATGCCGGAAGACGATGCGCTGTACGTTATCGCCTCTGACGCCGGCTACGGTTTTGTGGTCAAGGGTGAAGACCTGCAAGCCAAGAACAAGGCCGGCAAGGCCCTGTTGAGCCTCCCGAACAACGCCAAGGTGATCGCGCCGCGCCCAGTGGCCGACCGTGAGCAGAACTGGCTGGCTTCGGTGACGACCGAGGGTCGCCTGCTGATCTTCAAAATCAGCGATCTGCCACAATTAGGGAAGGGCAAAGGCAACAAGATCATCGGCATTTCCGGTGAACGAGTGGCCAGTCGCGAAGAATATGTCACGGACATCGCCGTTCTTCCGGAAGGCGCCACGCTGGTGCTGCAGGCCGGAAAACGTACCTTGTCGCTGAAAGCCGACGACCTCGAACACTACAAGGGTGAACGTGGTCGCCGTGGCAATAAACTGCCACGGGGCTTCCAGCGAGTGGATGCGCTGCTCGTTGAAAACCTCAATTAAGCGGCCAGGAAACGTTCGCACTCTTTTCTCCTTCGGGGAAAATGACTGAGAACGGCTCTCTAGAGCGCCCGATCTACGATTTAACCCGTAGATCGGCGCTTTGGCGCTGGAGTCGGAACGCATATTCACGGATGATATGGCCTTTCCAAGCGCCGGCGTGGCCGAGCGTTCTTCATATTTTTGAGTATTTTCACTGTGGTCAGCCTTGTGGCGGCCACCTGGACGGGATGATGACTTCTCTGCGCCCCCTTATTTTCCTGCTCGCCGGCGTTCTTGGCCTGGCGGGTTGCAGCGTTCACCAGCCGGTGTCGCTGTATCAGCTGGACAGCGGAAGTCCGGCTCAGCCTGCGCAAAGCGCGGGCATGGCAGTTTTACTTGGCCCTGTGATCGTTGCTGATTACCTGCAACGTGAAACCCTGTTGCAGCGTCAGCCGGACGGCAGCCTGCAGGCAGCGGTCGATGGCCGCTGGGCTGGCAGCCTTTCGTCGGATATCGATCAATTGCTGCTGCGTCAGGTTGCCGGTCATCTGGACAGTCAACGCGTAGTGCTGGCACCAGCCACCGCCGGGTTCACCCCGGATGTGCAGGTGCTGTTGACCATCACGCGTCTGGACTCCGGTGCCAAGCAACCGGCGATTCTCGACGCGCAGTGGCGCCTGATCGACCGTCGTGGTCAGGTGCGGGACAACCGCATCGTTCATCTGCAAGAACTGCACAGTGGCGGCACGGCTTCGCAGGTTCAGGCCCAGGGTATCCTGTTGCAGCGCCTGGCCGAGCAACTGTCGGTCGCGCTCAAACCATTGGCCAACCAGCCACCGGTTGCCGAAGCACCGCGCAAACCGGCACCGAAACCGGCCGCGCCGGCGGCGGAAGCCGAGAAGCAGCCGAAGATCCCGATGGCTTCGCCGATTCGTACCGATATGGAAGTGTTCCGCTTCTGAGGCTGGAACGAGTCAGGACAGAGCCCGCCTGGTGCGGGCTTTGTCGTTTCTGGGCGTTGGTAAAACATGCATTGGTGCCGGATTCGAAAAGCCCCTCACCCCAGCCCTTCCGAAACGTCGGACCGCCCGCAGGGTGAGGGGCTGTTTGAAGACGGGTGATATCTCAATAGCACCACGCACAAAAAAGCCCGCAGACAATCACTCATCTGCGGGCTTCTTTACATCGAGGGCAAGGCCTCAGGCCCGGCGCTCATGCATCCGCGCCAGCTGCCGCTCAAGCATCGACGGATAAGGCTCCATCAACCGCTCCACGCAGCAGGCGCCTTCAGGACTGGCAATCGGCCGGATCCGCGCACGCTGGCGAATCAGCGCGTCATCCCCGATCTTGCGTTCCACCAGCAGCAGGTTGCGGCTGTGTTGCGACAGAGCCAGGGCGTCCTGGGCGGAGTCGGTCAGCAGCAGGTCGATCTGGCTCAGGCCGAACAGCTCGTCGCCGAGGGTCAGGCCCAGCTGCAGTTGCAGGGTGATGCCGCTGTCGGCGACTTCTATCTGCAACTGGTGCCCGAGCGCTCGCAGCAGCTCGCCACAGCAGATGGCGTTGGTCAGGTAGTCGTCACCGCTATCTTCGGTGTGGAACAGCATCAGCGTGCTGCCGTCGTTCAGGGTTTCGATTTCACCCTGATACAGCGAAGCCGCCTGCTCCAGGCAGTCGCGATAGCGCTCCTGCAACTCTTCCAGACGTGCCCGTGGCAAGCGGCGCAGTTGTTCTTGCGAACCCAGCTGCACTGCCAGCACCGCCGAGTGTTGCGGCACGCTCGGGGTTGGCTTGCGAACGGCAGGTTGCGCGGCTCCGTTCAGCGATTCGTCACGCAGATCGGCAAACGGGTCTTCGTCATCGTCGTCTTCAACGGTGCTGACCACATGGCGCGGTGCAGGCTTCTGCGCGGCCATGGGGCGGCTCTCGTCAAAGCTCGGGTCACGCAGGTTGCGCACTTCGAATTCCGGCTCGATGTCGTCATCCTCGAACTCGGGTTCCGGCTCAGGCTCGGGAATGGTCGGCTCGGGAGCGTAACTGGCGTGCAGTTGACGGGCCAGGTCGCCGATCTCGTCCTGACGCTCGATCCCCGGCGTGTATTCGTCGATCCGGCGCAGCCACACGCGCAATTGCAGCAACGGCGTGGAGATGTGCCGGCCCAGACGCAGGCTCAGGGCCAGAGACAGCGCCAGCAGGATCGCACTCAGAATGCCCATGCTCTGCAGGCTGATGGTCATCGGCTGCTGGAACTGGTCCATGTCCAGGCTGATGCGCAGTTGCCCGGCAGTCACGTCCTGGAAGGTGATCTTGCTCTCGTACATGCCCTCGGCTTCGCCCAGCAGGCTGTGCTTGGGCCGCTGACCGGACTCGGCGAGGATGCGGTTGTCCACGCTGTAGATGGCGGCGTGGGCCACCAGCTTGTTCTTGGTCAGGTTGTTGAGCAGCACGTTGAGGCTGAGGATGTCGTTGGACACCAGCAGCTCGGTCGCG
The DNA here is from genome assembly GCF_040760005.1 of Pseudomonas sp. stari2. Taxonomy (NCBI): domain Bacteria; kingdom Pseudomonadati; phylum Pseudomonadota; class Gammaproteobacteria; order Pseudomonadales; family Pseudomonadaceae; genus Pseudomonas; species Pseudomonas sp. Stari2. Next base: position 779,741 of record NZ_CP099760.1, read on the forward strand.
GAGGTGGCGGTCTGCGTGGTCAGGCTTTCGCCCAGCGCATCGGCCTGCTCGTGCATGGCCTGCTTGAACTGCAAGCCCATCACGCAGGCATAGATCACCAGGGCCAGGGCGACCAGGATCACGTTATGGCTGGCGATTCGCAATGCAATCGGTACACGGCGGTGGCGCAGTGCACGGAAGATCAGCAGGAAGAAGTTATCGGTTTTAACTGGCGTGGGCCGGTTCACTGAGCTCGGCTCTTTTGTCCGTGAAGTTGACGCGCAGTATAGCGACAGGCCCTAGACCGGCAAAGCGCTGGCGGTGCCCGATGGTCACTGAAAGTGGGTAGAATGCGGTTTTTTTCCAGTTGCGGGGGTGCGCGTTGCGCGAAATCGTCCTGATTAACATCACGGGAGTCGACCGTCCCGGTCTGACGGCGGCCATTACCGGTGTTCTGGCACAGGGTGGTGTAAACATCCTCGATATCGGTCAGGCCGTGATCCACGACATGCTGTCGTTCGGCATCCTCGTGGAAATCCCCGACTCCGAGCAAGGCAAGTCGGTGCTCAAGGACATCCTGTTCAAGGGCTATGAGCTCGACCAGCAGGTGCGCTTCACGCCGGTATCCGAAGACGATTACCAGCAATGGGTGGGCAATCAGGGCAAAAAACGCCACATCGTTACCCTGCTGACCCGCAAAGTCACCGCCGGCCAGTTGCAGGCCGTGAGTTCGATCACCGCCAAATATGGCTTGAACATCGACCATATCGACCGCTTGTCGGGTCGCATGCCGCTGGACACGCCGGCGGACAAGGGCAAGGGTTGCATCGAGTTCTCCGTGCGCGGCGAAGCGGCCGACCCGCAGGCCTTGCGCGCCGAGTTTCTCAGCGTTGCCCAGGAGCTGAACGTCGACATCGCGTTCCAGGAAGATTCGCTGTTCCGTCGCAACCGTCGCCTGGCGGTGTTCGACATGGACTCGACCCTGATCGAAGCCGAAGTTATCGACGAGTTGGCCAAGGCCGCCGGTGTGGGCGACCAGGTGTCGGAAATCACCGAGCGGGCGATGGCCGGCGAGCTGGATTTCCGCGCAAGCTTCAAGGAGCGTCTGGCGCTGCTCAAGGGGCTGGATGTCAGCGTGCTGGAGTCGATCGGCGCTTCCCTGCGCCTGACTGAAGGCGCCGAAACCCTGTTCGCCGAACTCAAGCGTCTGGGCTACAAGACCGCCATCCTGTCCGGCGGCTTCACTTATTTCGCCAAGCAATTGCAGGCCAAACTCGGCATCGACTATGTATTCGCCAACGAGCTGGAAGTGGTCGACGGCAAATGCACCGGTGTGGCGATCGAGCCGATCGTCGATGCCCAGCGCAAGGCCGATCTGCTGAAGCAACTGGCTGAAAAAGAAGGTTTGCGCCTGGAACAGACCATTGCCGTGGGCGACGGCGCCAACGACCTGCCGATGCTGGCGATTGCCGGTCTGGGTGTGGCGTTCCGCGCCAAGCCGCTGGTCAAACAGTCGGCGAAACAGGCGATCTCGACCCTCGGTCTGGATGGCGTGCTGTACCTGCTGGGCTTCCGGGACCGCGACGGGCAGCTCTGAACCCTTGCACAGGATCGCAGCCTTGGGCTGCGATCCTTGTTCAAAGGGATTTCCACAATGAGTCGAAATCCTCCTCGCTCCCGCCATTCTGCGCGGTCTCCAATGAGCGGTAAGCGAACTGATTGAAACTGTGTGTGCTCGCCACCCGCCGATCCAGCCCGGCGCGGTGTTCTTCGCCCAGGGTGTTGATCATGACTTTGCTGCCTTCCTGAAACGGCAGCCGTGGCGCCAATAGCGTTGCGGGCAAGTCAATGGCGCTGATTTCCGGCAACAGCAAACCTCGCAGGTAATGGCTGTGATCGTCCCGGGTGCGCACCAGTTGCAGGCCGCAGGGCTGGGCGTGTGGCGCTACCAGCTCGATACCCATTTGTGTCCCGGCACCGCGCATCTGACGGATCCAGCGCACCACGGCAATGCTCCAGCCCTGATTCGTGGTGTCCTGGATGCCGACCATTTCCCCGGTCTGCAATTCGGCAGGCACCTCTTTTGGCCACGCCAGGCAGTAACCGCCAGGACTGTGATTGATGACCGGCAAGGCATAGGTCGGGTAATGCGGCGGGCTGTCAGCGTCGCCTTCGTCGTCGGCCAACGGTTCGTAGCGGATTTCCTCATAGGGCAGCAATTCGTCGGTTTTGCTCTGCGGAGCGGCATCGAAGGCCTGGCTCCAGCTGTCCTTTTCACCTTGAACCACCGCTTGGCTGAAGTTTGCGGCGCGTGTACCGGGATGCTTGAGCAGTTCGCTGAAGGTGCGTTCGCCACCCAGATAGAAGTGCAGGGCGCTCATGCCCACACATACGGTCAGGTTGCCCTGGCCGACGGTGCGCTGGAAGCTACGCTCGGCGGCCTCGCCCCAGGTGGCGTGCAGGTGTTGCAGGGTGTCGAGTGTCAGGCCGGCCGGCACCGGCAGCGGCGTCGAAGTGTCCTTGTGCAGCAGGTGAGCCTCGATGGCATTCACCAGCGGTTGCGGATCGAAGCCGAGCAGGCCGGGCTGTTGTTCGCTGCGAAATTTGCTGCGATAGCGCGGACCGGCGTCGATCTCCGCAGAAATCGCGAACAGCCCTTCACCCGAGGCACCGGGATGCAGTTTCAGCCAGGCGCTCCAGGGTTCAAGCACCTGCGCGAGTTGGGCGATCGGATTCTGCCGCAGCTGATTGCAGCGGGCGCTGCCCAGCAACAGGGCGGCGATATAGGTCTGTTCGACGCTGAGTTCGCCGGCGAGGCTGGCCAGATCGTCACGGACCCGACGGTGTTGCAACTGCAAGTCGCAGGCACAGCGAAATAACTGGTGCAACTCAAACCACAACTGTTCCGGCGCCGGGCTGTACAGCTGCGTGGCGCGCACCAGTTGGCCTTTCAGTGCGTGGGTGGCGCGTTGCAGCGCCTCGCTCAGCAGGGCGGCCCGGTCTTTTGAGTATTTGGGGGCGATCCGCAGAACGATCTGTTTGTAACCGATGGCCAGTTGGCTTTGCAGCGCTTGGCACAGGTTGCTGATCTTGCGTGAGCGCTCGTCGAGCATGATCGCCTGATGCAGAAAGTGTCGCTCAAGGTGCTGGCAGACGAAGTACACCTCGGGCCGCAGCAACTCCAGTAGGTGTAGACGGTTGTCGCTGGGCGTCAGCAATTGGTTGAGTTCGCCGAGGCCCTGATAGAGCTGGCGTGCGGTTTCTCCGATGTTGGCTTTCGGCAGGCCGGCAATCCAGCGCTTGAGATCGCGCGGGGTCGCTTCACAGAAAGACAGGCGCAACTGCGTTGGCGTTGGCGCGCTCAGTCGGGGTTGGAATCGAGGCTCACTCATGCCGTGACCAGCTCCGGCGGCGAATAGGGCAATGCCAAAACTCTAGCAGTTGTGGTCCGTTTCGCAGGCGCTTGTCGTGCTTTTTTACCGTTGGTCTGCTGGCCTGGTGCCATTTCGGCAGGCGCTACTAGGCTCTCTGGCGTGCGATCGGAAACGCACGGTTGCATGGCTTGCCGCCAACGTCGGGCAGGTCTCTGAAAAACTTCAAGGAGATGAGGTTCATGTCTAAATACGCAGTGGCAAACCAATGGGGCGGTAGTTCGGCACCTTGGCATCCGGGTGGAACCTGGGTTCTGGGCGCGCGGGACAACCAGAAAGTCGTCGCCATCGACATCAAGTCCGGCGATGGCGGCAAAAGCTTCACCGGCACCATGACCTACGCCGGCGAAGGTCCTATTGGCTTCAAGGCTCAGCGCACTGGCCAGAACCAGTACAACGTCGAGAACCAGTGGGGTGGCAACGATGCCCCATGGCATCCGGGTGGCAAATGGGTGATCGGCGGTCGGGATAACCAGAACGTTATCGCGTTGAATGTCACCTCGAGTGACGGCGGGAAAAACCTCAGCGGCACCAACACCTACGCCAACGAAGGGCCGATCGGCTTCCGTGGACAGATAGAGTAACGGCGCCGTTCAGGTCGTGTCCGCCCCTTCGCAGACGTGCGCAGGGGCGGATCAGCAGGTTCAGGCGTTCGACAGTGCCAGGGCCTGACCCATCTGTACCGGCGAGCCGGCCTTCAGTTCTTCAACCCATTTCACCTGATCCGGTCCGAATAGCACGATCGCGGTCGAACCCAGCTTGAAGCGCCCCAGTTCCGCACCTTTTTCCAGATGAATCGGTGCACGGGCGGCTTCGTCGTAGCGGAAGGTTTTCAGCTCACGCTTCGGCGGCGTCACCAGCCCGGCCCACACGGTTTCAATCGAAGCCACGATCATCGCGCCCACCAGCACCACGGCCATCGGCCCGCGCTCGGTGTCGAAGATGCACGCCACACGCTCGTTGCGGGCGAACAGCTCAGGGACGTTTTCAGCGGTGGTCTGGTTGACCGAGAAAATCCGGCCCGGGATGTAAACCATCTCGCGCAGAGTGCCGGCCAGCGGCATGTGCACGCGGTGGTAGTCCTTCGGCGACAGGTAAACGGTGGCGAACTCGCCGCCCATGAACGGCGCGGCATTGGCTGCATCGCCGCCCAGCAGTTCCAGCACGCTGAAGCTGTGGCCCTTGGCCTGGAAGATGCGGCCGTGCTCGATCGGGCCGAGCTGGCTGATCGCACCGTCGGCCGGGCTGAGGATCGCGCCCGGGGTCTGATCCAGAGGGCGTGCGCCGTCTTTCAGCGCACGGGTGAAGAAGGCGTTGAAGTGCTCGTAAGCGGTGACATCTTCAACCAGCGCCTGGGACATGTCGACCTGATAACGCTTGGCGAACCAGGTGGTGAAGGCATTCTTGAACCAGCGCACACGGCACTCGGCAATGCAGCCGGCCAGGCGCGACAGCAAGTGATGCGGCAGCAGGTATTGGCTGATGATAAACAAACGCTCTTTCATGACTGTCCTTAAAAATCCTTAAAGCTCGACGGGGGTGTCGGGGTGGTTGCCCCATTCGCCCCAGGAACCGGCGTAGCCCTTGACCCGCGGATAACCGAGAGCCTTGGCCACCAGATAAGTGAAACCGGACCGGTGATGGGTCTGGCAGTGAGTGATGATTTCTTTGTCCTTGGTGATCCCGAGGTTTTCGAGGATCTGCGGCATGTCGGTACGGATGCGCAGCTGGCGCGCCTGATCCATGCCTGCCGTCCATTCGAAGTTGACTGCGCCGGGGATGTGTCCACCCTTGGCCGCCAGCACTTTCTCGCCGGAGTATTCCAGCGGTCCGCGAGCATCCCAGATGGCCAGATCAGCAGCACCGAGGCGGCTTTGCAGGTATTCGCGGGTGGCGGTCGGTTCATCGTGCAGGGTCAGGGACACCGGGCCGCCGACCGCAGGAGGGACCTGGATCGACATCGGCGAACCTTCCGCCAGCCACGCCGGCAGGCCGCCGTCGAGGTAGTGGTACTTGTCGTGACCGATTACGTCGAGCAGCCAGATGAAGCGTCCGGCCCAGCCGCCGCCTTCGTCGTCATAGACCACGTAGACCGCGTCCTTGTTGTGGCCCAGTTCACCGAACAGCTCTTCGAGTTTTTCCTTTGTCGGCAGCAGGCCCGGGGCCGGTGCCTGGCCCAGCTGGGTGCGCTTCGGATCGACGAAGCGTGCGCCGGGAATGTGACCCTCGGCATAGCGGGCGGCACTGGTCAGATCCACCAGAATCAGATTGCGGGCATCGAGGCGCGGGAGCAGGTCGCTCGGCTCGATCACCAGCGCCAGGCCAGAGAAGTCAGACATGTGAGGTCTCCAGAGCACAAAGGGGAAGGATTGTAGCTGTCATTGGCCGCGCTGGCTAAAGCTGTGCAGGGCTTTCTCGATGCACTGCGCGGTTTTGCCAAAGGCTTGCACGGTGATGTCGGCGAACGGTCCGCCACCTTGGTCGGTGACCACGATCATGATCACCCGGCCGTTATGGACCAGCGAGCGCAGAAGCAGGTTTTCGCCACGGAACAGCGTACGCAGGGACGGCGGCAGCAGGGCGGAAAACTGGGCGTTGTTCTCCGGAGTGATCCGCACCTGTGCCTGCTGCGCGAGCAGGCGTTGCAGCACGGTGCTTTGGCTGACGACGAAATTGAGCGCAGCGGCTTCCTTCGGCAAACCGGAAATCTGATGCACCCGCAGATTGGACTGGGTGCGGTCGGCCATCAGGATCATCACCCGGCGCATGCCGCTGGCCACCAGCGCGTCGCGGGCGGCAATGGTCAAGTGCATGGCGTTGGTGAAACGGCTTGGCTCGGCCAGCAGTTCGGTGCATTGCCGGCGCCACTTGGCCAGGTCTTCGGCATTGGGTGCAGCGGCAGGCAACAGGCCGGCCGGCAGGCGATGGGTGCCCCACGGCCACAGCAGGGAAACCGCCGGGTGCCACAGATCCGGCATCGAATGCCGACGCGCACTGTTGGCGGCCTGCTGGTGCAACTGCTGCTGCACTTCGTCCATCGGGATTTGCAGATAGAGGCTGGTCAGGTACTGCCAGCGCTTGCTGTGCGGACTGTCCCAGGCCTGTTGCGCCGACAGCGCCAGGCCGTTGGCCAGCAGCACGGTGTTGGCCGGCTGATTGAGCCAGTTGCGCAGGGTCGGGTCGTCATCCAGACGATTCTGCTGACGCAGCGGATGATCGACATCGCGAGCGATGCGCAGGACCTTGACCAGTTCACGCTGTTCAGTAAGCAGCAGGCGGTAACCCTGCTGCACCCAGATCGGCAGGTGCCAGGCTTCCACCAGTGCCGCACCGATCTTCAGCAGGCGCACGCCGAACAATTGTTTTTCCACGTCGCGGGCCGATTCGCCCTTGTGAATGACCCGAACTTCCCACTCTTCGAGCAGTTTGGGAAAGCTCATCGCCAACGGCCACAGCGGCGAAAGAAACAACAGGCTGCCCCAGTGAATGTCCTGCCACAGCCGCGCCAGGCGGCTGGCAAAAAAACCGTTGGCCTGCTGCGTGGCGTGCTGGCTGATCATCTGTATCTGGCGCAGGGACTGGGGAATTTGCGCCTGCGGTTCGGCGGGCAGGCGTGCCAGCAGTTCTTCGGTGCGGGCCAGGCCCAGGCGATTGATCGCCACCTCAAGGTTTTCTACCGGTGCGGTCAGGCTGCCTAGGGTATGGCGGTTGGCTTCGCGGATGATGCTCAGGGCCAGCGCCGGGCTGTCCTGCATCAGGTCGGCAATGTCGCGCAACGAGCTGCGATTGTCGCGGATCGCCCGGCAGACCTTGTCATGGGCCTCTTGCGGCACCGGCAGGCGCACGCCGTCGAGCAGCTTCACCCAGCCATCGAGTGTGGTCGGTCTTGCGTGTGGGACGTTCGTTTCATTAGCCATGTCTGGACGAGATCTTCACTGACTGTAGACGCGCCCGGCATGGGCTAAATTGGCTTTTCGCCTGAACTGGCTATAGTCTGGCGCAGTTTTGCCGATAAGTAGAAGAAGAGATTTTTTAACTTCCGAATATGACCTTGAACCCGACTTAAGTAAGTACTTTCTACCTATGGCTAAAATTATCGGCATCATCGTCGTATTCGCGAGCGTGCTCGGCGGATACGTGCTTTCCCACGGCAAGATTGCCGCCCTGATCCAGCCTTTCGAGGTGATGATCATCGGTGGTGCGGCACTCGGAGCATTCCTCCAGGCCAACCCCGGTTACATGACGATGCATGTGCTCAAGAAATCCCTGAGCATGTTCAGCTCGCGTTTCAGCCACACGTTCTATCTGGAAGTGCTGGGCCTGATCTACGAGATCCTCAACAAGAGCCGCCGTGAAGGCATGATGGCCATCGAAGGCGACATCGAAGATGCCGCTGCGAGTCCGATCTTCGCCAAGTACCCGGCGGTGCTGAAAGACGAACGCATGACCGCGTTCATCTGCGATTACCTGCGCATCATGTCGTCCGGCAACATGGCGCCGCACGAACTCGAAGGCCTGTTCGACATGGAGTTGTACAGCCTCAAGGAAGAACTGGAGCATCCTTCCCACGCGGTCAACGGCATTGCCGACGGCATGCCAGGTTTCGGTATCGTCGCGGCGGTACTGGGTATCGTGGTGACGATGGCGTCCCTGGGCGAGGGCGATCAGAAATCCATCGGTCTGCACGTGGGTGCAGCACTGGTCGGTACCTTCTTCGGTATCTTGGCGGCCTACGGCTTCTTCGGCCCGCTGGCGCATTCCCTGGCCCACGATGCCAAGGAAGAGCTCAACGTCTATGAAGCCATCAAGGCTTCGCTGGTGGCTTCGGCTTCCGGGATGCCGCCGTCGCTGGCCGTGGAATTCGGGCGCAAGGTTCTGTACCCGGCTCACCGTCCTAGCTTCGCCGAGCTGGAACAAGCGGTTCGCGGTCGCTAAGTCATGGAAAATAACCAGCCGATAATCATCAAGCGCGTCAAGCGCTACGGTGGCGGGCATCACGGCGGGGCGTGGAAGATCGCCTTTGCCGACTTCGCGACGGCGATGATGGCGTTCTTCCTGGTGTTGTGGCTGCTGTCCACCGCAACGCCGGAACAGAAGATCGCCATCGCCGGCTACTTCAAGGATCCGGTCGGCTTCTCCGAGAGCGGTACGCCGTACATCATCGACCTGGGCGGCACGCCGACCCTGGCGCCGGAAAACACCCTCAACCCTGAAGTGAAGTCTCAGCCGCAACCGGACAAGGTCACGGTCGACACCGATCAGGTTGAAGGCATGGCCGAGCAGGTCGAGAAGGAACGTCTGGAACTGTTGCTGCAGGAACTGCAGAACAAGGTCGACGAGAACCCGCAACTGCAGAAGTTCAAGGATCAGATTCTGTTCGAGATCACGCCGAACGGCTTGCGCATCCAGATCATGGATGCCGAGAACCGGCCGATGTTCGACTCTGGTTCTGCACGCCTGAAACCGTACTTCGAAGACATCCTGCTGGCCATGGCCGACACCATCAAAGCGGTGCCGAACAAGATCAGCATCAGCGGTCATACCGATGCCAAGCCGTACACCGGCACTGGTGATTTCGGTAACTGGGAGCTTTCGGCCAACCGCGCCAACGCCGCCCGGCGTGCGCTGGTGGCGGGCAGTTACCCGGACTCGCAAGTGGCACGTGTGGTGGGTTACGCCTCGTCGGCGCTGTTCGACAAGGAGAACCCGTTCAACCCGGTCAACCGCCGTATCGACATCGTGGTGCTGACCAAGAAGGCCCAGGCCGCCATCGAAGGTGCGCAAGGCGCCGACCCGTCGAAACCGGCAGATCAAGGTCAGAACGGCGCGGCGCCGGCCGCCCCGGTCGACCCGAACGCCTTGCCGGCGGATCAGCAGCCGGTACCGGCCCATGAGTTGCGCGAACGACTGAACCTGTTCGACGATCCGCTGCCGAAACCGGCCGAGCCGGGCAGCGCGGCGCCAGCCCCGGCGCCTGCTGCACCGGCCACTGCACCGGCGCCCGCGCCGAAGCAGTGACCCACAAAAAAGCCGCGAGATGATCGCGGCTTTTTTGTGTCTGGCTACTTAGTAACCGTTTTCCGGCAGGCTGGCGATGATCGAGCGGTAGCTGTTCATCCGCTGCTGCTGGATGCGTCCGTCTTCAAGGGCCTTGAGCAGGGCGCAGCCTGGTTCGCGATCATGCTTGCAGTCGCGAAAGCGGCAGGTGCCGAGCAGGTCGTCGAATTCGATGAACCCCGCCTCGACATCGGCACGGCTGACGTGGCCCAGGCCGAATTCGCGGATGCCCGGGGAGTCGATCAGTTCACCGCCACCGGGGAAGTGGAACAGCCGTGCAGTGGTCGTGGTGTGAGTACCCTGGCCGGACCATTCGGACAGCGGGCCGACTCGGGTTTCGACGTCCGGCAGCAGGCTATTGACCAGCGAGGACTTGCCGACACCGGACTGACCGACGAATACGCTGATGCGTCCGTCGAGCTGTTTCTGCAATTGCTCCATGCCGTTGCCGTGGTGCGCCGACACTTCCAGTACCGGATAACCCAGGGTGCGATACACCGCCAGAAGTGCGTTCAGCGCCGGGGCGTTCTGTTCGTCGATCAGGTCGAATTTGTTCAGCAGCAGCAAAGGGCGGATGCCGGCGTGCTCGGCCGCGACCAGATAGCGGTCGATCAGGTTCGCATGGGGCTCGGGCAGCGGGGCGAAGACGATGACGATCATGTCGACGTTGGCGGCCACCGGTTTAAGCTGGCCTCGGCTGTCCGGGCGGCACAGCTCGGTGGTGCGCGGCAGTTGCGCGACGATCACGCCGATGCCCTGGTTGCCGGCGCGCCAGACCACACGGTCACCGGTCACCAGCGCTGGCAGGTTGGCCCGCAAGTGGCAACGGAAGACCTGGCCGGCCAGTTCGCCGTCAACGGCCTCGACCTCGACCTGCACACCGAAGTGAGCGATCACCAGGCCGTGCTGTTCCGGGCCCAGGTCGCCGCCTTCGAGCGCCTCGACAGCCGAGGACTCGCGTTTGGCGGCGCGGGCGGCGCGCTCGCCCTGAATCTTTTCGATGCGCCAGTTTTGACGACGATTGAGTTGGCGTTTGGCCATGGGTGTTCCGTCTGAAGAATGCAGCGATTAGGTAAAACGGCCGCGAGTTTAGCACGCCCGGGCACCGCCCTAGGCTAAACTGCGCAGCATTGCCTAGGAGCCGAAATATGCAAAACCCGCAGAACCTGATCTGGATCGACCTGGAAATGACCGGTCTGGATCCGGAAAACGACGTCATCATCGAAATGGCCACCATCGTCACCGACAGTGACCTGAACACTCTGGCCGAAGGCCCGGTGATCGCCATCCATCACAGCGACGAAGTCCTCGCCCGCATGGACGAGTGGAACACCCGCACCCACGGCAACTCCGGCCTGACCCAGCGCGTACGTGAAAGCCGCGTGAGCATGGCCGAGGCAGAAGCCGAAACCATCGCTTTCCTCGAGAAGTGGGTACCGAAGGGCAAGTCGCCGATCTGCGGCAACAGCATCTGCCAGGATCGCCGCTTCCTTTATACCCACATGAAGTCGCTGGAAAGCTACTTCCACTACCGCAACCTTGACGTCTCCACCCTCAAGGAACTGGCCGCGCGCTGGGCGCCGGACGTGCGCGACAGCTTCAAGAAGGGCAGCACTCACCTGGCACTGGATGACATCCGCGAGTCCATCGCCGAGCTGCAGCACTACCGCAAGCATTTCATCAAGTTCTGAGATCGGCGACCCACGCCGAGGCGCCCTCTTTTGGTGCCCCGACGAAGTGAGTAGACTGCGCGCCTTCCTGCCAGGATCGCCACCATGTTGCTGATGCTCTACCTCGTCGCCATTACTGCCGAAGCCATGACCGGCGCCCTCTCTGCGGGCCGTCGCGGCATGGACTGGTTCGGCGTGGTGTTGATTGCCTGCGTCACGGCATTGGGTGGCGGTTCGGTGCGCGACGTGCTGCTCGGGCATTATCCGCTGACCTGGGTCAAACACCCGGAATACCTGGTGCTGACCACGGTCGCAGCGATGATCACGGTGTTCACGGCACGCTGGATGCGCCATCTGCGCTCGCTGTTTCTGGTGCTCGATGCGGTCGGTCTGGTGGCGTTCACCCTGATCGGCTGCATGACCGCTCTGGAAATGGGCCACGGCATGCTGGTGGCCTCGGTCAGCGGCGTGATCACCGGGGTGTTCGGCGGCATCCTGCGCGACATCTTCTGCAACGACATCCCGCTGATCTTCCGCCGCGAACTCTACGCCAGCGTCTCGTTCGCCGCCGCTTGGTGCTACATGCTGTGCCTGTTCCTTAACGTGCCGAGCGAGCAGGCGATTTTGATTACTCTGTTCGGTGGTTTTCTATTGCGCCTGTTGGCGATTCGCTTCCATTGGGAAATGCCGAAGTTCGTTTATAACGACGAGCATTGACGGTCGGCGTGTTGTTTCAGCGCCCATTCCACATGTTCGCGCACCAGCTCTGACGGGTAATCGCGTCGTGCCTTGAGTGCTTCCAGCACTGGAATGCTCGATGGCGCATTTCCCAACCCCACCGCCAGATTGCGTAGCCAGCGCTCGTATCCCGCGCGGCGCAGCGGCGAACCTTCGGTGCTGCTGAGGAATTTGTCTTCATCCCACAAGAACAGCTCCGCCAGCTCGGCGTTGTCCAGATTGTGCCGTGGCTTGAAGTCGCTTTCGCCGGACGGGCGGGCGAAGCGGTTCCACGGGCAGCAGATCTGACAGTCGTCGCAGCCGAACACCCGGTTGCCGATCAGCGGTCGCAGGTCTTCGGGGATCGCGTTCTTCAGTTCGATGGTCAGGTAGGAAATGCAGCGCCGCGCGTCCAGCACATATGGGCCGACGAAGGCGTTGGTCGGGCAGATGTCGAGGCACGCGGTGCAGCGTCCGCAATGTTCGGTGCTGTGGGGTTCATCCACTGGCAGCGGCAGGTCGACGAACAGTTCGCTGAGAAAGAAGTAACTGCCAGCCTTGCGGTTCAGCACCAGGGTGTTTTTGCCGATCCAGCCCAGCCCGGCCTGTTCGGCGATGGCTTTTTCCAGCACCGGGGCGCTGTCGACGAAGGCGCGGAAGCCGAACGGGCCGATTTCGGACTGAATCTTGTCTGCCAGTTGTTGAACGCGTTTACGGATCAACTTGTGATAATCGCGGCCCAAGGCATAACGCGAGATGTAGGCTTTTTCCGGTTTCGCCAGCAATTGCGCCATTTGCGTGTCGCCCGGCAGATAGTCCATGCGCAGGGACACCACGCGCAAGGTGCCCGGCACCAGCTCCTCGGGGTGCGAGCGTTTGCTGCCGTGGGCGCCCATGTAATCCATTTCACCGTGGTAGCCGGCCTCGAGCCAGCGTTGCAGGTGCTGCTCGTGCTCGGCCAGGTCCAGACCGCTGATGCCGACTTGCTGGAAGCCCAGCTCGCGGCCCCAGTCCTTGATGGATTGGGCGAGGGCGGGAAGATCTGTGGTGATGGCGGACATGAGGCGAGAGAAACCGGAGCTGAGGTGCGTATAATTCTGCCAGACATCGGAGCCCGAAGACGCATGCCGCACACTAAAGATCAATTACCCGACGCGCTGTACCGCGCCGCGCAGGTGCGGGCCCTCGACGCACGGCTGATTGCCGCCGGCACGCCGGGCTTCGAATTGATGCAGCGTGCCGCCCATGCCACCTGGCGTGCACTGGTGCGCCAATGGCCTTCGGCGAGCGAATTGACCGTGCTGGCCGGGCACGGCAACAACGCTGGCGATGGTTATCTGGTGGCTGCTCTGGCCCGGCGTGCGGGGTGGGCGGTGCAGGTGCTGGCTGTCGGCGATCCGCAACGCTTGCAGGGTGATGCGGCCCTGGCGCATGCCGAAGCAGTGGCTGAAGGCGTTGCGATTGCTGCTTGGAATGTTTCCAGTGAATTGCGCGGAATTCTTGTCGACGCGTTGCTTGGCACTGGTCTGAGCGGTGATGTGCGCGAGCCGTATGCGTCTGCCATCGCAGCCATCAATGCCAGCGGTCTGCCGGTGGTGGCGGTCGATATCCCTTCCGGTTTGTGTGCCGATACCGGCCATGTGCTGGGGCAGGCGGTGTGTGCCGATCTCACGGTGACCTTCATCGGACTCAAGCTTGGCCTGTTTACCGGGGACGCGGCGGACCATGTCGGCAACCTGCTGTTCAACGATCTGCAAGCGACGGCCGAAACTTACAGTGACATTGCCGTCGCCGCTCGCCGGCTCGATGCCGGTAATCTGCCGCGCCTGCCTGCCCGTGCACCGGCTGCGCACAAGGGGCGTTTCGGCCATGTCCTGTTGATCGGTGGCGATCACGGTTTTGGCGGGGCGATTCTGCTTAGTACCGAAAGCGCCTTGCGTAGCGGGGCGGGGATGGTGTCGCTGGCGACCCGCCCGGAACACGTTCCGGCAGCGTTGAACCGGGTGCCGGAAGCCATGGCGTTGGGCACCTCGTCGGCCAATCAACTGATGACGCTGCTGGAAAAGGTGTCCGTATTGGTGGTCGGTCCGGGGCTTGGACAGGCGAGTTGGGGCAGGGCGCTGCTGTCGGTCGCCGCCAATGTATCGCTGCCGCAGGTGTGGGATGCCGATGCATTGAATCTGCTGGCCTCCGGCTTCGCCAGTTTGCCCAGGGATTGCGTGATCACGCCGCATCCGGGTGAAGCGGCGCGTTTGCTGGGGATCAGCACCGCCGAGGTACAGGCCGATCGTCCTGCGGCTGTACTGGCGTTGAGCAAAAAATATACAGCGGTGGTGGTGCTCAAGGGCGCGGGCAGCCTGATTGCCCATCCCGACGGGCGTCTGGCGTTGTGTCATCAAGGCCATCCGGCGATGGCCACTGCGGGTCTCGGTGATGTATTGGCCGGTCTGGTCGGTGCGTTGCTGGCTCAGGGCGCGGACGCGTTCGACGCCGCATGCCTGGCGGTCTGGCTACACGCCAACGCCGGGGCGCAACAAGGTAAATTCGGCCGTGGGCTGGCGGCCAGTGATCTGATTCCAGCCATTCGTCAGTTGTTGGAGGAGCATGCACCGTGTCTGAAGTAACCCTGTACCTGGCCGATGAACAGGCGATGAGCGACTTTGGCGCACGGATCGCCCGCGTGACCGGGGGGCATGGCCTGATCTTCCTTCAAGGCAACCTCGGCATGGGTAAAACCACGCTGTCGCGAGGTATCATTCGCGGGCTTGGCCACGTCGGTGCAGTGAAAAGTCCGACCTTCACGCTGGTTGAGCCCTACGAGATCGGTGACATCCGCGCCTTCCACTTCGATCTGTATCGCCTGGTCGATCCGGAGGAGCTGGAGTTCCTCGGCATCCGCGACTATTTCGAAGACGACGCCCTGTGCCTGATCGAGTGGCCCGATAAAGGTGCAGGCTTTTTGCCAAAGCCTGACCTGACCATTACCATTAGCCCGCAAGACAGCGGGCGTTCGCTGACTATTTTGTCCCAGGGCTCGCGTGGCGAGGCCTGGTGTGCCGCTTTGGCATTGGAATCCAATTAAATGATGGGGTTAGGTATGCGCTTTCGCGCGTTGGTGGCTGCCGCTGGACTGATGTTGATGGCAGTAACCGTCAACGCTGTGGCCGAGACGAAGGTCAACAGCGTGCGTCTGTGGCGGGCGCCGGACAACACGCGTCTGGTGTTCGATCTGACCGGTCCGGTGCAGCACAGCGTCTTCACCCTTACAGCGCCGGACCGGCTGGTCATCGACATCAATGGCGCCACCCTTGGCGCGCCATTGAAAGTCTCCACCGCCAACACGCCGATCACCGCCATGCGCTCGGCCCAGCGCACGCCGACCGACCTGCGGGTGGTCATCGACCTGAAGAAAGCCGTCACCCCGAAAAGCTTCTCGCTGGCGCCGAACGCGCAGTATGGCAACCGTCTGGTGGTCGACCTGTTCGATAACCCGGCCGATGCCGCGCCGCCGCCAACACCTGCGCCGGCACCGACGGTCGCCACTGTTCCGGCAGTCCCGGTAACCCCGGCAGAACCTGCGATCAAGCTGCCTCCGGCCCCGGCCGGCAAGCGCGACATCATTGTGGTGATCGACGCCGGTCACGGCGGCGAAGACCCGGGTGCATCCGGGTCACGCGGTCAGCGCGAGAAAGACGTGGTGCTGCAGATCGCCCGTGAGTTGCAGCGTCAAGTCAACGGCATGAAAGGCTTCCGCGCCGAATTGACCCGTACCGGCGACTACTTCATCCCGCTGCGCGGCCGTACCGAAATCGCCCGCAAGAAAGGCGCCGACCTGTTCGTCTCGATCCACGCCGACGCTGCGCCGTCTGCGGCGGCTTTCGGGGCTTCGGTGTTCGCCCTGTCTGATCGTGGTGCCACTTCGGAGACCGCCCGTTGGCTGGCCGACAGTGAAAACCGTTCCGACCTGATCGGTGGTGCCGGCAACGTCAGCCTCGACGACAAGGACCGCATGCTCGCCGGCGTTCTGCTCGACCTGTCGATGACCGCCTCGCTGACCTCCAGCCTCAACGTCGGCCAGAAAGTCCTGACCAACATCGGTCGCGTCACGCCGTTGCACAAGCAGCGCGTGGAACAGGCCGGGTTCATGGTGCTGAAGTCGCCGGACATTCCTTCGATCCTGGTGGAAACCGGCTTTATCTCCAACGCCAACGAAGCGAACAAGCTCTCGGCCTCGAGCCACCAGCAGGCGCTGGCGCGTTCGATCAGCAGCGGCGTGCGCCAGTTCTTCCAGCAGAACCCGCCACCGGGCACTTACATTGCCTGGCTGCGTGATTCGGGCAAGATCGCTCAGGGGCCGCGTGACCATCGGGTCAGCCCAGGTGAGACCCTGGCGATGATTGCCGTGCGTTATCAGGTATCGGCAGCGACCCTGCGCAGTGCCAATAACCTCAGCAGCGATGAGCTGAAGGTCGGTCAGCACTTGACCATTCCGGGCACCGAACTGGCGTCCAAAGAATGAATCAGGTTCTGAACGCGGCGCGCATCGAACTGCTCAGCCCACGGCTGGCGAACCAGATCGCCGCCGGCGAGGTGGTCGAGCGTCCGGCTTCGGTGATCAAGGAGTTGCTGGAAAACAGCCTCGACTCCGGTGCCAGGCGCATCGACGTCGATGTCGAGCAGGGCGGTGTCAAACTGCTGCGAGTGCGCGATGATGGCAGCGGCATTTCCGCCGATGACCTGCCGCTGGCGCTAGCCCGTCACGCCACCAGCAAGATCCGCAACCTTGAAGACCTCGAACAGGTGATGAGCCTGGGTTTCCGGGGCGAGGCACTGGCCTCGATCAGCTCTGTGGCACGCCTGACCCTGACCTCCCGCACCCGCGACGCCGATCAGGCCTGGCAGGTCGAGACCGAAGGTCGCGACATGGCACCCCGCGTGCAGCCGGCTGCCCATCCGGTCGGCACCTCGGTGGAAGTTCGTGATCTGTTTTTCAACACCCCGGCACGGCGCAAATTCCTCAAGACTGAAAAAACCGAATTCGATCACCTGCAAGAAGTGATCAAGCGTCTGGCGCTGGCGCGTTTCGATGTGGCGTTCCATTTGCGCCACAACGGCAAGACCATCCTTAGCCTGCACGAAGCCCACGATGACGCAGCCCGCGCCCGGCGTGTGGCGGCGATCTGCGGTTCGGGCTTCCTGGAGCAGGCGCTGCCGATCGAGATCGAGCGCAATGGTTTGCACCTGTGGGGCTGGGTCGGTCTGCCGACGTTCAACCGCAGCCAGGCGGATTTGCAGTATTTCTTCGTCAACGGCCGTGCGGTGCGCGACAAACTGGTGGCTCACGCGGTGCGTCAGGCCTATCGCGATGTGCTGTTCAACGGCCGGCATCCGACATTCGCGCTGTTTTTCGAGGTCGATCCGGCAGCGGTCGACGTCAACGTGCACCCCACCAAACACGAAGTGCGCTTCCGTGATGGGCGCATGGTGCATGACTTCCTTTATGGCACGCTGCACCGTGCGCTGGGCGATGTACGACCGGAAGATCAGCTTGCCGGCTCGGTCACCACCGCGGTCGTGCGGCCAACCGGTCTCGAGGCCGGCGAGTTCGGGCCGCAGGGCGAGATGCGCCTGGTCGCCAATGCGCTGCTGGAGCAGCCGCAGGCACAACCGGCGTTCAATACCTCGTCGGGCGCGAGCACTGGCGGCGCCTATCAGTATCAATACACGCCACGTCCGCAACCTGCCGTCCCGGCTGCCGAGGCTCAGGCAGCGTATCGCGAGTTTTTCGCGCCGCTGCCCGAGGCAAATGCCAACGCGTTGCCGGCCGGTCAGGAAGATATTCCTCCACTGGGTTACGCACTGGCGCAGCTCAAGGGCATCTACATTCTGTCCGAGAATGCCCATGGCCTGGTTTTGGTGGACATGCACGCCGCTCACGAACGGATCATGTATGAGCGCCTGAAGATCGCCATGGCCAGCGAAGGTTTGAGCGGCCAACCGTTGCTGGTGCCGGAGTCGCTGGCGGTCAGTCAGCGCGAGGCGGATTGCGCTGAAGAGCATGCGGCGTGGTTCCAGCGTCTCGGTTTCGAATTGCAGCGTCTGGGCCCGGAAACCCTGGCGATCCGTCAGATTCCGGCCCTGCTCAAACAGGCCGAAGCCAACCGCCTGGTGGGCGACGTGCTGTCGGACCTGATGGAGTACGGCACCAGCGACCGGATCCAGGCGCACCTGAATGAACTGCTCGGTACCATGGCCTGCCACGGCGCGATCCGCGCCAACCGCCGCCTGGCCTTGCCGGAAATGAACGGTCTGCTGCGCGACATGGAAAACACCGAGCGCAGCGGTCAATGCAACCATGGCCGACCGACCTGGACCCAACTGGGCCTGGACGATCTGGACAAACTGTTCCTGCGCGGTCGTTGATGAGCCAGCTTCCTCCAGCGATTTTCCTGATGGGCCCGACCGCTGCGGGCAAGACCGATCTGGCCATCGAGCTGACCAAGGTGCTGCCGTGCGAGCTGATCAGTGTCGATTCGGCGCTGGTCTATCGCGGCATGGACATTGGCACGGCCAAACCTTCGAAAGAACTGCTGGCTGAACATCCTCACCGGCTGATCGACATTCTCGACCCGGCCGAGAGCTATTCGGCGGCCGATTTCCGCCGTGATGCCTTGCAGGCTATGGCCGAAATCACCGCACGCGGAAAAATCCCGCTGCTGGTGGGCGGCACGATGCTCTATTACAAGGCGTTGGTCGAAGGTCTGGCGGATATGCCGGCGGCGGATCCCGAAGTACGCGCGCAGATTGAAGAAGAGGCTGCACGCCTTGGCTGGCAAGCCCTGCATGAGCAACTGGCGGTAATTGATCCGGAGTCGGCGGCACGCATTCACCCGAACGATCCACAACGGCTGAGTCGTGCGCTGGAAGTCTATCGGGTCAGCGGTCAGAGCATGACTGAACTGCGGCTGAAACAATCTGAACAAAGTACCCAAGCTGCGGCATCGGGACTGCAACAATTGCCCTATACTGTCGCGAACTTGGCCATTGCTCCGGCAAATCGTCAGGTACTGCACGACCGCATTAAACAAAGATTCACAAATATGCTGGAACAGGGATTCATCGACGAGGTCGTAGCCCTGCGTAATAGAAGTGACCTGCATGCCGGGTTGCCGTCTATACGTGCGGTAGGCTACCGCCAAGTCTGGGATTACCTGGATGGCAAACTGACGTCGGCCGAAATGCAGGAGCGGGGCATCATTGCTACGCGCCAATTGGCCAAACGCCAGTTTACCTGGCTGCGCAGCTGGGACGATTTACACTGGCTCGACAGTCTGGATTGCGACAATCTGCCACGCGCCTTGAAATACCTTGGGACCATCTCCATATTGAGCTGAGTCCTTGCAATTGCCGTCTATCCTTGGGGGTGTGGCGGCAAAAGCCATCTGATTACCTATTTTTTATATTGAATCCTTAAAGGAGTGCGGCACATGTCAAAAGGGCATTCGCTACAAGACCCTTACTTGAATACTTTACGTAAAGAGAAAGTTGGGGTTTCCATCTACCTGGTCAACGGTATCAAACTGCAAGGCACGATCGAGTCGTTCGACCAGTTCGTTATCCTGCTGAAAAACACCGTCAGCCAGATGGTTTACAAACACGCTATCTCTACAGTCGTGCCGGTTCGTCCAATTCGTCTGCCAAGCGCAACCGAATCCGAAGCAGGTGACGCTGAGCCAGGTAACGCCTGATAGGAGTCTCCTTTGTTCTTTGAGCGCCACGGTGGTGGTGAGCGAGTCATCCTCGTTCACTTGGATGGACAGGACCCTGAGGCGCGCGAAGATCCGCAGGAGTTTCAGGAACTGGCAAATTCGGCAGGCGCCGAGACCGTTGCGTTTTTTAACGTACCGCGTCATCGGCCAACCGCCAAATACCTGATCGGCAGCGGCAAGGTCGAGGAACTTCGCGACCTGGTACACGCCGAAGAAGCCGATCTGGTGATCTTCAATCACACCCTTACGCCCAGTCAGGAACGTAACCTCGAACGTGTCTTCGAGTGTCGCGTGATCGACCGTACCGGTCTGATTCTCGATATTTTCGCCCAGCGCGCCCGTACCCATGAAGGCAAGCTCCAGGTCGAACTGGCCCAGCTTGACCACATGAGCACCCGGCTTGTTCGCGGCTGGACTCACCTTGAGCGTCAGGGTGGCGGTATCGGCATGCGCGGCCCGGGTGAAACCCAGCTCGAAACCGACCGACGCCTGCTGCGGGTTCGCCTGCGCCAGATCAAGGGCCGGCTGGAAAAAGTGCGCAGTCAGCGCGAGCAGTCGCGTCGCGGCCGTTCACGTGCGGATATCCCTACCGTATCTCTGGTGGGCTATACCAACGCCGGCAAATCCACGTTGTTCAATAACGTGACGAAATCCGAGGTCTACGCGGCGGACCAGTTGTTCGCCACGCTGGATCCTACCCTGCGCCGTCTGGAACTGGACGACCTGGGGCCGATCGTCCTGGCTGACACCGTGGGTTTCATTCGCCATCTGCCGCACAAGCTGGTCGAGGCATTTCGGTCTACGCTCGAAGAGTCGAGCAATTCCGATCTGCTGTTGCACGTGATCGATGCGGCCGAACCGGATCGCATGTTGCAGATCGAGCAGGTGATGGTGGTGCTGGGCGAGATTGGTGCCCAGGACTTGCCGATCCTCGAGGTCTATAACAAACTCGATTTGCTTGAAGGCGTTGAGCCACAAATCCAGCGCGACGAAAACGGCAAGCCTCAACGGGTCTGGTTGTCGGCGCGTGATGGCACTGGTCTGGAATTGCTTGAGCAAGCCATTGCCGAATTGCTGGGCAGTGATTTGTTTGTCGGAACCTTGCGTCTGCCCCAGCGGTTTGCGCGTCTGCGTGCACAGTTCTTCGAACTGGGCGCGGTACAGAAAGAAGAATACGACGAAGAAGGTGTCAGCTTGCTGGCCATTCGATTGCCGCGCTCGGAGCTCAATCGACTGGTCAGTCGTGAAGGCGTTGTGCCGACGGAGTTCATCGAGCAACACACTTTGCAATAAAAGCCTGAAAAAGCGGTTGTGCCGCAACGGCAGGCATTCTGTAGCATTGGTCGGCGCGCCGTGGGTGCGTCTTTGCTTTATCAGATGGAGAGCGCTATGGCTTGGAATGAGCCGGGTGGCAACTCGAACAATCAGGATCCTTGGGGTGGCAAGCGCCGCAATAACGGCGACCGCAAGGGACCACCAGATCTCGACGAGGCCTTCCGAAAGCTGCAGGAAAGCCTGAACGGGTTGTTCGGTGGTGGTAAGAAACGCGGTGATGATGGCGGTGGTTCGGGCAAGAGTGGCGGCTTCGGCGGCCTGCTCGGCATCGGCCTCGTCGTGCTGGCGGCCGTGTGGCTGTACAGCGCGGTGTACGTGGTGGACGAGCAAGAGCAGGCTGTGGTGCTGCGCTTCGGCAAGTACTACGAGACCGTCGGCCCGGGCCTGAACATCTACTTCCCGCCGATCGACAAGAAGTACATGGAAAACGTCACGCGTGAGCGTGCCTACACCAAGCAGGGCCAGATGCTGACCGAAGACGAGAACATCGTCGAAGTGCCGCTGACCGTGCAGTACAAGATCAGCAACCTGCAGGACTTCGTGCTGAACGTCGACCAGCCGGAAATCAGCCTGCAACACGCGACCGACAGTGCGCTGCGCCATGTGGTGGGTTCCACCGCGATGGATCAGGTGCTGACCGAAGGTCGTGAGTTGATGGCCAGCGAGATCAAGGAACGTCTGCAACGTTTCCTCGATACCTATCGCACCGGTATCACTGTCACCCAGGTCAACGTACAGAGCGCAGCGGCACCGCGTGAAGTGCAGGAAGCCTTCGATGACGTGATCCGCGCCCGTGAAGACGAGCAGCGTTCGCGCAATCAGGCTGAAACCTACGCCAATGGTGTGGTGCCGGAAGCCCGTGGTCAGGCCCAGCGCATCCTCGAAGATGCCAACGGCTACCGCGACGAAACGGTCTCCCGCGCCAAGGGTGAGGCCGATCGCTTCACCAAGCTGGTTGCCGAGTATCGCAAGGCGCCCGAGGTCACTCGTCAGCGTCTGTACCTGGACACCATGCAGGAAGTCTTCAGCAGCACCAGCAAGGTGCTTGTGACCGGCAACAAGAACGGCCAGAGCAACCTGCTTTACCTGCCGCTGGACAAGATGATTCAGAACAGCTCGGGCAGCAGTGCACCGGTCACCGGTTCAGCCGCCGCCAGCAACAACACGGATGTCGTGCCGCATGTCACTGACCTGCCGCAGACACGTACAAGGGAGACCCGCTGATGAGCAATAAATCGCTGATCGCCCTGATCGTTGGCGTTGTCGTGGTACTGGTTGGCTGGAACTGCTTCTACATCGTGGCTCAGACCGAGCGTGCGGTGCTGCTGCAGTTCGGTCGCGTGGTTCAGGCCGATGTTCAGCCGGGTCTGCATGTGAAAGTGCCTTACGTTAACCAGGTGCGTAAATTCGACGCACGTCTGATGACGCTGGATGCACCGACACAACGCTTCCTGACGCTGGAAAAGAAAGCCGTGATGGTCGATGCCTACGCCAAGTGGCGCGTGAAAGATGCCGAGCGCTTCTACACCGCGACTTCCGGCCTCAAGCAGATCGCCGACGAGCGTCTGTCCCGTCGTCTGGAATCGGGCCTGCGTGACCAGTTCGGTAAACGCACCCTGCACGAAGTGGTGTCCGGTGAGCGCGATGCGCTGATGGCCGACATCACGGCGTCGCTGAACAAGATGGCGGAAAAAGAGCTGGGTATCGAAGTGGTCGATGTCCGGGTCAAGGCCATCGACCTGCCGAAGGAAGTGAACCGCAGCGTGTTCGAACGTATGAGCACCGAGCGTGAGCGTGAAGCTCGCGAGCACCGCGCCAAGGGTAACGAGCTGGCTGAGGGCATCCGTGCCGACGCTGATCGTCAACGCCGCGTGCTGCTGGCTGAAGCCTATCGTGAATCCGAAGAGATTCGCGGTGACGGTGATGCCCAGGCCGCTGCGATCTACTCCAAGGCTTACGGTCAGGATCAGGAGTTCTACGGTTTCTACCGTAGCCTGCGTGCCTACCGTGAAAGCTTCGCGAACAAATCCGACGTCATGGTCCTCGACCCAAGCAGCGACTTCTTCCGTTACCTGGAAAAGTCCAAGCCTTGATACGACGTTGACCTGAATCATTCCGCCCGGCGGCTAAAACCTCGGGCGGGGTGATCCTTTCGGAAAACGTGTGTATGATGCGGCAGCCGGGAAATTCCCGGCTTTTTTGCGTCTGCACGTTTGATTGCTGTTTTTGTTGCAGAAGATCGGGTTGAATGGCCCGACAGTTTTTCGAGGAAAGTGATGGGCGAAGCCGGTAACAGGCCTTTCGCCGCGTCGTTCATGCGCGCGCGTTTTGAACGGGCCGGTCATTTTCTGCTTCACTCAAGGCTCGCCCTCGGGCTGGCCGCCCGGATCTAAGGGGAATGGCGTAATGGCAACGGTAGACCGCTGGCTGCTGCCAGATGGCATCGAAGAAGTACTGCCACCGGAAGCGGCGCGCATTGAAGTCGCGCGTCGTCAGGTGTTGGATCTGTTCCAGAGCTGGGGTTACGAGTTTGTCGTGACTCCCCATATCGAGTACCTGGAATCCCTGCTGACCGGCGCGGGCCAGGACCTGGATCTGCGTACCTTCAAGGTCATCGACCCGCAATCGGGCCGGCAGATGGGTTTCCGTGCCGACATCACGCCGCAAGTGGCGCGCATCGATGCGCACACCCTGCGTCGCGAAGGCCCGAGCCGTCTGTGCTATGCCGGCAGCGTGCTGCATGCCCAGCCGCGTGCCTTGTCGTCTTCGCGCAGCCCGATCCAGTTGGGCGCCGAGTTGTACGGCGATGCCAGCCCGAGCAGCGACGTTGAAGTCATCAGCCTGATGCTGGCCATGCTGCAACTGGCCGATGTGCCGGACGTGCACATGGATCTGGGGCATGTCGGCATCTACCGGGGTCTGGCCCAGGCGGCCGGTCTCTCGGGTGAAGTCGAGCAGCAGCTGTTCGATGCGTTGCAACGCAAGGCCATCGATGAGGTCATTACCCTGACCGAAGGTCTGCCGGCCGATCTGTCCGGCATGCTGCGAGCGCTGGTCGACCTGTGCGGCGG
This sequence comes from Pseudomonas sp. stari2, assembly GCF_040760005.1. NCBI lineage: Bacteria > Pseudomonadati > Pseudomonadota > Gammaproteobacteria > Pseudomonadales > Pseudomonadaceae > Pseudomonas > Pseudomonas sp. Stari2. Next base: position 803,770 of record NZ_CP099760.1, read on the forward strand.
CCGTGAAGTATTGAGCGCTGCCCGTGAGCGTCTGGCCAATGCGCCGGCGCCGGTACTGGCGGCGCTGGAAGATTTGCTGGCGATTGCCGAGCGTCTGTCGGTGCGCTTCCCGGAGCTGCCGCTGTACTTCGATCTGGGCGAGTTGCGTGGTTACCACTACCACACCGGTGTGGTGTTCGCGGTGTTCGTACCGGGTGTTGGCCAGTCCATCGCTCAGGGCGGTCGCTATGACGACATCGGCGCTGACTTCGGTCGTGCCCGTCCGGCAACCGGTTTTTCCACCGATTTGAAAACCCTGGTGACCCTGGGGCGTGCTGAGATCGAGCTACCGTCTGGCGGTATCTGGATGCCTGACAGTACGGATGCGGCACTCTGGCAGCAGGTTTGCCAGTTGCGCAGTGAGGGTCAGCGTGTCGTTCAGGCATTGCCTGGACAACCTTTGGCCGCCGCCCGTGATGCGGACTGCGACCGGCAATTGATCCAGCAGAACGGGCTTTGGCAAGTATCGCCACTGGCTTCTTGAGTTTTCCTGCCGGCCACCGCCGGCACCAAGTTTGCGCGAATGAGGACAAGTGTTATGGGTAAGAATGTCGTAGTCCTGGGCACCCAATGGGGTGATGAGGGCAAAGGCAAGATCGTTGATCTGCTGACCGAACATGCTGCCGCCGTAGTGCGCTACCAAGGTGGTCACAACGCTGGCCACACACTGGTGATCGACGGTGAAAAGACCGTCCTGCACCTGATCCCGTCGGGCGTGCTGCGCGAAGGCGTGCAGTGCCTGATCGGCAACGGCGTGGTGGTTGCCCCCGACGCCCTGCTGCGCGAGATCACCAAGCTGGAAGAGAAAGGCGTACCGGTGCGCGAGCGCCTGCGTATCAGCCCGTCCTGCCCGCTGATCCTGTCCTTCCACGTGGCGCTGGACCAGGCCCGTGAAAAGGCCCGTGGCGAGCTGAAGATCGGCACCACCGGTCGCGGCATCGGCCCGGCGTACGAAGACAAGGTTGCACGTCGTGGCCTGCGCGTTGGCGACCTGCTCAACATGCCGCGCTTCGAAGACAAGCTGCGTGAACTGGTGGACTACCACAACTTCATGCTGGTCGGTTACTACAAAGAGCCTGCCATCGAGTTCGAAAAAACTCTGGCCGAGTGCAAGGAATACGCCGAGCTGCTCAAGCCGCTGATGCTGGACGTCACTGCCGAGCTGCACGACCTGCGTCGCGCCGGCAAAGACATCATGTTCGAAGGCGCCCAGGGTTCGTTGCTCGACATCGACCATGGCACCTATCCGTACGTGACCAGCTCCAACACCACCGCCGGTGGCGTGGCGACCGGTTCGGGCGTTGGCCCGATGTTCCTGGACTACATTCTGGGCATCACCAAGGCTTACACCACTCGCGTAGGTTCGGGTCCATTCCCGACTGAGCTGTTCGACGAAGTGGGCGCACACCTGGCCAAACAAGGTCACGAGTTCGGTGCGACCACCGGCCGTGCCCGCCGTTGCGGCTGGTTTGACGCCGTTATCCTGCGTCGCGCTATCGATGTGAACAGCATTTCGGGCATCTGCCTGACCAAGCTGGACGTACTCGACGGTCTGGAAACCATCAACATCTGCACCGGCTACAAAGACGCGCAGGGCAACGCTGTTGCGCCGACTGACGCTGACAGCTATGTGGGCCTGCAGCCTGTGTACGAAGAAGTGCCGGGCTGGACCGAATCGACCGTGGGTGCCAAAACCCTGGAAGAGCTGCCGACCAACGCTCGTGCCTACATCAAACGCGTTGAAGAGTTGATCGGCGCGCCGATCGACATTATTTCGACGGGGCCGGACCGCAACGAAACCATCGTTCTGCGTCATCCGTTCGCTTGATAAGTCGTTGATGTAAAAACACAAAGGCCCCTTCATCGGGGCCTTTGTCGTTTATGCCTGTTGGACGGCATGACCTTTGCTGTGAATCTGTCTACAAGAGTGCCATCAATTTAATGGCGTCAGAAGTAGAGGGATTCACAGTGTCGGCCGTTCTCTCACTGTTACAAAGCCGTTTGTTGCGGCCCGTGTTCGTTACCCTTGGTATCGCCCTTTTGGTGCAAGTATTGGTGGCCGTCGCCCTGACGCGGAGCACCGTCACTGCGCTGGAAGCCGATCTCGGCACTCGCCTGGGCGCCGACAGCCAGAAGTTGTCGGGTGAACTGGAGCAGGCCGGGCGTGAAGTCACGTCGAGCCTCGACAACCTCTCCTCAAGTACCCGTCAGCGTCTTACCGCCGGTCTTTCCTCGCGTCTGAAGGAAGAGCAGGCGCAGCTGCGTGCGACTTTGGAAAAAGACTTGAAGGATTCGGCCAATGACATGGCACAGCTGCTGGCCTCGGTGGCGCCTCGCGCCATGTGGGACAGCGACGTGCCGACCCTGTCCGAGTTCGCCCGACGGGCCCAGCGCAATCCCAACGTGCTGTTCGTGGTGTATGACGACGCTACCGGCCAGCATCTGACCCGCTACCTCAACCGCGAAAACCCGATCAACAAGGCCCTTTTGGAAAAAGGCCAGGGTGAGCGGGCGCTGGATAAAGTGCTGGATGCGGCGAAGAACGATCCGTCGGTCTACTACCTCGAAGCCTCGATCAACCCCAATGGCGTGGAAATCGGCAAGGTGCTGATGGGCGTTTCCACCGCCTCGGTTGAAACCGATCTGGCGGCGCTCGATCAGCGCTTCACGGCGTTGATTGCCAGCAGCGATCAACTGGTCGGCGACAGCCTCAAGGGCGCGGCTGCCGACAGTGCCACCGCCATGCGCGCGCGCCTGCAATCGGCGCAGTCCACCGCCACCGAGATGAAGGCCAACACCACCAGCACCGTACAAGAAGCCGCCGCGACGCTGCGCTGGCGCATCGGCATGAGCCTGGCGCTGGTCGGTGCCGGCGTGCTGTTGCTGTTGGCGGTGGTGCTCGGCCATCGTGTGGTCAACCGCTTGAAGATGCTCAATGCCGCCATGGACGATCTGGCAGCAGGCGAGGGCGACCTGACCAAGCGGGTGCAGATCAACAGTAAGGACGAAATCGGGGACATGGCTTCGGCAGTCAACCGCTTTGTGGATAAGTTGCAGCCGATTGTGCGCGAGGCCGGGGATGTGGCCCAGCGCACCGGCGTGGAAATCGGCGCCATGACCCTGCGCAACGCCGGTGCCGATGCGGCTGCCGGAATGCAGCGCGATGAAGTGGCCGAGAGTCTGCGGGCCCTGTCGCAAATGGCCGACGAAGCGCAATCGGAAAGCGATGCGATGCAGGCAGCGCTGAAGCAGGTTGTAGATATTCGTCAGGCCACTGATGAGAACACTCGCACCTCGGCGAAGGTTGGCAGCCTGATCGAGGCGCTGGCGGGGCAGGTCGATACCGGGTCGAAAGTCATCGAACGGCTGGCGCAGCAGAGTGAGCAGATCGAAGTGGTGCTGACCGTTATTCACGGCATCGCCGAGCAGACCAACCTGCTGGCGCTCAACGCGGCTATTGAGGCGGCCCGGGCCGGGGAGACCGGTCGCGGTTTTGCAGTGGTGGCGGACGAAGTCCGGGCGCTGGCGAGCAAGACCCAAAGCTCCACCGGCGACATTCAGGCGCACATCGTGGCCTTGCAGCAGGGCGCTCGTGAGGCGGTTGAGGCGATCGGTCAGGCCGGGCGTCAGGCCAGCGAAGGTTTGCTGGTGTTGCGTGACAGTGCACGGTTGCAGCAGTCGGTGCAGGCCTCGGTCGAGCAGGTGCATGCGGCGATTGGTCTGGCGACTCAGGCGGCGGCGCATCAGGCTCAGGGCGCGCAGGCCGTGCGCGGTCGGGTCGAGACGATTCATGCCCAGGCGGAGAAAGCCGCTCAGGCGGTGGTCGAGACCACGGCCAGCGGCAAGGTGCTGGATGGGCTGGCGGCGCAGCTCAAGGCCAGCCTGGGGCAGTTCCGGGCCTGATATCGCGGGCAAAAAATCGCAGCTTCGGCTGCGATTTTTTTATCGGCTCAAATACATCCGGGTCGTCAGCAGGTAGACGGGCAAGCCCGACACCACAATCAACAACGCCGCATAAGGCGCTGCCGCGGCAAACTCGACGTTCGCGGTGTGTGCCCACACCTCGGTGGCCAATGTGTTGAGCCCGGTCGGACTCAACAGCAGTGTCGCCGTCAGTTCCTTCATGGCATCCAGAAACACCAGCGCAAAGGCTGCGCCCAGGGCCGGGAAGATGATCGGCAGGGTCACTCGGCAGAACGCCGTGAACGACGAGGCGCCCAGCGTGCGTGCGGCCTCCTCCAGCTGCGGCGCTGCCTTGTTCAAGGCTGTGCGGATCGGCGCCTGGGCCAGTGGCAGAAACAGCAGCGCATAAGCGATCAGCAACAATGCCGAAGTCTGGTACAGCGCCGGCACGTAATGCAGGGCGAAGTAAACCAGCGTCAACGCAATCACCAATCCCGGCAGGGCGTGCAACAGATAGGGCAGGCGCTCGGCCCAGATCGCCAGTTGGCCCTTGTAGCGCACCACCAGCAATCCGACCGGCACCGCCAGCACCAGACACAATCCCGCGCCACCCAGCGACAGCGCAAGCGACGACAGCAGTGCTTCGGTGATTGCCGCAACCGGGAAGGCCGCTGATGATCCCACGGCGAGCCAGTAAGCCAGCATGCCCAGTGGAATCCCGCTGCCGACAATCGCCAGCATCAGGCAGTACAACTGACCGGCGATTGCCCAAGGCCCGAGTCGCACTTGTTCAGCCCGACGCGCCGCGCCCTGGCCTGTACGCACATGACGACCCTTGCCGCGCACGCGCAGCTCCAGCCACAACAGCATCAAGCACAGCGCCAGCAACACTGCCGACAGCATCGCCGCGTTGGCATTGCTGAATTCCAGTTCGAATTGCTGATAGATCGCGGTGGTAAAGGTTTGCAAGCCAATGATCGACAGTGCACCGAACTCCACGAGCATGTGCAAAGCGATCAGCAACGAACCGGCCAGCAGCGAAGGCCAGAGCAGTGGCAAGGTAACGCGGAAAAACACGCCCCGGCGATTCTGTCCCAGGGTGCGAGCCGACTCCTCAAGAGAAGGATCAAGATTGCGCAGCGTGGCGGCCACGGGCAGAAAGATCAGTGGGTACTTCGACAGGCTCATCACCAGGATCGCCCCGCCGAGTCCTTCGAACTGCGCGCTGAGCGAAACCCAGGTAAAGCTGCTGACGAATGCCGGTACCGCAAACGGCAAACACAAAATCACGCCCCACAGACGCCGCCCCGGCAGGTTGCTGCGCTCCAGCAACCACGCCAGCGACAGGCCGATCACGCCGCAAGTCACGGTTACGCCGACCATCAGCGCCAGCGTATTGCGCAGCAAGCCGAACACATACGGGCGCCACAGCAAGTGCAGCGCTTCGCTCCAGCCGGCCTGCCAGGCTTTGAGCCCGACATAGGCCAGCGGCAACAGGCTCATGACCACCAGCAGCAACACCGGCAGCACCAGCCAGATCGACGGCCGCTTGCGCCGTGGCACGTAACCCCCGCGTGCAGCGGGGGCGGATAACGAGGCGGTCATCAGTTCAGGCCAACTTCGCGTTCCAGATCCAGCGCTTCTTCGGCATTTCCGAGGTCGGCGGGAGTAACGTCCGGTGCTTCCAGCTCGCTGAACGGCTTGAGGCCGCGATCCGATTCCATGCCTTTGTGCAGCGGGTATTCGGCGGTGGTCTGTGTGATCACGCGCTGGCCTTCTTCGCTGGCCATGTAGGCGAGAAATTGCTGGGCTTCTTTTGGATGTTTGCTGGATTTCAGCACGGCTGCGCTGGATACGGTGATCAGGCCGCCAACGTCGCCGCCGGTGAAGTAATGCAGTTTGGAGTCAAGCTTGCCTTTCTCCCGTTGCAGGGCGAACCAGTAGTAGTTGTTCACCAGTACGGTGGCGACTTCGCCGTTTTCCACCGCCTTGAGGGCAACCATGTTGTTGCTGTAGGTCTTGCCGAAGGCGCGCAGGCCGGTCAGCCATTCTTCGGCGGCGTCGCGACCGTGCTTCTTGATAATGGCCACAGCCTGTTCCTGGAACGCGCCGCTGGTCGGGACGAAGCCGACCTTGCCTTGCCACTGCGGATCGGCGAAATCCAGTACCGATTTGGGCAGGTCTTTCTCATCAACCAGCTTCGGGTTGAAGGCGACTACACGAACCCGTGCGGTGACGCCGATCCAGGTGCCATTGCCGGCGACGTATTTTTTCGGCAGGACGGCCAGAGTGGCATCGTCGGTCTTGGCCAGCAGGCCGAGTTCGCCGAGGTTGTTCAATGGCGGGGATTCTTCGGTGTAGATGACGTCGGCGGGGGAGCGGTCGCCTTCTTCGATGATCTGGCTGGCGAGCTGGTTACTGCTGCCCTTGCGCACATTGACGTGAATACCGGTCTTGGCTTCGAAAGCCTTGGCGATCGCGTCGCCGACTTCCTTGTGTTGACCGTTGTAGAGAGTCAGGGAAACCGTATCGGCAGCCTGGGTGAGGGGAGTGGCGAGTGCCAGGCCGAGCAGGGTGAAGGTCAAGCCGCGGCGCAGGGTATTTCGAAACATCATTCGCAGGGTTCCTCACTGTCGCATTGCAAAAACTTGCAACAATGATAAACGATATCGTTTCTCAAATGCTCCTTGCGAGCGGAGTAAGGGGCTGGTAAAGGAGGTTTGGAGTTTCAGGGTGTCAGAAACGCAAAAACCCGCTTTCGCGGGTTTTTGTGAGATTCAAGATCGTAACCTTGAATTTGAATTGGTGCCCAGAAGAAGACTCGAACTTCCACGACCGTAAGGTCACCAGCACCTGAAGCTGGCGTGTCTACCAATTTCACCATCTGGGCTTCATCTTCAGCGTTGCCGCTGTTGATGTGGCGCACTATACGGAGCGCCTTTTGATCTGTAAACCCCTGATTTGATTTTAATAAATCAATTTCAGAAAAAGGCGGGGCGCAGAATGCAAAAAACCCGCTTTCGCGGGTTTTTGTGTGAGTCTTGAAACTGTTCTAGTCTCAAACTCGAAATTGGTGCCCAGGAGAAGACTCGAACTTCCACGACCGTAAGGTCACCAGCACCTGAAGCTGGCGTGTCTACCAATTTCACCACCTGGGCATCTCGACAGCGTCAGTACGTCGTCGATGGCGCGCACTATACGGAGCGTCTTTTTAACTGTAAACCCCTGCCAACAAAAAAATTGGTTTTTTTTACCAGCGGTGTTCAAAACGCCTTTCGGACGTCGATACAAGGCTCAAGACGCGCCTTATAGAGTCGGAAATTTCCCGTTTGATGGCGCCTATGCCAAACTAACCCGCATATAGACAAGGTGAAAACTCTCTAATGGCCGATTGGCAGTCCCTCGATCCCGAGGCCGCTCGTGAAGCGGAAAAATATGAAAACCCTATTCCCAGCCGCGAACTGATCCTTCAGCACCTTGCTGATCGGGGTTCGCCTGCTGCCCGCGAGCAACTGGTCGAAGAGTTTGGTCTGACCACAGAAGACCAGATCGAAGCCCTGCGCCGCCGCCTGCGCGCCATGGAGCGCGACGCTCAACTGATCTACACCCGCCGTGGCACATATGCGCCGGTGGACAAGCTCGATCTGATCCTCGGCCGCATCAGCGGTCACCGCGACGGCTTTGGCTTCCTGGTGCCGGATGACGGCTCCGACGACCTGTTCATGAGCCCGGCGCAAATGCGTCTGGTGTTCGACGGCGACCGTGCCCTGGCCCGCGTTTCCGGCCTGGATCGTCGCGGTCGCCGCGAAGGCGTGATCGTCGAAGTGGTGTCCCGTGCCCACGAAAGCATCGTCGGCCGTTATTTCGAAGAAGGCGGCATCGGCTTCGTCGTCGCGGACAACCCGAAGATCCAGCAGGAAGTGCTGGTGACCCCGGGGCGCAACGCCAATGCCCAGATCGGTCAGTTCGTCGAGGTGAAAATCACTCACTGGCCGACTCCGCGCTTCCAGCCGCAAGGTGACGTGGTCGAAGTCGTCGGTAATTACATGGCGCCGGGCATGGAAATCGATGTCGCCCTGCGCACCTACGACATTCCGCACGTCTGGCCTGAAGCCGTTCTGAAGGAAGCCGGCAAGCTCAAGCCGGAAGTCGAAGAAAAAGACAAAGAGAAACGCGTCGACTTGCGCCATCTGCCGTTCGTCACCATCGACGGTGAAGATGCCCGCGACTTCGACGACGCGGTCTACTGCGAATCCAAGCCAGGCAAGCTGCGCCTGTTCTCCGGCGGCTGGAAGTTGTACGTGGCGATTGCCGACGTTTCCAGCTACGTGAAGATCGGTTCGGCCCTGGACAACGAAGCCCAGGTGCGCGGCAACTCGGTGTACTTCCCCGAGCGCGTGGTGCCGATGCTGCCGGAGCAGCTCTCCAACGGCCTGTGCTCGCTGAACCCGCACGTCGATCGTCTGGCCATGGTTTGCGAGATGACCATCTCCAAATCCGGCGAAATGACCGACTACTGCTTCTATGAAGCGGTGATCCACTCCCACGCCCGTCTGACCTACAACAAGGTCAGCGCGATGCTGGAAACGCCGAAAGCCACCGAAGCGCGCAAGCTGCGCGGTGAATACACCGACGTCCTGCCGCACCTGAAGCAGCTCTATGCGCTGTACAAGGTATTGCTGGCCGCCCGTCACGTCCGTGGCGCGATCGATTTCGAAACGCAGGAAACCCGGATCATCTTCGGTTCCGAGCGCAAGATTGCCGAAATCCGTCCGACCACCCGTAACGACGCCCACAAGCTGATCGAGGAATGCATGCTGGCGGCCAACGTGGCCACTGCCGAGTTCCTGAAAAAGCACGAAATCCCTGCACTGTACCGCGTCCACGACGGCCCGCCGCCGGAGCGTCTGGAAAAACTGCGCGCGTTCCTCGGCGAGCTCGGCCTGTCCCTGCACAAAGGCAAGGACGGCCCGACGCCGAAGGACTATCAGGCCCTGCTGGCCAGCATCAAGGACCGTCCGGATTTCCACCTGATCCAGACCGTGATGCTGCGCTCCTTGAGCCAGGCGGTGTACAGCGCCCAGAACGAAGGCCACTTCGGCCTGAATTACGAAGCGTATACCCACTTCACCTCGCCGATCCGTCGTTACCCGGACCTGCTCACGCATCGTGCGATCCGCAGCGTGATCCATTCGAAACAGGACACCCCGCACGTTCGCCGTGCCGGCGCGATGACTATTCCGAAGGCGCGCATCTACCCGTACGACGAGGCGGCGCTGGAGCAACTCGGCGAGCAGTGCTCGATGAGCGAGCGCCGTGCCGACGAAGCGACCCGCGACGTGGTGAACTGGCTCAAGTGCGAGTTCATGAAAGACCGCGTGGGCGAATCGTTCCCGGGCGTGATCACTGCCGTGACCGGTTTCGGCCTGTTCGTCGAACTGACCGATATCTACGTCGAAGGTCTGGTGCACGTGACGGCGCTGCCGGGCGATTACTATCACTTCGACCCTGTGCATCACCGCCTCGCGGGTGAGCGCACCGGTCGCAGCTTCCGTCTTGGCGATACCGTTGAAGTACGGGTCATGCGCGTCGATCTCGACGAGCGCAAGATCGACTTCGAGATGGCCGAAAAGACCATCAGCGCGCCAATCGGCCGCAAGAAGCGTGGCACCGAAACCGCTGCTCCAGCGGCCAAGGCTGTGGAAGAAAAGGCTCCGGCAAAAACCTCCAGCCGTCGTCCGGCGAAGGAAAAGGTGGCCGAGGCTTATCGCCCGAGCGATGCCGTGGCGAAAAACGCCGAGCTGCGCAAAAGCCGTGAAATGAAGAAGGCCTTGCTGGCCGACGCCAAAAACGGTGGTAAAGCGGCGTCCGGGGGAAAGGCCGGACGGTCGGCGCCTGAAAAGGCCTCCGGCAGCAAGCCAGGCAAGCCGAGCAAACACCGCAAGGGCCCACCAAAAGCGGGTTCCGCTCCAGCCAAAAGCGGCGGGGCACGTAAACCGAAGGCGAAGTCATGAGTCAGTTGGAAAAAATCTACGGCGTTCACGCGGTAGAAGCGTTGCTGCGTCACCACCCTAAACGCGTCAAACAGATCTGGCTGGCTGAAAGCCGCAACGATCCACGGGTGCAGACGCTGATCGAGCTGGCCAACGAAAACCGCGTTCAGATCGGTCAGGCCGAGCGCCGCGAAATGGACGCCTGGGTCGAAGGTGTGCACCAGGGCGTGGTGGCGGACGTCAGTCCGAGCCAGGTCTGGGGCGAGGCGATGCTCGACGAACTGCTCGACCGCACCGAAGGCGCGCCGCTGCTGTTGGTGCTCGACGGCGTGACCGATCCGCATAACCTCGGCGCTTGCCTGCGTTCGGCGGACGCTGCCGGTGCGCTGGCGGTCATCGTGCCGAAAGACAAATCGGCCACCCTGACGCCTGTCGTGCGTAAAGTGGCCTGCGGCGCGGCGGAAGTGATTCCGCTGGTGGCCGTGACCAACCTTGCGCGCACCCTGGAAAAGCTTCAGCAACGCGGTCTGTGGATTGTCGGCACGGCGGGAGAGGCCGAGGTCAGCATCTACGACCAGGACCTGACCGGCCCGACCATTCTGATCATGGGCGCCGAAGGCAAAGGCATGCGTCGCCTGACCCGCGAGCATTGCGATTACCTGGTGCATTTGCCGATGGCCGGTAGCGTCAGCAGTCTCAACGTGTCGGTTGCGACGGGTGTGTGCCTGTTCGAGGCCCAGCGCCAGCGCGGTGCCAAGGCCAAGGCTGCAGCCAAAAAGGCTTAAGCTTCACGCTGTCATAAATGTGGGGGCGAGCCTGCTCGCGAAGCGGAGTTACATTCAGCATCATTGTTGGATGTTAAGCCGCCATCGCGAGCAGGCTCGCTCCCACAGTGTTTTCTGGTGTGGCAGAAAGTGTGACTGTTCAAATAATCACCAATTGCCTTGCACCTCTTCTATCCCTTCTCTACAATTGCGCCCCTTGCTGTGACGGCAGGCACGCATGTGCCCCACGCCGGCAAGTCCATAAGTGTCATTCACTCCTTGTCTGACCGTTTTTGAGCGGCAGGCTACAACCCGTAAGGAGCATTCATGCGTCATTACGAAATCATCTTTCTGGTCCACCCTGACCAGAGCGAGCAAGTCGGCGGCATGGTTGAGCGTTACACCAAGCTGATCGAAGAAGACGGCGGCAAAATCCACCGTCTGGAAGACTGGGGCCGTCGTCAACTGGCCTACGCAATCAACAATGTTCACAAGGCTCACTACGTGATGCTGAACGTTGAGTGCACTGGCAAGGCTCTGGCCGAGCTGGAAGACAACTTCCGCTACAACGATGCAGTGATCCGTAACCTGGTCATCCGTCGCGACGAAGCCGTTACCGGCCAGTCCGAGATGCTCAAGGCTGAAGAAAACCGCAGTGAGCGCCGTGAGCGTCGCGAACGTCCTGAGCACGATGGCAGCGCCGATGGCGATGACAGCGATAGCGACAGCGACAACAGCGATAACGCTGACGAGTAATCCACGGACCTTTTAAGGAGCCTATCAAATGGCACGTTTCTTCCGTCGTCGTAAATTCTGCCGCTTCACCGCTGAAGACGTGAAGGAGATCGACTACAAAGATCTCAACACTCTGAAAGCCTACGTATCCGAGACCGGCAAAATCGTTCCAAGCCGCATCACCGGTACCAAAGCTCGTTATCAGCGTCAGCTGGCCACCGCTATCAAGCGCGCCCGCTTCCTGGCCCTGCTGGCCTACACCGACAGCCACGGCCGCTGAGACCGGGTAGTCGACAAGTAAGTAAGGGATCGAATGCATGCGTGCCTTAGCTGAATTCATCATGCGGGGGCGTATGCAGGCCACGCTGGTCGTGGCCGGATCTGCGGCACTGCCGCTGTTGTTCTGGTTGAGTGCCGCCGCAGGTTGCCTTGTGCTCCTGCGGCGCGGTTCGGACGCCTTGAGCGTCCTGGGTGTGGGAGTGTTGTCAGCGTTAGTGAGCTGGCACTACTTGAAAGACCCGACGGCACTGATTGTGCTGCTTGGGACCTGCAGTCTGGCGCTGGTTTTACGCGCCGGCCACACCTGGAATCGCGCGCTGCTGGTCAGCGTGGCCGTGGGATTGTTGATTGCCGTGAGCCTGGGGACTGTATTCAGTTCCTTCACCGAGACTCTGGCGCAGACGTTTGAACAAGTCTTGCCGCTGGCGATGGGTGAGGTCTACGAGAAGTTCTCGGCAGACCAGAAGGCAATTCTCACTGCATTGGCGGTCCCACTGTCGATCATTTCGACAGCGGTGTCGTTGCAGGTTTTTAGCGTGCTGTGCCTGATTCTTGGGCGCTACTGGCAGGCGTTGTTGTATAACCCCGGCGGTTTCGGTCGCGAGTTTCGCACCATCCGACTGCCGAAAAGCGTTGCGCTGTCGCTTCTGGCCGTCATGTGTGTGGCACCGTTCTTCGGTCTGCATGCCTTGGTCCTGTTGCCGTTGTGCAGCGTGCCGTTGTTCTTCGCAGGTCTGGCCTTGGTTCACGGGCTGGTGGCGCAGAAGCGGTTGGCCGGTTTCTGGCTGGTGGGGATATACGTGACGCTCGTGCCTTTCATGCACTTGCTCGGTCCGTTGCTTGTGGTCTTGGCCATTGTCGACAGCCTGATTGATTTTCGCGGTCGTCACGTGTCGAAAGACACCGATAACGCGAACGGTGAAGGTTAAAAGTTAAGAGGATTTCCACATGCAACTGATCCTTCTGGAAAAAATCGCCAACCTGGGCAACCTGGGCGACAAAGTAAACGTTAAGGCCGGTTACGGCCGTAACTACCTGCTGCCTTTCGGCAAAGCCACCGCTGCGACCGCTGCCAACCTGGCTGCGTTCGAAGAGCGTCGTGCTGAGCTGGAAAAAGCCGCTGCCGACCGTAAAGCATCGGCTGAAAGCCGTGCTGCCCAACTGGCCGAGCTGGAAGTGACCATCACTGCCACCGCTGGCGACGAAGGCAAGCTGTTCGGTTCGATCGGTACTCACGACATCGCTGACGCACTGACCGCCTCCGGCGTTGAAGTGGCGAAAAGCGAAGTTCGTCTGCCGAACGGCACCATCCGCAACGTGGGTGAATTCGACGTGGCTGTGCACCTGCACGCCGAAGTTGAAGCCACCGTACGCGTTGTCGTGGTAGCAGCTTAAGCAATACCTGATCGGCTGGCGGCTTGCCCGTCAGACGGTTAACATCGGGCACGATCCTGTTTACAGGTCGTGCCCTTTGTCTTTCTGCAATCCTGCTTTTCCTGAATAAACAGTGGCCATGAACGAAATCTCCGCTCCCGAGCAATACGATCTGCAAACCGCTGCCCTGAAGGTGCCGCCGCACTCCATCGAGGCCGAACAGGCCGTGCTCGGTGGTCTGATGCTGGACAACAACGCCTGGGAGCGCGTGCTCGATCAAGTCTCCGACGGCGATTTCTACCGGCATGACCACCGTCTGATTTTCCGTGCGATCGCCAAACTGGCCGATCAGAACTCGCCGATCGACGTCGTGACCCTTGCCGAGCAACTGGACAAGGAAGGTCAGACCTCGCAAGTCGGCGGCCTGGGTTACCTCGGCGAACTGGCGAAAAACACGCCGTCCGTCGCCAACATCAAGGCCTATGCGCAGATCGTTCGCCAGCGTGCGACGTTGCGTCAGTTGATCGGCATCAGCACCGAAATTGCCGATAGCGCTTTCAACCCTGAGGGTCGCACCGCCGAGGAAATCCTCGACGAAGCCGAACGGCAGATTTTCGCGATTGCCGAGGCTCGGCCAAAAACCGGCGGCCCGGTGGGTGTGAATGACCTGTTGACCAAAGCCATCGACCGCATCGACACATTGTTCAACACCGCCGACTCGATCACCGGCCTGTCCACCGGCTACACCGACCTCGACGAGAAGACCAGCGGCCTGCAACCGGCCGACTTGATCATCGTCGCCGGCCGTCCGTCGATGGGTAAGACGACTTTCGCGATGAACCTGGTGGAAAACGCCGTGTTGCGCAGCGACAAGGTAGTGCTGGTGTACTCCCTCGAGATGCCAGGCGAATCGCTGATCATGCGTATGCTGTCGTCCCTCGGCCGCATCGACCAGACCAAGGTGCGTTCCGGCCAACTGGAAGACGACGACTGGCCGCGCCTGACCTCGGCGGTCAATCTGCTCAACGATCGCAAGCTGTTCATCGACGACACCGCCGGCATCAGCCCGTCGGAGATGCGTGCCCGGACCCGGCGTCTGGTGCGCGAGCACGGCGACATCGCCCTGATCATGATCGACTACCTGCAGCTGATGCAGATCCCCGGCTCCAGCGGTGATAACCGGACCAACGAGATTTCCGAGATCTCCCGATCCCTGAAAGCCCTGGCCAAGGAATTCAACTGCCCGGTGGTTGCCCTGTCGCAGCTCAACCGTTCCCTGGAACAACGTCCCAACAAGCGTCCGGTGAACTCCGACTTGCGGGAATCCGGAGCGATCGAGCAGGACGCCGACGTCATCATGTTCGTGTACCGGGACGAGGTGTATCACCCGGAAACCGAGCACAAAGGCATCGCCGAAATCATCATCGGCAAACAGCGGAACGGCCCGATCGGCTTTATCCGCCTGGCCTTCATCGGCAAGTACACGCGCTTCGAAAACCTCGCGCCGGGCAGCTATAACTTCGACGACGACGAGTAAGTCCGTCCTCGTCTGACAGCCCCTGATATTTCCGACCATAGCCGTCGGAATTGGTCATTTTTTGTGCTATATTCCGCGCCCGCGATTTTGCACCTCAACACCGGTCATCGACATGCAAGCAGCCAAGCCGTTATTTGACTATCCAAAATACTGGGCCGAATGTTTCGGGCCAGCGCCGTTCCTGCCCATGAGCAGGGAGGAGATGGATCAGCTCGGCTGGGATTCCTGCGACATCATCATCGTTACGGGTGATGCCTACGTCGATCACCCGTCGTTCGGCATGGCGATCATCGGCCGGCTGCTGGAGTCCCAGGGCTTCCGCGTCGGAATCATTGCGCAGCCGAACTGGCAGTCCAAAGACGACTTCATGAAGCTCGGCGAGCCGAACCTGTTCTTCGGCGTCGCGGCCGGCAACATGGACTCGATGATCAACCGCTACACGGCGGACAAGAAAATCCGTTCCGACGACGCCTACACCCCGGGTGGCATGGCCGGCAAGCGTCCGGATCGCGCGAGCCTGGTCTACAGCCAGCGCTGCAAGGAAGCCTACAAGCATGTGCCGATCGTGCTCGGCGGCATCGAAGCCTCCCTGCGCCGCATCGCCCACTACGACTACTGGCAGGATCGCGTGCGCAACTCGATCCTGATCGATGCCAGCGCCGACATCCTGCTGTACGGCAACGCCGAGCGGGCGATTGTCGAAGTCGCCCAGCGTCTGTCCTACGGTCACAAGATCGAAGACATCACCGATGTGCGCGGCACTGCGTTCATCCGTCGCGACACGCCGGCGGGCTGGTACGAAGTCGATTCCACGCGCATCGACCGTCCGGGCAAGATCGACAAGATCATCAACCCGTACGTCAACACCCAGGACACTCAGGCTTGCGCAATCGAGCAAGAGAAAGGTCCGGTTGAAGATCCGCAGGAAGCCAAGGTCGTACAGATTCTGGCCAGCCCGAAAATGACCCGCGACAAGACCGTGATCCGCCTGCCGTCGATGGAAAAGGTGCGTAACGACCCGGTCCTGTACGCCCACGCCAACCGCGTGCTGCACCTGGAAACCAACCCGGGCAATGCCCGTGCGCTGGTGCAGAAGCATGGCGAGATCGACGTCTGGTTCAACCCGCCGCCGATTCCGATGACCACTGAAGAAATGGACTACGTGTTCGGCATGCCTTACGCACGTGTTCCGCATCCTGCGTACGGCAAGGAAAAGATCCCGGCCTACGACATGATCCGCTTCTCGGTGAACATCATGCGTGGCTGCTTCGGCGGCTGCACCTTCTGCTCGATCACCGAGCACGAAGGCCGGATCATCCAGAACCGTTCCGAAGAGTCGATCATTCGCGAAATCGAAGAGATCCGCGACAAGGTGCCGGGTTTCACCGGCGTTATTTCCGACCTCGGCGGCCCGACCGCGAACATGTACCGCATTGCCTGCAAGAGCCCGGAAATCGAATCCGCGTGCCGCAAGCCGTCCTGCGTGTTCCCGGGCATCTGCCCGAACCTGAACACTGACCACTCGTCGCTGATTCAGCTGTATCGCAGCGCCCGTGCGTTGCCGGGTGTGAAGAAGATCCTGATCGCCTCCGGCCTGCGTTACGACCTCGCGGTCGAGTCGCCGGAGTACGTCAAGGAGCTGGTGACCCACCATGTCGGCGGTTACCTGAAGATCGCCCCTGAGCATACCGAGGAAGGTCCGCTCAACCAGATGATGAAACCGGGGATCGGCACCTACGATCGCTTCAAGCGCATGTTCGAGAAGTACACCAAGGAAGCAGGGAAAGAGCAGTACCTGATTCCGTACTTCATCGCCGCGCACCCGGGCACCACCGACGAAGACATGATGAACCTGGCCCTGTGGCTCAAGAGCAACGGCTTCCGGGCCGACCAGGTGCAGGCGTTCTATCCGTCGCCGATGGCCACCGCCACCGCGATGTACCACTCGGGCAAGAACCCGCTGCGCAAGGTCACTTACAAGAGCGACGGCGTGACCATCGTCAAGAGCGAGGAGCAGCGTCGTCTGCACAAGGCGTTCCTGCGTTATCACGATCCGAAAGGCTGGCCGATGCTGCGTGAAGCGCTGATCCGCATGGGCCGCGCCGACCTGATCGGGCCTGGCAAGCACCAGTTGATTCCGCTGCACCAGCCGGCCACCGACAGCTACCAGAGTGCCCGTCGCAAGAACTCGACGCCGGCCGGCAGCCATAAAGTGGCGAAGGACGTGAAAGAGAAGACCACCAAGATTCTCACCCAGCACAACGGTCTGCCACCCCGCGCCAGCGACGGCGGCAATCCTTGGGACAAGCGTGAACAGGCCAAGGCCGCGGCATTCGCCCGCAATCAGCAGGCCGCCAAGGAGCGCAAAGAGGCCGCGAAAGGCAAAGGTCCGAAGCCGGCTCGCAAGCCGGTCGTACCGCGCTGAAACGCACTTGAGTGAACAGAACGCCAACCTTCGGGTTGGCGTTTTGCGTTGTGCCTCGCAACATTTGCGTGCAACTGTGCCAAAGCATTTCACCGCGTCGCCCGATTTTGGTGCTGTACTGCCCTGAGCATTCCGGGAAAGCGCCCAAGCCTCTTCATGGCATAAGTCTTGCGCGCTTTTGAATACGCTTGGGCTCGCAGGAGGCACGCCGTGTCGATTCATGTCGCATTGCATCACGTCACGCATTACCGCTACGACCGCGCTGTCGAACTCGGCCCGCAGATCGTCCGTCTGCGTCCGGCTGCCCACAGCCGCACGCGGATTCTGTCTTATTCACTGAAAGTCTCGCCCGAGCAGCACTTTATCAACTGGCAGCAGGATCCTCAGGGTAACTACCTTGCACGACTGGTGTTCCCCGAGAAAACCGCGGAGCTGCGGATCGAGGTCGATCTGCTGGCCGAGATGGCGGTGTTCAACCCGTTCGACTTTTTCCTCGAGCCCTACGCCGAGAAAATCCCCTTCGCCTACGCCGCCGATGAACGCAAGGAGCTGGCGCCGTACCTCGAAACCCTGCCGCTGACGCCGAAATTCAAAGCCTATCTGGACGCCATCGACCGCGCGCCGCTGCCGACAGTGGACTTCCTCGTGGCGCTTAACCAACGCCTGAGTGAGGACATCAATTACCTGATTCGCATGGAGCCGGGCGTGCAGACCCCGGAGCACACCCTCGATCACGCCTCCGGCTCCTGCCGCGATTCGGCGTGGCTGCTGGTGCAACTGCTGCGCAACCTTGGACTGGCGGCGCGTTTCGTCTCCGGTTACCTGATTCAGCTCACGGCGGACGTGAAAAGCCTCGATGGTCCGTCCGGCACCGAAGTGGACTTCACCGATCTGCACGCGTGGTGCGAGGTTTATCTGCCCGGTGCCGGCTGGATCGGTCTCGATGCGACATCGGGGCTGTTCGCCGGGGAAGGGCATATCCCGTTGGCCTGCAGTCCCGATCCGTCCTCGGCGGCGCCGATCAGTGGTCTGGTGGAGCCTTGCGAATGTGAGTTCAGCCACGAAATGTCGGTTGAGCGGATCTGGGAAGCGCCTCGGGTCACCAAGCCTTACACCGATGAGCAATGGCTGGCGATCCAGACGCTGGGCCGGCAGATCGATGCCGACCTGCTGGAAGGCGATGTGCGCCTGACCATGGGCGGCGAACCGACTTTTGTGTCCATCGATGACCCCGACGGCGCCGAATGGAACACCGCCGCGCTGGGCCCGGACAAGCGCCGACTCTCCGCCGAACTGTTCCAGCGCATGCGCAAGCACTACGCGCCCAAGGGACTGGTGCATTTCGGCCAGGGCAAGTGGTATCCGGGCGAGCAACTGCCGCGCTGGTCGCTGAATTGCTACTGGCGTCGCGACGGTGTGCCAATCTGGCACAACAGTGCGCTGATTGCCGACGAGCAGCAGGATTACGGCGCCACGGCCGAACTGGCCGGGCGTTTTCTGGCGAGTGTCGCCGAACGGCTGAAACTGCCGACACGCTTTGTGTTCCCGGCCTACGAAGACAATTTCTACTACCTCTGGCGCGAGGGGGCGTTGCCGAGCAACGTCAGCGCCGCAGACTCGCGTCTTGAGGAGCCGCTGGAACGTGCGCGCCTGCGCAAGGTGTTCAGTCAGGGGCTGGACAAGGTCATCGGTCAGGTGCTGCCACTGGCGCGCACCGCCAAGGGCGATCAATGGCAGAGCGGGCGCTGGTATTTGCGTGACGAGCATTGCCGATTGGTGCCGGGGGATTCACCGCTCGGCTATCGCCTGCCGCTGGGCTCGCAGCCCTGGGTGAAAGCGGCGGAGTATCCGTTCATTCATCCGAGCGACCCAAATCAGGACTTCCCCGAACTGCCCGGCACCAATCAACTCAATCGACACGACGCGCCGGCTGCGGCGGACGAACGGGTGCCGAAGATCGACGAGTCCGCCGACTGGCTCACCCGCACTGCATTCTGCGCCGAGGCCCGCGAAGGACGGTTGTATCTGTTCATGCCGCCGCTGGAGCGAGTCGAGGACTATCTGGAACTGGTGGCCGCCATCGAAGCCACTTCCGAGGAATTGCACTGTCCGGTGCTGCTGGAAGGCTACGAGCCGCCGAGCGATCCGCGTCTGAGCAACTTCCGCATTACGCCGGATCCCGGTGTGATCGAGGTCAACGTCCAGCCGTCCGCGACCTGGGATGAGTTGGTCGAGCGCACGGAGTTCCTGTACGAGGA
This sequence comes from Pseudomonas sp. stari2, assembly GCF_040760005.1. Lineage (NCBI taxonomy): Bacteria > Pseudomonadati > Pseudomonadota > Gammaproteobacteria > Pseudomonadales > Pseudomonadaceae > Pseudomonas > Pseudomonas sp. Stari2. The sequence continues at coordinate 823,077 of NZ_CP099760.1, forward strand.
GGCGCGCCAGACCCGGCTGTCCACCGAGAAATTCATGATCGACGGCCGGCACACCGGCACCGGTGGCGGCAACCATTTCGTGCTCGGCGGGGCGACGCCGACGGACTCCCCGTTCCTGCGCCGCCCGGATCTGCTGCGCAGCCTGATCAGCTACTGGCATAACCATCCTTCGCTGTCCTACCTGTTTTCCGGTCTGTTTATCGGCCCGACTTCTCAGGCGCCGCGAGTTGATGAAGCGCGCAACGATGCGCTGTATGAGCTGGAAATCGCTTTCGCGCAGATGCCGGCACCGGGAGAAGAATGCCCGCCATGGCTGGTGGACCGCTTGCTGCGCAATCTGCTGATCGACGTCACCGGCAACACCCACCGCGCCGAGTTCTGCATCGACAAGCTGTATTCACCGGATGGCGCTACCGGGCGTCTCGGTCTGCTGGAGTTGCGTGCATTCGAAATGCCGCCCCATGCACGCATGAGCCTGGCTCAGCAGCTGTTGCTGCGGGCACTGGTGGCGCGGTTCTGGCGCGAGCCCTATGTACCGCCGAAACTGGCGCGCTGGGGCACCGAGTTGCATGACCGTTTCCTGTTGCCTCATTTCATCGAACAGGACTTTGCCGACGTCATCGTCGAACTCAACAATGCCGGTTATCCACTACGCGCCGAATGGTTTGCGGCGCATCTGGAGTTTCGCTTTCCCAAAGTGGGCGATTATGCGGTCAACGGCATCGAGCTGGAATTGCGCCAGGCCCTTGAACCCTGGCATGTGCTGGGCGAGGAGGGCGCGGCGGGTGGCACGGTGCGTTACGTCGATTCATCGCTGGAGCGTCTGCAGGTCAAGCTCACGGGGCTGCCGCCGCAGCGTTATCTGCTGACCTGCAATGGCATTCCGGTACCGCTGCAACCGACCGGGCGGGTCGGCGAGTTTGTCGCCGGTGTGCGTTTCCGTGCCTGGCAACCGGCCAACTGCCTGCAACCGACGATCCCGGTGCACGCGCCGCTAGTGTTCGACCTGCTCGACACCTGGATGCAGCGCTCGCTGGGCGGCTGCCAGTACCACGTCGCCCATCCGGGCGGGCGCAATTACGAGACGTTGCCGGTCAATGCCAACGAAGCGGAGAGCCGACGCATGGCGCGTTTCTTCCGCATCGGACACACGCCGGGGAAACTTCCTATACCGAATCTGACTATCTCAGACGAGTTCCCGATGACACTCGATTTACGACGCTTTTGATTCGTACACGACCCCCGGATTTTTCGTATATCCGGGCGTCATGTGCCTGCGTTAGTCTGACCGAACCTTGCCGGCTGCCGAGCTTTCCATGCCTGACCTGCTTGACCGCTACCCGCTTACGGCGGGCACCTATCACGAACTGCTTGACGACAGCGGCGCGGTGCGTCCGCACTGGCAGCGGCTGTTCGACCAATTGCAGCGCAGCACCCCGGCGCAACTGGTGCAGCGTCAGGCATTGCTGACACGGCAGATTCAGGAAAACGGTGTCACCTACAACGTCTACGCCGACCCCAAAGGCGCGGATCGTCCGTGGGAGCTGGATCTGCTGCCCCATGTGATCGCTGACGATGAGTGGCAACATCTGTCGGCCGGGATCGCCCAGCGCGCGCGGCTGCTCAATGCGGTGCTGGCGGACCTGTATGGCCCGCAACAGTTGATTCGCGAAGGCTTGCTGCCGGCGGAGCTGGTGTTCGGCCACAACAACTTCCTCTGGCCCTGTCAGGGCATTGCGCCCCCGGACGGGGCCTTTCTGCATCTGTATGCCGTCGATCTGGCGCGAACGCCGGACGGCCGCTGGTGGGTGACTGCGGATCGTACCCAGGCGCCATCGGGGGCCGGTTATGCGCTGGAAAACCGCACCATCGTGTCCCGCGCCTTCCCCGAGTTGTATCGGGATCTGAAGGTGCAGCACCTGGCTGGTTTCTTCCGCACCTTGCAGGAAACCCTGGCCCGTCAGGCACCCTGCGACGATGACGCGCCGCTGGTGGTATTGCTGACCCCGGGGCGTTTCAATGAGAGCTATTTCGAACATCTTTATCTGGCGCGCCAGCTCGGCTATCCGCTGGTGGAGGGCGGTGATCTGACGGTGCGTGATGCCACGGTCTACCTGAAAACCCTCAGCGGTCTGCGCCGGGTGCACGCGATCATGCGCCGGCTCGACGATGACTTCTGCGATCCGCTGGAACTGCGTACGGATTCGGCGCTGGGCGTTCCCGGGTTGCTTGAGGCCGTGCGTCAGGGCCGGGTGCTGGTGGCCAATGCGCTGGGCAGCGGCGTGCTGGAGTCGCCGGGGCTGCTGGGCTTTTTGCCGAAGATCAATCAATACCTGTTCGGTGAGGAGCTGATCCTGCCTTCCATCGCTACCTGGTGGTGTGGAGAGGTGCCGGTGCTGGCCCAGGCGTTGGAGAAATTGCCAGAGCTGCTGATCAAACCGGCCTTTCCGTCCCAGAGTTTTGCGCCCGTTTTCGGGCGTGATCTGAGCGAAAAACAGCGCCAGAGTCTCGCCGAGCGCATGCAGGCCCGGCCTTATGCCTATGTCGCGCAAGAACTTGCGCAACTGTCCCATGCGCCGATCTGGCAGCCCGAGGGCGGCCAGTTGCAACCGCGAGCCATCGGCATGCGCATGTATGCGGTGGCCAGTCATGACGGTTATCGGGTGTTGCCAGGCGGCCTGACCCGGGTGGCGGCCGAGGCCGATGCCGAAGTGGTGTCGATGCAGCGCGGTGGCGCGAGCAAGGACACCTGGGTGCTGGGCAACCGGCCGCCAAGCGGTGAGCAATGGAAGACCCAGCGCAATATCGGCGTGCACGATCTGGTACGCCGTGATCCGTACCTGCCGTCGCGGGTGGTGGAAAACCTGTTCTGGTTCGGCCGTTACTGCGAACGCTGCGACGACAGCGCGCGGCTGTTGCGGATCATGCTGGCGCGCTACGTCGATGGTGATGACCCGCAGGCCCTGCAGGCTGCCGTGGCGCTCGGCGAGCGGCTGATGCTGCTGCCGGACGAAGGCGAGCTACCGGAGCGCTTGCTCGCGGCTTTGCTTGGCGAGGACTGGTCGTTCAGTCTGCGCTCCAACCTGCAACGCTTGCAGTGGGCGGCGTCGCAGGTGCGCGGCAAGCTCTCGCGGGAGAACTGGCAGGCGCTAGTGGAATTGCAGCGCGAAGCGACGGAACTGGACACCGACGAGCCGGATTTCGGCGAGCTGCTGGATTTTCTCAACCGGCTGGTGATGTCGCTGGCGGCGCTGTCCGGGTTTGCCCTCGACGACATGACCCGCGATGAAGGCTGGCGCTTCCTGATGATCGGCCGGCGGATCGAACGCCTGCATTTCCTCAGCAGCAGTCTCGCCGGTTTCCTGCGTGGCGTCGGCGCATTCGATCAAGCGGGGCTTGAGTGGTTGCTGGAACTGGGCAACAGCAGCATCACCTATCGCTCGCGTTATCTGGCGGTGGCGCAGTTGATTCCGGTGCTCGACCTGTTGCTGCTGGACGAGCAGAACCCCCATGCAGTGTTGTTCCAGTTGAAACTGGTGACGCGCTCCCTCAAGCGGCTGAACGATGATTTTGGTGTGCCGAGAGAGGCCGGGTTGCCAGAACTGGTCGGGCGTCTGGCGGGCTTCGATCTGGGGTGTCTGGAAAATCCATTGTTCGGAGAATCCAGCGTGCGTGCCGCCCTCGACGGTCTGGCGGATCTGCTGCAGGACATTGCCGACGCCAGCGGCCAGGTCTCCGATCGTCTGGCCCTGCGCCATTTCGCCCATGTCGATGATGTCAGCCAGCGCACGGTATCCGTCTGATGAATGCCCACTACCAGATCCTTCACGACACCTGCTATCACTACGACAGCCCGGTCTCGCTGGCGCAGCAGCTCGCGCACCTGTGGCCTCGCGAATGCACCTGGCAGCGCTGCACCGAACAGCAATTGCTGATCAGCCCGGATCCGACCACGCGTCGTGACGAGCAGGATGTGTTCGGCAATCCGCTGACGCGCCTGGCGTTCGAACGGCCTCACGATGAATTGCAGGTCAACGCACGGCTGACGGTCGAGGTGCTGGCGCGACCGGCGCTGGATTTCAATCTGTCGCCGGCCTGGGAGCTGACCCGTAATGCGCTGACCTACAGCAGTCAGCCGTTGCCCGCCGAATTGCTGGAGGCCTGTCGTTACCGGTTTCAGTCACCCTACGTTCACTTGAAGCGCAGCTTCGTCGAGTTCTCCGAAAGCTGTTTTCCACCCGGGCGACCGTTGCTTCTGGGCGTGCAGGCGTTGATGGAAAAGATCTTCGACGAATTCACCTTCGATGCCGAGGCCACGCAGGTCGCGACGCCGCTGGTCGAGGTGCTGGAGCGGCGGCGCGGGGTCTGTCAGGACTTCGCCCACCTGATGCTGGCCTGCGTGCGTTCCCGAGGATTGGCGGCGCGCTACATCAGCGGTTATCTGCTGACACGGCCGCCACCGGGACAACCGCGATTGATCGGTGCTGATGCATCCCATGCGTGGGTTTCGGTGTTTTGCCCGGTGCTCGGCTGGGTGGATTTCGATCCGACCAACAATGTGCAACCGGCTCTGGAGCACATCACCCTGGCCTGGGGCCGGGATTTCTCCGATGTGTCGCCGTTGCGCGGGGTGATTCTGGGAGGGGGGAGCCATGATCCCGAGGTCCGGGTCACGGTGATGCCACTGAATGAGTAATGAAGAACACGGCAGGAGCGGAGTAACCCGTTCCTGCCGGTTTTGCGTTCATTGGTCCTGCGGTGTTACTCAGGCGTCGGGCGCCGGGTCTTTCGGTGCATCAACATCATCATCGGTCGCCACTTCACCGTCAGGGTTCAGTGCCGCTTCTTCAGCCATCTGTTTCTTGCGCTGAAGCTTTTCCTCTTTCTTCTGTTCCTTGGCCAGGTCACGTTGACGCTTGGCGAAGGAGTAATTGGGTTTGGCCATGGGCGATCCTCTTGGGTCGAAGGTGAGGTTGAGCGGCGCGTATTCTGCCCTGTATCGGTGCTCGGGGGTTAACCGGGTTTCTGGTCGACCCATTTTGGGGTGACGGTGGGCTTCCAGTGGTCGAGGGCATCGAGCAACGATTGCGGCGATTCACTCACTTGCAGCATGTCACGGTGCGGTGCGCGAACGAAGCCTTCGCCGACGATGTGATCGAGAAATGCAGTGAGTTTGCTGTAGAAACCGTTCACTTCCAGCAGGCCCAGCGGCTTGCCGTGGTAGCCGAGCTGGCCCCAGGTCCAGACTTCGAACAGCTCTTCAAGGGTGCCGAGGCCGCCGGGCAGGGCGATGAACGCATCGCTGAGTTCGGCCATCCGCGCCTTGCGGGCGTGCATGCCATCGACCACTTCCAGGCGGGTCAGGCTTTTGTGACCGATTTCCTTGTCCATCAGGCTCTGCGGAATGATACCGATCACTTCGCCACCGGCCGCCAGCGCCGCGTCGGCGACAATCCCCATCAGGCCGACGGCGCCACCGCCGTAGACCAGCGTCAGCTTACGCTTGGCGAGAGCTGTGCCGAGGGCGATGGCGGCTTCGGTGTACGCCGGGGTGGTGCCGGCGTTGGCACCGCAAAATACACAAACGGATGTGAGAGACATGCCTTCCTCCTGGGTCAATCGGTCACAGGGTAATGGCTGGCACGCCTTGATCCAAGGGCTAGACTTCGCGTTTCGGGGTTTCATAGGTGCCGCTGGCACCACAGGCGTAGGCGGCGAGCAGACTGCACAACAGGCTGTTGAAGGACATGACGGATACTCCAGATGAGTGTTGAGCCCTGAAGATACGGCCCGGCCAATCGTCTGGCTGTTAGATTGTTTCGATGAGTGTCATAGCCTGAAAGTTGTATACAATTTTTGACTCAAGTCATAGGAACTTGCGAAGATTTCAGGCAGTCTTCCAACCATTCGTGTTTTTGTTAACCCTGCCTTGGAGATTCACCATGTTTTCCAAAGTTGTTGCGGTATCCCTGCTGGCGCTGGCCAGCAGCCAATTGATGGCTGCCGAGTGCAAAACCACCGTTGATTCCACCGACCAGATGTCCTTCAACACCAAGGCCATCGAAATCGACAAGAGCTGCAAGACCTTCACCGTCGAGCTGACCCACTCCGGCAGCCTGCCGAAGAACGTCATGGGCCATAACCTGGTGGTCAGCAAGACCGCTGACATGCAGCCGATCGCCACCGACGGCCTGGCTGCCGGTATCGACAAGAACTACCTGAAGGACGGCGACGAGCGCGTCATCGCCCACACCAAGATCATCGGCGCCAAGGAAACCGACTCGCTGACCATCGACGTGTCCAAGCTCAAGGCTGACGAGAAGTACGGCTTCTTCTGCTCGTTCCCGGGCCACATCTCGATGATGAAAGGCACCGTGACACTGAAATAGATTTTGGGAAAACAGATCAATAAAAAAGCCGCTGTAGTTCGCTACAGCGGCTTTTTTCGTCTTTCCCGTTCGTCGGTCAAATGACGGAACCTGTTATTTCTGACAGTAGGCATCGAATTTATTTCGGTATCCAATGCGGGTGCGTTGCGTGTTTTGACGCAAAGACTCATTCATGCAGAGGAATCACGGCCATGAACAATACCGTACCGAGTATTCAACAAGCAGTGGATAGCGCTGGGAAGGAGATTCCCAATGGGGGGGACACAAATGAGTGTACCGTATATTTTTCTGGCTCCGCCGCTCCCGGGGCTCAAATGGACCTCACAGTTTCAGGTACCCCGGAAGCCGGGGGAAGCAAAGCAGACGATCTTGGCATCTGGCATGTTCAGTTCCAAACCTACAACAACGACTACGGCCTTAAGACGTTTAAAGCTGTAAGCAGAACGGAGGTTTCATCTCCGTGGGTGATAAATTTTAAACCTAAGCTGTAACACCTGCGACTTTCTGGCTATTTGTTGGTTCAAACCCGCTACTCGATGGAGTAGCGAGTTTTTCAACCTTCTCTCACGGCGCAAACGGCATTACGCGCTTGTGATGCGTCTTCTTGTAAGTGCTAACGATGATGTCAAACGCTTCCTGACGCACCGGCTCGCCGTGCAGGAACGCGTCGATCTCGGCGTAGGTCACGCCGTGGGAGGCCTCGTCCGGCTTGCCCGGCGACAGGTCTTCCAGGTCCGCCGTCGGCACTTTTTCCACCAGCGATTCCGGTGCGCCGAAGCTGCGGGCGATGGCCCGGACCTGGTTCTTCACCAGACCGCTGAGCGGGGCCAGGTCGCAGGCGCCGTCACCGAACTTGGTGAAGAAACCCATCACCGCTTCCGCCGCGTGATCGGTGCCGATCACCAGGCCATGGGCCGCGCCGGCAATGGTGTACTGGGCGACCATACGCATCCGCGCCTTGGTGTTGCCGAGCACGAAATCCACCGACACCGCGTGCTTGCCTTCGAAGGCTGCGACTTCGTTGGCGAGGGATTTCACTGCCGGGCCGATGTTGACGGTGTGGCGCTCGTCCGGGGCGATGAAGTCCACCGAGGCCTGGGCGTCGTGTTCATCGAACTGCACGTCGTACGGCAGGCGCACGGCGATGAACTTGTAGGCCTCGTCACCGGTGCGCTCGCGCAGTTCACGCATGGCGCGCTGGGCCAAAAGGCCCGCGGTCAGCGAGTCCACGCCGCCGCTGATGCCCAGCACCAGGGTCTTGAGCCCGGAACTGGTCAGGCAATCCTGGATGAAGGTGATGCGTCGGGCGACTTCCGCTTCGAGGGCCTGGTAATCGGCGAACGGCGGCTGAACGTTGAGCTGTTCAGCAATCTCACGCTGTACGGCTTGCATGAATTCACTCCTTGCTAGAAAGGCTGGAAACGGCAGGAACCTGGAAAACGTGTCGCAAATAGGCGACGAAATTCGGGTCTTTGCAGTGGGTCTTGCCCGGCTCATCGGAGATCTTCGCCACCGGTTGGCCGTTGCAGGCCGTCATTTTAAGCACGATGCTCATCGGCTCGACACCCGGAATGTCACAGGTGAGGTTGGTGCCGATGCCGAAGCTGACATTGATCCGCCCCCGCAGTGCCCGGAAGATCTCCAGCGACTTGGGCAGCGTCAGGCTGTCGGAGAACACCAGGGTCTTGCTCATCGGGTCAATGCCGAGCTTATGGTAATGCGCGATGCACTTTTCGCCCCACAATACCGGGTCCCCGGAGTCGTGGCGCAGGCCGTCGAAAAGCTTGGCGAAGAACAGATCGAAATCGCCGAGGAAGGCATCGGTGGTGATGCAGTCGGTCAGCGCGATCCCCAGCAAGCCGCGATATTCGCGAACCCAGCAATCGAGGGCGGCAATCTGGCTGTCGATCAGTCGCGGGCCGAGTTGCTGGTGCGCCATGATCCACTCGTGGGCCATGGTGCCCAGTGGTTTCATGTCCAGCTCACGGGACAGGTGCACGTTGCTGGTGCCAACGAAGCGTCCTGGGAAGTCGTGCTTGAGCACATTCACCACTTCTTCCTGCACGCGGTAGGAAAACCTGCGACGTGTGCCGAAATCCGCGACCTGCAACTGCGACAGTTCTTCGGCCGAAGCATTGGCCGTCAGCCAGTCGAACTTGCGGTAAAGCTGTTCGCGGGCCTGTTCCAGCAGCGTTTCGCGGTAGCGATAGCGGTTGCGCACTTCACTGACGATCGCCAACAACGGCACTTCAAACAGAATCACATGCAACCACGGCCCGCGCAGGCGGATGAACAGCTCGCCGTTCTCGATGCCGGTGTGCAGGTAGCGCAGGTTGAAACGGAACAGACCGAGGAAACGCAGGAAATCCGGCTTGAGGAACGAGATGCGCTCGAGAAAGCTCAACTGATCGGCGCTCAGGCTCAGCTCGGCCAGACGCTCGACCTGGAAGCGGATCTCCGCCAGATACGGACGCAGATCCTCACTGTTACGGCAACGAAACTCCCATTCGACTTCGACGTTGGGGTAGTTGTGCAGCACCGCCTGCATCATCGTCAGTTTGTAGAAGTCGGTGTCGAGCAGGTTCTGCACGATGCGATCGGCAAACACACTCTCGCTCATAACGGGGTCTCCAGGCGGGCCGCGCGTTGGCGCGGTATCAATCAATGGCGCTAGTGGCGCATATCCGGGGTGTGGATTGCCAGCGATTTTTATCTCGGCAGCGGCCCTCAGACCGCGTCAGGACTGCCGATCTGCTCCAGCATCCACCTCACGAAATCCCGCACCTTGGGCACTTCCGCCGCGTGTTCCGGGTAGGCCAGGTAATACGCGTCAGTGCTGGGCATTGCATGCTGCCAGGGAATGACCAGTTTGCCGTCGGCCAATTCCTCTTCCACCAGGAACCTCGGCAACAGGGCAACACCGCAGCCGACCTGGGCGGCGCGAATGCACATATAAAAGGTTTCGAAACGCGGGCCGTGGTAGCTGTGTTCGGTCTGGTAGCCCTGGCTGTCGAACCAGTCGTGCCACGCTTGCGGGCGCGAAGCATTCTGCAGCAGCACCAGATCGGTGAGTTGCGTTGGATCAGTCAACGGCGTGTCCGGCAGGCTGCCCGGTGCGCACACGGGAACCAGCTCTTCGCCGAACAACTTCAGGCACTCGGTGCCGGGGCGTGAACCCTGGCCGAAATAGAACGCCAGGTCGCTGCGACCTTGCAGCAAGTCATCGGCTTCCTGTTCGTTGCACAGGTCCAGATGAATCGACGGATGACGCAGGCGCCAGCCCTTGAGGCGCGGCACCAGCCAGCGGGCGCCGAAGGTCGAGGGCGTGGAGACTCGCAGGACTTCGGTCTCGCCGCCGTAGGAGCGCAGGTAATGGGTCGACATCTCGACCTGGGTCAGGATTTTTCTGACTTCCACCAGATACAGATCGCCGGCCGGGGTCATCTGCAAACGGCGGCGGACCCGACGGAACAGCAAGTGCTGTAACAGTTCTTCAAGTTGCGCCACCTGCTTGCTGACGGCGCTCTGGGTCAGGTTCAGTTCCTCGGCGGCCCGGGTGAAACTCAGGTGCCGGGTCACGGCCTCGAAGCACTGCAGCGCGGTGATCGACGGCAAGTGGCGTTTGTTCAGCATGGGCAATCCTTTTCTTGTCTTTCTGCGCAGCATGAATAAACGGAATGATATCTCGCGTAAAGGTCGTTTGTTGCACGGCCTTCCTGAAGCTACAACTAAAGGCCTGCCCGGTCGTGAAAACGCGACCGCACACATTCAGTTTTTTGCTTGAGGAGTGACCCATGGTTGCCGCATTGCTTGATCGTCTTGGTGTGAACCCGGCCCTGTATCAGAACGGCAAAGTGCCGGTGCATTCGCCCATCGACGGCAGCCGCATCGGCGCCGTGAACTGGGAAGGCCCGGCCGAAGTCGAGCAGCACATCAGTCGCGCAGATCATGCGTTCGAACAATGGCGCAAGGTGCCGGCCCCGCGTCGCGGCGAACTGGTGCGTCAGTTCGGTGAAGTGCTGCGTGAATACAAGGCCGACCTCGGCGAGCTGGTGTCGTGGGAAGCAGGCAAGATCACCCAGGAAGGCCTCGGTGAAGTGCAGGAGATGATCGACATCTGCGACTTCGCCGTTGGTCTGTCCCGCCAATTGTACGGCTTGACCATCGCTTCCGAGCGCCCTGGCCACCACATGCGTGAAACCTGGCACCCGTTGGGCGTGGTCGGCGTGATCAGTGCGTTCAACTTCCCGGTCGCGGTGTGGGCGTGGAACACCACGCTGGCGCTGGTCTGTGGCAACCCGGTGGTGTGGAAGCCGTCGGAGAAAACCCCACTGACCGCCCTGGCCTGTCAGGCGTTGTTTGAACGGGTACTGAAGAACTTCGGCGATGCCCCGGCGCACCTGAGCCAGGTGATCATCGGTGGTCGCGATGCCGGCGAAGCACTGGTGGATGACCCGCGTGTGGCGCTGATCAGCGCCACCGGCAGCACCCGCATGGGCCGCGAAGTGGCGCCGAAAGTCGCCGCGCGCTTCGCCCGCAGCATCCTTGAACTGGGCGGCAACAACGCAATGATCCTCGGCCCGAGCGCCGATCTGGACATGGCTGTGCGCGCCATCCTGTTCAGCGCCGTCGGCACCGCCGGTCAGCGTTGCACCACGTTGCGTCGCCTGATCGCCCATGAATCGGTGAAAGAAGAAATCGTCACCCGCCTGAAAGCCGCGTACTCCAAAGTCCGTATCGGCCATCCGCTGGAAGGCAACCTGATCGGCCCGCTGATCGACAAGCACAGCTTCGAAAACATGCAGGACGCGCTGGAACAAGCGCTGAGCGAGGGCGGCCGGGTGTTCGGTGGCAAGCGCCAGCTGGAAGACCAATTCCCCAACGCCTACTACGTGTCGCCGGCCATCGTTGAAATGCCGGAGCAGAGCGACGTGGTGTGCAGCGAAACCTTCGCACCGATCCTGTACGTGGTCGGCTACAGCGATTTCGATGAGGCGCTGCGCCTGAACAACGCCGTGCCGCAAGGCCTGTCGTCGTGCATCTTCACTACCGATGTGCGCGAGGCCGAGAAATTCATGTCGGCGGTCGGCAGTGACTGCGGCATCGCCAACGTCAACATCGGCCCGAGCGGCGCGGAAATCGGCGGTGCGTTCGGTGGCGAGAAGGAAACGGGTGGCGGTCGTGAGTCCGGTTCGGATGCGTGGCGCGCCTACATGCGCCGGCAGACCAACACCGTGAACTACTCGCTGGAGTTGCCGCTGGCGCAGGGCATCACGTTCGACTGACAGTTTTCTCAAAGCTATCGATCATTCCCACGCACTCGTGGGAATGATCTTTTAAGTGTGTTTGGCAGGTTTCTGTTGGAGTCTGGCAATGCCGTTACGCGAAGAATGTCTGTGGGAAAAACTCACGCCGCAACGACCGGATAACACGGCGCTCAGGGGCGAGGTCAAGGTTGATGTCTGCGTGATCGGCGCCGGGTTTACCGGGCTGTCGGCGGCGCTGCATCTGTTGGAAAAGGGCAAAAGCGTCTGCGTGCTCGAAGCCCATCGCGCCGGGCATGGCGGCTCCGGGCGCAACGTCGGACTGGTCAATGCCGGGATGTGGATCCCGCCGGACGAGATTGAGGCCGGCTTCGGCGAGACGGTCGGCAGTCAGCTCAACCGCATGCTGGGTGCGGCGCCGGCGCTGGTGTTCAGCCTTGTGGATAAATACAACATCGATTGCCAGTTGCGCCGCGAAGGCACCCTGCACATGGCGCACAACGCCAAGGGTGAGGCGGACCTGCGCAGTCGCGAAGAACAGTGGAAGCGCCGGGGGGCGCCGGTCGAACTGCTGACCGGCAAGGCCTGTGAGCAGGCGACCGGTACGCAAAAGATCGCCGCTGCGCTGCTCGACCGGCGCGCCGGTACACTCAATCCGATGGCTTATGTCACGGGGCTGGCCAACGCGGTCATCAGTCTTGGCGGACAGATGTTCGATCACTCCCCGGTCTCGCGCCTTGAACGCCAGGGCCAGCAATGGTCGGTGCAGACCGAGCAGGGTTCGGTGCTTGCCGAGCAGGTGGTGATCGCCTCCAACGCCTACACCGAGGGCGACTGGACCGAACTCAAACGCAATTTCTTCCCTGGTTACTACTATCAGGTCGCTTCGGTACCGCTTACCGAAGATGCTGCACAGGAAATTCTGCCGGGCGGACAGGGCTCGTGGGATACCCGCCAGGTGCTGAGCAGTATCCGCCGCGACAAGGACGGGCGTCTTTTGCTGGGCAGCCTCGGTAACGGCAATCAGAAACCCACCTGGTTTCTCAAGGCCTGGGCCGACCGGGTGCAGCAGCATTACTTCCCCAAACTCAAACCCGTGGAGTGGGAATGCACCTGGACCGGGCGCATCGCTTTTACTCCCGATCACTTGATGCGCCTGTTCGAACCTGCGCCCGGACTGGTGGCCGTCACCGGTTACAACGGTCGTGGCGTGACCACCGGCACCGTGGTCGGAAAGGCCTTCGCCGATTACCTGTGTAACGGAAATCCTCAAGCATTGCCGATTCCCTTTGCACCGATGCAGCCCCTGGCAGGCGTGGGCTTGCGCAGTTGCCTGTACGAGGCCGGGTTCTCGCTGTATCACGCGGGCCAGTGCCTGCGCATTGTCATTTGAGTGTTGAAATATGTTGCGTGAAGCGGCGCTTTTTGGCGTAGCGACTAGCCTGTAATGGTGCGGGTTGTAGCAGTCCCGCACCAGCAGTGTGCAGTTCGGTGACGCGGGCTGTTACAGGCTGGTTGCACGTCATTCGGCGCCGCGGTTGCAATGATGGCGCGTGCGGGTTGCGCCTGAAAAAACAAATGGTTTCACCTTCCGCGGTTTAGACGGTTGCACGCCCAATGAAAATGGGAACGAAACAGTCGAAATAACAAGAAAGCAGCGACTTTTTGAAGAATAAAAAACCGATGGCACGGCCCTTGCTCTGAGCAATCCAGTGAAGTCGCAGTGCCAACTAAAAAAAACCTTGGAGCACCACCTCATGTCCCAGACGTTTTACAAGAAAGGCTTTCTGGCCCTCGCAGTGGCTACTGCGCTGGGTGTTTCTGCGTTTGCACAAGCTGATGTGAAAATCGGTGTAGCGGGCCCTATGACTGGCGCCAACGCGGCATTTGGCGAGCAGTACATGAAGGGGGCACAGGCGGCGGCCGATGCGGTCAACGCGGCGGGCGGCGTCAACGGGGAGAAAATCGTCCTGGTCAAAGGCGATGACGCCTGCGAACCGAAACAGGCAGTCACGGTCGCCAAGGATCTCACCAACCAGAAAGTCGCCGGTGTGGTTGGCCACTTCTGCTCGTCCTCCACCATTCCTGCGTCGGAGATCTACGACGAAGCCGGCATCATCGCGATCACGCCGGGTTCCACCAACCCGCAGGTGACCGAGCGCGGCCTGAGCGCCATGTTCCGTATGTGCGGGCGTGACGACCAGCAAGGCATCGTCGCCGGCGACTACATTGTCGACGTGCTCAAGGGCAAGAAAGTGGCCGTGCTGCACGACAAGGACACCTACGGTCAGGGCCTGGCCGATGCGACCAAGGCTCAGCTGGAAAAACGCGGCGTGAAGCCGGTGTTGTACGAAGGCCTGACCCGTGGCGAGAAAGACTTCAGCGCCGTGGTCACCAAGATCCGCGCGGCCGGTGCCGACGTGGTCTATTTCGGCGGCCTGCACCCGGAAGCCGGTCCACTGGTCAAGCAACTGCGTACCGAAGGCCTGAAAGACGTGAAGTTCATGTCTGACGACGGCATCGTGACCGACGAACTGGTGACCACCGCCGGTGGCCCGCAATACGTCGACGGCGTGCTGATGACCTTCGGCGCCGACCCGCGCCTGCTGCCGGAAAGCAAGACTGTCGTGGATGCCTTCCGCAAGGCCGGCACCGAGCCTGAAGGCTACACCCTGTACGCCTACGCCTCGATCCAGGCCCTGGCCGCCGGCTTCAATGGCGCCAAGTCCAACAAGGGCGAAGACGCTGCCAAATGGCTGAAAGCCAACCCTGTGAAAACCGTGATGGGCGAGAAGACCTGGGACGCCAAGGGCGACCTGAAAGTCTCCGACTACGTGGTCTACCAGTGGGACGCGACCGGCAAATATCACCAGCTGGAAAAACAGAAGTAAGGACTGACGCGATCGGCTGACCTCCACAGAACTTCTGTGGGGGCAGCCCGGTCGTGGCTGACATTGCTCCGACGTAAATCTGTATTTTTCCTAGAAGAACCGCGCGCCTCCGGGTGTGCAGGTTCTCACTGCGTGAGATTGCGTTATGGATGGTATTTTCCTGCAGCAACTGGTCAACGGCCTGACCCTCGGGTCGGTCTATGGCCTGATCGCCATCGGCTACACAATGGTCTACGGCATCATCGGCATGATCAACTTCGCCCACGGCGAGGTTTACATGATTTCCGCTTACCTCGCGGCAATCAGTCTGGCTCTGCTGGCTTACTTCGGTATCGAATCCTTCCCGCTGCTGATGCTCGGCACACTGGTCTTCACCATCGTCGTCACGGGGGTGTATGGCTGGGTCATCGAACGCATCGCCTACAAACCACTGCGCAACTCCACCCGACTGGCACCGCTGATCAGCGCCATCGGTATCTCCCTGATCCTGCAAAACTATGCGCAGATCAGCCAGGGCGCCCGTCAACAGGGTGTTCCGACGCTGCTCACCGGCGCCTGGCGCATCGACGTCGGCTCGGGCTTCGTCCAGCTGACCTACACCAAGATCTTCATTCTCGTCGCGGCGTTCGTCGGGATGGGCCTGCTGACCTACGTGATCAAGTACACCAAGCTCGGCCGCATGTGCCGCGCCACCCAGCAAGACCGCAAGATGGCCTCGATCCTGGGGATCAACACCGACCGGGTGATTTCCTATGTGTTCATCATCGGTGCAGCGATGGCGGCCCTGGCCGGCGTGCTGATCACGATGAACTACGGCACGTTCGACTTCTACGCAGGCTTCGTCATCGGCATCAAGGCGTTTACCGCCGCGGTGCTCGGCGGAATCGGCTCGCTGCCTGGCGCCATGTTGGGCGGGATCATCCTCGGGATCTCCGAGTCGCTGTTCTCGGGCCTGGTCAACTCCGACTACAAAGACGTGTTCAGCTTCTCGCTGCTCGTACTTGTTCTGGTCTTCCGGCCTCAGGGTCTGCTGGGCCGTCCTCTTGTGTCGAAGGTGTAAGCGATGTCTTCAACCACTACAAAATCCATTGATGTCAAAAAAAGCCTGGTTGAGGCGATTCTCGCCGGTTTGATCGCCCTGATCGTGTTCGGGCCGATTGTCGGCGTGGTACTCGACGGCTACAGCTTCAACCTCGAAGCGACCCGCGTGGCGTGGATCATTGCCATCGTCATGGCTGGCCGGTTTGCCTTGAGCCTGTTCCTGCAGACGCCCAAAGGCCTGAAAATCCTCGAAGGATTCGAAAGCACTGGTTCCGGCGTGCATGTGCTGCCCGCCGATCACAAATCCAGGCTGCGCTGGATCATCCCGCTGCTGATCGTGCTGGCCGTGATCGTGCCATTCGTTTCCAACTCCTACCTGCTGGGCGTGGTCATCCTCGGGTTGATCTACGTGCTGCTGGGGTTGGGGCTGAACATCGTGGTCGGCCTGGCCGGCCTGCTCGACCTCGGGTACGTGGCGTTCTACGCCATCGGCGCCTACGGTCTGGCGCTCGGTTATCAGTACCTCGGGCTGGGCTTCTGGACGGTGCTGCCGCTGGCGGCGATCACCGCTGGCCTTGCCGGTTGCATCCTCGGTTTCCCGGTATTGCGCCTGCACGGTGACTACCTGGCGATCGTGACGCTGGGCTTCGGTGAAATCATCCGTCTGATCCTCAACAACTGGCTGTCGCTGACCGGCGGTCCAAACGGCATGCCGGCACCACTGCCGACGTTCTTCGGTCTGGAGTTCGGCAAGCGGGCGAAGGATGGCGGGGTGCCGTTTCACGAGTTCTTCGGCATCGCCTACAACCCGGACGTGAAGTATTACTTCATCTATACGGTGTTGTTCCTGGTGGTTCTGGCCGTGCTGTACATCAAGCATCGTCTGGTGAAGATGCCGGTCGGTCGCGCCTGGGAAGCCCTGCGTGAAGACGAAATCGCCTGCCGCTCGATGGGCCTCAACCACGTGCTGGTCAAGCTCTCGGCGTTCACCATCGGCGCATCTACCGCCGGTTTGGCGGGTGTGTTCTTCGCCACTTACCAAGGCTTCGTCAACCCGACCTCGTTCACCTTCTTCGAATCGGCGCTGATCCTCGCCATCGTCGTGCTTGGCGGCATGGGCTCGACCATCGGCGTGGTGATCGCTGCGTTCGTGCTGACCGTCGCCCCGGAACTGCTGCGCGGCTTCGCCGAATACCGTGTGCTGCTGTTCGGGATCCTGATGGTGTTGATGATGATCTGGCGACCTCGCGGGCTGATCCGTATCAGCCGTACCGGGGTCACTCCACGCAAAGGTGCCATTCACTATGAGAGGACTGCGCCATGAGTGAAGTCGTACTCTCTGTTGAAAAACTGATGATGCACTTCGGTGGCATCAAGGCCTTGAGCGACGTCAGCCTGAAGGTCAAACGCAACTCGATCTTCGCCCTGATCGGCCCCAACGGCGCCGGCAAGACTACGGTGTTCAACTGTCTGACCGGGTTCTACAAGGCCTCCGGCGGCAAGATCGAACTCAACGTGCGCGGTCAGCAGACCAACGTCATCAAGCTGCTGGGCGAATCGTTCAAACCGACCGATTTCGTCTCGCCGAAGAACTTCGCCAGTCGCCTGTACTACAAGATGTTCGGCGGCACCCACCTGGTGAACCGCGCGGGCCTTGCTCGGACGTTCCAGAACATTCGCCTGTTCAAGGAAATGTCGGTGCTGGAAAACCTGCTGGTGGCCCAGCACATGTGGGTCAACCGCAACATGCTGGCTGGCATCCTCAACACCAAGGGTTACCGCAAGGCCGAAAGCGATGCGCTGGACTGCGCGTTCTACTGGCTGGAAGTGGTGGATCTGGTGGACTGCGCCAATCGTCTGGCCGGTGAACTGTCCTACGGCCAGCAGCGCCGTCTGGAGATCGCCCGGGCCATGTGCACACGGCCGCAGATCATCTGCCTCGACGAACCGGCCGCCGGCCTCAACCCTCAGGAAACCGAAGCGCTGAGCGCGATGATCCGGCTGCTGCGCGACGAGCACGATCTGACCGTGGTGCTGATCGAACACGACATGGGCATGGTAATGAGCATTTCCGATCACATCGTGGTGCTGGACCACGGCATCGTCATCGCCGAGGGCGGTCCGGACGATATCCGCCACGATCCGAAGGTGATTGCGGCTTACCTGGGCGCCGACGAAGAGGAAGTCGTATGACGCAACCCATCCTCGAACTCAAGGATCTGGACGTTTTCTACGGCCCGATCCAGGCCCTCAAAGGCGTCTCGCTGCAGATCAACGAAGGGGAAACCGTCAGCCTGATCGGCTCCAACGGTGCCGGCAAGTCGACGCTGCTGATGTCGATCTTCGGCCAGCCACGGGCGGCGGGCGGGCAGATCCTGTATCAGGGCGTGGACATTACCCACAAGTCATCGCACTACATCGCCTCCAACGGCATCGCGCAGTCGCCGGAAGGGCGGCGGGTGTTCCCCGACATGACCGTCGAGGAAAACCTGCTGATGGGCACCATTCCGATCGGCGACAAGTACGCCAAGGAAGACATGCAGCGCATGTTCGAGCTGTTCCCGCGGCTCGAAGAGCGCCGTAACCAGCGCGCTATGACCATGTCCGGTGGTGAACAGCAGATGCTGGCCATCGCCCGGGCCCTGATGAGCCGACCCAAGCTCTTGCTGCTGGATGAGCCGAGCCTGGGCCTGGCGCCGATCGTGGTGAAACAGATCTTCGCCACCCTGCGGGAACTGGCGAAGACCGGCATGACCATTTTCCTCGTCGAGCAGAACGCCAACCACGCGTTGAAACTGTCCGACCGGGCGTACGTGATGGTCAACGGCGAGATCCGCCTGACGGGCACCGGCAAGGAATTGCTGGTGAACGAGGAGGTGCGTAACGCCTATCTCGGCGGGCACTGAGTTCTCAGGTTTTCCACAGCGATACAGAGCCCCGAGATGCGAGTCCCGGGGCTTTTTTGTATCCAGAATCGATCACGATCCACGCCATTCCCGAAATTGTGGAAAACAAAATCCCCAACCTGCCAAAGCGCGACATATAGACGCTGCAAATCGCTGTTTTTCCACAGTTTTGACTTGTCCCCGTTTGCTGTGGAGCCGGCTGTGAATAACGTGGGAGTAGCTGGCTGAGAACCTTTAAAACCGTGGCTTGCAGGTGTGTGATTGTTTTTTGATCAGGGCTTTTCCCGGTTGCTGGCGACCCGTTTGTCAACCTTTTTATGGCCATGGCAAAACAGGCGAGTGCATGTGGGCAAGCCTGTGGATAAGTCTGTGATTAAACTCTGGAAAGACTGCGCAGAGGGCCGTGATTACTGGCCCTGCGCAATCACGGCGGTGACCGGCCGGTCGTGCAGAATGCCTTGCCCGGCACAATCGGCGGATCAGGGTCAAGCGAAAAACTTTGCTTTTGCCGCGCAAAGCCTTGTGTGGCGCGGCTTTGCGCATTTCCACTTGCCCCCGGAAACTGTGGAAGGGGCTGTGGATAACGTGCGCGCATGTGGCTACAGGCCACGCCATTCAAGGCGTTGAGAGCATTGATCAAATTATGAGCGGAAATGCACGCCAGTCGGTGGTTGCATCGTGAATGCCGGGCCGGGCATGCTGCCTGCTGATTTTCTATTCCAATGGCTGCCCCGGGTGGCCGAAGCAAGGAGAACACGATGTCCAACACCCTGTTTATCACCGGCGCGACGTCCGGTTTTGGTGAAGCCTGTGCCCGTCGTTTTGCCGAGGCCGGCTGGAAACTGGTGCTGACCGGTCGTCGTGAAGAACGCCTCAACGCGCTGTGCGCCGAGCTGTCGAAGCAGACCGAAGTGCATGGCCTGGTGCTGGACGTGCGTGATCGCAAGGCGATGGAGGAGGCAATTGCTAACCTGCCGCCGTCCTTTGCCAAGCTGCGCGGCCTGATCAACAACGCCGGGCTGGCGCTGGGCGTGGACCCTGCACCCAAGTGCGACCTCGACGATTGGGACACCATGGTCGACACCAACGTCAAAGGCCTGATGTACAGCACGCGTCTGCTGCTGCCACGCCTGATCGCCCACGGTCGCGGCGCCGGCATCGTCAACCTGGGCTCCATCGCCGGTAACTACCCGTACCCGGGCAGCCACGTCTACGGCGCGACCAAGGCGTTCGTCAAACAGTTCTCGCTGAACCTGCGTTGCGACTTGCAGGGCACTGGCGTGCGCGTCAGTAACATCGAGCCGGGCCTGTGCGAGAGCGAGTTCTCGCTGGTGCGTTTTGGCGGTGATCAGGCGCGTTACGACGCGACCTACGCCGGTGCCGAGCCGATCCAGCCGCAGGACATCGCCGAGACGATTTTCTGGGTACTGAATGCCCCGGCGCACATCAACATCAACAGCCTGGAACTGATGCCGGTGAGCCAGACCTGGGCCGGTTTTGCCATCGAGCGCAACAAGGCTTGATAGGGTTTTGCCCTCTTCGCCAACCTGCTGGCGAAGAGGGCAAATCGGCCAAAATGTGGCAGTAAGGTATACTCATCCCTCAACAACCCCACCGTACCCTGCGGTTTTCAAGGTTTTTCGAGGAGTTCAAGTGAGTAACCGAGGTGAGCAGTCGCTGCTCAAACAATCGACCCTTCTGATGTTTGCCGTGTCGATTGCCGGGATCGTCACCGGTTTTGTATCGGGTTCCCAATCCATCCTGTTCGATGGTTTTTTTTCGCTGATTGCAACGTTCATCAAAGTCCTGATGCTGATCACGGCGAAGCTGATCGCCAAGCAGAGCAACCACCGCTTCCAGTTCGGTTTCTGGCATCTGGAACCGATGGTGCTGCTGATCGAGGGCAGTTTCCTGTTATTGATCGCGATCTACGCGTTTCTCAACGGCGTGTTCGGCATCATCAATGGCGGTCGTGAAATCGAACTGGGGCTGGTGATCATCTACGCGGCGGTGTTTACCGTTGTCGAATTCGCCTACTTCTTCTACGTGCGCCACCGCAATCGCAAGCTCAAGTCGAGCCTGATCCAGTTCGACAACATCAGCTGGCTGGTGGACGCGATGCTGTCTGTGGGCCTGTTGATCAGTTTCCTCGCGGCGCTGCTGCTCAAGTCCCAGGGCTATGGCGAATGGGCGAAGTTCGTCGACCCGCTGATTCTCATCGTGCTGGCCCTGACCATGCTGCCGCCGGCCTTCAAGATCCTTGGCCCGGCGCTGCGTGACGTGCTCGGCATTGCGCCGGACACGCTGGATGAGCAAGTACGCGAGGTGATGGAGGCGGCGAAGGTCGAGCATGGTTTCGACGACTACGTGTCCTACGTGCAGAAGCACGGACGGGCGCGGTTCATCGAGATTCATGTGGTGTTGCCGGCGGATTACCGGCTGCAGAGCGTCGGCCAGCTGGATGTGCTGCGTGAGGAGATTTCCGCGAAGCTGGGCAAACCGGATGCGGCGCGCTGGCTGACCATCAGCTTCACTGGTGACAGGAAGTGGATTGCCTGATGTTTGCGGCGAGGGAGCCTGCTCCCTCGCCACGGATGTCAGCTCAGATAGTCGGCGAGGCCGCGATAGCAGGTCGCCAGGTGATACGGCGTAGTCGACGGCATGTCCTTGCGGTTGATCTCGCCCTGCTCGTTGCGGCATTCATGCCAGCCACCGGCATGCAGGAAGCGCTGCAGCAATGCCTGCAACTGGCGCAGCACGACGGCTTCGCTGCCCGGACGCAGCGTCAGGGCGCGCAGATATTCGGCCTGGGCCCAGATGCGCTGGGTCGAATCTTTCGGTCGCCCGTCCATGTTCAGATCGAGCATGGCCCGCACGGCACCGGACGATTGCACCACGCCGTACTGCTCGGTGAAGGCAAAGGCCCGGTCCAGCGCGGCATGCAGTTTCGAGCCGCGGAGCTGCGGCGAGGACTCCAGCAGGAAATACCACTCGAACTGATGGCCCGGCTCATACCAGTTATCCACAGCCCCCAGCGGTTTCTCCATCAGCACACCGGCCTGCGGATCGACGAAGTGCTTGTGCATGGCTGTGCATAACTCGCTCAGCGCCTGCTTGACCTGTGCATCTTCGCGCACGGCCAGCGTGGCCAGGAAGGCTTCGGCCAGGTGCATCAGCGGGTTTTGCAGCGGGCCGGTTTCCAGCGTGATCCAGTCGCGGTCGAGGCAGGCTTCATAGAGGCCGTCACCGGTGGCGAAACGCCGGCAGATGACTTCCAGCGCAGCGTTCAGGGTCGATTCGACCAAGGGCTCGCGGGACTTTTCCCAGTAATGCGCGCAGGCGAACAGGATGAAGGCGTGGGTATAGAGGTCCTTGCGCTGATCCAGCGGTTTGCCCTGGGGATCGATGCTGTAGAACCAGCCACCGTGCTCGGCATCGTGGAAGTGTCGTTGCAGTGAGCGGAACAGAGCGGCTGCCCGAACTTCGGCGTTATCCACAACCCCGATCAGGCTGGAAAACAAATACAGCTGCCGTGCGCAGGCCATGGCCCGATAGCGCTGCGGTGGCAGCGGCTGGTGCGCGGCGTCCAGCGCCTCGTAGGGCAGCGCCATGTCGGCGTTCCAGCCCGGTCCTTGCCAGAGGGGCACGATCACGTCCAGAAAGTGCTGTTGCACTTCACCGAACAGGGTGGTCAATTCAGGCAGGGAGGTGGAGCGGGAAGCGTGGGGCATGGGCGGACGTCGTCACGGCAGGGGCGATTGCGCGACATGGTAGCAGAGAGTGGCGATCGATCGTTCCCGCGCCATGCCCGGGAACGATCAGAGGTACAAATCAGCCGGCCAGCAACCACGCGCCGGTCACCGCCGAAGCCGCTCCGGCCAGTCGAACCAGCGGCGCGGCAGCCTGAGGCAGAAAACGAACCACCGCATAACCCGCTGCATGCAACGCAGCCGTCGCGACCACGAAACCGGTGGCATACGCCCAAGGGCTCGACATGTCCGGCAACTCCAGACCATGGGCCACGCCGTGGAACAGCGCAAACAGCGCCGTCGCCGCCACCGCCATCACCAGCGGCGGACGCACCGCCAGTGCCACCGCCAGGCCCAGCGCCAGCACCGACGCGGCAATCCCGCTTTCCAGCGCCGGCAACTCCAGTCCTTCAAACCCGAGCAGGCCGCCGATCAGCATGGTACCGACAAACGTGCACGGCAGCGCCCAGCGCGCCGCGCCTTGTTGTTGCGCCGCCCACAAGCCGACGGCCACCATCGCCAGCAAATGATCGAGGCCGCCGATCGGGTGGCTGATGCCGGCCACCAGGCCAGAGTCGCCATGGCCGGGGTGGGCGAAGGCCAGGGCCGGTGTCAGCAGGAGTGCGACGGCGCCGAGAATGCGTTTGAGTGTCATGGATAAGCTTCCTTGTTGATCAGTGAATCAGGCTGCGGTCAGCAGGCCCTGGCGTTCGATGAAGGCAATGATTTCTTCCAGGCCCTGACCGGTTTTCTGGTTGCTGAACACGAACGGCTTGCCGTTGCGCATGCGCTGGGTATCGCTGTTCATCATCTCCAGCGAGGCCCCGACCAGCGGCGCGAGGTCGATCTTGTTGATCACCAGCAGGTCGGATTTGCAAATGCCGGGGCCGCCCTTGCGCGGCAGCTTGTCGCCGGCCGACACGTCGATCACGTAGATGGTCAGGTCGGACAGTTCCGGGCTGAAGGTCGCGGAAAGGTTGTCGCCACCGGACTCCACCAGAATCAGGTCCAGCCCCGGAAAGCGCCGGTTCAGTTGATCCACCGCTTCGAGGTTGATCGAGGCGTCTTCGCGGATCGCCGTGTGCGGGCAGCCGCCGGTTTCCACGCCGATGATGCGTTCAGGCGCCAGGGCTTCATTGCGTACCAGGAAGTCGGCGTCTTCGCGGGTGTAGATGTCGTTGGTGACCACGGCCAGGTTGTAGCGCTCACGCAGCGCCAGGCACAGGGCCAGGGTCAATGCGGTTTTGCCGGAACCGACCGGGCCGCCGATGCCGACGCGCAGGGGTTGTGTGTTCATGTGATTCTCCAGATAAAAAGGCCCTAGGAACGGAACAGGCGGCTGTACTGGCGCTCATGGGCCATGCACGCCAGGGACAGACCGAACGCGGCGCTGCCGAGGCGTTCGGGATTGATTCGGGTGGCGTCCTGCTGCGCCTGTTGCAGCAGCGGCAGCAGTTCGCTGGTCAGGCGCTGGGCGGCTTGCTGGCCCAGCGGCAGGGTTTTCATCAGCACCGCGAGCTGGTTTTCCAGCCAGCTCCACAGCCACGCGGCGAGGGCGTCCTGCGGGCTGATCTGCCAGGCACGCGCTGCCAATGCCCAGCAAAGGGCCAGGTGCGGTTCGGTGCATTGCTCAAGAAAATCGCGGGCCGGTGCGTCGAGCTCGGGCAAACCGTTGAGCAATTGCTGCAACGAGTAGCCCATCTGCCGGCTCTCCAGATGCAGCTCGCGGGTTTCGCGGCTGGCGCGGTGGCTTTCGCAGAGCTTGCGCAGTTCATTCCAGTTTTCGTCCGCTGCGGTCTGGCAATGGGCGAGTAGCATGGGGGCCTCGAACCGCGCGAGATTGAGCAGCAATTGATCGCTGATCCAGCGGCGGGCGCTGTCCGGGCTGTCGACGCGACCGTTATCCACAGCCATTTCCAGGCCCTGGGAATAGCTGTAGCCGCCAATTGGCAATTGCGGACTGGCCAGGCGCAACAGCGCCCAGGCCGGGTTCACAAACGGACGCCGAACTGGTGGAGTTTCGGCGCGTAGTTGAAGTCCTCGTCACCGTGCCGCGAATGGTGATGGCCACCACCATAGGCGCCGTGTTCCGGCTGGAACGGCGCTTCGATCGATTCGACCTGCGCGCCCAACTGCTCAAGCATTGCCTTGAGTACGTAATCGTCGAGCAGACGCAGCCAGCCGTCACCGACTTGCAGCGCGACGTGGCGATTGCCCAGGTGATAGGCCGCGCGGGTCAGTTCGAAGGCGTTGGCGCAGGTGACGTGCAGCAGTTGCTCGGGACGGGCGCAGACCCTGACGATCCGGCCATCTTCAGCCTGTAGGCATTCGCCGTCATGCAGCGGCGGCTGGCCGCGCTCCAGAAACAGTCCGACGTCTTCGCCGTCGGCACTGAAACAGCGCAGGCGGCTTTTGCTCCTGGCCTCGAAGGTCAGGTGCAACTCGGCGGCCCAGACGGGTTGGGGATCGATTCTGCGATGAATCACCAGCATCGGAAAGCTTCCTGCTAAGAACAATGCTCAGGCTAGAGCAAGGGGCTTGCCAATCGGACGAGACGTAGGAAAACCCTGTCGGAGACTAGCGGATGTTTCAAGATGTTGCAGGATTGTGAGGTGTTTTGGTGCATGAAGTTTTTTACATGCACCAATTTGCGGCGCAAAAAAAATCGCAGCTCCAGGCTGCGATTCTTTCCTTTCTCACTCGGTACTACCGAGCCCTTGCCAGTGCTTGAGCCCGATAAAGATGAAGCGCAACTGCTGGGTGATCTTCGCCTGTGGCGTCAGATGCTCGGGCAGGGCTTCGGCCGGCGGGTCGATGATGTCCGGCAGGGTGGCGAACACCGATTTGACGATCAGGTCGGCCATCACGCTCAAGCCTTCATGGTTCAGGTGCTGCAGCTTGGGCATCAAGGCCAGATCCGCCGCCAGGTCGGAGCTGATGTTCTCGCGCAGGCGACCGATCGCCTGACGCACCGGCAACGATCCGCCGTACTGCTCACGGGCGAGAAACAGGAACTGCGAACGGTTGGCGCTGACTACGTCGAGGAAGATCCGCACCGAGGCATCGATGATCCCGCCCATGACGAATTCGTTGTGGCGCACCAGGCGGATGGTTTCGCGGAAGGTCTGACCGACTTCGCTGACCAGTACCAGGCCGAGTTCATCCATGTCGGTGAAATGCCGGTAGAAACCGGTGGGCACGATGCCGGCGGTTTTCGTCACTTCACGCAGGCTCAGGCTGCCGAATCCTCGGCCGCTTTCCATCAAGTGGCGGGCAGCGTCCATCAGGGCGTTGCGGGTCTGTTGTTTCTGTTCGGCGCGGGGCAGCATCGCAAGGGTGTGTTCTTAGGCAAGACAAGCGCCGCACTCTAGCAAATCGGCTTTGTCGGCGTCGAACGGCAGCGGGGGAGATGGAAGGGGGAAATCGCGACTTCTTTATACAGGCTGCTGAAAAATCAAAAGCCCAATCCGGGGATTGGGCTTTTTTTCCAGGCCGCCACGGGCTTAGCTCAAGGCGCTGTTGCGTTCGATCACGCGGTCACCACCACCTTCGGCCAGAGTTTGGCCTTGTGGGGTTTTGTCGTAGCCGTCAGCAGCCAGGGTCTGACCTTGTGGAGTCTTGTCGTAGCCGTCAGCAGCGAGGGTCTGGCCTTGTGGGGTCTTGTCGTAGCCGTCAGCAGCCAGGGTTTGACCTTGTGGAGTCTTGTCATAGCCGTCCTGGACCAGACCTTTTTCTTCCAGACGATCACGGCCGCCTTCAGCTAAGGTTTGGCCTTGTGGGGTTTTGTCATAGCCATCTTGAACCAGACCTTTTTCTTCCAGGCGGTTACGACCGTTTTCAGCCAGGGTCTGGCCTTGTGGAGTGCGGTCCGAACCGTCAGCGGCAACAGTCTGGCTGAACACCGAGTGGCTGGATTTCACTTGCGGGGTAGCCTGGTCGGCAGCTGGCAGAGCGAAAGCGGTGCTGGCCAGCATCGAGAGGGTAAGACTGAACAGAAGTTGGCGTTTCATGATGGGTTGCTCCTTGGGAGGGCGATAAAGTGGGTACGAGGGCAATGCTACTCTCGATAAGTCGATATAAAAGTTCATAAACACAATGGTAATAATCAACAGAATTGATTGTTCGCCCGGGAGGCTCTAGCCCGGGCGTTTCAGGCTGACGGTTTTGCACTGCGGTGGGTATTTTTCACCCACTTGCGCTCTGCAAAAGTGCGGGGCCGGTAACATCGAGTCGACCGATCGGTCAGAATGGCGACCGCTTTTCGGCCCCAATCGGGGCTTTCGATTAAACCTGCGGGCGGTTTGTCAGTCGTAGACTTCATGAGGGCCCTATCAGGCCCGTCGTTTCAGCGGCGTCGATCCGCAGTCGTTTTCAGGAGCTTTGTGCAATGACGCGCACGCGTAAAATCTTCGCCTGGACTTTCGCCACCCTCATGCTGTTGCTGGCGGTGCTGGTCCTGATCATCGTGTTCTTCGATTGGAACCGGATCAAACCGTCCCTCAACGCCAAAGTCTCGGAAGAACTGCACCGACCGTTCGCCATCAACGGCAACCTGTCGGTGGTCTGGCGGCGCGAACTCGACGAGGGCGGCTGGCGCGCCTGGGTGCCGTGGCCGCATGTGGTGGCCGAAGACCTGACGCTGGGCAACCCGGACTGGTCGAAGCAGCCGCAGATGGTCACCCTCAAAAAGGTCGAACTGCGCATTTCACCACTGGCGCTGCTGGCACAACGGGTGACAATTCCTCGGATCGACCTGACCGAACCCACCGCTCAATTGCAACGTTTGGCCGATGGCCGCGCCAACTGGACCTTCAAGTTCGATCCCAAGGACCCGAATGCCGAGCCCTCGAACTGGGTGGTGGACATCGGCGCTATCGGTTTCGACAAGGGTCACGTCACTCTGGACGACCAGACCCTCAAGACCAATCTCGACCTGTTGATCGACCCGCTGGGCAAGCCGATTCCCTTCAGCGAAATCGTCGGCGACAAAGCGGCGAAAACCGCGCTGGAAAAGGGCGGCGCACCGCAGGATTACGCCTTCGCACTGAAAGTCACAGGCCAGTACCACGGTCAGAAACTCGCTGGCCAAGGCAAAATCGGCGGCCTGCTTGCCTTGCAGGATGCGGCCAAACCGTTCCCGCTGCAGGCCCAGGCGAAAATCGGCGACACCAGCATCGAACTCGCCGGCACGCTGACCGATCCGCTGAATCTCGGTGCCCTCGACCTGCGTCTGAAACTGGCGGGCGTCAGCCTCGGCAATCTCTATCCGCTGACTGGCGTCACCCTGCCGGACACGCCGCCGTATTCCACTGACGGTCATCTGATCGCCAAGCTACATGAGCCGGACGGCGCACAGTTCCGCTACGAACAGTTCAACGGCAAGATCGGCGGCAGCGACATTCACGGCGACCTTGCCTACGTCGCCAGCAAGCCACGGCCCAAGCTGAGTGGCGCGTTGCTGTCCAATCAACTGCTGTTCGCCGACCTCGCGCCGCTGATCGGTGCCGACTCCAATGACAAGCAAAAGGCCCGCGGCGGTGAAAGCAAACAACCGGCGGACAAAGTGCTGCCGGTGGAAGAGTTCAAGACTGAGCGCTGGCGCGACATGGACGCCGACGTCGAATTCACTGGCAAACGCATCGTCCACAGCGAGAAGCTGCCGTTCACCGACCTCTATACCCACCTCAAACTCAACGACGGCGAACTGAGCCTGGAACCGCTGCGCTTCGGCGTGGCCGGCGGCAACCTCGATGCGCAGATTCGCCTCAATGGCCGCACCGAGCCGCTGGAAGGCCGGGCAAAACTGACCGCGCGCAAGTTCAAGCTCAAGCAACTATTTCCGACTTTCGAACCGATGAAGACCAGTTTCGGCGAATTGAACGGCGACGCCGACATCAGTGGTCGCGGCAACTCGGTGGCCAAGCTGCTGGGCGGGGCCAACGGCAACCTGAAGATGCTGATCAATGACGGCGCGATCAGTCGTGAGCTGATGGAGCTGGCGGGCCTCAACGTCGGCAACTACGTGGTCGGCAAGGTCTTTGGCGACAAGGAAGTGAAGATCAACTGCGCAGCGGCCGACTTCGACATCAAGACCGGGCTGGCGACCACCCGGCTGTTCGTGTTCGATACCGAGAACGCGATCATCTACATCGACGGCACGGCGAACATGGCGACCGAGCAACTGGACCTGACCGTGACCCCGGAATCCAAGGGCTGGCGTCTGATATCCCTGCGCTCGCCGTTGTATGTGCGCGGTAAGTTCATCAAGCCGGATGCCGGGGTGAAAGCGGTGCCGCTGATGCTGCGCGGCGCAGGCATGGTGGCGCTGGGTGTGATCGCCGCGCCGGCGGCGGGGCTGCTGGCACTGGTGGCGCCGAGCGGCGGCGAGCCGAATCAGTGTGCTCCGTTGCTGGAGCAGATGAAGGCGGGCAAGGCGCCCGCGACCGTTAAACCCACCAAATGATTCTTTAGCGTTTATCAGAAAGCAATCGCGGGCAAGCCCGCTCCCACAGGTTCAGTGAAAACCCTGAGGGAGCGGGCTTGCCCGCGATTGGATCTGGAGGAATCAGAGGTCTTTGAGGATGTCCGCCATGTCATCGGCATGCTCTTCTTCCTGAGCCAGGATGTCTTCAAAGATCCGGCGCGTGGTCGGATCCTTTTCCCCGATGTACTGGATGATCTCGCGATAGCTGTCGATGGCAATCCGCTCGGCCACCAGGTCTTCGTAAACCATTTCCTTCAAGGTGTTGCCGGCCACGTATTGCGCGTGGGACATCTTCGACAGCAGGTCAGGGTTGAACTCAGGCTCGCCGCCCAGTTGCACGATGCGCTCGGCGAGACGGTCGGCATGTTCGGCTTCCTGAGTGGCGTGCTCGAGGAACTCGTCGGCGGCGACGTTGGCTTTCAGGCCGTTGGCCATGAAGTAGTGGCGCTTGTAGCGCAGGACGCAGACCAGTTCAGTGGCCAGCGATTCGTTGAGCAGGCGCAGCACTTCTTCACGGTTGGCGCTATAGCTTTCGGTCACCGCGCCGTTTTCGACGTGTTGTCGTGCGCGCTCGCGCAGGGTTTGAACATCAGACAAATGCAGGTCACTCATTTCAGTCTCCTGGAGGCTAATCCCATTG
Organism: Pseudomonas sp. stari2; assembly: GCF_040760005.1. Classification (NCBI taxonomy): domain Bacteria; kingdom Pseudomonadati; phylum Pseudomonadota; class Gammaproteobacteria; order Pseudomonadales; family Pseudomonadaceae; genus Pseudomonas; species Pseudomonas sp. Stari2. Next base: position 852,441 of record NZ_CP099760.1, read on the forward strand.
GCGTCACGTTCTGCTGACGTGATCGTTACCTGGTTGTGAGTGATGAACACTGCAAAAAGTTTTGTCGGATTCAGCGCGGGACATGCCCGGAAAGCTTTGCTTCTTCGCGCAGCCAGGCAAAAAAGGCTTTCACCGGTGGATGCCGCTCACGGCCCGGTACACAGAGGGCGCTGTAACCGGCACCGTCGACCTGCACCTCACCCTTGTACGGCACCAGCAAGCCATTGGCGACGCTCTCCGACACCAGAATGTTGCTCGCCAGCACCAGCCCTTGCCCGGCGATGGCCGCTTGCAGGGCGTAATGCTCTTCGTCGTATTCGCGGACGGCCGGATGCTGATTCAACCAGTTCTCGCCTGACTGCGCGCACCACGCTTCCCAACCGTGGGCGTAGAGTTTCGAGTTGTGCCAGCGGACGCTGATCAGCGCCGGGGTGCGACGGGCAGCCAGTGCCACCTGTTCCGGCGAGCCGTACACGCCGAACGATTCATCGAACAGGCACAACCCGTAGAGGTTCGGGTAATCATCGAGGCTGTAGCGCAACACCAGATCGACGCTGGCGTCCTGATGCAGGTCGATGACTTCGCAGTGGGTGTCCAGCCGCACATTGATGTTCGGGTGTTTTGCATAAAACCGACCGAGGCGTGGCACCAGCCACAGCGCAGCGAACGCGGCGGTGGTCGACAGCGTGAGGTTGCTGCCGCTGCGCTGCGGACGCAGGGTGTCGACGCTTTGCGCCACCTCCAGAAACGCGCCGTGCAGGCTGCGAAACAGCCGCTCGCCGCCCTCGGTCAGCCGCACCTGGCGCGGCAGGCGTTCGAACAGCGCCACGCCGAGCCAGTCCTCCAACGAGCGGATCTGATGGGAGATCGCTGTCGGTGTCACCGCCAGTTCTTCGGCGGCAGCCTTGAAGCTCAACAGGCGTGAAGCGGATTCGAAGGCGCGCAGGGCGGTCAGTGGCAGTGAAGCGAACATGGAAACTCCATGGGTGAAATAAATTCATCCAGACTGATTTTTGCTCATTTGAGCCGATGACATGAGCGCCGCAATCTGGCCCTACACAGTCACTAAAGTCTAGTCCCAAGGAGTTTAAGATGAGCAAGATTCTTGCGATCCATGCCAGCCCACGCGGTGAGCGTTCCCATTCGCGGCGTCTGGCGGAAAGTTTTCTCAGTGCCTGGCAAGTCCGTCATCCACAGGCTCAAGTCACCCGCCGAGAGGTTGGGCGTGCGCTGATTCCGGCGGTCAACGAGGCGTTTGTCGCCGCAGCGTTTTATCCGGAGCCCGAGGCACGGCCGTTGTCGATGCAGGCCGATCTGGCGCTCAGCGATCAACTGCTGGGCGAGTTGTTCGATCACGATCTGCTGCTGATTTCCACGCCGATGTACAACTTCAACGTGCCCAGCGGCCTCAAGGCCTGGGTCGATCAGATCGTGCGGTTGGGCCTGACGTTCGACCATACGCTGGACAACGGCATCGCCCAGTACACACCGCTTTTGCACGGCAAGAAGGCGCTGATCGTTACCAGTCGCGGTGGTTTCGGATTCGGCCCGGGCGGGGAGCTGGAGGCGCTGAATCACGCCGATCCATGGTTGCGCACGGCATTGGGTTTCATCGGCATCAACGACGTCACGGTGGTCGCCGCCGAGGGCGAAGAATCCGCCGAACGCACCTTCGCGGTGTCGGTGGCCGAGGCCGAGCAGCGCTTGCTCGACCTGGCCCGGGAGTTCTAGGTGGCCTGGCTGTTCCTGCTGATCGCCGCCGGGTTCGAAGTCACTTTCGCCATGGGCATGAAATACGCCGAAGGTTTCACCCGGCTGTGGCCGTCGCTGATTACCGTGATCGCGGCGGTGGGCGGGGTTTATTTCCTGACTCTGGCGATGCGCGAGCTGCCGGTAAGCATCGCCTACCCGATCTGGACCGCCATCGGCTCGCTTGGCACGGTGTTTCTCGGTTTCGCGCTGCTGGGCGAGAGCCTGACGCTGATGAAGTTGCTGTCGGTGGGGCTGATTGTGGCGGGGGTGGTGGGGCTGAAGTAGGCTGGTCGTGGAGTTGTCATCATCGAGGAGGATGCTTGGCGGGCGTTTTGCACGTCATGCCTCCACCCACCGACCACAGGGATGTCTGCCCATGTCGCAGGATTCGGCCACACGTTATCCACTGGTGCTGGTGCCGGGAATGCTCGGTTTTATCCGTCTGGTGCTGTACCCGTACTGGTACGGGATCATCAAGGCGTTGCGCCGGGGTGGTGCGACGGTGATTGCGGTGCAGGTGTCGCCGCTCAATTCCACCGAGGTGCGCGGCGAGCAGTTGCTGACGCGCATCGATGAAATCCTCCGTGAGACCGGCGCGGCCAAGGTCAATCTGTTCGGCCATAGCCAGGGCTCGCTGACGGCGCGTTATGCGGCGGCCAAACGTCCGGATCTGGTGGCTTCAGTCACGTCGGTGGCCGGGCCCAATCACGGTTCTGAGCTGGCCGACTATCTGGCGAAACACTATCCGGCAGACAGCGCCCGGGGTCGCATCCTCGAGGCGCTGTTGCGTTTTGTCGGCTGGCTGATGGCGCTGCTGGAAACCGGCTACCACGGGCCGAAACTGCCGGTGGATATCCATGCCTCGCACAACTCCCTGACCACCGAAGGCGTGGCGCTGTTCAACCAGCGTTACCCACAGGGCCTGCCTGATACCTGGGGCGGGCACGGGCCGGAGGAGGTCAACGGCGTGCGTTATTACTCGTGGTCCGGCACCTTGCAGCCGGGCAAGACCGACCGTGGCGGCAACCTGTTCGACGGCACCAACCGCAGTTGCCGGTTGTTCGCCAAAACCTTCGTGCGCGAGCCGGGACAGTGCGACGGCATGGTCGGACGCTACAGCTCGCACTTGGGCACGGTCATCGGCGATGACTACCCGATGGATCACTTCGACATCGTCAACCAGTCACTGGGACTGGTCGGCAAAGGCGCGGATCCGGTGCGACTGTTCGTCGAGCATGCGGCGCGATTGAAAGCCGCCGGGGTCTAGGCGGCGCCTGGCGTGCGGGAGCGGCCGAGGACGGTGGTCCAGCGCTCGGAAAGAACCACCCCGCCCAGCGTCAGCAAGCCACCGACCAGGTGATACATCGCCAGTTGTTCCTTCAACACCACTGCGGCAATCAGCGCAGTGATCAACGGCAGCAGGTTGAAGAACAGCGTGGTCCGGCTCGGCCCCAAGCGCTGCACGGCCTGCATCCACGCCAGCGGCGCGAGCATCGAGGCCAGCAGGCACGCGTATAGCACCAGCGGAATGTTCTGCAGGGTCAGGCCGGTTTTCGGCGACATGGCGTACAGCGGAAACAGCACCACCACCGCCACCAGTACCTGCAAGTACAGCAACACCAGCGGCGGCAGGCGCAGCTGCCATTTTTTCAGCAGCGTGCTGTAGATCGCATAGGCCAGGGTGGCGATCAGCATCATCGCGTCGCCCAGGTTCACCCCGTGTTGCAGCAGCGCGCCGAGGCTGCCGGACGACACCACCACCAGCACCCCGGCGAATGACAGCACCGCACCGACCAGCGCACCGGCGGTCAGGCGCTGGCCGAGGCTGATGATCGCCATGGCCAGCGACATCAACGGCATCAGCGAGAGGATGATGCCCATGTTGGTGGCGCTGGTCATGGTCGCGGCGAAATAGGCCAGGCTCTGGTAGACCGCCATGCCGAGCACGCCGAGGATGAAAATCTTGCCCAGGTTCGGACGGATCTGCGGCCAGTGCGCGATTACCTTACTGAGCATGAACGGGGTGAACAGCAGGCCGGCGAGCAGCCAGCGGTAGAAGCCGATCTCGGCGGGGAAGATGGCGCCGACAGCCAACTTGTTGATCACGGTGTTGCCGGCCCAGATGAAAATCGCCAGCAGGGGAAACGCGTATTGCATGGGAGGAGAAACCAGTACGTTGATGAACGGTGATTATCCCCTGTCTGGATGCAGGCCTATACTGCGAACCGGACAACCCGCCCCTGATTCCGGACAGCATGAACAGTAAACACATCGATCTGCTGGATTTCAGCGAACTGCCGTCGGCGGTGTACTTCCGCTACGCCGACTTCAATGCCCATGAATACGCCGCGCCGCACCGCCATCCGTGGGGCACGCTGGAGTACGCGGCCCACGGCGTGCTGCACATGGATGTCGACGGCAGCCGTTTCATGTCGCCGCCGCAATACGCGGTGTGGGTGCCGCCGCAGGTCGAGCACAGTTTCTACAGTCATCAACCGGTGAATTATCGGGCGGTGTGCCTGACGCCCGAGGTCTGCGCGGATTTGCCGGCGCAGGCTTGCACGCTGGCGATCAGCGATATTCTCAAGGCCATCCTCAAGGACTTCGCCGCCCGGGATGTGAAGATCCCCGCGTTCGACGCCGACCAGCGCCTGGCCCAGGTGCTGGTGGATCAACTGCGCCAGGCACCGGTTCATCAATGCTATCTGCCGTACGCCAGCAGCCCCGGATTGCTGGCAATCCTCGAAACACTGCAGGCCGAGCCCGGCAACAACCAGCCGCTGGCGCACTGGGCGGCGCAGGTGCATGTCAGCGAGCGCACCCTGGCTCGGCAATTCGTGCGGGAGTTGGGGATGAGTTTCGGTGAATGGCGCCAGCGGCTGCGCTATCTCGCCGCTATCGAGGCGCTGGAAAGTACGCGCAGCGTGCAGGAAATCGCCTTCGATCTCGGTTACAGCAGCGGCTCGGCGTTCATCGCCATGTTTGCCCGGCAGGCCGGGTGTACGCCGGAGCAATACCGACGCAGTCACCATGAGGGTAGGAAGGTGTAACAAGCTTTGACTACACTCAGCCGGAGGCCGCCTCAATCGATGCGGCGACAAGGAGAAAACTCCATGAAGATGTTGCGTGTCCCTTTGTTGATGATCGGTCTGCTGCTGTGCTCCCAGGGTTTTGCCGCCACGGCGCAACAGAACAAGATGACCACCTGCAACGCCGATGCCACGGCCAAGAGCCTGAAAGGCGATGAGCGCAAGACCTTCATGAGTACTTGCCTGAAGGCAGCGCCGGCGGCCAATGACGCCAAGACCCTGACCCCGCAGCAGGAAAAGATGAAGACCTGCAATGCCGACGCCAAGACCAAGGCCCTGACCGGTGATGCGCGCAAGGCGTTCATGAGTGATTGTCTGAAGAAAAAATAAGATCGACAGTTCGCAGCGAGCGGCAGGGCATCCGCTCGCTTCGGCGCCGGATCGCTGGCAGACTGCCAATCCTTTTACGCCGTTCGTTTTGAGGCTGTATGCCAACGTTTTCTGAGCGTCATGTTGTGTTCTGGGTCAGTTGCATCATCATTTTCGGCGGATTGCTGCTCGTACTGCCGCTGCGTTTGTTGCCCAGTCTGTTGGCCGGGTTGCTGGTGTTCGAGCTGGTCAACATGCTCACTCCGCAACTGCAACGATTGATCGAGGGCCGCCGTGCGCGCTGGCTGGCGGTAGCGTTGCTGGGCACGCTGGTGGTCAGCGTCCTGGCACTGATCTTCGCCGGGGCCATCAGTTTCCTGATGCACGAAGCGGAAAACCCCGGCGCGTCGCTGGATAAATTCATGGGCGTGGTCGAACGTGCACGCAGTCAGTTGCCGCCCTTCATCGACGCTTATTTGCCGGCCAGTGCCGCGGAGTTCCGAGTGGCCATCGGTGAATGGCTGAGTAAGCACCTGTCCGACCTGCAACTGGTGGGCAAGGACGCGGCGCACATGTTCGTGACCTTGTTGATCGGCATGGTGCTCGGCGCGATCATCGCCTTGCAGCGGGTACCGGACGTGACCAAGCGCAAGCCGCTGGCGGCTGCACTGTTTGACCGCCTGCACTTGCTGGTCCAGGCATTTCGCAACATTGTGTTCGCGCAGATCAAGATTTCCCTGCTCAACACCTTCTTCACCGGGATTTTCCTGGCGGTGATCCTGCCGCTGTTCGGGATCAAGCTGCCGCTGACCAAGACCCTGATCGTGCTGACGTTCCTGCTTGGGTTACTGCCGGTGATCGGCAATCTGATGTCGAACACGCTGATCACCATCGTCGGCCTGTCGCTGTCGATCTGGGTGGCGATTGCCGCGCTGGGCTACCTGATCTTTATCCACAAGCTCGAATACTTCCTCAACGCGCGAATTGTCGGCGGGCAGATCAGTGCCAAGTCCTGGGAGTTGCTGCTGGCGATGCTGGTATTCGAGGCCGCGTTCGGCCTGCCGGGGGTGCTGGCGGGGCCGATTTATTACGCGTATCTGAAGAGTGAGTTGAAGCTGGGCGGGATGGTTTAAGCGGGTAGATTGATCGTTCCCGCGCGAGCGTGGGAACGATCAGTGCGGTTTCAGTTCATCGAGCCATAGCGTTTCATGGCTTCAATCGCCAGACCGCTGCCAATGCTGCCAAAGATGTTCCCTTCCACATGCCGCGCATTCGGCAGCATCGCCGAAACGCTGTTGCGCAGCGCCGGGATGCCGCTGGAACCGCCGGTGAAGAACACCGTATCGACCTGACCCACCGCCACATTGGCGTCCGCGAGCAATTGCGTGACGCTGCCGCGTACCCGCTCCAGCTGCGCATTGATCGCCGATTCGAACAAGGCCCGGCTCAGCTCCACGCTCAGCCCCGACTCGATGCGATCCAGCGGAACATGACGGCTGTCATTGTGGGTCAGGTGGATCTTGGTTTCTTCCACTTCCATCGCCAGCCAGTGTCCGGCGCGCTGTTCGATCAGTTTGAACAGACGGTCGATGCCGCCAGTGTCCTCGATGTCGTAGCGCATGCTGCCCAGAGCCAGGGTGGATTTTTGCGAGTAGACCGAGTTGATGGTGTGCCAGGTGGCCAGGTTCATGTGGTGGCTGGTGGGCATGAGCGCACCGCTCTTCATGCGGCTGCCGTATCCGAACAGCGGCATCAGGCCTTGCAGGCTCAATTGCTTGTCGAAATCGGTCCCGCCGATGTGCACGCCGCCGGTGGCGAGAATGTCGTCGTGACGGTTGTCCATCCCCCGACGCTCGGGCGACAGGCGCACCAGCGAGAAGTCCGACGTACCACCGCCGATGTCGACGATCAGTACCAGCTCTTCCTTTTCGATGGTCGACTCGTAGTCGAAAGCGGCGGCAATCGGCTCGTACTGGAACGAAACGTCTTTGAAACCGAGCTTGCGCGCCACTTCCACCAAGGTGTCTTCGGCTTCCTGGTCGGCCAGCGGATCGTCGTCGACGAAGAACACCGGACGGCCCAGCACCACCTGCTCGAACTCACGACCGGCGGCGGCTTCGGCGCGGCTCTTGAGCTGGCCGATGAACAGCCCGAGCAAGTCCTTGAACGGCATCGCGGTGCCGAGGACGCTGGTATCGTGCTTGATCAGCTTGGAACCGAGCAGGCTCTTGAGCGAGCGCATCAGCCGACCTTCGTAACCTTCCAGGTACTCGTGCAGCGCCAGGCGACCGTAGACCGGGCGGCGCTCTTCGATGTTGAAGAAGACCACCGAGGGCAGGGTGATCTTGTCGTCTTCCAGCGCGATCATCGTTTCCACGCCGGGGCGCAGCCAGCCGACGGTGGAGTTGGACGTGCCAAAGTCGATGCCGCAGGCACGGGCTGGAGAGGCGTCTTTCATGTCTTTCGGTTCCGGTCAAAAAAACGGCCGCGCAGTGTATGTCAGTGCGCGGCAGATTCGAAGGCCGGTCATCTGCTATTTAGCGACTAAGCTTGCTTGAAAGTCGGCGCTTTGCCCCAAACTTGCTGGCATGGGCCGGCAGACACACCGGTGGTCGCAAGAACCGCCGTCCACTGCCGATAAACTTCTGCTGCGCCACCCGGTCACAAATTTGAGATCGGTCAACCCGGCACGCGCAAATCGGCGCATGCTGGCAACGGCGCGAAATCGATAACGGATGGTGATTCCTTCGATGGACTTCAAAGACTATTACAAGATACTCGGCGTGGAGCCGACGGCGGACGACAAGGCGATCAAGGCTGCCTATCGCAAGCTGGCGCGCAAATACCACCCCGATGTCAGCAAGGAAAAGGACGCCGAGGCCAAGTTCAAGGACGTCTCGGAAGCCTATGAAGCGCTGAAAAGCGCTGACAAGCGCGCCGAATATGACGACCTGCGTCGCTATGGCCAGCACGGTCAGCCATTTCAGGGCCCACCGGGCTGGCAGAGCCGTGGCGGCTTTGGCGGCGGTGGCGACACCGGTGACTTCTCGGACTTCTTCAGTTCGATCTTCGGCAATCGCGGCCCCGGTTTCGGTGGCGGCGAAGGCCGGCAATCCCGTAGCGCCGGGCGCCGAGGGCAAGACGTGGAACTGGAACTGCCGATCTTCCTGGAAGAAACACTTTCGAACGAATCGAAAAAGATCAGCTTCCAGGTGCCGCAATACAACGGTTCGGGCCAGCACGTCAGCAACACCAGCAAGAGCCTGAACGTGAAGATTCCGGCGGGCGTGACCGACGGCGAGCGCATTCGCCTCAAGGGGCAGGGTGCACCGGGCATCGGTGGCGGCGCCAATGGCGATCTGTACCTGACCATCCGTTTCGCGCCGCACCCGAAATTCGATGTCGAAGGCGAAAACCTGATCATCACTTTGCCGCTGGCACCGTGGGAACTGGCGCTGGGTGCTGAAGTGGCCGTGCCGACCCTGACCGGCAAGATCAACCTCAAGGTGCCGGCCGGCAGCCAGAACGGCCAGCGCATGCGCGCCAAGGGTCATGGTTTGCAGAACAAGGCCGGCGAACGCGGTTACCTGTTCGTCCAGCTCAAGGCCGTGATGCCCAAAGCCAACGGCGATGACGTCAAGGCGCTGTGGCAGGAACTGGCGAAGAAAGCCGCCTTCAATCCGCGCGAGAACTTCTGATACTGACGACGGAGTAGCCCATCATGAGCAGCCCCCTGATCGTTCAACTGGACATGGCAGAATTCTGTGAGGCGGCCGACCTGTCGGACGTCTACGTGATCGAAATCGTCGAACACGGCATCCTCGAACCTCAGGGCACGCAGCCCAGGGAATGGCGCTTCACTGACTACGAACTGGCCCTGGCCAAACGCGCCGCCAAGTTGCGGCGCGACCTGGAGCTGGAATGGGAAGGCGTCGCCCTGGCGCTGGACCTGCTGGAAGAAGTGCAGGAACTGCGGGCCGAGAACCGGATGCTCCGTCAGCGTCTGCGGCGCCTGGTGGTCGAGTAGCGCTTCAAACCTGTCTGGGCAGCGTCACGCTGAACAGCGTTCCGTCGGCTTCGCTTGAACTGACTTCGATCGTCCCGCCGTGGGCGGTCACCACTTCCTTGACGATGAACAGACCCAGACCGAGGCTGGTCGACGGTTGGCCGAGCTCTTCGTCGGCATTGCGTACCAGCGGATCGAAAATCGTGCCGATGGCGTCTTCCGGAATCGGTTCACCATGGTTGTGTACGGTCAGGCGTACGGTGTCGGATTCCCCCTGTAGGGTCACCCGCACATCTTGCGCGTTCGTCCCGTGCTGCAAGGCGTTGCCGATCAGATTCTGCAGCAGTTGCGCCAGTCGGCCACCATCCCAGACTCCCCGTGTGTCACCTTCGATTTTCAAGGTTGGATCGCTTTGCGGGTTGCCGGCGCAGGCTTCAGCAATTGCCGCCCGCGCAGTGTCGGCCAGATCCATCGGCGCCGGCTCGATCGGCAGGCTTTTGCCCAGACGGCTGCGGACCAGTTCCAGAAGATCACTGACCATCGCTGCCATATGCCGCGCGCCCTGCCGGATGTTCTGCGCACAGAGCAATGCGTCGCCTTCCAGGCGGGTTTTACGCATCAGCATTTCCGTCGACATGCTTACCGCCTGCAACGGCGCGCGCAGGTCGTGGCCGAGGATGGCGAGGAAAATGTCCCGGGAGCGATTTACCTGTTCGGCGTAGGCTGCCGTCGACTCGGCCAGCGCTTCGTCGATGGCTTCGTTGAAACGGATCATGTCCTGGAAAGCTGTCATGTCAGGTGATTTCAGATGGTTGACCCAGAGCTGGATCACACAGGCACGCAAATGGCGAAACTCGGACGTCATCTGAACCAGGTCGAAGCCCACCGTGTGGCGCAGTTCGCCGTGGCTGGCACCAGCCTTGTCCAGGCTCGGGGTTTTCTCTGGACCTTCGCCTTTGGCTTTGGCCATCTGTTCGCGGGGCGTCTGGGGTTTGCTCATGTCGCGGGCGGCCGCCAACAGAATCGAACGGGCGTGGTCGCGCAGGGCCGGACCGTCGAGAAAGTCGGCTGCGGGGGTGATGGTCTGGGCGAATTTTTCCCATTCACCGACGATTACATCAACATGGGTTTCGATGAATTCGCAAAGACGCATGAAGGTTTACCCGAACAGAATGTGCAGCGTGCGTTTCGAAGCGTAGACCTTATTGCGAGAATCACACGACTCCCGTAAATCCTCGTCACGGCCAGACAAGCGGCAATCACGAAAAAGGCCTCAGCCCACGCGTCATGTGCGGTCTGAGGCCTTTTATCGTTTGGCGGCGAAACTAGAACAGAAAGTAACGCTGCGCCATCGGCAGGATTTCGGCCGGTTCACACCAGAGCAACACGCCGTCGGCCTTGACCTGATAGGTCTGTGGGTCGACGTCGATGTTGGGCAGGTAATCGTTGTGGATCAGGTCGGTTTTCTGCACGTCGCGACAACCTTTGACCACCGCGATTTTTTTCTTCAGGCCCAACGCTTCGGGCAGCCCGGATTCCTGCGCCGCCTGGCTGATGAACGTCAGGCTGGTGGCGTGCAACGAGCCACCATAACTGGCAAACATCGGGCGGTAGTGTACCGGTTGCGGGGTCGGGATAGAGGCGTTGGCGTCGCCCATCAGGCTGGCGGCGATGGCGCCGCCCTTGAGGATCAGCGTCGGTTTCACGCCGAAGAAGGCCGGGCGCCACAGCACCAGATCCGCCCACTTGCCGACTTCCACCGAACCCACTTCATGGCTGATGCCATGGGTGATCGCCGGGTTGATCGTGTACTTGGCGATGTAGCGCTTGGCGCGGAAGTTGTCGTTGCCTTCGCCGTCTTGCGCGAGCGGGCCGCGCTGTTTTTTCATCTTGTCGGCGGTCTGCCAGGTACGCGTGATGACTTCGCCGACGCGGCCCATGGCCTGGCTGTCGGAGCTGATCATCGAGAACGCGCCGAGGTCGTGGAGGATGTCTTCGGCGGCAATGGTTTCGCGGCGGATGCGGCTTTCGGCGAACGCCACGTCTTCGGCGATGCTCGGGTCGAGGTGATGGCAGACCATCAGCATGTCGAGGTGTTCGTCGATGGTGTTGCGCGTAAACGGCCGGGTCGGGTTGGTCGAACTCGGCAGCACGTTGGCGAAACCGCAGGCCTTGATGATATCCGGCGCATGACCGCCACCGGCTCCTTCGGTGTGGTAGGTGTGGATGGTGCGGCCCTTGAACGCGCCGAGGGTGGTTTCGACGAAGCCGGATTCATTCAGGGTGTCGGTGTGGATCGCCACCTGCACGTCGTACTGGTCGGCGACGCTCAGGCAGTTGTCGATGCTTGCCGGGGTGGTGCCCCAGTCCTCGTGGAGCTTGAGGCCGATGGCGCCGGCCTTGACCTGTTCGATCAACGGCTCCGGCAGGCTGGCGTTGCCCTTGCCGGTGAGGCCGATGTTCATCGGGAACGCATCCGCCGCCTGGAGCATCCGCGCCAGGTGCCACGGCCCTGAAGTGCAGGTCGTGGCATTGGTGCCGGTGGCCGGCCCGGTGCCGCCGCCGATCATGGTGGTGACGCCGCTCATCAGCGCTTCTTCGATCTGCTGCGGGCAGATGAAGTGGATGTGAGTATCAATGCCGCCGGCGGTGAGGATCATGCCCTCACCGGCAATTACTTCGGTGCTGGCGCCGATGGCGATGGTCACTCCGGGCTGCACGTCCGGGTTGCCGGCCTTGCCGATGGCGGCGATGCGGCCGTCCTTGAGGCCGACATCGGCCTTGACGATGCCCCAGTGGTCGATGATCAGTGCGTTGGTGATCAGCGTGTCGACCACTTCGGCCGCCAGCAACTGGCTCTGGCCCTGGCCATCGCGGATCACTTTGCCGCCGCCGAATTTCACTTCCTCGCCGTAGGTGGTGAAGTCCTGTTCGACCTCGATCCACAGCTCGGTGTCGGCCAGGCGCACCTTGTCGCCGACGGTGGGGCCGAACATGTCGGCGTAGGCTTGTCTGGAAATCTTCATCTAGCGTCCTTCAGAGAAATAACGACACACACGGACTCAGAGGTCACCCATGACCCGCCCGGCAAATCCGAACACCCGGCGATGTCCGGCGTAATCCACCAGTTCCACCTCGCGGCTCTGGCCCGGCTCGAAACGCACCGCTGTGCCCGCCGGAATGTTCAGGCGCATGCCTCGGCTGGCGGCGCGGTCGAAGGTCAGGGCGTCGTTGGTTTCGAAGAAGTGGTAGTGCGAACCGACCTGGATCGGCCGGTCGCCGCTGTTTGCCACCTTCAGGCTGACGGTGCGGCGACCGACGTTGAGTTCGATGTCGCCGGGCTGGATTTTGTACTCGCCGGGAATCATCAGTTCGCTCCTTGCAGGACTTTGTAATAGAGGGCCGTCGGGCGATAGGTGCCGTTCGGGTCGCAGGCGTAATCGGGGATTTCCCCGGCGCGGGTGTAACCCAGGGCCTTGTAGAAATCTTCGGCCGGGGAGCCGGCCTCGGTATCGAGGTAAAGCATGCCGCGCTTGTACTGGCGGGCCGTCAGTTCCAGCGCTTCCATCAACTGCTGACCGAGGCCGCGCCGCCGGGCGTGTTCGCGCACCAGCAGCTTCTGCACCTCGGCGCGGTTCAGGCCGTTGGCCTTCTGGCACAGGCTCAACTGGACGCTGGCCTGCACCTGTTCGTCCTTGACCACCACCCAGAGCAAGACGTTGCCCTTGTTCAGGTTGTCCTGCACGTCGTCGAAATAGGCGCGGGCCTGCGCGGCATCGAGGTCGGCCATGAAACCGACGCTGGCGCCATAACCCACCGCGTCGAGCAGCAGGTCGATCAGGCCCTGACGATAGTGCGCAAAACTTTCAGCGTTGACGCGTCGCAGTTGGGCGGGGTTCATCGGTGTCACTCCTTGTTGGCGGGCGGCGGCTCCGCGCCAGGATTGAGGGTCAGTTGCATGAAGGTCAGGTCGAGCCAACGGCCGAACTTGGTGCCGACTTGCGGCATCTGCCCGGTGGTGACGAAACCGGCGCGTTCGTGCAGGCGGATCGACGCGGCGTTGCCGCTCTCGATGGCGGCGACCATGATGTGTTTGCCGCAGGTTTTCGCGCGTGCGATCAGCGCGGTCATCAGTTGCGGGCCGAGGCCGTTACCGCGCTGGTCGCTGCGTACGTAGACCGAGTGTTCGACCGTGTGACGGAAACCGTCGAACGGCCGCCAGTCACCGAACGAAGCGTAGCCGAGGGTGGTGTTGTCGGCGTCGACGATCACCAGGATCGGATATCCCTGAGCCTGACGCGCGCTGAACCACGCTTGACGGTTGCCGAGATCGACCGGGGATTCGTTCCAGATCGCCGTGGTGTTGAGCACGGCGTCGTTGTAGATGTCACGGATCGCCGGCAGGTCGGCGTGCAGGGCATCACGGATGGTGTAAGTCATGGCGCGGCCTCAGACGATCGGTTGGTGGACGGTGACCAGTTTGGTGCCGTCGGGAAACGTCGCTTCGACCTGGATCTCCGGGATCATTTCCGGGATGCCTTCCATCACTTGATCGCGGGTCAGCAGAGTGGTGCCGTAGTGCATCAGCTCGGCCACGGTCTGGCCGTCACGGGCGCCTTCGAGCAGCGCTGCCGAGATGAAGGCCATGGCTTCCGGGTAGTTGAGCTTCAAGCCGCGGGCCAGTCGCCGCTCGGCCACGAGGCCGGCGGTGAAGATCAGCAGCTTGTCTTTTTCGCGTGGGGTCAGGTCCATCGTTTGAAATCCATTGTCGGCAGTTGAAGAAAATCAGGTGTTCCAGATACGGGGAGGCAGGGCTTCGCGGCCTAGCAGCGCAGGCCTGAGCAATCGCCACAATTCAATAAGCCATGCCCGAGCCAGCAACGCTTCGCTGGCCAGGCAACGGGCGACCAAAAGACCGGGCAACTGCGTCAGATCCCCGCGCACGTCGTGGCCCAGCGAGCGGCAGCGCTCCAGCAATTCGGCATCGATCTCGCCGGTCACCAGCAACGTCGCGAACACCGGATTGCCATCCAGCCCGATCGGCGAATCAAGCAAACCGTCAGCGCCGACGATGCGCTGGCGTTCGTGCCAAAGCAGTCGGCCATTGCGGCGAATATCCAGATGGGCCTGGAAATGCCCGAGGTCGAAACGCTCGCCACTGGCCGGGCGCCCGAGGGCCACCACGTCCCAGTAAAACAGTCGCGCATCGCCTTCAAGGTCGATTGAGGTCGAGAGTTCAGCCTGGGCGGCGCTGTAGACGATGGTTTCCTGAGGCAGCCATTCCAGTGTCGCGCCGTCAGCGACATGCAGGTTCAGCGACTGATAAGCGGGGCCCGCCGCGCGATACCACTTGGCCGCGCCGGGGCTGGTGATCTGTGCCCAGGCGCATTGTTCGACGCGGGCGCTGATGTCCAGCCGGTCACCGCCGGCAATCCCGCCCGGCGGGTGGACGATGATGTGCTGGCAGACCTCGGGCCCTTCGGCATACAGATGCTTTTGCACCCGCAGCGGGCCGAGGTGGCGACGACGGACCGGGCGCGTGCAATCGCCGAAGCGGGCGTAGGCCAGCTCAAGCTCGGCGTGCCAGCTCGGGGTAAACAGGGCAGTCGCTAAAGGTAAGTTCATGTTTTCTGATTATCGTTAGGACGCTACAGGTTAGATCGTAACCAGTCCGCGCACACCCTCGCTTTCCATATTTTCTCCACGACCCTGCTGCACGATCTCGCCCCGGGACATCACCAGGTATTGATCGGCCAGCTCGGCGGCGAAATCGTAGAACTGTTCCACCAGCAAAATCGCCATGTCACCACGGGCCGAGAGCTTCTTGATTACCGCACCGATTTCCTTGATCACCGACGGTTGAATACCCTCGGTGGGTTCGTCGAGGATCAGCAGTCGCGGACGGCTGGCCAACGCTCGGCCGATGGCGAGCTGTTGTTGCTGACCACCGGACAAATCGCCGCCGCGCCGCTGTTTCATTTGCAGCAGCACCGGGAACAGTTCGTAGATGAACGCGGGTACCTCTTTGGCTTCGCTGCCGGGAAATCGCGACAGGCCCATCAGCAGGTTTTCCTCTACGGTCAGCCGGCCGAAGATTTCCCGACCCTGCGGCACGTAGGCGATCCCGGCGTGCACCCGTTGATGCGGCTTGAACGTGGTGATCGGTTTGCCTTCCCAGTTCACCGCGCCTTCCTTGGCCGGCAGCAGGCCCATCAGGCATTTGAGCAGCGTGGTCTTGCCCACGCCGTTACGGCCGAGCAGGCACGTCACTTCGCCGACCTTCACGTCAAAGCTCAGGCCGCGCAGGATGTGGCTTCCGCCGTAGTACTGGTGCAGTTTTTCGACTTGCAGCATGTTGGAATTCCTCTTCAGCGCCCGAGATAGACTTCGATCACGCGCTCGTTGTCCTGCACCTGCTCCAGTGATCCTTCGGCCAGCACGCTGCCTTGATGCAACACGGTGACGTGGTCGGCAATCGAGCCGACGAAGCCCATGTCGTGTTCCACCACCATCAGCGAATGTTTGCCGGCGAGTGACTTGAACAGTTCGGCGGTGAACTCGGTTTCGGCGTCGGTCATGCCGGCCACCGGTTCGTCGAGCAACAGCAATTGCGGGTCCTGCATCAGCAACATGCCGATTTCCAGAAACTGCTTCTGCCCGTGGGACAGCAGCCCCGCCGGACGGTTGACCGAAGTAATCAGGCGAATGGTGTCGAGCACTTCGCTGATCCGGTCTTTCTGCTCGCTGCTCAACTTCGCCCGCAGACTGGCCCACACCGACTTGTCGGTCTTCTGCGCCAATTCCAGGTTTTCGAACACGCTCAATGCTTCGAACACCGTCGGCTTCTGGAACTTGCGCCCGATGCCGGCCTGGGCGATCTGCACTTCGCTCATCTGTGTCAGGTCTAGGGTTTCGCCGAACCATGCCTTGCCATGACTGGGGCGGGTCTTGCCGGTGATCACGTCCATCAGCGTGGTCTTGCCCGCGCCGTTGGGGCCGATGATGCAGCGCAGTTCGCCGACGCCGATGTACAGGTTCAGATTGTTCAGCGCCCGGAAACCATCGAAGCTGACGCTGATGTCTTCCAGGGTCAGGATGGTGCCGTGACGGGTGTTCAGTCCCGGCCCGACGCGCTGGCCGAGACCGAGCGCATCACGGCTGGTGCCGGCGTCCTTGTTCGGTTCCAGCGGCGGGAAGAAGGCTGGCTCCAGCATGAATTCAGCGCTCGCTGTGACTCTCATGATTCACCTCGTTTCTTCAGCAGACCGATCACGCCTTTGGGCAGGTACAACGTCACGACGATGAACAGCGCGCCAAGGAAGAACAGCCAGTATTCGGGGAAGGCCACGGTGAACCAGCTCTTCATGCCGTTGACCACACCGGCGCCAAGCAGCGGGCCGATCAGCGTGCCGCGCCCGCCAAGAGCCACCCATACGGCGGCTTCGATGGAGTTGGTCGGCGACATTTCGCTGGGGTTGATGATCCCCACCAGCGGCACGTACAGCGCGCCGGCCAAGCCACACAAGACCGCGCTCAACACCCAGATGAACAGTTTGAAACCGCGAGGATCGTAGCCGCAAAACATCAGGCGGTTTTCCGCATCGCGCAGCGCGGTAAGCACCCGGCCGAACTTGCTGCGGGCCAGGCGCCAACCGATGAACAGGCTCGCCACCAGCAGCAACACCGTTGCCAGAAACAGCACGGCGCGGGTGCCGGGTTCGGTGATGCCGAAACCGAGGATCGTGCGGAAATTGGTGAAGCCGTTATTGCCGCCGAAACCGGTCTCGTTGCGGAAAAACAGCAGCATCCCGGCGAAGGTCAGGGCTTGGGTCATGATCGAGAAATACACGCCCTTGATCCGCGAACGGAAGGCGAAAAAGCCGAACACCAGCGCCAGCAACCCCGGCGCCAGCACCACCAGACACATCGCCCAGAGGAAGTGGCCGGTGCCGCTCCAGTACCACGGCAACTCGGTCCACGACAGGAACGTCATGAACGCCGGCAAGCCATCGCCGGCGGCCTGACGCATCAGATACATGCCCATCGCATACCCGCCGAGGGCGAAGAACAGACCGTGGCCCAGCGACAGCAGGCCGGCGTAACCCCAGACCAGATCCAGCGCCAGGGCGACGATGGCGTAGCAGAGGATCTTGCCGACCAGCGTCAGGGTGTAGGCCGAAACGTGCAGTGCGTTGTCCTGTGGCAACAACGAAAACAGCGGCAGCGCGATCAGTAGCGCGAGAACGACGGCACCGACAGCGAGGGTGACTTTGGGTCCGGCCTTTTGTGTGGCCGTGACTAGTAGAGGCTGGTTCATCAGTCGATCACCCGTCCTTTCAGTGCGAAGAGGCCTTGCGGACGTTTCTGGATGAACAGAATGATCAGCGCGAGGATCAGGATCTTGCCGAGCACCGCACCGATCTGCGGTTCGAGAATCTTGTTGGCGATGCCCAGGCCGAAGGCGGCGAATACGCTGCCGGCCAGTTGGCCTACGCCGCCGAGCACCACCACCAGGAACGAGTCGATGATGTAGCTCTGGCCCAGATCCGGGCCGACGTTGCCGATCTGGCTCAGGGCCACGCCACCGAGTCCTGCAATGCCCGAGCCAAGGCCGAAGGCGAGCATGTCGACACGCCCGGTGGGCACACCGCAGCAGGCGGCCATGTTGCGATTCTGGGTGACGGCGCGCACGTTCAGACCGAGGCGGGTCTTGTTCAGCAGCAGCCAGGTCAGCACCACTACGAACAAGGCGAAGGCGATGATCACGATGCGGTTGTACGGCAGCACCAGATTCGGCAGCACCTGAATCCCGCCGGACAGCCATGCCGGGTTCGCCACTTCAACGTTCTGCGCACCGAACAGCAACCGGACAAGCTGAATCAGCATCAGGCTGATGCCCCAGGTGGCGAGCAGGGTTTCCAGCGGGCGGCCGTAGAGGTGACGAATCACCGTGCGCTCCAGGGCCATGCCGATGGAGGCAGTGACGAAAAACGCCACCGGCAGCGCGATCAATGGATAGAACTCGATGGCCTGCGGTGCGTAGCGCTGAAACATCAACTGCACGACGTAAGTCGAGTAGGCGCCGAGCATCAGCATTTCGCCGTGAGCCATGTTGATTACACCCAGCAGGCCGAAGGTGATCGCCAGTCCCAAGGCTGCAAGCAACAGAATCGAACCAAGTGACATGCCGCTGAACGCCTGGCCGAGCAGTTCGCCGATCAGCAGTTTGCGTTTGACCTGGGCGAGGCTGGTTTCGGCGGCGGTGTGCACGTTGGCGTCGGCTTCGACGCCGGGTTCGAGCAGGCCTTCGAGGCGAGTGCGGGCCAGCGGGTCGCCGGTTTCACCGAGCAGCCGCACAGCCGCAAGACGTACCGCCGGGTCAGTGTCGACCAGTTGCAGGTTGGCCAGCGCCAGGCTCAGGGCGGCGTGAACGCTTTCATCTGTTTCGCCAGCCAGTTGCCGGTCGAGGAATTTCAGCTGCGCCGGTTTGGCGCTTTTCTGCAATTGTTGCGCGGCGCTCAGACGGGTTTTGGCGTCGGCGGCGAGCAATTGGTGGCTGGCCAGTGCGGTGTCGATCAGACCCCGCAGGCGGTTGTTCAGGCGCAGGGTCTTGGTTTGGCCGTCGACGGTCAGTTCGCCTTGTTGCAGGGCGTTGATCAGTTCGACACGGGCCGGTTCGGGCTGCGCGGCCCAGGCTTCCAGCAGTTTGGCCTGTTGCATCGGGTTGGCGGCGACGAAGTCTTCGGCGTCCCCGGCGTGGGTGACCATCGGCAGCAAAAGTGCGAGGGCCAGGATCAAGCGGTAAAGGGCAGTGGGCATATGAAATGGCCTTGCTTGGTGATCGTTCCCACACAGACGGTTCGACGCCTCGACGTGGGAACGATCAGGTTGAGCGGGTTAACTCAGTTGCTCTTCACCGCATAATCCGGCTTCTTGTCGTTACCCGGAATGAACGGGCTCCAAGGCTGCGCACGGATCGGCCCTTCGGTCTGCCACACGACGTTGAACTGACCGTCGCTCTGGATCTCGCCGATCATCACCGGTTTGTGCAGGTGGTGATTGGTCTTGTCCATGGTCAGGGTGTAGCCGGACGGCGCGGCGAAAGTCTGGCCGCCGAGGGCTTCGCGGACCTTGTCGACGTCGGTGGATTTGGCTTTTTCCGCCGCTTGCGCCCACATATGGATGCCGACGTAAGTGGCTTCCATCGGGTCGTTGGTCACCGCTTTGTCGGCGCCCGGCAGGTTGTGTTTCTTCGCGTAGGCTTTCCAGTCATCGACGAACTTCTTGTTCACCGGGTTCTCCACCGACTCGAAGTAGTTCCACGCCGCGAGGTTGCCCACCAGCGGTTTGGTGTCGATACCGCGCAGTTCTTCTTCGCCCACCGAGAACGCCACCACCGGTACGTCGGTCGCTTTCAGGCCCTGGTTGGCCAGCTCTTTGTAGAACGGCACGTTGGAGTCGCCATTCACGGTGGAGATCACAGCGGTCTTGCCGCCGGCCGAGAATTTTTTGATGTTGGCGACGATGGTTTGATAGTCGCTATGGCCAAACGGGGTGTAGACCTCTTCGATGTCTTTATCCGCTACGCCTTTGGAATGCAGGAACGAACGCAGGATCTTGTTGGTAGTGCGCGGGTAGACGTAGTCGGTGCCGAGCAGGAAGTAGCGCTTGGCGCCGCCACCTTCTTCGCTCATCAGGTATTCAACCGCCGGGATTGCCTGCTGGTTCGGCGCGGCGCCGGTGTAGAACACGTTCGGCGACATTTCTTCGCCTTCATATTGCACCGGGTAGAACAGCAGGCCGTTGAGTTCTTCGAACACCGGCAGCACCGATTTGCGCGACACCGAAGTCCAGCAACCGAACACCACCGCCACCTTGTCCTGCGTCAACAGCTGCCGGCCTTTTTCCGCGAACAGCGGCCAGTTCGACGCCGGGTCGACCACCACCGGTTCAAGCATCTTGCCGTTCACCCCGCCCTTGGCGTTGATCTCGTCGATGGTCATCAACGCCATGTCTTTGAGCGATGTTTCGGAGATCGCCATGGTGCCGGACAACGAATGCAGAATCCCGACCTTGATGGTCTCGGCGGCCTGTACCGTCCAGGTCATGCCCATCGCGGCAATGGATGCCGTGAGTGTGAAAGCCTTGATCAAACTGCGACGCTTCATTGTGCGATCTCCACGAACGTTAAAGTTTTTTATGGTTGGCAGATGCGAACGACTGAAGGGTGTTTTGCAAGGGCTGTGCCCGGTCGGGTTTGGGCAGGAAAGTGTCGGTTTAGAGCGAATGCGCACGGAGTCGGCGCACCACGAGGGGACGTGTTGCATGCAAAGGTGCAGCGGGGTGCGCCAGATTGGGGCGCACCCAGTGGATTCAGCGGCGGCGCATCAGGCCGATGAAAAACAGCCCGCCGAGCGCTGCGGTGGCGACGCCGATGGGCAGGTCTTCGGGGGCGATCAGCGTGCGGGCGGCGACGTCCACCCAGACGAGGAAAACGCTGCCGAGCAATACGCAGACTGGCAGCAGGCGCCGATGTTCAGCACCGATCAGACGCCGGGCAATGTGCGGCACCATCAAGCCGACAAAACCGATAGAGCCACTGATCGACACCAGCACCCCGGTCATCAGCGAAGCGATCACGAACACCCGTAGACGCACCGCTCTAGCATTCAGGCCGAGGGTGACGGCGGTCTGTTCGCCGGCCATCAAGGCGTTCAGCGGTCGGGCCATGCCCAGCAGTAGAGTCAACCCGAGCAACACGCTCAGTGCCGGCACGGCCAACAACTCCCAGCGCGCCAGACCGAGGCCGCCGAGCATCCAGAACATGACTGCCGAACTGGCCCGGTGATCGCCCATGAACAGCAGCAGGTTGGCGATCGCCATCATCACGAACGACACCGCCACGCCGCACAGCAACAGGCGATCGCTGTCCAGCCGACCCTGACGGTTGGCGATGCCCAGCACCAGAAACATGCTCAACAATGCGCCGATGAACGCGGCAATCGGCAAGGTCAGCAGACCGACGATTTCACCGACGTGCAGTACCACGATCACTGCGCCGAGGGTGGCGCCGGAGGTGACACCGAGCAGGTGCGGATCGGCCAGCGGATTACGCGTCACCGCTTGCAGCACGGCACCGATCAACGCCAGCCCGGCGCCGACCAGTGCACCGAGCAGCGTGCGCGGCACGCGGATCAGCCAGACGATGTGTTCCTGGCCGGCGCTCCAGTCCGGCGCGCCGAGGCCGAACAGTTTGTACAGCAGAATCCGCCCCACCACGTCCACCGGCACCCGCGCCGGGCCGAAGCCCAGCGACACCACGCACGACACCAGCAGCGCCGCGCCGAGGGCGATCAGCAGCCAGCCGTAACGACGATTGATCATTCGCCGTGGAACCCTTTGGCCAGGGTTTCAACCGCCAGCACGTTGTCGATCCCTGGCGTGGCCTGCACGTAAGGGATGACGATGAAGCGCTGGTTCCTGATCGCGTCCACCGATTGCAGGGCCCTGTTCTTCAGCAGGAATTCAATCTTCTGCTCGGCGGTGATTTCGCTGTAGTCGACGATGACGATCACCTGCGGATTGCGCTCGACCACCGTTTCCCAGTTGACCCGCGTCCAGCTCGCATCGACGTCATCGAGGATGTTGCGCCCACCAGAAGCGTCGATCAGCGCTTGCGGCATGCCGAGGCGGCCGGAGGTCATGGCGCGGTCTTCGCCGCTGTCGTACAGGAACACCCGCGGTTTCTCGGCGGGCATGTCTTTGCGGATGTCCGCGACCTGACTTTGCATGTCAGCGATCAGTGCGTTGGCGCGATCCTGCACATCGAAGATTTTGCCGAGGTTGCGCAGGTCGTTGTAGGTGTCTTCCAAAGTGGCAGCCGGACGCTTCATCACGAAGGCGCAGGACTCGGTCAGCTCATAGACGTTGATGCCCAGCGGTTGCAGGGTCTGCGGCGTGAGATCGCCGCCGACGCGCATGCCGTAATCCCAGCCGGCGAAGAAGAAGTCGACGTTGGCGTTGAGCAACGTTTCCACCGACGGGTACTTGGCTGCCAGCTCCGGCAAACCGTCGAGCAGCCACTGCATTTCCGGCGTCACAGACTTCCAGCCACTGACGCCGCTGTAGCCGGCCATCTTCGACTTGAGGCCGAGGGCGAGCATCATCTGGGTCATATTGATGTCGTGGCTGACCGCGTGTTTCGGCGCTTCCTTGAAGGTCACTTCGCGGTTGCAGCTGTGGATCGTCAGCGGGTACTTCGTGGCCTCGGCAAAGGCTTGGGTGGTGCCCAGCAACAGAGCGAGGCAAAGCAAGGAACGCACAGTCATGGTCGGGTTATCCAGGTGATTCGCGGGTAGCCGTGGAGGGGGTGTGGATCGATCAATGCTTCGACGCCGAACACGTCGCGCAGCAATTCAACCGTGAGCACTTCTTGCGGGGTGCCGCTGGCGACGATGCGACCGTGGTTGATCACATACAACCGGTCGCAGAACGCGGCGGCCAGGTTCAGGTCGTGGATGCTCGCCAACGTGCCGATCTGCAGACGCTTGACCAGCTGCAGCAGCTCCAGCTGATAACGCGGGTCGAGGTGGTTGGTCGGCTCGTCGAGGATCAGCAGTTGCGGTTGCTGGGTCAGGGCGCGGGCCAGGATCACTCGCTGTTTTTCACCGCCGGACAACGTGGCGAACGCGTGATCTTCGAAGCCGTCCAGGCCCACGGACTTGAGGGCCTGAGTGGCGAGCTGGCGGTCTTGCAGCGTGTCGCCATCGAACAGGCGTTTGTGCGGCGTGCGGCCCATGGCGACCACTTCTTCGACGCTCAGGCCGAAGGCATCGGGGAATTCCTGCAGGACCACGGCGATGCGTTGCGCACACCAGCGTGAGGATTGCTTCCAGACGTTGTGGTGCTCGAGTTTGACCTCACCGTGCTCCGGTTGACTGAAGCGGTAGGCGCAGCGCAACAGGCTGGTCTTGCCGCTGCCATTGGGCCCGATCAACCCGACGAACTCACCGGCGGCCACTTGTAACGAGGCGTCACGCAGCTGGAACTGGTGATGGCAGCGGTCGTGGCCCAGGGGGGACCAGGCGAGATCGGTGAGGGACAGTGAGGTCATGTGTTGTTCAGCTTGAAGTCCATGAAGTGAATCCGGCCGTTCCATCGCCCGCAGTCGGTCAGCGCAAAAGAAAGCCCGCAGCGTGGGCGGCGGGCAATGAGCTGAAATATGGTTATACAGTAACACTTAAATCTGCCGAATATCAGGTCCGGCAGTTTAAGGACTTGTCTGAAACCTGCATCTCGCCAGTCTCATGATGAAGTTGAGGCAGATTCAGCTTGTCGGCCCAGACGCGACAGCAGCAGTCGATCCAGCACCCAAACCACCACCAGCGAAGCGCCCACCAGCGGAAACACCACCGCCAGCATCAGCATGATAGCCACCCCGATTTTCCATTTCGGTAGATCGTGGCGCAGCGGCGGAACACCGAACTTGCCCTGTGGCCGGCGCTTCCACCAGATCACCACGCCGCTGACGGCGCTGAGCAGGATCATCAGGCAGATCAGCAGCACGATGATCTGGTTGAAGGTGCCGAACATCTTGCCTTCATGGAGCATCACGCCGATCTCCGTAGCGCGGGCAACAGCACCGTACTGCTCGAAGCGCACATCGGCCAACACTTTGCCGGTGTACTGATCGACGTGCAGGGTCGCATCGTTGCGCGGATCGTCGGCGAACACGGCGATGGTGAACACGCCGGTGGCGGTGGTCGGCATCGTGATGCTGTAGCCCGGCTCGACCTTGCGCTCGATGGCGATGTTCTGCACCTCTTGCAGGCTGATGATCGGCGCGGCGGGGCCGTGTTGCATGCCGCCGTGGGCCATGTGTTCGGCGTGGTCGCCGGACATCGGCATCGGCGTGTTTTCCATGGCCCACGGGACGGTCTGGCGGGCGGCGTTGTTGAGGCTGCCGGCCTCGACGTCGGAGGTCGGCACGTTGTTCCACATCGCCGCCGGGAACACGTTCCAGACCTGGGCGTACTGCTTGCCCCAGAAGCCGGTCCAGGTCATGCCGCTGAGCAGCATCACCAGCAGCAACGCCGCGCCCCAGAATCCGGTAACGGCATGCAGGTCACGCCACAGCACGCGACCGCGACTGTTCAGACGTGGCCACAGAATCCCCGCGGCCTGGCCGCGCGGCCACCACAGGAAAACCCCGGACACCACCAGCACCACGCCCCAGCCGGCGGCCAGTTCGATCAATCGGTCACCGACGGTGCCGATCATCAGTTCGCCGTGGATCGCCCGGGCGAGCGCCTGCAGGTTCTGCTTGGCATCCTGCTCGCCGAGGATGTCGCCGTGGTACGGATCGACGAACACGTTCAGCTCATGGCCGGCATTCTTCACCACGAATTGCGCGCTGCGTTCGGCGTTCGCGGGTGGCAGGTACTGGGTGACCTGGCCCTGTGGATAAGCGCTTTTGACCTTTTGCAGCAAGTCATCGGCCGGCACGGTGTGATGCCCGGCGGGGACGTTCAGCAGGCTGCTGTACATCAGCGAATCAAGCTGTGGCTTGAACAAGTAAATGATGCCGGTCAGGGCCAGCATCACCATGAATGGCGCGACGAACAATCCGGCATAAAAATGCCAACGCCAGGCCAGGTTGTAGAAGTTCGGTTTGGGCTGTTTCATCACGAGTGCTCCGCTTGGCTTGGATCTTCTAGTTGTCTGGTGTCACTCGCTCCTCAAGGGGAGCGAGTGCCCTTGAGGGTTAGAAACTCATGTCCACCTTGGTCCAGAGCGTGCGCCCCGGTTCATTGATGGCTTGCGGGTCGTTGGCCGGGTAGCCGAACCCGGCGTTGCCCGCCAGGTTGAGGTGTTCGGCGTAAGCCTTGCCGAACAGGTTGTCGACGCCGGTACTGACCTTCCAGTTTTTGTTGATCCGGTAGGCACCGTTGAGCGAGAACACGCCGAAGCCCGAACTCTTGTCGTAATCCTTGCCGACCACGTTGCCCTTGTTCTGGTCGATACGGTTTTGCGCGGCAACCACCCTCCACAGTGCGCCGGCGCTCCAGTTGTCTTCGCTGTAGGTCAGGCCGAAACGTGCATCCAGCGGCGGCATCTGCGGCAAGGCTTTGCCGTCGCTGCTGTTCTTGCCCCAGGCGTAGGCCAGGGTCGCATCGGCTTTCCAGTTGTCGTTGAGTTTGTAAGCGGCACCGAGTTCTCCGCCCATGATCCGCGCGTCGATGTTTTCGGCGCGGGAGGTGCTCATGCCCATCATTGTCGGGGTGTAGTCGAACAGGATGTAGTCGCGCACCACACCGATGTAGCCCGAGGCCCAGGCTTCGAGGTCGGCATCCTTGTAGTTCACACCGAAGTCGAGCTGGGTGGTTTTTTCCGGTTTGATCGAATCGAATGCATTGACCGAGCCGGACGGTCCGGACTTGGGCGAGAACAGCTCCCAGTAATCCGGGAACCGCTGCGCATGGCCGAGGCCGGCGTAGAGCGTGGTCGGGCTGTCGGCCAGGTCATGCTCGTAACGCACGAAGCCGCTTGGCAGGGTGTCGGCGCGGGTATCGCCGGCGGTCGGGTTCGGCCGGGACATCATTCCCGAGCCGGTGGTCTGCCGATAATCCCTGGCCGAGGCACGGTCGATCCGGGCACCGGTGATCAGCCGGTCGCGGTCGGCGGCGTACCAGGTCATCTCGCTGAATACACCGTAGTTATGGAAATCGGCGTCCTTGGTGTATGGCTGATCCTTGTAGGTATCGATGCCCATGCCGCTGCGCTGACGGTGTTCGTTGGTCTGCGCATCGAGGCCGGTGATCAGCTGGATATCGGCCCAGCGCCAGGTGGCCTTGATCCGCGCGCCGAGGGTGCGACGGTCGACGTTGGACGCCATGGGACCTGCCATCATCCCGGTGCCGGACGGCGTGCGCAGGGTGTAGTTGTCCATCACATGGTCGGCGTAGTTGTAGTAGACCTGGGCTTCGAGCTTCTCCAGCACGTCGGTGATGTTGGATTTCTCGAAACGCAGACCGAGGCTTTCGCGCAGGAATTGCGAGCCGTCCATGCCACGTCCGGCGTAGCGCGCCTCGCCGTCGCCCTTGCCGGCGGTGAGTTCGATCAGGGTGTCGGCGTCCGGGGTCCAGCCCAGCGCCACGTCGCCGTTCCACTTGTCATAGCGCGAGGCGACGGTGTCGTTAT
The DNA here is from genome assembly GCF_040760005.1 of Pseudomonas sp. stari2. Classification (NCBI taxonomy): domain Bacteria; kingdom Pseudomonadati; phylum Pseudomonadota; class Gammaproteobacteria; order Pseudomonadales; family Pseudomonadaceae; genus Pseudomonas; species Pseudomonas sp. Stari2. The sequence continues at coordinate 878,796 of NZ_CP099760.1, forward strand.
TGCCGTCGCGGTAGTCGTCGGAGTGCGCGGTATTGCCGATCACCCGCACGTAGCCCAGCGGTCCGCCGGCCGCCGCATCGACGACTTTGTCGAAGCGCCCGTTGGAGCCGGCCAGTACGCTGGCATTCACGCGGGTGCCGAGTTCGCCGAAGCTTTCCGGCTCACGGTCGAAGAGGATCGTGCCGGCGGATGCGCCCGGTCCGTAGAGCACGGTTTGCGGGCCTTTGATCACGGTGAGTTTGTCGTAGGTCTCGGGCGAGATGTACGAGGTCGGCGCGTCCATCCGGCCGGGGCAGGCGCCGAGCATCATGCTGCCGTTGGTGAGGATGTTCAGGCGCGAGCCGAACATGCCGCGCAGTACCGGATCACCGTTGGTGCCGCCGTTGCGCACCAGGGCGAAGCCGGGAATCGTCTTCAGGTAGTCACCACCGTCGCTGGCCGGCACCGGTTGGCGTGGGTCTTTCGGGTTGGTGACGATGGTCAGCGGCGAGCTTGGGGCGATGGCGGTGATCACCGTCGGGCTCAGTTCTTCAGCGTGGCCGGCGTGTTCATCGGCGTGGACCAGCGGGGACAGCAGGACGCCGCAAAGGACGGCGGTAGCGTGCCTGAAACGGATGCGCGATTCGTTCAGGGCGAAGGACGCCGGGGCAGAACCCGAGCGTAGGACAGCAGAAAACCTGGACATGACAATTTCCATCAAACAGTCGTAAACGACACGGCCGGCAGCCTGAAGCTGTCTTCTCAACCGTGTGCAATCAGAGGTGGGTGTTTACGCTGCGACGGGCGGGGCGCGGCTGCGGGCGCCAGGGAAGAAGGTCTGCCGGGCATGGCCCAGACGCGGGGAGGGTGGGGTGAAGGTGTTGACGTGGGCGATGCTGAACGTGGCAAAAGTGCCGCCACCGGTCAGCGCCGGGCAGTTGAACAGCAGGCTGCAGTAGCCGCATTTTTCCCACAGCACATGGTGGGCAGATTGCGGCGGGCAGTGCTCGGCCGAGGGTTTCGCTTCATGCGCGGAGTGATCCATGCCCGCCATATCCATGCTCATTGGCATGGATGTCGAGGCGTGCTGATCCATCGGCATCGACTGAGAAATCAGCGGGCCGATGAAGATCATCAACATGGCGAACAGGGCGATCCAGCTGCCGCGTGTCAGGTGTTCGGTCTGACGGCGTTGCACGGATGCCCCGGCGCTGCGCGGGCGCACGGGCGGAGTCTGCCGGAACGGTTATTGGGCGTGCGCGTGTTCCGGCATGTCCTGCGGTGGTTTCTTCTGCACGGCGACTTCGACCGTTACGTTACCGGCCTTTTCGAAATGCATCGTCAGCGGGAAGCGCTTGCCGTCGACCAACAGGCTGCGGTCGGTCGGATTCATCAGCATCACGTGATAGGCCATCGGCGCGAAGGTCACGTTTCCACCGGCCGGGATGGCCACGTTCGGCACTTGTTGCATCTTCATCAGATCGCCCTGCATCACGTGTTCGTGCAGTTCCGCTGTCGGGGCGATGGGCGAATCGACACTGAGCAGGCGGTCAGCGGTTTTGCCAGCGTTGTGAATGATGAAATACGCGGCAACGGTCGGTGCATTCGGCGGCAGTTCCTGCGACCACGGGTGGGCGATTTCCAGCTCGCCGGCCTTGTATTCGTGGGCATGGGCGAAGCACGCAGGCAGCAACAGCGCAGCGATGACGATGAGTTTGTTCAACATGGCAGTTCTCCAGAACGATTTGAAACGCAGGTCAAATGCGGGAACAAATCAAACCAGAGGGGAAGCGCGGGGATTGAGGCTCGGCCATTGCTGGCGCGGTGTCGGGGTTTGCAGCACGGCGGGCGCCACACTGCGATTGCTTTCGTATTGGGCGAAATACAGCTGCGGCGAATGCCCCGGCAACGCCACCACCGGTGCCGATCCGGAACAGCACCAGCAATGCTGCATGGTCGAATGATTTTCACCGCTTTGCGGCGCTTTCTGATCGAGGCTGCCGATGTCGATCGCCACCATCTTCGTCCCGCTGCCGGTGCAGAAACTGCTCCACAGCAACTGCTCGGCCGGCGTCTGCGCCGCCTGCGCCATCGCTCCCGTCAACGGCATGGCGAGCATGTTGAACAGCACTGCAAAGCAGGCGATCCAGGCAAATGCGAGCCGGTGTCGGTTCATGGGACAGATCCGTAGGGTGGGCGATCAGGCGCGGCTATTTAGCCTGATCAGGGCCGATAAGTAAAAAAGCGTCGTGCGGTTTGGTGTCGCAGCGCACTTTCAAGAGAGTGTAGCGGCTCGAATTTGCATTGCATGGGACTTGCGTCAACAACTGAAGCTATCGCGAGAGGAAAAAACTCAGCCCCGATCACGTTTTTCAAGAGCCGAGATGACGTCAGCAACCGTCCCAAACTCCCTATCAACCCCTGCCAACTCCGGCCGCTTCAACACCATCACCGGTATCCCAAGCTCCCGCGCCACGTCCAGTTTCGGCTCGGTTGCGGTGCTGCCGCTGTTCTTGCTGATCAGCACGTCGATCTGCCGGCGTTCGAACAGCGCCCGCTCATCCTCCAGCAGAAACGGCCCACGGGCACCGATGACTTCGCAGCGCTCGTTGCCGGGGTAGGCGTCGAGGGCGCGCAGGGTCCAGAACTGGTGCGCCGGGATTTCATCGAGGTGTTGCAGCGGTTCGCGGCCGAGGGTGAACAGGGGGCGGCGGAAGGGGGCGAGGGCGGCGATCAGTTCCGCCCAGTCGGCGACTTCACGCCAGTCATCGCCCGGTTGTGGTTGCCACGCGGGGCGGCGCAGGGCCCAGCAGGGGATGCCGGTGTGTTGCGCAGCGGTGGCGGCGTTGTGGCTGATTTGTGCGGCGTACGGATGGGTCGCGTCGAGCAGCAGATCGATGCCTTCATCGCGAATGAACTGCGCCAGACCTTCGGCACCACCATAGCCGCCGACGCGCACCTGACACGTCAGATCAGTCGGCACCCGGCCCACTCCGGCCAGGCTGTAAATGTGTTCCGGCCCCAAAGTGCGCGCGATGGCCAACGCTTCAGTCACGCCGCCCAGCAACAAGATCCGTTTCATACAAAAGCTCCCGCGCGGCCAACAATGCCGCCCTGACGGTCGATCGCAAACACCTCGACCTGCACCTGTGCCGGGACCACGCTGCGGGCGAATTCCAGTGCATGGCGGCAAACTTCATCGCCCAGCGCAACACCCGCCGCACTGGCCATCGCCAACGCCTGCTGACTGGTGTTCGCCCCGCGAATGGATTGCTGCAAAGTGTCGTCAGCGCCAATCGCCGCCGCCCAGTCGGCCAGTTGCGGCAGGTCGATGCTCGAATGTCGTGAGTGCAGATCCATGTGCCCGGCCGCCAGTTTGCTGATCTTGCCGAAGCCGCCGCACAGACTGAGTTTATCCACAGGCACCTTGCGCAGGTGCTTGAGCACGGCGCCGACGAAATCGCCCATTTCGATCAGGGCGATTTCCGGCAGGTCGTAGACCCGACGCATAGTGTCTTCGCTGGCGTTGCCGGTGCAGGCGGCGATGTGCAGGTAGCCGTTGGTTTTCGCCACGTCGATGCCTTGATGGATCGAGGCGATGTACGCCGCGCAGGAAAACGGCCGGACGATGCCGCTGGTGCCAAGGATCGACAGGCCGCCGAGAATGCCCAGGCGCGGGTTCATGGTCTTCAGCGCCAAGGCTTCGCCGCCCTCGACATTGACCGTCACCTCGAAGCCGCCGCGATAGCCGGTTTCTTCGGCGAGCAGCGTCAGGTGATCGCTGATCATCTTGCGCGGCACCGGATTGATCGCCGGTTCGCCGACGCCCAGCACCAGCCCCGGGCGGGTGACGGTGCCCACGCCTTTGCCGGCAATGAAGCGAATCCCCGGCTCGGCCATCAGTTGCACGCGGGAATAGAGCAGGGCGCCGTGAGTAACGTCCGGGTCGTCGCCGGCATCTTTGATCGTTCCCGCTTCGGCGCCGTCATCGGTCAGCCGACAGAACTCCAGGCGCATCTGCACCTGCTTGCCCTTGGGCAACACGATCTGCACGGCGTCCGCCACCACTCCGCCGAGCAGCAGGCGCGCGGCGGCGAGGCTGGTGGCCGTGGCGCAGCTGCCGGTGGTCAGGCCGCTGCGCAGGGGCGCGGGTTGTTCGGCGGTTTCGTCACGCATCGAGGGGTTTGACCAGATCGAGCAGGGTGATCGGCAAGGCCTGGCGCCAGGTGTCGAACTCGCCCAGGGGCTGCGCCTGGGCGATGTGGATGCGGGTCAGTTCGCCGCCGTGGCGTTCGCGCCAGCTCATCAAGGTCATTTCGCTTTGCAGGGTCACCGCGTTGGCGACCAATCGGCCACCGGGTTTGAGTTGTTCCCAGCAGGTTTCCAGCACGCCTTCGCGGGTCACGCCGCCGCCGATGAAAATCGCGTCCGGGCGTTCCAGTCCGGCGAGGGCTTGCGGTGCGCGGCCGCGAATCAGCTGCAGGCCGGGAACACCCAGCGCATCGCGGTTGTGTTCGATCAACTGCTGGCGACCGTCATCGGCCTCGATGGCCAGAGCGCGGCAGCTCGGGTGAGCGCGCATCCACTCGATGCCGATCGAGCCGCTGCCCGCACCGACGTCCCACAGTAGTTCGCCCGGGGTCGGTGCGAGGCGGGCGAGGGTGATAGCGCGCACGTCGCGTTTGGTCAGTTGGCCGTCATGCCGGAAGGCAGAGTCCGGCAGGCCGGCGAGGCGCGACAGGCTCGGAGTGCCTGGATCCGCCAGACATTCGATGGCGACCACGTTGAGGTCGGCAATGACCGGGTCATTCCAGTCGTTGGCGGTGCCGTCGATCCGGCGCTCGGCGCTGCCGCCCAGATGTTCCAGGACGCTCAGGCGACTGGCGCCGAACCCGCGCTCGCGCAGCAATGCCGCAACGGCCGCCGGGCTTTGACCGTCGTTGCTCAGCAGCAACAGGCGCACGCCGCTAAACAGTTGTGCGTTGAGGGCCGCAAGCGGGCGAGCCACCAGCGATAGCACGCTGACGTCCTGCAACGGCCAGCCCAGTCGGGCCGCTGCCAGCGAGCAAGAGGACGGTGCCGGCAGAATCAGCATCTCGGCCCCCGGCACCTGCCGTGCCAGACTCGCGCCAACGCCGTAGAACATCGGATCACCGCTGGCCAGCACGCACACTGCTTCGCCATGGCGGTCAAGAACCGGAGCCAGCGAAAACGGGCTTGGCCACAACTGGCGCTCGCCACGGATGCACACCGGCAGCAGATCCAGCTGACGCTGACCGCCGACGATCCGCGAAGCGCTCAGCAGGGCGCGCCGGGCATTTTTGCCAAGACCTTTGAAACCGTCTTCAGCAATGCCTACAACCGTCAGCCAAGGGGTCATGCGGATCCTCATCATGGGTTTTTCGTGGATGGGCGACATGATAACGCGGCTGTCTCGAACTGGCTGCCTTGCATTTTTACGAGGCTCGGACATCAAGTGTCGAAGTTGTTATTTGTTGAGAGGGTTTGTTTGTTGTTAGTTTCGGTGTTCTTCCTGTTTTTCAGGTTGCGTTTGATGTTGTCATTTATTTTTATGATGTGAGGGTTTAAATGTGAGTGTGTACTTGGAGGCGGGGCGGCTATGGAGCAGTTTATGGAAGTGAGTAGTTCCAGTGTCGTGGAAAGCAACTTGTTGGCTTTTTTCTCTGGAGTGAGTCATCAAGAAAAGCAATACATCAAGGACAGCATGCGATGGGCGGAGTATCAGGCGGATCTACGTCATGACAGACAACGTCGTCCGGTCGACTGGTTTGAATTTTATTCGGGAACACTCTGGTCCGTAGGCTGGGAATTGCAAGGTGCACCAGTAATTGTCGTGGAAAATAACTTTTCCGGGAATGTTCTCGATATCTGGGCGAAATCTATGTCGACGCTGCTGAGCAGGGGAAAAATCAGTCAGATGAGAGAGACCTTCAAGCTGCTCGAAACTCATCCTGAAGGGCTGGATCTGCTCACTCAAAGTACTAGGAAGTTGGGCGACTTTAGCTTTTCTCCTGCCTTTTATAATTCCAGTCAGGAACTGGAAATGGTCATCAGCAATGTGCGCATGCTGAGCAATAACTGGGGCTCCAGGTACCTGTTCTGGGAGGTAGACCATTCAATGTCCAAGCTTGATATTCAATCCAGACGGTTAGTGGTCACTTCAAAAAAAAATGGACCAGCATCGATCTGGCCTGAGTGACGCGGTAAAAGAGATGAGGAGGAAGGAAATCGAGTTGATGAGGTGATAGTGCGCTCTTGTTTTTCGGTGTTGTTTGAAATGTCTAGAATGCTATGGAGTTTGATAAATTTTTTTTGGCTTGTTAGTTTTTGATTACGCCATGAGGGCGTAATTGGTTTAATTAAAGGAATGGATGTTGTGAACGAATTTACCAAGCAGGTAGTTGCCGCGGAGCAACGTGTAGCTCTGATTCAAGAGTGTAATGATTTTATCGCCGCGCGGCCTGTTCCGCGTGCAATGAAGTTTTCCGCTGGCGCGACACTCCCGGTCGACAAGGATGAACTTAACGCGGCCATTATGGGGACAGGCATTGCCGGTTTTGACGAAAGTATGTCCAAGCGCAGCAAGCGCATTGTTAAAAATACGTATATGTACGCCGATCTGGTGTCCTTGCTCAAATACCCTTCCGCCAGCCAGAAGGAACAGCGTTACAACGAATTCATGCGACTGATGAAACTGTCGGGCTGGTTTGCCTTCAGTCAGCCTTACAATCGTTACAAGGCCACCTCCACGAAACTGACCATGGACAACATTGCGCTGAGCATCATCAATACCGCGCTGACAGCGGCGGTGGGTCAGGGTGCAGCCGTCTTGAAAGTACTCAAGGACGTGGCAGACACCACCATGGACGCACTGAAAGATGTCCCGCAAGCGCTGACAGTTTTTGAACGCAACACCAAGAAAGCGGAAGGCGGCAACTTCTGCATGTCGAGTGCTCTGGAGGACAAGGACGGTACGATCACCATGGCAATCGCGGCCGTGCAGTACATGGCTGCGGCGCAACCGACCAAGGTACTGTTTGTCGAGTGGACTGCATCCAGTGTCGACATCTATAACGGCTCCGCCATCATGACTATGGACGAAGAAGACTACCTGTCGGTCGAGCCACTGATCGTCAAGGCACTGACCGCGGAGCGTGAAAAAGCGCTCAGCTATGAGTTTGGCGCCGCCTGATATTCATTGAAGCCAGAGGCATGGGCCTCTGGCTTTTTATAAGGAGTAATCAATGAATACAGATGTCGGTGTTAAAACGTTCATATGTGCCGGTACTGTGGTTCTGGTCGCAGATGAGTTGCTGGAGTCGGACCGGTGCGACGGTTTGGATGCGCTGCTTTATGCTCAATTGGTCGCCTCGCACAAATGTCCTGATCTCACCCAGGTCGACTCATGGAATCAGGCCAACAAGACCGCACTGAGAGTAACGGGTGCAATGTTGCTGGATAACCCGCACGCCAGCCTGCCTGTGCCGATGCCGGGCAGTTTTACCCTTGCCGAATTGATCCGTCGAATCTTTCACCAGTGGGGTCCTGCTGCGACCGACGAGGTCGTGGGTTCAAGCCTCACGTTGCTGTCGATGCAGGCATCGAGCGGGCACGCAATGGAGGTGTTGCTCCAGCACTCCCTGCATGAGGGCAAATGGGTGCGGTTCGGCTTCAGCCTTCTGTCTCGGGACCTGAGTGTGTCGACGGTGTTCATCGCGTTCGAAGTCGATGAGGTCATTGAAGGCAATCTTTTGTGCCACCGATTCAATACCGCGAACGTGCTGGGTAACGTATCCATCGATGGCTACAAGGCGCTGATTGATCCCGAAGACTACGTCTTTTCCCGGGACAAAGTGATTGCGCTATTGGGCGACCGGCGGCAAGAGCAGATCATCGCATTGGCTTGAGCACTGACGAGGGGCGATCGGTTGTCCGACGGGCAGACTTTTCATGCTGTCAGGCAAAGCAGGCATAATGGCGACCTTTCGCCCACCAGAGCGCTGCCTGTCAGCCGGTCATCCCTTGAACGAACGTACGATGTCCACTGCCATACGCCCCTCGGCTTGCCCGGGGTTGCTGCGTATTGTCCAGGCGCTGGATGGTGGTATCTGCCGGATCAAGCTCGATGGCGGTTCGATCAGGGCCGATCAGGCCGATGCGGTGGCCGATGCCGCCGAGCGGTTTGCCGGCGGGGCGATCGAGGCGACCAACCGGGGCAATCTGCAGATTCGCGGCATCGGCGACCAGGCCGCCGCACTGATCGAAAGCCTGCTGGCTGCCGGACTTGGGCCGCGAACCGCAGCGGGCGACGATGTGCGCAACCTGATGCTCAGCCCGGCTGCCGGTATCGATCGGCAGATGCGCTTTGATACCCGTCCATTGGCCGGGCACATCCTCGAGACCCTGCAAAGCCATTCGCGTTTCCATGAGCTGAGCGCCAAATTCGCCGTGCAACTGGATGGCGGTGAAGCACTGTCGATGCTCGAACATCCCCATGACCTTTGGTTGTCGGCATTCGATGATTGCGGCGATACGCTGCTGGCGTTCGGCCTGGCGGGTTGTCCGACGGATCGACCGCTGGCTGCCGTGGCGCTGGCGGACGGATATGCGCTGGTGGTGGCGGTGCTGGAGCTGTTCCTCGATCTGGCCCGGCCGGAGCAGACGCGGATGCGCCATCTGCTGGATGAATGTCCGGCGCCGGTGTTCCTGGAAAAGCTCGGTCAGCGAATCAGCCTGAAAGCCGTCGGAGAGTGGCAATGCGAAGCCGGACCGGAAGGTTTGCACATCGGGATCCATCCTCAGCAATCGGCCGGTCAGGTCTATGTCGGTGCCGCACCGGCGCTCGGCCGCCTCGATCCGGGCATACTGCGTGGCGCCGCACAACTGGCCAGAACCTTCGGCGACGGCAGCCTGCGCTTCACCCCTTGGCAGAGTCTGTTGTTGCCCGATGTGCGGGAAGCCGATGCGGTTCAAGTGCTCGACGAGTTGGGCAAGCTGAACCTGCTGACCCATTTCGAAGATCCTTTAGCACACCTGATCGCCTGCACCGGCTCCAATGGCTGCGGTAAAGGCTTGGCCGATACCAAACACGATGCCCGCCTTCTGGCTACGCTGTTGCCACACGCCGTGGATGTGCACCTGTCCGGCTGCTCGCGTTCCTGCGCCGCCGCACACCGGGCTGCCGTGACTCTGCTGGCGGTCGGCCCCGGTCACTACGATCTCTATTTTCGCGATGCAGCGCTGCCCGGTTTCGGCGCGCTGCACGCTCACAACCTTACTATCGAAGCGGCCGCGACCCTGCTCGCCGCCCGCTCACGGAGCCCCATTGATGCTTGATTACATCCGCGACGGTCAGGAGATCTATCGCAACTCCTTCGCGATCATTCGCAGCGAGGCCAACCTGGCCCGTATCCCGGCCGACCTGGAAAAACTCGCCGTGCGGGTGATCCACGCCTGCGGCATGGTCGAGGCCATCGACGGGCTGCAATTCTCCGAAGGCGCGGGCAAGGCCGGGCGCGATGCGCTGGCCGCTGGCGCGCCGATCCTGTGCGATGCGCGGATGGTCTCCGAAGGCGTGACCCGTGCGCGCCTGCCGGCCAACAACGAGGTGATCTGCACCCTGCGCGACGACGGCGTGCCGGAGCTTGCGCGTGAGCTGGGCAACACTCGCTCGGCAGCGGCGCTGGAGTTGTGGCGTCCGCATCTGGAAGGCAGTGTGGTGGTGATCGGCAACGCGCCGACCGCGCTGTTCTATCTGCTGGAAATGCTCGACGCCGGCGCTCCGAAACCGGCGCTGATCCTCGGCTTCCCGGTGGGCTTCGTCGGCGCTGCCGAATCCAAGGCCGAGCTGGCTGCCAACAGCCGTGGCGTGCCGTTCGTGATCATGCAGGGTCGCCTCGGCGGCAGCGCCATGGCCGCCGCTGCGGTCAATGCCCTCGCCACGGAGATCGAATGATGCAGGCCAAAGGACGTTTGATTGGCCTGGGCGTCGGCCCCGGTGATCCGGAACTGATTACCGTCAAGGCACTGCGCCTGTTGCGCGAATCGCCAGTGGTGGCGTACTTCGTGGCCAAGGGCAAGAAGGGCAACGCGTTCGGCATCATCGAGGCGCACCTGCAGGACGCGCAGAATCTGCTGCCGCTGGTGTACCCGGTGACCACTGAAGTGCTGCCGGCGCCGCTGTCCTACGAACAGGTGATCAGCGATTTCTACGATGACGCTGCCGAGGAAGTGGCCGTGCATCTGGATGCCGGTCGCGACGTGGCGGTGATCTGCGAGGGTGATCCGTTCTTCTACGGTTCCTACATGTACCTGCATGATCGCCTCGCCAGCCGTTACGAAGCTGAAGTGGTGCCGGGCGTTTGCTCGATGCTTGGTGGCGCTTCGGTGCTGGGTGCGCCGCTGGTCTATCGCAATCAGAGCCTGTCGGTGCTGTCCGGCGTGCTGCCTCACGAAGAGCTCAAGCGCCGTCTGGCCGATGCCGACGCGGCGGTGATCATGAAGCTGGGACGCAACTTCCCGAAGGTGCGCGACGTTTTGGCAGAGCTGGGTCTGGCAGAGCGTGCGCTGTACGTCGAGCGCGCGACCATGGCCAACCAGAAGATCGTGCCGCTGGATGAGGTCGAACCGATGTCGTCGCCGTACTTCTCGCTGATCATTGTTCCCGGCGAACGGTGGCAAGGCTGATGACCCATTCCACACCGGCCATCGTCATTCTCGGTCAGGGCGCACTGGCCACGGCCCGTCGCCTTCAGCAGGTCTATCCGGGCGCACAGGTTCACGGATTGAAAGGGCGCGTCGAAGGCGCCGAACTGACTTACAGCGAGTTCGGCGCGACCCTGCGCGAGCTGTATCAACAGGACACGCCGATCATTGCCCTGTGCGCGGCGGGAATTGTCATCCGCACCCTGGCGCCGCTGCTGCTGGAAAAAGGCGTCGAGCCACCGGTGCTCGCCGTGGCTGAAGACGGCAGCGCCGTGGTGCCGCTGCTCGGCGGCCTGGGTGGGGTGAATGTCATGGCCCGCGAGATCGCAGCTGCATTTGAAGTGGCAGCGGCAATCACCACCAGCGGCGAGTTGCGTTTCGGCACCTGCCTGCTCAACCCGCCCGGCGGTTATGCCCTCGGCGATCTGGAGCAGGGCAAGCGCTTTGTGTCCGATCTGCTCGCGGGCCACAGCGTGCGCATCGATGGCGCCGCGCCGTGGCTTGAGCAGGCGCAACTGCCGGAGGATCCGCAGGCGCAGCGCTCGATTCATGTCGGCAGCGATGCCCGCGTGGCGAGCGCCAGTGAGTTGCTGATTTATCCGCGCAGCGTGGCGGTGGCGGTCGGTTCCGAAATGACTGACCTGCCAGGTGCGATTCGCGATGCGTTGCAGCAGGCCGGTGTGGCGATTCAATCGTTGGCCTGTCTGGTGGCGGCCGATGTTCAGATGACCATTCCGGCATTGCGTGAAGCGGCGCTTGAACTCGCGGTGCCGCTGCGCTTTGTTGCGTCGACGAGTGACATTGCGGAGCTGGCACGTCATGCCGTCCCGGACGCTCGAATCATCACAACATCCCACGAAATTGCCATCGCCGTAGCCGAACAGCCGCTGGATGTTTCGCAGGTCGGTCGTCCGCGCGGACGTCTGGCCGTCATCGGTCTCGGGCCAGGTGCAGCCGAGTTGATGGTGCCGGCAGTGAAGGCCGAACTTGCCCGGGCCACCGACGTTCTGGGTTACGAAACTTACGTGCGTATGGCCGGCCCGTTCCGCGACGATCAAGTGCAGCACTGCACCGATAACCGCGAAGAAATGCAGCGTGCTCGCCATGCCTTCAGACTGGCCGCTCAGGGCCGTTCGGTGATCGTGGTTTCGTCCGGCGATCCGGGCGTGTTCGCCATGGCGGCCGCGGTGCTCGAAGCGTTGCATGAGTCGACGGATCCGGCGTGGCACAGCGTCGATCTGGAAATCCTGCCGGGGGTTTCCGCGTCGCTGGCCACCGCCGCTCAGGCCGGTGCGCCGCTGGGCCATGACTTCTGCGTGATGTCTCTGTCGGACAACCTCAAACCGTGGTCGATTATCGAAAAACGTCTGGATCTGGCCGCCGAGGCCGATCTGGCGTTGGCGTTCTACAACCCGATCTCCCGCGCCCGACCATGGCAACTGGGGCGAGCGCTGGAAATCGTCGCGCAACACCGCACGCCGAAAACGCCGGTGGTGCTGGGCCGCGATATTGGCCGGCCGGGGCAGACACTGCGAGTGACGACGTTGGGCGCACTGACACCGGATCAGGTGGACATGCGCACGATGGTGTTGATCGGTTCGTCCACCACCTGCATTTTCCCTCGCAGCGAGGGCGGTGAGTGGGTGTATACGCCGCGTTGGTACGGGGAAAAGCCGGCCGGATAAAAACGCTGTTGTAATCCGTTGTTATTTCTCTCCAAGGATGTCAATAACAAGGCCGCGAATGAAAACTCGCGGCCTTGTCTGTTTCTGCGTGGCCTGTTTTCAGGTAGATGTTTAATGGGTGTAAAAGATATTGAGTTGATGTTGTTGGATGTTTCTTTTGACATTGCTTGAATGGTTTCAAGTTTGTCTGTGAAGTTCGTTTGTACTAATTTTGTGCTCAATATTGCTAGGTCTTCACTGTTTTATTTGTCATGGGAAACTTTCTCCTTTGGCTAGTTTTTTTGTGCGCGCTTGTTTTTTGTGCGTATGTAATTGGACGTTTCAAGGAGGTCGGTTCATGCAAGATGCAAAAGTTAATACTGCTGATAGGGGGTATGCAAAGTTTGTCAATTTGTTCAAGTTGGCAGACCTTGAGCAGGCACTGTTGCCGTACAAGAACACCCGACAATACGATGCCGTTATCCGTTATTACTTTGCCTGCATCGGCCTGCTCGATTCACCGCGGCTGCAGCATCCTCTGGCGTTGTTCAGACAGGCGTTGGGAGAGTTGGGTCAGCGTCGTGTACGTCGCGAAGTGGAGCAGGCTCCCGCGCCGAGCCCCGATAACGAGGCAGCTCCCGGTCTGACGCAAATCCTTGGACGAGTGAGCAATTTCGAAGCACGGCTGCAATACGGCATCGAACTGATGAAAATACCGGCGACACAAGTTCCGAAGATACTGCATTTCGTCTGGCTCGGCGGCGGGATCGGCGAGATCCAGCGTGATTACATCAATGTCTGGAAACAGGTGCTGGCCGGCCAGGGTTACCAGATAAACGTCTGGTATGACAGTGATGGGTTGCTGGCGTGGCAGGCCAATCGCTTGATGGTCGAGGCGGCCAAGGCGGACGCTATGGAGCGGGGAGGCCTCGACAGCATCTCCGATAAGGTTCTGGGCGAGATGTATGTCACCCGCGCTATCGCTTTGAAGAAACAGATGAGGGAACACATTGATGCGGCGGTTGCGAGAGGCGAATCCGCCGATGAAGCAAGATTGCAGTTGTTGAACCGTGCTTATGGGCAGAACGCTCAGGATTTAAGGAAGTTGAAAGCTAAGAACCGTGAAAGTATCGATGCGCTGGTCGGAGGTAACATTCGAGTGCGCGATCTGGCAGGGTCGGAAATACCTTTGAAGTTGCGGGATATTTATCAGCGGGAAATGCGCATGCGGGGCAACCTGGCGGCTGCGTCGGATATCGTAAGAGCAGAGGTCTTGCACTTTGAAGGTGGCAGTTACAGCGATGTGGATAACTTGCCACCGATGCTGAAGGAAGTTGCAGGTGTCGATATCAGCGGCTTTGGTGAGGATGCGCGACTCGGTGTTTTGCAGTTGATGCTGGATCAGAACCCTGACTGGATGCCAGGTCGACAAGCGTTGCGGGGGCGATACAGAGACAAACTGTTGCAAATACCCGAAGAGTATCGCGCGGTACTGCAAGCGTTTGCCAAAAGCCGGCCACCTTTGACCCAGGTGTTTCAGCCTCCGCAGGATCTGCTTGTCCGACCCTACGCTTTGCGCGCGGTGGCAAAGGGAAACACGATCAGCAACGCCTACATGATGGCTCATGCCGGCTCGGCGGTACTTGAGTCCGTACTTCAGCGCTTCAGGTTCAACTATGAGCTGATCGATGGCACCGCACGGTTGGCGACTGACAGAGGTATCAGTCTTCAAGAGCATGAAGCCATGGATACGCTGAGCGGTGAAGTGCTGGAAAAGTCTTACGGGCCTTTGTTTGACTTGCCCGGAATGGAAGCCATCTTTGCGTCTTATTTGGCGAATGCCGCCGCCGGATACCACAACGAAGGTATCCGACCAAAAAATGAGGGGACGATCTATTTGACCGGACCGGTCGCGATCAAGGATGGCGCCGGCGATTTCGAAAAGGCATTTTTAACGCCCGAGGGTGCACAGGCGTCACGGCGGGAAATGGCCATCGCACCTCTGCAGACGGTTAATCAGCTCACTGAAGAGGAGCTGGATCACTCCTGGAAAGAAAACGAAACCGATACTCAGAAGTGGCTCGAGACTGAGCAGCAACGCTGGCGCGACGGCCAATACAAGGCCCGCTACGCAGGGAACCTTACTGAGTTGCTCAAGCAGACGACCGTCGAATTCGAACTCGGCTGGCCGTTCATCGAAGGACGACATGTCCTGAATACCGAGCTGTTGCAGCGTATGGCCGAGCGCCTCGGTGAACCGTTTACCAAGGCAATGATGAGCGGCCACGACGGCAAGGTTGTATTCGCCGACAGGTTGCCGCTGAGTTTCGATGACCGTCAGGCCATCCGCAGTCAGGACACGCGCCTGCGACCGCCGGTATTCCCAAAAAATCAGCTCGCGCAAAATCTTGGGCTGGATGAAATCTTGATCGGTCTTGGTGCCGGCTCCTGGCAACTTGAGCAGCTCAACCCTTTGCAGCGTTTGGCGCTTGGAGCATTGCTGGGCGTCGAGTCATTGGACAGTCAGAGCTTTTCCACCCTGAGCAGTGCGCTGGACAATCTGGTCAACAGTGTCAGCGAGCGCGGGACGTCCGGGCGTTACGCGGTGATCGAACAGCATCTCTATCAGCGTCGGACGCCAGCGTTCATGGCGGGGATGGCGAGTGTCGAGGATGGTTTGTGGGCGAGCCCGGTCACCGCATTGAGCCTGAAGAAAAGTGCGCTGGCCAACGCTGTGACGCTGTTTGACTGGGGGCGTCAGGTGGCGCAGATCCAGCGGCTGGCCACTCAGGAACACCGCGAAAAGGTACAGGAACGGGTGGAGCAGGTGCTCAATCAGTTCGAAGCCGGCACCGCCAAAATGGTGCCTCAGGATCTGTTGATGCACGGGCCGGGTGATACCGCAGCCGGGCGCTGTTTTCCGCTGGCGTTGGCGATGAGTGCTGCCCTCACGCGGGGCGAGGCTGCGACCCGCCAGTTACGCGAGCGTTTTTTCCTCGCGGTACTTGAGCCGGAGCAACCTGACTCGGCTGCGTTTCTCGGTGCATTGGAAGAAATGCGTGGCGTGAACGCCGCAGAGGTGGGTACGGCGCTGGGGCGGCTCGATCTGGACAAGGTGGTCGCGAGCCTCGAGGAATCCGCCGGCCCCCGAACCCTGATGCTCAACTCGGACAACCACTCGATGCTGGTCGCTCGAACCGTCAGCGGCGCAGCAAGCGTTTATCACTTCTACGATCCGAACTTCGGTCTGTTCGAATTCGACAGCCCCGGGATTTTCACAATGGCCCTGAAGCAATTCTTCAAGGACACGGACATGGCTCGGCATTACGCCGTGTTTGGTAGCGCTGGCAGGCCACAGTTCGATCTGATCGATGTTCAGGGTGAACAAGTGGCGGCTCTGGCCCTGTCGAGCGGCTTCAAGGTGGCCGAGTTGCTCAGGGATGAGCCGCTGCCCGGCAAACCGTTCAGGTCCGTTCGCCAGCGTGTCAACAGTGCTCACGGGCGATCGCTGATGGAAAATTCGCACCTGGGCAGTGCACTGCTGTCGGCAGACAATGATTGGTGGGCGGAGCAGATTGCCGATGCGACTTCGCGTTTGCGGGAGGGCCATGACTCGGCGAAACCACTGGTGCCGTTATTCGACTCGCTGGAGGTGACGCCTCAGGGAGGCTATCAGGTGGGCATGATCGATCCGCAGAGTGGCAACCTGGTAGTCAATGTCACCAGCCAGGATGGCCGCCTGCTGCGAATCAGGAACTACCTGACAGAGCTGTTCTTGACCCTGGGGCGCAAGCGTGAAGGCAGTGTGGATCCGACCGATGCAGTCGCAGTGCACACACTCAATGCCGGGTTTGCGGTGCAGGCGCTGATGAATGCGTTGCGCGGGCGTGAGGGCGAAGACCGTACATTGACCACTGCGGTGCAGTGGCATGCTTACGTCAACTATGCGCAGCTGGTGCATGGCAATGCAGTCGATGTCGCAGGACTGGTCCGCTTGGTGCAAACCGCGCTGCGCGATGAAAAACTGATTGCACGGACCAGTTCGAAGGTGGTCGGTGAAGCCCTCGAGCCGTTGACCGGCAGAGCGCTCGGCGCTGTGGCCGGGCACGTGGCCAACGAGGGTGTGGGGGCCGTGCTGGGGCTGGCCAATGTCGGCTTTGATATTTATCAGTTGGCGAATGCCCGTAATGACGTCGAGATTGCCACTTTCGCAACCCAGCTCACCTTTGACGCCAGCAGTCTGGCCCTGACCGGCGCCGGACTTGGCGCCGCACTCGCCGGTGCGGGAACGGCAGCCGGGGTGCTGGGAGGTGCAGGAGTGATTCTGGGAGGGCTGGCGGTCGGTGTGACTGCATTGGCGCAGAACTTTGCAACCATCGCAGAGGAAGCGAAAGCGATCGGGCTGTTTTTTGCGGATCTGGAACAGGCACATCAGAGTGCCGGGTATCGCTACAGCGATAAGCAAAATGCCTGGCTACCGCGACCGGCACTGATCATCAATGGCGTGGACCTGAGTACCGGCAAACTGTTGCTCGACAGCTCCCGTCTGTATCCACTGCGCGATCATTTCGGCGTGCCGGAATTCGAGGTCGACTACTCACGGGCCATCAACCTCAGCAACGAGCTGGGCTATCCGGCGCAGATGACGTTCGCTCCCCCTGCCGAACAGGCCATTGTCCTGCCGTGCACGCCGCTCACCTGCTACCGCTACGAATACCAGATCCTGCCGTTCTCATCGCAACGCCATGACAAGGGCTTCGACATCGCCAGGCGTCTGGAGAAGAAGAAAACGGATGGTCAATGGTTGTTCCTGTTTTCGTTCTACTCGTTTCCCAGCCATTACATCATTCATCGGATGTCTCCCGACTATCGGTCGACCACGATCAGCGTCACGCTCGATGGGCAGACACGCAAACTGGTCGTTCCGGTAATCCCCAAGCCATGGCACGAGCAAATCAGCTATCGAATCCAGGGTGGAGGAGGCTCCTGCACGCTGGTGCTCAACCCCGGTGTGAACGTTGAGCTGGTGTCAGTGGGCGTGCAGCAGAATCGCTGGATTATCGTCGCCCCCTGGGCCGGCGAGGGGGACATTGTGTTCGGCAGGAGCGGGGAGTTCAGCATTAAAGGCTGCCAGTTCGAGGTGAGAGCGAACATCGCGCCGGAGATACTCCTGCTGATCGAAAACGGCCGGTTCTTCAGGATCGCCGACCGCAAATGGCATCCGCTGGAACTGCTTCAGGAGCGGACGCCCGAAGGGCTGGACGACCAGCTACTGCAAGACCATCTGCATGCGCTGGCCCGGGCTCATCGACTGGCGTTGCGCTATACGCCAATTCACGATTACCTGATTCCGTTCGAGAGCATCAAGGCGCCGCGTTACACCAACGGCTGGTACGACGCCGCGCAGGACCGGATTCTCTACATCCGCAATGATGAGGTGTTCCACGATGAGGGCAGGCTGTCGGTGGTGGTCGGTGGCTCGGCGTTTTACCATGATCCGGAATCATTCGATATTTGCCAGGTCGATGCTGACACGGGGCTGCTCAGTCATCGTTATCGATTGATGGTGCGGTTCAAAGGTGCCAGCACGATTCGCAGCGTTGAAGCCGATGGTCAGGGTGTTGTGCATGTGGTGCAGGAGTATGCCCATGAAGACGGTACGCTTGAGCGCCTCAACTACTTGATTCACGAGGGTGAGCTGTGGCTGAGCTCGGTCACCTGTGCACTTGAGCCGACATTCGAGTCACTGCTCGATAACAGCACGCCTCTGACTGACTGGGTTCCGATACTGGGTAAGTGGGCAGTACTCGAACCGCTCTCTGCCGATAAGGGGTATGCCACGGTCGACTGGCAGTTTGCGCCTTACGTTTCAATCAGCTGGAGGCTTGAGGAGCGTTTCCGCGACATGGCCTGGATTCGTACCCGTGACAACCTGATTGTGCGCCCGGTGCCGCATCGTCACCATGCCCGCGGCTGGCCCGATTCGATTCAGAACCTGAACGAGCTGATGCTGCTGACGCTGGCCGATGACAGCGATGTGTTTGTCATCTACAACCGGAAATTCCAGAGTCTGTGTCGGGTGCAGCGGACCCTGGCACAGGAACAGAGCCAATGGTCGCACCGCTGGGTGCAGCCTGAACGTTTGACGCACGTCACGACCGAGCACAAGGGTTATCAGGCGCGGACAGAGGATGGATTGACGTTCGAAATCGGTATTGACGGTGAAGTGCGCTTTGCCGGGCTGGCCGAGCCATGGCTCGAGAGGCGAGAGCAATGGTGGCAGGCGCTTGCAGGTGTTGCCCGGCAATACACCGTTGAGCAGTTCCCGATTTTCGGTGTTGCCAATGCGCAGGGCGATGCGCGTTTGCACGCGTGGTACGTGGACGACCGTTTGTTACTGTGTGACGCGCAGCAGACGCAGATCCGGTTGCTCGGCATGACACCGGACAATCAGTCGGTGTGGCTGTTCGAACCCGAGACCGGCGAGGTCTGGCGCCAGGCGTTTATCGATCAAAAGCAACTCGACCAGGCGTTCGGAAAGGGCACGCAATTATTGCAGGCATCATTGCTTCCCAAACCAGAGCGACAGTGGACCGCACAGCGTTATGTCGATGTGCAGGTCGCGGGGGCCGGGCTGGTGGGTACGACGCAGGAGGGAGTGGTGGTGCAACTGGAGCATCAGGAACCTCCACTGATTACGGGTGTGCAGCACGATTGGCTGGCAGCCAATGGCGACAATCCGATCGGCAACTTGCAGGCCTTGCTGGCGAACGAGGCGCATCGTCCATTCCTTTCCGTCGCCGCGCAAGATTCCAGTGTTCGGTGGTACATCGCCGACAGCGCACGGCTGATCCAGATTCCCGCTGCCGACCTGCCGGAGGATTTCGAGCTGCTCGGAACCCGTCGCCGCACGAATGTTCTGCTCCATGAGCCGCAGGAACGAGTCGTTCGGAGCTACCCGAGCCGGCGCCAGATCAAGCCGCTGGATTATGTCCGGCGCACGGGAGAAGTGCTGGTGCTCGAAGGGCGCCTGGATGCGTACGATCTACTGCCACTGGTTCCGGACGATGTACGTACACTTGTTCTGCGGGTGGGGCGCGGTTCGATGAAGTGGCACCTGTCCGAGGCGCTCATGCGCAAGCTCGACCTGATGGTGATCGACTGTCGTTACCCGCTGGGGGACCGTCCACTGGTCATGAGCCGGTTGATCTGGACTCCGGTCGATTCGCAAAAGCTTGAGGTGGCGATGGTCGACGATCACCTGGTGATCATCGACCCCGACAGCGAGCACTGTGTGCTGGTGCGGAATGCAGGAGTAAGTGATCCACTGTTGCGCGGTGATGCGATGCTTGAGGTCAGGGGGCTGAGCCCGTGCCAAGTGTCGAAACTGGTGCGCTGGCTAAGGGGGCGCAAGGTGGACGCCGACGGCGTGACGTTGAAAGCGTTCATCGATCAGGCAAACGCACAGAAAACCGTCGAGTCCGCCGATTGAAGAATGACGGGCATTGACGGAAAAAGACCGCCGACGTTGCCGTCGGCGGTCTTTTCGTTTCCGGGTTCAAGGCACCAGATAGCCTTTGACCCCGGTGAAGATGATCTGCGCCGCCAGCGCACAGACAAACAATCCCATGAGCCGGCTGACGATCTGCAACCCCTGATCGCCAAGAATCCGCTCGATCCGATTCGACAGATACAACACCACGCCAACGGTAAAACTGGCGAGCGCGATACTCATGATCGCGATCAGTTTGTCATCCCAGTGCGGCTGGCTGACGCCCATCACCAGCAGCGCACCGATCGTACCCGGGCCGACAGTCAGCGGGATGGTCAACGGGACGATGGTCACGTCCTGCTGCACATTGTCGGCCTGAACCGCCGACTTGCCCTGGGCCATGCCCAGCGCCGAAATGAACAGCACGCTGCCGGCCCCGATGCGGAAGGCATCCACGGTGATGCCGAACACGTCGAAGATCACCCGCCCGAACAGATACAGCAACACGCTCGATACCAGGGTGGCGATTGCCACTTTCCAGGCCAGGCGCCGTTGTTCCTTGCGCGAATACCCCCGGGTCAGGCTGATGAAGCAGGACAACACGAAGAACGGGCTGTAGAGCACCAGCATCTTCAGGTAAACGCTGAACAACACATGGAGCATGATTGAAACTCGCGCCGACGAAAGTTGAACGGAGTCTATCAGGCGGATCTGGCGTCATCACGGCAAGATCCGTCGAGAAGGTGAGCGCTCGCCGAGCTCAGGACGTTCTTGCCGTCGTGCGATTTTGCTGATCACGCTGGGCCACCCAGTGCTCGATCAGCTCGCGCAGTTGCGACAGCTCCACCGGTTTGGCCATGTGCCCGTCCATGCCGGCCTGGCGCGCACGCTCCTTGTGTTCGGCGAGGATGTGCGCGGTCAGTGCGACGATCGGCGTCCGGATACGCTGATTGCCGACTTCCCAGGCCCGCAGTTGCTGGGTAGCGGAGAAGCCATCGAGGATCGGCATTTCGCAATCCATCAGCACCAGGTCGTAGCGCTGAGCCTTCATGGCCTGCAAGGCTTCTTCGCCATTGCTGGCAGTGTCCGGTTGCAGGTTGAGCTTGCCGAGCATGCCGCGGATCACTTTGGTGGAAATCGTGTTGTCTTCGGCGACGAGAATACGGAAGTCGCTAGGGACTTTGACGGCCGTGGCCGGGCCGGCGGCTTGAGGCTGGAACACCGCCTGGCCACGGTTGCGCTGGTTCAGTTCGTCGGCCAGCGTGGTCTTGAGTGTGTAGCCGGCCACCGGTTTGGCCAGGATGCGTTTGATCCCCGAGTTTCGCGCAATGATCTTGCTCGGCGCATTGCTGATGCCGGTGAGCATGATCAGCAGGATGTCGTGGTTCAGGCTCGGGTCTTCCTTGATCTTGGCCGCCAGTTGCATACCGGTCATGCCGGGCATGTTCTGGTCCAGCAGGACCACGTCGAAGTAATCACGAAGGTGCGCCTTGGTGCGCAGCAGAGCCAGCGCTTCCTTGCCTGACGGCACCGCGCTGACGTTCAGGCCCCAGGCGCTGCACTGTTGCACCAGCACTTTGCGGCAGGTGTCGTTGTCGTCGACCACCAGCACCCGCGCACCCTGCAGCGGACTGTCGAGATCGGAGGTCGGATGCTCCAGGCGATCGGGGTCCAGCGGCAGGGTCAGCCACAGCGTGCTGCCCTGAGTGGCGCCGCTCTTGATGCCGAACTCGCCCTGCATCAGGCGAATCAGTTGCCGTGCGATCACCAGCCCGAGGTTGCCGCCCAGGCGGTTGGCCGACAGGAAGTGCTTGCTGTGCAGCTCGGCATGCATCAGCGCGTCGCGCTCTTCCTGATCCATGGGCTGGCCGCTGTCCTGAACGGCAATACGCAGACGTGGTCCGGTGCTGCGTTCGTCGAGGGCGACCACCACCAGCACTTCGCCTTCTTCGGTTTTCTTCAGGGCGTTTTCCAGCAGGCTCAGCAACGTCTGGCGCAGGCGCGTCGGGTCGCCACTGATGACCCGTGGCACTTGCGGCTGGATGAAGCTGATCAGTTCGACGTTCTGCTGTTCGGCCTTGGCGCGGTAGATGCTCAGGCAATCGTCGATCAAGGCATTGAGGTCGAACTGCACGTCGTCCAGTTCGATCTGCCCGGACTCGAGGCGGGAGATGTCGAGGATCTCGTTGATCAGGGTCAGCAGTTCGTTGCCGGCGCTGTGGATGGTCTGCACGTAGTCGCGTTGCTTGACCGACAGGGGCGTGCCGAGCAGCAGTTCGGTCATGCCCAGCACACCGTTCATCGGCGTGCGGATTTCGTGGCTGATTTTGGCCAGGAACTCGGCCTTGGCATTGATTTCGGCGTTGCTTGCGGCGAGGTCGCGGCTGATGCTGAAACGGCTTTCGGTGATGCTGCGCTGGCGCTCGCCGAGGGCGATGCTCATCAGCAGGCCACTGATGCAGATGAAGCCCATCAGGGTCATGATCAGACCTTGCGGCGCCACCAGGGTCAGCCCCAGCAAGGCCGGGAGAATGATCAGCGTGCCGATGTTGAACACCACCATCGCGGCGACGAACAAGCGGGCAGGGCGGTAGCCTTTCTGCCAGTGGTAGAACGCCACCAGCAACATGCTCAGCCCTGCGAGGGCCACCAGCGCGTAGGTGATGATGTTCAGCGGCAGGGTGTTGACGAACAACAGCAGCAGGCTGCAGATCACGATGAACAGGATGTCGCCCAGCAGCAGCTTGTTCAGCGGGTGTGGGCCAAGCGGGGCGAAGAAGCGGTATGCGAACATCAGGCCGGCCGGCGCGGTCAACAGAAGGGCCAGGTAGGCGCCGGGGGTCTGGATCGCATGCCAGTTCGGCAGCCAGGGGCCGGCCAGGTTGAGCAACAGCAACAGGCTCAGGCTCAGCAGGCCTTCACACACCGCCAGCCACAGGCTGCTGCGTGAACGAGTGTAGGCGTAGCGGATCAGGTTGTGCAGGATCAGCATGGCGAGGCAGCCGAACAGCAAACCGTAGATCAGCGTCTGGTTATGATTGGCCGCGCCCATCACCGCCGATTGCAGGGTGATGTACGGGCGTAACTGGTGGTCGGAGACCAGTCGCAGATAGACGTCGAGGGATTTGTCGCTTTGCGGCAGCGGCAGCAGGAAGTCGCTGCTCGGCAATGGGCGCTCGGCCTGGGCCTGGACGGTGCCGGTTTCCCGTTGCTCGATCAGCCTGTCGCCATCGAGCACGTACAGATTGAGGTGTGACAGGTCGGGAGCGAAAATGCGCAGCACTTGTTCGTGCTTGCCGGGCGCCAGTCTGAAGCGCAGCCATAGCGCGCCATCGGGTTCGGCCGCGGTGAGGCGGTCAAGCTCGATGGGGCTGAATTGATTGGTGTAGCGGGCGGAGCGGATGTCGCTCAGCTGGAGGTTGCCCTGATCGTCGAGCAATACCGACCAGCCACTGCCTTGCGCGGCCTGGGCCGGGAGCATGCAGAGCAAGGTCAACAGTGTGACGGTGAAACCTATGGCAATCCTGAGCCAGCGCACGGCGAAATCCCTTCGTAGGTTGATGCCAGAATATAACGATGCGCAGCGTCGGAACAGTCCGGCAAGGACCAAGGGTCCTTGCCGGAAACACAGCGTAGCTTATTACTGAGTTTCGCCGCGTTCACGAGCAATGGCGCGGTAGCCAATGTCGGTGCGGTAGAAACAGCCTTCCCAGTCGATGGCCTTGGCCAGTTTGTAGGCCTGTTCCTGGGCAGCGCCCACGCTGGTGCCCATGGCAGTAGCGCAAAGGACCCGACCGCCGGCGGTCACAACGTTGCCGTCCTTGAGCGCGGTGCCGGCGTGGAAGACCTTGCCTTCCAGGTTCGCTGCCGCGTCCAGACCGTTGATCGTCGCGCCCTTGGCGTAGTCGCCCGGGTAACCGCCGGCCGCCAGCACAATGCCGACGCTCGGACGTGGATCCCACTGCGCTTCGACTTTGTCCAGGGCCTGGGCCAGGGCCGCTTCGACCAGCAGCACCAGGCTCGACTGCAGGCGCAGCATCACCGGTTGGGTTTCCGGATCGCCGAAACGGCAGTTGAACTCGATGACCTTCGGATTGCCGGCCTTGTCGATCATCAGACCGGCGTACAGGAAACCGGTGTAGACGTTGCCTTCCTCGGCCATGCCGCGCACGGTCGGCCAGATCACCTGGTCCATCACGCGCTGGTGCACATCAGCGGTGACCACCGGGGCAGGGGAGTAGGCACCCATGCCGCCGGTGTTCGGGCCGCTGTCGCCGTCGCCGACGCGTTTGTGGTCCTGGCTGGTGGCCATCGGCAGGACGTTCTTGCCGTCGACCATTACGATGAAGCTGGCCTCTTCGCCGTCGAGGAACTCTTCGATCACAACGCGCGAACCGGCGTCACCGAAGGCGTTGCCGGCGAGCATGTCGCACACGGCGTCTTCGGCTTCGGCCAGGGTCATGGCGACGATCACGCCTTTGCCGGCGGCCAGGCCATCGGCCTTGATCACGATCGGTGCGCCTTTTTCACGCAGGTAAGCCAGGGCAGGCTCGATCTCGGTGAAGTTCTGGTAGTCGGCAGTCGGGATCTTGTGGCGGGCCAGGAAATCCTTGGTGAAGGCTTTCGAGCCTTCCAGCTGCGCGGCACCGGCGGTCGGACCGAAGCAGTCCAGCCCGCGTGAGCGGAACAGGTCGACGACGCCGGCAACCAGCGGTACTTCCGGACCGACGATGGTCAGGGAAACGTTCTTCTCGGCGAAGTCGGCCAGTTGCTCAAGGGCCAGTACGTCGATGGCGACGTTTTCGCACTTGGCTTCAATCGCGGTGCCGGCGTTGCCCGGTGCGACGAAAACCTTCTGCACACGCGGATCCTGAGCCACTTTCCAGGCCAGGGCGTGTTCGCGGCCACCGCTGCCAATGATCAAAACATTCATTTCAAAAACCTCGGATGACGCTAATTCTGTAGGGGCTGCATACCCACGCAGAGCGTGGGCACGATCAAGCGGGAAAATCAGTGGCGGAAATGACGCATGCCAGTGAACACCATCGCGATACCGGCTTCGTCAGCAGCAGCAATCACCTCAGCATCACGCATCGAGCCACCCGGCTGGATCACCGCAGTGATACCGACCTTGGCCGCATTGTCCAGGCCGTCGCGGAACGGGAAGAACGCATCCGATGCCATCACGGAACCTGCGACTTGCAGACCGGCGTGTTCAGCCTTGATCGCGGCAATACGCGCCGAGTTCACGCGGCTCATCTGGCCGGCGCCGACACCGATGGTCTGACGGTTCTTGGCGTAGACGATGGCGTTGGATTTGACGAACTTGGCCACTTTCCAGGCGAAGATCAGGTCGTGGATTTCCTGTTCGGTCGGTGCGCGCTTGGTCACCACTTTCAGGTCGTCGGCGCTGATCATGCCGATGTCGCGGCTCTGGACCAGCAGGCCGCCGTTGACGCGCTTGTAGTCCCAGGCCGGAACGCGATCCGCCGACCACTCGCCGCAGGCCAGCAGGCGCACGTTGGCCTTGGCAGCGACGATTTCACGGGCTTCTGCGCTGACGCTTGGCGCGATGATCACTTCGACGAACTGACGCTCGACGATCGCCTTGGCGGTCTCGGCATCCAGTTCACGGTTGAAGGCGATGATGCCGCCGAATGCCGATTCGGTGTCGGTGGCGTAGGCCAGTTCGTAGGCCTGACGGATGCCGCCTTCGGCGTCCGGGCTCACTGCCACGCCGCACGGGTTGGCGTGCTTGACGATGACGCAGGCCGGTTTGACGAAGCTCTTCACGCATTCCAGCGCGGCGTCGGTGTCGGCCACGTTGTTGTACGACAGTTCTTTGCCTTGCAGTTGGGTCGCGGTGGCGATGCCGACTTCGGCAGGCTTGGCCTCAACGTAGAACGCCGCGCTCTGGTGCGGGTTCTCTCCGTAGCGCATTTCCTGGGCCTTGATGAACTGGCTGTTGAAGGTGCGCGGGAATTCGCTGCGACCTTCAGTGCTGAGGGTGTCAGCGGCCTGGTTCACGGTGCCCATGTAGTTGGCGATCATGCCGTCATAGGCGGCGGTGTGTTCGAACGCCTTGAGCATCAGGTCGAAACGCTGGGCGTAGGTCAGGCCGCCGGCCTTGAGGTTTTCCAGGACGTTGGCGTAGTCGCTGGCATTCACCACGATGGCCACGTCTTTGTGGTTTTTCGCCGCCGAACGGACCATGGTCGGACCGCCGATGTCGATGTTCTCGATGGCAGTCGGCAGGTCGCAGCCTGGCTTGCTGATGGTGGCTTCGAACGGGTACAGGTTGACGGCTACCAGATCGATCGGCTTGATGCCGTGCTCGTTCATGATCGCGTCATCGATACCGCGACGACCGAGGATCCCGCCGTGGATTTTCGGGTGCAGGGTTTTCACCCGACCGTCCATCATTTCTGCGAAACCGGTGTAATCCGCGACTTCCACTGCGGCCACACCGTTGTCCTGCAGCAGTTTGAAGGTCCCGCCGGTGGAAAGGATTTCCACGCCCAGGGCTTCCAGCTCCCTGGCGAATTCGAGGATCCCGGTCTTGTCGGAAACACTGATCAAGGCGCGGCGGATCGGCAGGCGGGTAGTCTGGTCGGTCATCTCAATTTCCATCAAAAGCAAGGGAAGTCAGCAAAAAAGGCGACCGGTTTTACGCGGGCGCCTTTCTGGTTGGATTGAATGCTTACAGCAGATCGTACTGCTTGAGTTTCTTGCGCAGCGTGCCGCGATTGAGTCCGAGCAGCTCGCTGGCCTTGGTCTGGTTGCCCTTGACGTAGTTCATCACGCTTTCGAGCAGGGGAGCCTCGACTTCGGAGAGCACCAGGTTGTACACATCCGTGACGGCTGCGCCCTCAAGGTGGGCGAAATAATTGTGCAGCGCCTTCTCGACACTCCCGCGAAGGGTCTGGCCTTCTTCGCTCGGGGTATTGAGGTGCTGTTTCAAATTCACGTTGTCGCTCACGGGTGTTGTTCCACTCACTAAAGTCTCGGTCATCATCGTCATGCGGCCACCCCTTCTCCGTCCCCTGTCAGGCTCTTGTAACGTTCGGCGAAGAACTCCCGAACGTTGGCGCATTGTGTTTCCGTACCATCCAAACGATTGAAACGGGCGCGAAACTCCTTGGCGCCCGGCAAGGTTGCGAGATACCAGCCCACATGCTTTCGGGCAATGCGTACGCCCATCACGTCCCCATAAAAGGCGTGGAGGGCGGCCAGATGCTCAAGCAGAATGCGTTCCACCTCAATCAGCTCCGGCGCCGGCAGTTTTTCGCCGGTACGCAGGAAGTGTTCGATCTCACGAAAAATCCATGGCCGCCCTTGGGCAGCCCGGCCGATCAACAGGCCATCGGCACCGGTCGCGTCGAGCACGTAGCGGGCCTTTTCCGGCGATACGATGTCGCCGTTGGCAAAGACCGGAATCGACACCGCCTGCTTGATTGCGGCAATGGTGTCGTACTCGGCTTCGCCGGTGTACAGGTCGGCGCGGGTGCGGCCATGCACTGCCAGCGCCGTGATCCCGGCCTGCTCGGCGATCTTCGCCACAGTCAGGCCGTTCTTGTTGTCGCGATCCCATCCGGTGCGGATCTTCAGGGTCACCGGCACATCAACCGCAGCCACCACGGCGTGCAGGATCTCGGTAACCAGTGCTTCATCCTTCAGCAACGCGGAGCCGGCAGCCTTGTTGCAGACCTTCTTTGCCGGGCAACCCATGTTGATATCAATAATCTGTGCGCCCAGCTCGACGTTGGCCCGGGCCGCATCTGCCAGCATCTGCGCATCGCCACCGGCAATCTGTACCGAGCGCGGCTCGGGATCGCCTTCGTGGATCATGCGCATGCGCGACTTGCGGGTATTCCACAGGCTCATGTCACTGGTGACCATTTCCGAGACTACAAGCCCTGCGCCCAATCGCTTGCACAACTGACGAAAGGGCTGGTCGGTGACACCCGCCATGGGGGCGAGGATCAAGCCGTTCTGCAATGTATATGGGCCGATGCGTACCGCCGACATAGGACTTCCCTGAAGTGGGGCCGGATCATGAGAGTTCGAAAAAGGGTTGGCATGATACCCGCTCTCGATGACTGGATAAAGGCTGAATTGAACAAAATCTGAACAGTTATTCTGTTATTACCGCCGGTTTGGTCGTGCGGTGCGCAGTCAGAAAACTGCCGCCAATCCGGGGGCGGTGAAGCGTTTCACTCGGGCGAGTGAAAACTCAGGCTGTAGTTCACCGCTTTCGCCCCCGGGTCGAGGATGTCCAGGGCGATGTGGATCGGCGTCTGCGGCGGCATTTCCGCCATGCCTTCGAGGTCGCCGTTGAGGTACTCGCCGGGTTTGAAACGGCGACTGGCGATCAGGTGGCCGTTGAGGTCGGCGAAGCGCAGCTCCAGCAGCGGGAACGGTTGCGAGAAGGGCGCGCGGTTATAAATGATTGCGTCGACCACCAGTGCTCCGCTGAACTCCGGATGGCTGCGCACCACCAGGTTGCTGCTCTTGATCTTGGCGATATCGACCTTGGACGGCACCGTGCAGCCGATCTGCGGGCAAAGTTGCTGGAACCATGGGCGGTATTGATCCTGACGGGCCAGCTCATCGAAATGATAGGCGATGTACTGGCCGGCGAGGGCGCCGGCGGCCAACAGGATCAACAACAGCCAGAGCAGGCGCCGGCCCCAGGGCGAGCGGCGTTTCTGCCAGTCCAGTTGTAGCGGGTCGTCGGTCAGGTCCTGCAGCACTTCGGCACGTACGCCGGGCTCGCTACGTTCGCGCTTTTTGCGCGGAGGCTCGACTGGTGTCAGATCGTCCTCCGCCTCGTCACTGGCCGACAGGCGTTCGTGGCGTGCGGAATGATCGATCGGGTCGTGCAGGCGAAGTTGCGGGATGGGGGGCTCGTCATCAAGGTCCACGGGTTCCAGTGACAACGACGGTTCGGTGCGTTCCGGTTTTACCGGTTCGGGATCGACGACTTCGGTTTCGTGCTCGGGTTCGCTGATTCGTTCGTCTGCCGGTTCGCTGAACAGGCTGTCCGACCACGGCTCGTCTTCCGGCTCATGACTGTCGCGTCGAGCGCTGAGAGACTCTTCGCGCGGGCGGCCGAATTCGGTGGTCGGCTGGATTTCCCGCTGCTCAAGACGGGCCAGTTCCTGATCCAGGTCCAGGCTGTCCAGATCCAGTTCGGCGGCGCTCCACTGCTTCTGGCTGATGGCGCGCGGCTCGGTCGGTTCAGGCTGCTCAGGTGGTTCAGGCAGTTGGGCGACGGTCGGCGTTTCAGTTGCCGATGCTGGTTCGACGATGGCCGGCTCTACCGGCGTGACTGCTTCCTTGCCCGCACGCTGTTCCAGCAATTGCTTGGCTGCGTTGAACACTTGCAGGCAGGAGCCGCAGCGAACCACCCCGCGAGCCACGCTCAACTGAGCATGGCTGACGCGGAAACTGGTTTGGCAATGCGGGCACTGGGTGACGAAGCTGTCGGTCATGCGGCGATCCGGATTGAGCAGGCGGTCATTCTAGCGCCGACGGCCAGTGATGCGCACCCAGCCGTCGCGATTGGCGATCGGGTCAAGATCGAAGTCCTGCGCGTAGGCGGCGGCGACTTCTTCGCCCTGTTCGGCAAGGATCCCGGACAGCGCCAGACGGCCGCCGGACTTGACCAGGCCAGACAGTTGCGGCGCCAGGGAAACCAGCGGGCCGGCCAGGATGTTGGCCACCAGCACGTCAGCTTTGACCTGCGGTAGGTCCTCCGGCAGGTACAGCGGGAACAATTCATCGGCAATGCCGTTGCGGCCGGCGTTGTCGCGGGAGGCTTCCAGCGCCTGCACGTCGATGTCGGTACCGACGGCTTCCTTGGCGCCGAGCAGCAGGGCGGCAATGGCCAGAATCCCCGAGCCGCAACCGAAGTCCAGCACGTTGCAGTCTTTCAGGTCCTGGCCGTCCAGCCATTCCAGGCACAGGGCGGTGGTCGGGTGGGTGCCGGTGCCGAAGGCCAGACCCGGATCCAGCAGCAGGTTGACCGCGTCAGGCTGCGGCGCGGCGTGCCAGCTCGGCACGATCCACAGGCGCTGGCCGAATTGCATCGGCTGGAAACCGTCCATCCAGCTGCGTTCCCAGTCCTGGTCTTCGATTACTTCGCTGTGATGCTCGGGCAGCGGGCTGCCGGTCAGCAGTTCCAGATGGGCCAGTACCGGGGCGGCTTCGGTGCCGCCCTCGAACAGGGCCAGCAGGTGGGTGTGCGCCCACAGCGGGGTGGTATTGAGTTCCGGTTCGAAGATCGGCTGATCTTCGGCGTCCATGAAGGTCACCGAAACAGCGCCCACTTCAAGGAAAGCGTCTTCGTAGGTTTCGGCTTGTTCTGGGCTGATGGCGAGACGGACTTGCAGCCAAGGCATGGCGGGCACCTGTGAAAAAGATTGATTGCAGCCTAGCGGCCTGCGAGAAGCGCGCAAGTTTACGCGAGCGCGACGGTTTTGTGGGAGCGGGGAATGTGTGAGCAGATGAAACCTGCAGAAACGACAAGGCCGCCCGAAGGCGGCCTTGTCATGTGCGGGCTTGAGCTTAGTGCTTGTCGCCAGCGAGCTTGTGCTCGAGGTAGTGAATGTTCACGCCCCCTTTGCAGAAGCCTTCGTCGCGGGTCAGATCACGGTGCAGCGGGATGTTGGTCTTGATCCCGTCAACCACGATTTCGTCCAGGGCATTGCGCATGCGTGCCATGGCTTCGTCGCGGGTGGCGCCGTAAGTGATCAGCTTGCCGATCAGCGAGTCGTAGTTCGGCGGAACCGCATAACCGCTGTACAGGTGCGAATCGACGCGAACGCCGTTGCCGCCTGGAGCGTGGAAATGCTTGACCGTGCCAGGGCTCGGCATGAAGGTCTTTGGATCTTCAGCGTTGATCCGGCATTCCAGCGAGTGACCGCGGATAACCACGTCATCTTGAGTGAACGACAGCTTGTTGCCAGCGGCGATGCTGAGCATCTCCTTGACGATGTCGATACCGGTGACCATTTCCGAAACCGGGTGCTCCACCTGAACACGAGTGTTCATTTCGATGAAGTAGAAGCGACCGTTCTCGTACAGGAACTCGAAGGTGCCGGCGCCACGGTAGCCGATGTCGATGCACGCCTTGACGCAGCGAGCGAGGACTTCCTTGCGCGCGTTCTCGTCGATGCCCGGTGCCGGCGCTTCTTCGAGAACCTTCTGGTGACGGCGTTGCAGCGAGCAGTCACGGTCGCCCAGGTGAATGGCGTTACCCTGGCCGTCGGACAGCACCTGCACTTCGACGTGACGCGGGTTGGTCAGGAATTTTTCCAGATAGACCATCGGGTTGCCGAACGCCGCGCCAGCTTCGGAGCGGGTCAGTTTCGCCGAGGCGATCAGGTCTTCTTCCTTGTGCACCACGCGCATGCCGCGACCACCACCGCCGCCGGCGGCCTTGATGATCACCGGATAGCCGACTTCACGACCGATGCGCAGCGCCGTTTCTTCGTCTTCCGGCAGTGGGCCGTCGGAGCCTGGAACGGTTGGCACGCCCGCTTCGATCATCGCGTGCTTGGCCGATACCTTGTCGCCCATCAGGCGAATGGTTTCGGCTTTCGGGCCGATGAAGGCGAAGCCGGAGTTCTCGACCTGCTCGGCGAAATCAGCGTTTTCCGCGAGGAAGCCGTAGCCTGGGTGAATGGCGGTAGCGCCAGTCACTTCAGCGGCCGCGATGATTGCCGGGATGTGCAGGTAGGAGTGCGCGGCAGAAGCCGGGCCGATGCAGACGGATTCGTCTGCCAGACCCAGGTGCATCAGCTCTTTGTCGGCCTTGGAGTAAACGGCGACGGTCTTGATGCCCATCTCTTTGCAGGCACGCAGAATCCGCAGGGCGATCTCACCGCGGTTAGCGATCAGAACTTTTTCCAACTTCGCAGTCATCAAAGGCTCTCCGCAGTTCAAACGATGGTGAACAGCGGTTGGTCGTACTCAACCGGCTGGCCGTCTTCGACGAGGATGGACTCGATCACACCGCTGGTTTCAGCTTCGATGTGGTTCATCATCTTCATGGCTTCGACGATGCACAGGGTGTCGCCTTTCTTCACGGTCTGGCCGACTTCAACGAAGGACGGCGAGGTTGGCGAAGATTTGCGATAGAAGGTGCCGACCATCGGCGAACGGGCAACGGTGCCGTTCAGCGCTGGAGCAGCAGCGGCAGCCGGAGCTGCTGCAGCAGCAACCGGAGCGGCAGCGGCAACAGGTGCAGCGGCCGGAGCCTGCATCGGAGCCGGTGCGTAGTACTGCTGCGCCGGGGTCTTGCTGTGGCGGCTGATGCGTACGGACTCTTCGCCTTCCTTGATCTCGAGCTCGTCGATGCCGGACTCTTCCAGCAATTCGATCAGTTTCTTAACTTTACGGATATCCATGAATCATCAACTCCCAAGGGTCGGTCAGGGGCGTATAGCTTGTTGTTCAAGCTGCTCTAGTGCAGCCTCCAGGGCCAGTCGGTAACCGCTGGCGCCAAGGCCGCAGATCACTCCCACCGCTACGTCGGAGAAGTAAGAGTGATGGCGGAAAGGTTCGCGTTTGTGCACGTTGGACAAATGCACTTCGATGAATGGGATGCTCACTCCCAGCAGCGCGTCACGTAATGCGACACTTGTGTGCGTAAAAGCTGCCGGATTGATAAGAATGAAGTCCACGCCTTCGCTGCGCGCGGCATGGATACGGTCGATCAATTCGTACTCGGCATTACTTTGCAGGTGCAGCAGATGATGGCCGGCTTCACGGGCGTGGCGCTCCAGATCCTGATTGATCTGCGCCAGGGTGGTCGACCCGTAGGTCCCGGGTTCCCGGGTGCCGAGCAGGTTCAGGTTGGGGCCGTGCAGCACCAGTAGCGTTGCCATCTGCGTGTTCCTTGTTATGGGTGAGCCTTCGTCAGAACCCGGCGACTATGCCGCAAAGACTTTGTGACTGTCCAGTTCTCTGCAATAGCCAGCACGATCTCCGATGTTTGCGCGAAATATGTGACTGAGCGATCAGATCCGGTCATTCACACCGCCAAACCCGGCACAGTCGCGATCAGACGCGGAACGCCTGAACCGCTGTATGCAGTTGCCCACCCAATACCAGCAGATTCTCACCCTGTTCACGTCCTTCACTGATGCGCAGCAGGTTATCCCCACCCAATTGGTGAATCCGTTCGCTGTGGTCGCGGATTTCGCTGACTGCGCCACTTTGCTGCGCCGTGACGTCGGCGATGCGGACTGCCGTGTCGGAAATGGTCTGGATCGCGCCGACGATCCTGTCCAGCGCACCGTCCGCCGATTGCGCCTGATTGGCCGTGGATTCGGCATGTTCCACCTGTGCGCGCATGCCTTCGACCGATTGTCGGGCGGCGGTTTGCAGGCCGGCGATCAAAGTTTGAATTTCTGCGGTAGCGCCGGCGGTGCGCTGTGCCAGTGAGCGAACTTCCTCTGCAACCACGGCAAAACCGCGGCCCATTTCCCCGGCGCGGGCGGCTTCGATCGCCGCGTTGAGGGCCAGCAGGTTGGTCTGATCGGCGATTGAACGGATCACCGTCAGCACGCCGCCGATGGTCGCCGACTCCTCCGCCAGATGCTCGATCATCTGCGCGTTGCCTTGCACTTCTTCCACCAGCGCATGCAGGCCGGTGAGGCTCAGGCCGATGACCTTTTGTCCATGCTCGACAGCCTGTCCCGCGTGACGGCTGGCGTCCGCAGC
Organism: Pseudomonas sp. stari2; assembly: GCF_040760005.1. Classification (NCBI taxonomy): domain Bacteria; kingdom Pseudomonadati; phylum Pseudomonadota; class Gammaproteobacteria; order Pseudomonadales; family Pseudomonadaceae; genus Pseudomonas; species Pseudomonas sp. Stari2. The sequence continues at coordinate 912,387 of NZ_CP099760.1, forward strand.
CTGACGTGCATCGCCGGCTACTTGCTGGATGGTCGCTTCCAATTCGCTCAGGGAGTCGCGGATCAGCGCGGTATCGCCGGCCTGATGTTCGGCGCCGCTGTGCAGGTCATTGCTCAGTTCGGCAAGGGTGCGACTGCTGCCTGCCACTTGTTCGGCGTTGCCGCGAATGGTCCCGACCAGATCCACAAGATAGGCACGCAGGCGATTGAGCGAGGCTTCGATGTCGTGCAGTTCGCGGTTGGTTTTACCCAGCTGAATGTCTCGGCTGAAATCACCCTCGGCCCAGGTCGACAATGCGGGCGCGAGATTGGTGAGGGTGCGGGCCAGGCGTCGCTGCAAGGTGTCGATCAACAGGGCGATCAACAGGATCAGGACGATCATCACGCCTTGCATCAGGCGTACTTCGCTCTGGATCTTCCCGTGCTGGGCGCGTACCACTGGCTCCAGACCGGCGATGGCTTGTTGAACGGCGGCGATTTTCTGGTGGGTGGCGGTGCTGAGTTCAGTGCGTTTCTGGATCTGGTCGCGAGTACGGGCCAGTTCTGCCGGGTAGCGGCCGAGCAAGCTGTTGAGTTCGCGTTTGAGACCGACGCCGGCGTCTTCGGCGACTGCCTTTTCGGTGCTTTCAATGCCCATCATCGAGGCGAAATCGTCGCTGCCGGATTCGCTGCTGGCGACCACGCCGAGCAGGGGCAGGGCATCGATTGCCTGGGCCTGGGTGCGGATGTTGGTGACCTCGCGTTCGACATCGGCAGCCAACTCGCTGCGCCCGCTGCTGACCAGTTTGTCCCTGGCCAGCGACAGCTTGCCCAAGTGCTGAGAGGCGGCGAGCAATGGTGTCAGGTACGCCACGTTGCCGCCGGCATAAGTGCTGAGCTGATCGAGGCTGGCACTCAGTTCGCGCTCGGCCTGCAGCAGTAACGCCTGAGGATCCCCGGCCAGTTTGCCGGCAGCCAGCAGGTCGGTCTTGCTGAATTCTTCGAGGCCTGACAGGCTCGGACGCAGTGTTTCGGCCAGCGCCAGTGGCAGTTCGCCGAGTTCTTTCTGCAGGCTGTCGATGGCCTGGCTGGCACTGCTCAGGCGCAGGGCGTCGCCACTGCCGAGGTAGTCTTCGACGTTGCGCGCGACTTCATTCTGAAATCGCTGGGACAGCCCGAGGTAGCGCTCCATCAACAAATACGGACGTTCGAGGGCTTTCTGCGACCACCACAGCGTGGCGCCGAGGGCCACGCAGACGGCGACCAGCAACAGTGTGTTGAGATTGGTGAGCAACTTCAGGCGCATGACGGCTACCAACGGCAGAAATGGTAAGTGCCTGAATTTATTGCGGTTCTGTTACAGGGTTATGACCGAATCGGTGGATTCCGGTGAAAAAGTGGCACTTTGCTTTGAGTCCCGCGCGGTCTGCACCCGATTGCGGCCTTCACCCTTGGCACGGTACAGCGCCTCGTCGGCCTGGCTGGCCATCATCAGGCTGTCGGAATCGTCGTGCATCTCCACCACCCCGGCGCTGAACGTGCACCACAGATCCTGCGGCTGGGCCGGATAATGGATTTCGGCGAAGCGCTGGCGGATTTCGTCGAGCACTTTGTGCGCGGCTTCTATATCGGTGTCGGGCATGACGATGGCGAATTCTTCGCCGCCGTAACGGCCGATGAAATCGGTCTTGCGCAGACGCTGCTTGAGGAACAGAGCCAGGCTCTTGATCACCCGATCGCCCATGGGGTGGCCGTGGCTGTCGTTGACCCGTTTGAAGTGATCGATGTCGAGCATCGCAAAGCTCAGCGGCTTGTTCTCGCGGCGGGCGCGGAACGAGCAATCTTCCAGCAACTGAAGAATGTGCGTGTGGTTGTACAGGCCGGTGAGGCTGTCGCGGACCATTCGCGCCTTGAGGTTGCGTGCCCGCGCCGCGCGGTTGCGTACGGTGGTGATCAGGTGGCGCGGCTTGATCGGTTTGGTCAGGAAGTCGTCGCCGCCCTCGCTCATGGCGTCGAGCTGCTTGTCCAGGTCGTCTTCGGCCGACAGGTAAATGATCGGCACGCTGACGTAGCGGTCGTTGTGGCGGATGACCTTGGCCAGTTCGGTACCGGTGCAGGCCGGCATGTACATGTCGAGGATGATCAGGTCTGGCTGGAATTCCGCCAGCTCGGCCATGGCCTGAATCGGCTCGATCAGGGTGCGGGTGACAATCCCGGCGCTGTTGAGCAGGCGCTCGGTGTGCATTGCCTGGGCGCGGGAGTCGTCGATGATCAGCACTTTATAAGGCTCGTACTGGGCGACGCAGGTCAGCACTTCGATTTTCTCCAGCAGACTCGAGGCTTCGAGGGTGCCGGTGAGGAATTCCTGGCCGCCGGCGCGAACGGCGGCGAGGCGGGTCGGGGTGTCGGTTTCGTGCAGGCTGAAGAACAGCAGTGGCAACGGTTCTTCCAGGCCTTGCTGGGCTTCGGCGGCGAGTTTCAGGCCGACGCCGGCACCGCTGAAGTCCACGTCCATGACGATGGCGGCCGGCAGTCGCTCGACCATCGAGGAGCGAAACGCCGACACACTGTCCAGCGCCTGGGCGCTGAGACCGAAGAATTCCAGTTGTTTGGCCAGTCGTTCGGCGCGGTCGTGATCCTGAAGCATCACGTAGATCGGTTTGCGCAGGGGTGGCAGAAAGGTCTGGTCGAGCTGGTCGCCATGGCGCAGCCCGGTGCGTGACAAGCGCTGCATCAAACGGTTGAGGTCAGTGATCAGGCCACTGCTCAGGCGTCCGCGATTGGCATCCACCGCTTCCAGCGACTGGCTGATGTGGTGGGCGAGTTGAGTGTGCTCGGGCTGTTCAAAGCGCTCGGCAAAACGTAGCAGGCGCAGATTGGCCTCGCTCAGTTCGGCGAGGTCGGCAGTGGACCACTCACTGCGTTGCAGGCGCTGCCATATCTCAAGAATCTGACGTGCCTGATGAATTACCCGCTGGGCAAAGTGGTGCTTGAGGCGCTCACGGCTGGGGTCTTCTGGCTCGGTCATATCCTGACTACTAGTTAGGGTGCATGCTGAGATCGACTGGTGGCTCTATGCTAGCACCTCTTTCCGGTTACATGAGTGTCGTACGTCAATAATCTGCGGTGCGTCACCATTCAGTTTCCGACCGGTGGGTTTTGATTCGAACCGGATCGTCGGGAAAGTCCCCGTGAACAGGGCGCTTTGTGGCGAATCGAGAAACAGGTGCTGCCGAAAGCGCGAAACGGAAACCTGAGGGTTCACGAATTTTTCCATCGGTACCGACAAGGTTTTCTCAGGGCGACAGGTATCAGGGAATCCCTTAGCGCACGACGGCGGACCCCAAGAGTCGTCCCCTGTCATTATTGACGGGTGCGGGCCAGAGGCACGTTGTTGTATGGTTGCTGTCGAACCGTTGAACCCAAGATTGAAAGGATATCGCCATGCTGGACTGGAAGAATCGCGCGGGCAGCGCGCCCGAACGTGCCGCCGAGCCGAAATCCGCCGCCCGCAGCTATGTGGGCGGCCTGTTGTTCAGCCGCGCGCTGGCCACGCTGGTTGGTATTTACCTGTTGGTGACCATCGCTCTGGGCTGGTACTGGAGCGAGGAACCGGCCCTGTTCCCTGTGGCGCAGAACGCCCAGCTGGCTGCCGAGAAGGAAGGCAAGCAGATGGTGGTCGGCTACACCACCGTCGAAACCCTCAAGACCGTCGCCGGTACCCTGCTGAACAAGCCGGGCGGCTACATTTCCAACGACCGCTTCCCGCCGGGCCTGTGGATGGACAACATGCCGAGCTGGGAATATGGCGTGCTGGTCCAGGTGCGCGACCTGACCCGTGCCTTGCGCAAGGACTTCGCCCGCTCGCAGTCGCAATCGGCGGAAGACGCTGATCTGGCCAAGGCCGAACCACGCTTCAACTTCGACAACAAGAGCTGGATCCTGCCTTCCAGCGAGTCGGAATACCAGGAAGGCATCAACTCCCTGAGCCGTTATCAGGCACGTCTGTCTGACCCGACGCAAAAGAATGCGCTGTTCTACGCCCGCGCCGACAACCTGAACAACTGGCTGGGCGACGTCGGTACGCGTCTCGGTTCGCTGTCGCAACGACTGTCGGCCAGTGTCGGCCGCGTCAAACTGAACACAGCGCTGAAAACCGAAGTCCCGGCTGTGGGTGAAGTGCCACAGGTTGACGAGGAAGTCGTCGAGACTCCATGGATGCAGATCGACAACGTGTTCTATGAAGCCCGTGGCCAGGCCTGGGCGCTGTCGCACCTGCTGCGTGCCATCGAAGTCGATTTCGCCGACGTGCTGGCGAAGAAGAACGCTACGGTCAGCGTGCGCCAGATCATTCGTGAACTGGAGGCTTCGCAGGAGCCGGTGTGGAGTCCGATGATCCTCAACGGCAGTGGCTTCGGGGTGCTGGCCAACCACTCGCTGGTGATGGCCAACTACATTTCCCGGGCCAACGCCGCCGTGATCGATCTTCGTCAACTGCTCAATCAGGGCTGAGTCATGAGCGACAATGCCAGAGAGGCTGCCCACCGGGCGGCCTCGGATGCCGAACAGATCGCCTGGGTCGACGAGCAGGACAACCTGCTCGGCGCCCTGGTGCGCTCCGACTTGCGCGAGCGCGGGCTGATCGGGCGTGGCACCTACATCATGCTGTTCAACTCTGCCGGTGAACTCTGCGTGCATCGGCGGACCCTGAGCAAAGCCATTTATCCCGGCTACTGGGACGTGGCGGCAGGCGGCATGGTGCAGGCGAACGAGACCTACGCCGAGTCGGCGGCCCGTGAACTGGAAGAAGAACTGGGAGTGAGCGGCGTCGAGCTGACGGCCCACGACCATTTCTACTTCGAGGACACCGGTAATCGACTGTGGTGTTCGGCGTTTTCGGCGGTGTGGGACGGGCCGTTGATCCTGCAACCGGAAGAGGTGCTCGAAGCACGCTTCATTCCGGTCGATCAGGTCATGCTGGAAATCGAGCAAAAGCCTTATTGCCCGGACTCTCTGGCCGCTCTGAAGCGCTATCTGAAGGCTCAGCAAAGCGGCGTCGCAAAGAACTCATAAAATGGCGCCGATTGGCACTTAGCAATCGGCGTTTTTGCCGTTACACTGCGCGACCTTTTCAAGCTGTACCGGCCTGCTTTACAGGAGCAACCGGAACAGTAGCGCTGCCCCTGCCTGAGTGGGGCTTCGCGGTCGATAGCCTTGCCCAAGGCTGCGATCAGTCTTTGTCCTCCCGAGAGGATTGCCGGTGGCCAAAAAAGCCGCATCCTTCGCCGCCCTGGGCGGCCTGGTATTTTCCACCGACGCAGGTCGTCATTGCCCGGAATGCAGTAAACCGGTGGACGCCTGTATCTGCAGACAAACCGTGATCCCGGCCGGCGACGGCATTGCCCGCGTGCGCCGCGAGAGCAAGGGCCGTGGCGGCAAGACGGTGACCACCATCACCGGCGTGCCCCTGGCCGAAGACGCACTCAAAGAGCTGGCGACGACGCTGAAGAAGCGTTGCGGCACCGGCGGTGCGTTGAAAGACGGGGTCATCGAGATCCAGGGCGATCATGTCGAGCTACTCTTGGCCGAGTTGATCAAGCACGGTTTCAAGGCGAAGAAGTCCGGCGGCTAGCAGCCTCTGTGAAAACCACCAGCGGCTTGATCCGGCTCTGATTGTCATCAGTCCCGGCGTCGTCTCCATGGTTTTCACAGAGCCTGTTCATGACCGGTTTCTAAACTCAACGCTGTCAGCGCGGTCTACCGCCCCGCTGACGAACCGTCATTTTCACTCTTTAGACTGCGCCGGCCTGCAATCAGGCGACGCACTATGACTTCTTTATAGGGGACTTCGATGTCCGTACGACGCACACGCAAAGACGATGGCAGCCAATGGACAGTTGCGGACAGCCGCAGTGTTTACGGGATTCGCCATTGGGGGGCCGGGTATTTCGCGATCAATGACGCCGGTCGCGTCGAAGTTCGTCCGAACGGTCCGAGCAGTTCACCGATCGACCTGTTCGAGCAAGTCGACCAGTTGCGCAAGAGTGGCTTGTCCTTGCCGTTGCTGGTGCGTTTCCCCGACATTCTGCAAGACCGCGTGCGTCAGCTGACCGGTGCTTTCGACTCGAACATCGAGCGACTGGAATACCAGAGCAAGTACACCGCGCTGTACCCGATCAAGGTCAACCAGCAAGAAGCGGTGATCGAAAACATCATCGCCACCCAGAACGTCTCCATCGGTCTGGAAGCCGGCTCCAAGCCTGAGCTGCTGGCTGTGCTGGCGCTGGCGCCGAAGGGCGGCACCATCGTCTGCAACGGTTACAAGGATCGCGAGTTCATCCGTCTGGCGCTGATGGGCCAGAAGCTCGGCCACAACGTGTTCATCGTGATCGAGAAAGAATCCGAAGTCGGTCTGGTGATCGAAGAAGCCGCGTCGCTCAAGGTCAAGCCGCAGGTCGGCTTGCGTGTTCGTCTGTCGTCGCTGGCGTCGTCGAAGTGGGCGGACACCGGTGGCGAGAAATCCAAGTTCGGCCTGTCGGCGGCACAACTGCTGTCGGTGGTGGAGCGTTTCCGCGCGGCCGGCCTGGATCAGGGCATCCGTCTGCTGCACTTCCATATGGGTTCGCAGATCGCCAATCTGGCCGACTACCAGCACGGCTTCAAGGAAGCGATTCGATACTACGGCGAGTTGCGCAATCTGGGTCTGCCGGTCGATCACATCGACGTCGGTGGCGGTCTGGGTGTCGACTACGACGGTACCCACTCGCGCAACGCCAGTTCGATCAACTACGACATGGACGACTACGCCGGTGTCGTGGTCGGCATGCTCAAGGAATTCTGCGATGCGCAGAGCCTGCCGCATCCGCACATCTTCTCCGAAAGCGGCCGTTCGCTGACCGCTCACCATGCGATGCTGGTGGTGCAGGTGACCGACGTCGAGAAACACAACGACGACGTGCCGCAGATCGAGAACAAGGAGTCGCTGCCGGAAACCGTGCAATGGCTGGTTGATCTGCTCGGCCCGACCGACATCGAAATGGTCACGGAAACCTACTGGCGCGCCACTCACTACATGAGCGACGTGGCCGCTCAGTACGCCGACGGCAAACTGACCCTGGCCGAGAAAGCCCTGGCCGAGCAGTGCTACTTCGCTGTGTGCCGTCGCCTGCACAATTCGCTGAAGGCGCGTCAGCGTTCGCATCGTCAGGTGCTGGACGAACTCAACGACAAGCTGGCCGACAAGTACATCTGCAACTTCTCGGTGTTCCAGAGCCTGCCGGACACCTGGGCCATCGATCAGGTGCTGCCGATCATCCCGCTGCATCGTCTCGATGAAGAGCCGCTGCGCCGCGCGGTGCTGCAAGACCTGACCTGCGACTCCGACGGCAAGATCAACCAATATGTCGACGAGCAGAGCATCGAAACCAGCCTGCCGGTACACGGGCTGAACGAGGGTGAAGATTACTTGCTGGGCGTGTTCCTGGTCGGCGCGTATCAGGAAATCCTCGGCGACATGCACAACCTGTTCGGTGACACCGACTCGGTGAACATCTATCAGAACGCCGACGGCAGCGTGTATCACGCCGGGATCGAGACCCACGACACCATCGAAGACATGCTGCGCTACGTGCACCTGTCGCCGGAAGAGCTGATGACCCACTACCGCGACAAGTGCGCCAGTGCCCGCATCAGCGCCAGCGAGCGCACCCAGTTCCTCGATGCATTGCGCCTGGGGCTGACCCGTTCCTCGTACCTGTCTTCCTGACGTCAGGTTCCGAATCCATCAGGTTGTCTGAAATTGTTCCGCACGCAGCGGAAGTTTCAGATGACTTGATGAGACTTCTCTCTTTTCTGCTTGCGAATTGCCCTTCATCCACCCGAGAAAAGTGATGTTGTCTGCTTTTCGCGTAGGCTATTTCCTAATTTGTACTTCGGCTCTCTACTCGGCCATGGCTCTCGGCGAGAATCCCCGGCCGCCCCTCCTGTAGAGAATCGCTCATGTTCGATCCAGCCGACGAGTCGTCGTTTCGCCTCGATGTCGCGGGGCTGTCCGCCCCGCTCGAAGTCCTGGCCTTTACTGGTTGTGAGGCGATCAGCGAGCCTTTTGCGTTCGAAATCGATCTGTTGATCGACGATCCTCATCTCGACCTTGGCGGCCTTCTGTACCGCTCGGCACGCCTGTGCTTCGGGCCCTCGGGCAATGGCGTGCACGGGCAGTTGCAGGGTCTCGTCCAGCACGAACATGGCCACGGCGCCAGGTTGTGCCGGGCGCGCATGGGCCCGAAGCTGAGTTGTCTGGGCCTGCGCCATAGCCAGCGAATCTTCAGTGGCCGGTCGGTGCCGCAGATCCTCGATCAGGTGCTCAGGGAGCACGGCATCAGTGGCCACCAGCGCCGGTTCGAATTACAGGCCAACCATCCGTCTCGGGCCTTCTGTACCCAATACGGCGAAACAGATCTGCAACTGGTGCAGCGCTTGTGTGCGCAGTCGCGAATTCACTATCACTTCGAGCATGGGCACGAGAACCATTGCCTGGTGTTCGGTGACGATCCGGCATTGCTGCCGCAAACGGGGAAAGTGAGTTTCGCGGCTGAGGGGCGTGCGCCGGCGGTGCGCCGCTGGCTGATGCGGGAGCAGGCCCGAGGACCCGGTGAATACACCCTGCGGGTCCAAACGGCGCAGGGCCATTCCGATGTACCAACCCTGCGTTGTGGTCGATGGTTGAGTGTGTCCCCGCGGCCGTTTGCAGGGTGCGACAGAGAATGGTTGCTGACCCGAGTCGAACACCGCGCCGATCAGACGCTGGACCCCTCATACAGCAACCGGCTCTGTGCCGCCGACCACTGGCAGGCGTGTGAGTCGGTGGTCGAACGTTCGGCGTTGCGCATGGGCAGTCTGCAACGGGCCTGGGTCGTAACCGTCGATGAACCGCGTCCTGATCGGTCGCGGCCGGTCGCGGTCCAGTTCGACTGGCTTTATCAGGGCGAGGGTGCAAAACCCAGCCACTGCTGGCTGCCTCTGGCCCCCGCGTTGGCGGATACGGGGCTGACGTTATTGCGTGAAGGTGTCGAAGTGGTGGTGAGCTTTCTCGAAGGCGATCCCGAGCAACCGGTGATCAGCGGCGTTCTGCAGCCCCCGGTAACTGTCGAGAGCCATGAGGATGACAATCCGCCAGCGCTGCCCGACTCTCTTGAGAGTGAAGGCCTGGCACCATGGTTGAGTACGCGCGAGCCTTTGATGCTGTTGTGTCTGATGCCGGGAGGCGGCAGTTATCGACACTGTCGGGAGTCGGTATGCAGTTGTCGACTGGTCGCCAGGCTCAACTCTGGCGATGGGCGATGAGCGGCAGGGTGTCGGGACAGAGTGCACAGTGGCTTTTGCTGGATGTCGCGCATGCACCGCAGGCGTTGAGCGTATTACGTCAAGGGTTCGCGGGTGTGCCGTGCCTGAAGTTGTTTGATGGCACGGAGTTCCAGCCTGTTTGCGAGCAGGGACCGTTGTTGGTTGATCTGCGCGATTGCCCGGTGCTATCGGCGTTGTGTCACACCGACCCGCAGACCTGGTGCGGGTTGCTGCTGGGCAGCGATGCCACGGCCGAATCGCTGCGTGAACATTTGCAACGGATGCTGACGGTTTCTATTGGCCTGAATCATCGTGCGCTGCTCAATTACTACGACCGGCAGACCGCCAGCTACTTTTTCGACGCCTGCGATGCCCGACAGTTGAGTCGCTGGCTCGGGCCGATCAGTTGGCTGCGCTGGTTCGGCGGTACCTGGGCCGACCGGGCGAGCGGCAGCCTGGGCTGGCAACAACTGCGAAATCCGGGGCTGGATGTCGAGCCTCTGAAGATCGAACAGGCACTGACCCGTCATCAACGCGAGCGCCTGCATCGCTGCCTGCTGGAGCAACATATCTGGCGCTGGAGTCAATCGACGGGAACCGATTACCGCACATTGTCCTCCCACGTTGAACAGGGCCTGACATTGGGTTTCAGCGAGCGGGCCGTGCTGGACGACTGGCTGTGGCTACGCTTGCTGCATCCGCGTGCAGAACTGGTGCAACCGCCACAAGGATTGACCCAGCAAGAGCGGCTCGATCATCTGCGACGCCGCTGGCAGAACAACCCACCCTGACACGAGGTTTCGCGCGCATGGCCCACTCTTTACGGCACTGGTTTTGCGCGATCCCCGCTGGTTTTCTGCTGTTGGTGCTCAGTGGTTGTTCGCCGCTGAAAATGCTCAATGGCCTGACCCCTGAGAACAGCTACGTCAAAACCGCAGACATCGCCTACGGAGAGGATCCGCGTCAGAAGCTCGATGTCTACGTGCCGCGTCATCTGCTCGAAGACGCCCCGGTGGTGGTGTTTTTCTATGGTGGCAGCTGGAACAGTGGCGACCGTGGAGATTACCGGTTTGTCGGCGAGGCGCTGGCCTCCCGGGGCATCGTGACGGTGGTGGCGGACTATCGCTTGTACCCGCAGGTTCGTTACCCACTGTTTCTTGAGGACGGAGCCCGTGCCGTCGGATGGACCAAGGCCCATATCCAGGAGTACTCCGGCAACCCCCGGCGGCTGTACCTGATGGGACACAGTTCCGGGGCGTATAACGCGTCGATGCTGGCGCTGGACCCGCGCCTGTTGGGCGCGGTCGGGATGTCGCCGGCAGACCTGAGCGGCTGGATCGGTCTGGCCGGCCCTTACGATTTTCTGCCGATCAAAAATCCCGAGGTACGCCCGGTGTTCTTCTGGCCGGACTCACCGCCGCAATCGCAGCCGATCCGGCATGTCAGCCCCGAAGCACCACCGGCACTGCTGATAGCCGCGAGCCGGGACAGTCTGGTCGATCCGACCCGCAATACCGGCGGGCTGGCGCGAACGCTGCGCGAGGCCGGCGTGCCGGTGCAGGATTTTTACTATGCCCGGCCCAACCACGCGACGCTGGTAGCAACCCTGTCGCGGCCATTGAGGTGGCTGTCGCCGGTACTGGATCAGGTTGTCGGTTTTATCCGGGACACGCCGTCTCAGTGAGCGGCACCGGTAAACCAGCCGTCGTTGCACCGCAGTCGCCACGCCAGTGTGCCGAGGGTCAGGCTGCGCAGCACCATGAACAGCAGGAATGAAATCCACAGGCCGTGATTGCCCAGTGCACTTAACGCCCAGGCGAACGGCAGCAGCAGAGCGACCGTCAGCAGCATGCCGTTGCGCATTTCCCGGGCGCGGGTGGCGCCGATGAACAGACCGTCGAGCAAGTAGCTCCAGACCGCAATCAACGGCAGGACGGCGAGGTAAGGCAGATAGATGAACGCGGTCTCGCGCACGCTCTGGATATCGGTCTGCATCTCGATGAACAGGTGCCCGGCAAAAAGGAACAGCGCGGCGAAACCCAGACTCGCGAGCAGCGACCAGCCTCCGGCCACCACCAGCGAACGTCGCAACGCGAGGCGGTCACGGGCACCGATGGCATGACCGCACAAGGCTTCGACCGCGTGGGCCAGTCCGTCCAGCGCATGGGCGGTCAGCAGCAGGCCGTTGAGCAGCAGCGCGTTGGCTGCGACCGTGGCATCACCCAGCCGTGCGCCTTGTACGGTGATCAGGAAAAACACCGACTGCAGCGCCAGGCTGCGGATGAAGATGTCGCGGTTGACCCCCAGCAGCGGTCGCCAGCTCTGCCACAGCCTCAATGCCGCCCAGACGATATGCCCGGGATAGGCGCGCAAGGCCTTGCGGGTCAGCGCCAGGCCAAGCAGGGCGCCGCTCCATTCGGCGATCACCGAGGCCCGGGCCGAACCGACCACGCCCCAGTCCAGGCCGATGACGAACCACAGGTTCAGCACGATGTTGATCAGGTTGGTCGTCAGCAAAATCGCCAGCGGTGCCCGGGCGTTCTGGGTGCCGAGGAACCAGCCGACCAGTGCATAACTGGCCAGGGCCGCCGGCAACCCGAACAGGCGTGTGTGGAAGAAGTCGCGGGTCAGTTGATTGAGCTCCGGCGACGGCTGCATGAAGTGCAGGGCGACCCCGCTCAGCGGCACGCCCACAGCACCCAGCAGCAGTGCCAGTCCCATGGCCAGCAACAGGCCTTGCAGCAGGATCTGCCGCAGCGCCGCACCATCGCTGCGCCCGGCAGCCTGTGCGGCGAACCCGGTGGTACCCATGCGCAGAAAACCCATGGCCCAGGCCAGAAAGGTGTAAAGGCTGGCCCCGACCGCCACCGCGCCCAACTGATGGGCGTGGGGCAGGTGACCGATGACGGTGCTGTCGACCAGCGCCACCAGCGGAACGGAAATGTTCGAAAGGATCATGGGGGCGGCGAGGGCCCAGACCCGGCGATGGGTCGGACGGTCGCGCCAGTCGGCGGTCAGGTTGGACATGCGGGCTCCTTGGGGAGCGGCATTGTAGCGGGTGGGGTCAGTGAATGATCCAGCTCAGCAGCCACAACCCCAGCAGCAACCAGATGATTCCGGCAATGATCGACGCATTCATGAACGCGCGTATCGCCGACCACAGCAGCATCAACCCGACGATCAGCGCGATGATGCTGATGATCGAAGTGTCCATGCCCAGGGCCTTCGCCAGCCCGTCGACGAAGTTGCCGCCGGCATTGCCCAAGATGTTGAACAGGCCGCTCAGGCCGTCGACGATGAAGCGGATGATCGAGCCGAGCGCCTGGCCCAACCATTCGAAAAAGCTTTCTACCTGCATGTTTGCATCCTGATGAAAGAGCTGAGCCTTGGGCCGCGCCGGGGGCGGCCGAGTTCCCTGCAAGCATAGAGGGTTTGCAGGGTGGTGGCTGCCCCTTGCCTTCGTGCGGCATCCCCCCGAAGCTATACGCCTTCAGGAGAACCCGATGAACCTTGTTGAACTGACCGAACGCCTGCACGCCATTCGCGACCGCAATGACTGGCGGCAATTTCACAGCCCGAAAAACCTGGCCATGGCCGCCAGCGTGGAAATGTCCGAGCTGGTGGAAATCTTCCAGTGGCTGACCGAAGACCAGTCCCGCGAATTGCCGGCGGACAAACTGGCCCACGCCGGCCAGGAAGTCGGCGACATCGTCCTTTATCTGTTGCTGCTGTGCAGCGAGCTGGGGCTGGACATGAATGAAGTGGTGCGCAGCAAGCTCGCCGACAGCGAACGGCGGTTCAGCTGATGAGCGACCGTCATTTCGATCAGTTGGCGACCCGTTTCGCCGAAAAGATCTACGGCGGCGCCAAAGGCGCGATCCGCCTTGCGGTGTTGCAGGCCGATCTTGCCGAAGCCTTGCCGGATCGTCCGTTGCGGGTGCTGGACATCGGCGGTGGCCTGGGCCACATGTCGTTGTGGCTGGCCGAGCGCGGACACGAGGTGACCTTTACCGAGCCGGCCGAACCGATGCTCGAAGGCGCGCGTCAGCGTTTCGCCGAGGCCGGGCAGACCGCGACGTTCATTCAGGCGCCGTGGCAGGAGCTGCTCGGCCAACTCACCGAACCTTATGACGTGGTGATCTGCCACGCCGTGCTCGAATGGCTGGCCGAACCCCACGCGATCCTGCCGGTGCTGCATCAACTGACCAAACCCGGTGGCTGGCTGTCGCTGGCGTTCTACAACCGTGATGCGCTGGTCTACCGCAACCTGCTCAAAGGCCATTTCAAGAAAATGCGCAGGAACGACATGGCCGGCGAAAAGCAGAGCCTGACCCCGCAGCAGCCGCTCGATCCACGGGAGTTGGCCGCGCAACTCGAAGGGTTGTGGCAGGTCGAAAGTCAGAGCGGGGTGCGGGTTTTCCACGATTACATGCCGGTGGAATTCCAGGCTCGTGCCGAGTTGATTGATTTGCTCGAGATGGAGCTCGCCCATCGTCGTCACCCAAGCTTCGCCGGGCTTGGGCGCTACTTGCACTGGATCTGCCGGCCGATCTGATCGGAGCATGAAATGAAAGGTCATTCAGGGTTATTGCTGATCTGTCTGGGCTTGGCCGCCTGCCAGGGCAGCAACCCTTATGTGGCGCAGTCGCGGCCATTGCCGCCGGCGCCTCCGCAAGCCGCGACCACCTTCGACCGCAGCGCTTATCCCGCGCCACCACGGGATTACGGGCGCTACCGCAGTTGGGCGTGGCTCAACGGACGCCTGCCGCCGGGGAGTGCCTGGGCGGATTCGGCGCAAGTGGCCGAAGCGGTCAGCAGTGCGCTGGATCAACGCGGCTTGCGCCCACTTCATGACAATCGCCCGGCCGACTTGTTCGTCAGCGCCAACCTGAGTCTGGAAACCCGCTTGCGCCAGGTCCAGGACGATTACGGTTATTACGGCGGATACGGTGGCTATGACCGTTACGGCCGCGGTTACGGTATGTACAACACAGTGCCGGTCGTGCGCACCTATCAGGAACAGGTCGTGGTGGTACGGGTCGATCTGTTCGATGCCGGCACCGGTCAGCCGGTCTGGAGTGCCAGCGCCGAAACCGGCACCCAGGGCAACCAGAGTGACCGGGCCGATGCGATCCGGGAGGCTGTCGAAAAGGCCATGTCGGCGTATCCTCCCAGTTAGCTTCCCGTGAACTGGAAGCTCCCTCAGGTTCATGTTTTCCACCGGAGAAAAACCATGTTCCGCCGTTTTGCTTTACTGGCCATGGCCGCGCTGCTCAGTGCCTGCGCCGCCAACCAGGTCAATCATGACTTTGACGCCAGCCGCGACTTTGCCGCCTACCGCAGCTGGAGCTGGAAAGAACCCGCCCTGCAATACCGCCCTGACGACCCACGGATCAAGAGCGACCTTACCGAACAGCGGATTCGCCAGTCCGTCGCCGATCAACTCGACCAGCGCGGCCTGCGTCCTGCCGCTGCGGGCACCAAGGGTGACTTGAATGTGCAAACCTACCTGATCGTCGAGGATCGCCAGCAGCAGGTCACCACCAACTATGGCGGTGGTTGGGGTGGCCCATGGAACGGTTACTGGGGCGCACCGATGTACAACGAAACCCGCAACATCACCTACAAGGTCGCTACGATCCAGATCGACCTGCTCGACGGCAAGGACGGCAAACTGGTGTGGCGCGGCAGCGATGAACAGATGCTCAGCCGCACGCCGAATCCGGCGGATCGCAACAGCGCCATCCATGAAACGGTGACGCGGATTCTGTCGAACTACCCTCCGCGCTGAGCCTGCGCACAAAAAACGGGAGCCAATGGCTCCCGTTTTTTTATGGAGAAGCGGCTGGCGCGTTGCCAGCAGTGTCGTTGCGCCGGGTCTACACTGACATCCACCAATGGAGCTTGCGCCCGGCCGTGCGCCGGCAAAGGAGTGCGCCATGTCGCGTCTTTCGCAGTGTCGCGGCCCCGCCCGACAGCGCGGGGCCATCGGCTTGATGGCGGCCGCGACCCTCAGCCTCGCGCTGATCCTGATGTTGCTGGTGGTGGACACCGGCCGTCTGTACATGGAACAACGCAAATTGCAGCGGCTGGTGGATAACGCGGCGCTGGAGGCGGTCAGCCGTGGCGGCAACTGCCTGCCGGGCCTCACGGCGGCCAGTTACGCGGGGCAAAGTGCGACACGCAACGGTTTTGTCACGGACGCGAATAATGTGCTGGTGGTCGACTGCGGCACACTGGTAACGGCCTCCAGCGGTTTGCGCACGTTCAGCGTGGACGCCACTCAGGCGGTGGCGGTCAAGGTCGCGGCCAACCACACCGTGACCACCAGTTTCGCCGGTGGTGTGCAGTCACTCTTCAGCGGCACACCGCTGAGCCTCAACACCGTGCTCTATGCCTCGGCCGTGGCCGCGCAACCCCAGCCCACCGTGGCCCAACTGAATATCCGCAGCAACCTGGCCAACATCAGCACCGCTCAGTCGAGCATTCTCAACCCGCTGGTCTCCGGCTTGCTGGGCGGCAATGTGAATCTGACGGCGGTGGGCTGGAACGGCCTGCTCAACACCGACATCAATCTGCTCAGTTATCTGAATCAACTGGCGATCAACCTCAACGTCGCCGCCGGCAACTACACTCAGTTGCTCAATACCCAGACCACCGTGACGCAATTGATCCAGGCCGCGATTACGGTGGTCCAGCTCAATGGCGCAACCGCCGACGTGATTACCGCGCTGGGGCAACTGCAAGTCGCGGCGATCAATGCCGCGCCACTCAAGCTGGGCGATATCCTGCAATTGCAGACCGGCACCACGGCGGCCGGGCTCGACGCCAATCTGCAACTGCTGCAACTGATCCAGGGCGTGATCCAGCTGGCCAACAGCAACAGCGCGGTGGCCGCCACCCTGCCGATCAGCGTGCTGGGGCTGGCGAATGTCACGGTGCGGGTCAAGGTCATCGAGCCGCCGCAGTTCTCCGCTATCGGTGATCCGGCGCTGGCCAAGGCCAACCCCACCGGGCCGAACCGGATTTACGTGCGCACCGCGCAGATCCGCACGATGCTTTCGGTGAATCTGCCGGTGTTGTCCGGGGTTGCCGGGCTGACCAACGCCGTGCTGGGACTGGTCGGAACCCTGACCCCGACACTAAATGCACTGCTCAGCCTGAATCTGGTCGCCACCCTGAACTCGGTGGGCTGCCTGCTCGGTGCAGGTTGCCAGCAATTGGACCCACTGCTGCTGCCCTCGCCGGAAATCGACATCAGCCTCGATGCCGGGGGCGCCATCAGTTACGTCACCGACTACAGCTGCCCCACCGGCAACACCGGGACCAAGAGCCTGACGGCCCACACCATCACCTCCGTCGCCGATCTCAAACTGGGCAAGATCGACCCGACCAACGCCTTTTCTTCTTCTGCCGAGCCCACGGTCACCCCGCTGCCGTTGGTGGATCTGGGCATCGTGACGTGCCACAAAATCCTTGGAATCGGCACTTGCGACCCGAGCACCCACGTGCAATACGGCGCCGGCGGCATTGCGATCATGGTCGATACCCAAGTGGCGAAAAACACCCAGGATCTGGTGTTTTCCAGCGGCACGCCGTTTGCCACGCCGCCCAACCTGAAGCTGCCGCCGAGCGTGATTTCCGTCGCACCCACCAGCAACATCGTCAACAGCCTGGCGAGCACCTTGGCCGGGATCAATCTGATCGTTTACAAGCCGCAGGGCAGCAACCCGCTGGGTGCTATCGTTACCGGTGTCGCCAGCCTGATCAGCGATGTGACGACGATCCTGCAACCGCTGATCACCAATCTGGTCAGCCCTCTGCTGGATCCGCTGCTCAACAATTTGCTCAGTGGACTGGGGATCAATCTGATGGACGTGGACGTCGGCGCCAACATGACCTGCGGCCAGACCGGCAAGGCTTATCTGGTGATCTAGTCGTCGGTGGCGATCGGCAGTTCGATGCAAAAGCGTGCGCCGTCCAGCGAGTTGCGCACACTGAGGTGACCGCCCATGTTTTCAATGATCCCGTAACTCACCGACAACCCCAGACCGGTGCCGACACCCACCGGTTTGGTGGTGAAGAACGGCTCGAATATCCGCTCAAGCAGACGCGGATCGATACCGCCACCATTGTCCTCGACCCACAGTCGCACCTTCTGCTCGTCGTGCTCGGCATAGATCGAGATCCAGGGTTTGAACCCTGAGTCAGACTCGCGCTTGCCCAGCAACGCATCCCGGGCGTTGACCATCAGGTTGATCAACACCTGCTCCAACTGATCGACGTAACCGCGCACCTGAACCTCGAACGGGGTTTCACTGATGCGCAAATCCACGCCTTTGCCGCGCATGCCTTCGGCCAACAACGACAGCGTGCCTTCGATGGCGCTGGCCGGGTTGAACAGCTGTTGTTCGATCTCCGAGCGACGGCCGAACACTCGCATGTGGTCCACTACTTTCGCGGCGCGCTGGACCTGGGCGTCGATGCGGTTGAGTTTGTCGGTCAGGTAGTCGATCTGCACATCGCCGTTGCTCAGGCGCTTCTGCACGTTGACGATGGCCATGCGCATGACGTTCAACGGCTGATTGATTTCATGGGCGAGACCTGTGGCCATTTCGCCGAGGGTGGCCATTTTTGCGCTTTGCGTGAGTTGTTGTTGGGAGCGGCGCACTTCGGTGTTGTCGCGGCCAACGGCTTGCACTTCGATCAGTTTGCCGTGCTCATCGAACACGCCGCGATCCGACCACACCCACCATGCATGCTCGCGCCCCGGCAATTGCAGGTTGATTTCGGCGGTGCTGACGGGGGACTCCGGGGTCAACAACGCCAGACGCTCGACGAAGTCTGCACGTTGTACGTCCGACATCCAACTGCCCAGATTGACCCCGGGTAAATCTTCGGGCGCGCATTCCAGATACTTCGCCAAAGGACGGTTGCCGAAGGTCAGGATCAGGTCCGGACGATAACGGCAGATCATCGCTGGCGAGTCTTCCACCAGAATCCGGTAGCGTTCTTCACTCTGTCTGACTTGTTCGGCGGCCAACGTTGCTTCGGTGACATCCAGCCAGAGCCCAACGGCTTCCACCGGCAGCCCGAGGTCATTGCGCAGCAGGCGGGCTTCGTCGAGCAGCCAGTGGTAATCGCCGTGACTGTCGCGAAGGCGATAGCGGGCGCGTACCGAACCTTCGCGCAACAGTTGGCGGGTGCGTTCGAAATACAGGGGCCGATCATCCGGGTGTATCCGCTCCACCAACGCACCGGCATCGCAGTCTTCCAGGCTCCAGCCCAGCAGCGGTTGCAGACTGGCGCTGAAAAACGCCGGCAGCAAGGCCCCTTCGACGTAGTGCTGGACATAGATGACCGCCGGCGAGCTGGCGATCAGATTGTCCAGCCGCGCATGGGCCGCAGCGGCCAGTTGCTGCTGGTTCTTGATGTCGCTGATGTCCAGCATGAAGCCCGCCAGCCGGCGGTGATCGCCGGTGCCGCTGACCTGCCCCTGAAGGCGATACCACGCGGGCGTCTGACTGGCATCGGGTCGATGCAGACGCACGCACAGATCGAGGATTTCCCCATGTATCTGCAGGGCTTGCAGTCGGCTGCGCACCTCTTCGCGGTCAGCGGGGTGGATCAGGTTCAGCCAGTGTTCCAGGGGCAGCGTCGAGCTGTCCTGTTGCAGGGTGACGGCCAGCGTCGGGGCCAGCTGAATGTGTTCGCCAATGCTGCCGATTTCCCACCAGCCGGTGCCCAGCAATGTCTGCAACGACTCGAGGCGCTCCAGTTGCAGTTGATGCTGCTGCTCACGCAAACGCCCGAGCAACGGCCCCGCCAGAGCGCCGGCCAGCATCAACCAGTCACTGTCGGTCAGATAGGGCGCGGTCTTGTCGACGGCGTAAAAACCGCAGAGTAGCCACGCCATCACGCCTCTATCGTCGCTGTAGGGCACGGCGAAACCCTCGGCATTGCCGAACAGCCCCTGCACCCGTGTGTGTTCATACTGGCCATAATGCGCGCCGAGGCGTTGCGGGCCGGTGCCATTGAGGCTGTCCAGCGGCGTGCCCAGGCGTTGGCCGTCGTGCCATAGCGCGGGCGCGTCGTGGGCGTGGAACTGGCAGTGAATCTGCCAGCCCAGTTCCTGTTCATCGAGCAGTGCGAGCGCCACACACGGGATCTGCCAGAGCTGGGCGATGATCTGCAGTTGATCGCTGACGACCACCGGCAGTCGTCCCAGGCTGCAACTGCGCAACTGCTTGCTGATCTGCTCGGCGATCCTGTGGCACGCCTCGCGCTGATGGGCTTGCCGGCGTTCGGACAAGAGGTCGGCAATGTCGATCAGTTGCAGCAGCCAGCCGTTGCCCAGAGGCTGGGCCCAGCCGCGCAGGTGCAGGGTCTGTTCGCCCAGGCCGGGGAAGTCCAGGTCCAGCAGTAGCCCTTGCCATTCCTGTGGCCGGCCTTCGATCGCCAGTGTGCTGTGGGGTAGCAGTAAATCGTGCAGTGGCAACGGTTTGTCATAGGGAATCTGCTGTGCCAGCAACAGGCGCAAGGGGCCGGCCATCTGCAATACGGCGCCTTCGCCATCGAGGTACAGGTGCAGGCCCGTCGCGGGCGAGCCGAGCACGTCCGGCAGGTCGCCGGCCAGCGGCGCGCGCTTGAGCAGGCGGCCGAACAGATTGTCCCCGGACGTCAAAATTTCAGGCTCGAGCTGGCGGTCAGGTTGGTGGGCAGGCTGGGGACGGCGCCGACGCCCGGTAACACCAGAAACGGAATGACCTGATTGAGCTTGCTGACGGGGTAGTTGACGCTGACGGTAAGCGTACCCTGCGTCGTGTCATAGATCGCTGAAGTGTCCACGCCGACCACGACGTTCAGGGCGCTGGGCAGGCCTGAAAACTGCTGCGTCAGGGCGGCATTGGCGGTGTTGACGACAACTGTCGAGTAGTTGGGCGTCGTGGGGTCGACCGCCACACTGCGACGTACCGCTTCAGCGGTGGCCTGATTGAACGTCTGCATCAGCACGAACGGCAGGGCATAGCTGACCAGGCCGTAAAACACCGCGAAGAAGATCACGAACACCACGGCGAATTCGATCGCCACCGCGCCTTTTTGCGCCTTCCGAGAGCCGGTTTTCATCCGTGCGTCTACCCTGACAGTCACTGCGTAGTATCAGCATAGAATCATTCAGCCAAAACGGACGGTTTTTACCGGATGCAAAGCTTTGTTCTTCTGATCTGGTTGACCTTGTGTGCGGCCCAGGATGCCCGGCAGCGAAGGATCACCAACGCCATGACATTGGGCGTTGGCGCCCTGGCACTGGTTTATCTGCTGTATTTCGGAACGACCTGGACGGGGGCCGCAGCGGAGCAGGGCGGCTGGGCCTGTCTGGTGGCGCTGGCGTTCACCCTGCCGGGGTATTTCATGGGACGCATGGGGGCCGGCGATGTGAAATTAATGACAGCCCTTGGCCTTGCGACAGACGGTCTGTCGTTGCTCGGGATTTTTATCGGCGCCGGTGTCGCAAGCGTCGTCTGGATCCTGCTGGCGCCAAGAGTCTGGCTGCATATGAGTCAAGGGCTTAGGCATCGTCTTCGATATATGGCGCCATCCATGTCAAAAAAGCTGCCATTTGCGCCGTTCGTGCTGATCGGTTTCCTGCTCGTACTACCTTGGATCCATTAGTCGCCAAACGCCACTAGTCTTATGTACATAGTCGGAAAGTGCGTCTACTTTCTAATGAACTGGTTATACAGCCAACGGCTGACAGTACAGGAACGGTCAGTTTTGGCCCGGGCATGGAGTGGCACGTGAACAAGCTTACATCTGCGGTAAAAGTCCTCGTTGTCGATGATCAGGCGCTGATCGTCGAGGAGCTCTGTGAGTTTCTCGAGAGCAGCGGCTATCGCTGTGTCCCCTGCGGGTCCGGCAAAGAGGCCGTCGAGCGTTTTGCCGAGGATCCGGCGATCGGTCTGGTGCTGTGCGATCTGCACATGCCGGACCTCGACGGCATCCAGCTGGTGCAGGAACTGCAGCGACAGGCCGGCAAGGCGCGGGTGTTCGAGGCGATCATGCTCACCGGCCGCGCCGACAAGCAGGATGTGATCAAGGCGTTGCGCGCCGGGATTGCCGACTACTACCAGAAACCGGTCAACCTGGACGAACTGCTCGAAGGCCTGCAGCGTCAGGAGGCCGTGCTGCAGGAACGGCAGAAAACCCTGCAGCTGGGGCACCTGAAACAGAAGCTGCAAGACCTGTCGTCGTCCATCGATGATCTGTATCAGGATCTGGACAAGGTGCGTCGCGGGCCGGCTCCCGTCAGTGAGCAGGCATCGGGTGACACCGATGCGCTGGAGATCCCGGCCATCTTCAATCAGCTGTCGCCGCGGCAACTGGACGTGGCGCGTCTGGTGGGCAAGGGGCAGACCAATTACCAGATCGCCTGCGAGCTGGGCATCACCGAAAACACCGTCAAGCTTTACGTCTCGCAGGTGCTGCGCCTGACCCACATGCACAACCGCACCCAACTGGCGCTGGCGCTTTCGCCGAGTGCCGCAGCTTTGCGGCAGCGGGTTACCGCGCACTAGTTCTTTGTTCCTGGTCGCCATTGTGCGGCCAGGGGCGTCGACACCTTCAATCAGTTCTTCCTCTCGATCTTGCCCCCGGCGTCGGGGTCATAGAAGTCGGGAATGTCATATTTGTATTTCTTCAGCCAGCGCTGCATGGCCAGCTCTCGTTCGGTGGCCGTGGCCGCCTGTGGATCGGGGGAGGCGGCCTTGTTGCGGCTTTGCAGCAACAGCCAGCCTTCGGTTTCCTGCTGCTGGGCCGAGGCGGGACCGGCGTCGATGGCCAGCGCGCCGAGCGGCAGGCTCAACAGGCTCATGCAGCACAGTGTTTTGCAGATGTTCATGTGGCCTCCCTGAGGTTCACTTGATCGTCGCCGGTTGCGGGTCGGCCGCCACCGCGACCTGATTGTCGGTGGCAGGTTTTGCCTTGATCGGGGACTTTAGTTTTTCCGCCCGCTCCTGAGCGTCGGTGAACTGTTCCGGGGTCAGGTGCGCGCGACTGACGATTTCGGCGGCCTGCTGCCAGTTGTTCTGGTAGATCAGCAAGGTGATCAGGTTCAGCGTCGCCAATTGATTGTTCTGCTTGAGTTCGATGGCCGTGAGGAACTCGAAGCGCGCGTCTTCGAGCCGCAGCTGATTGAGGTACACCACGCCCAGATCGTTGTGGATGTTTTCATTGGTCGGCGCCAGTCGAACGGCACGTTGCAGATGAGCCTGGGCCTGGCCGTTATCGCCACGGGCGGCATACAGCTGACCCAGACCGTGTTCGGCGTCGGCGCTCAGGCAAGTGCCGAGCAGGCCGCGATACAGCGGTTCGGCTTCGCTGCGCCCCAGCAGGCGATAGACCCTGGCCTTGCGCAAACGCACCTCTACAAGGTTGTCGGGCAGGCCCTGCAGGTTGGCCAGGCTGGCGTGCAGCTTGCCGTCATTGGCCAGATCGTCCACCAGATTCAACGACAACTCCTGCTCGGCGCTCAGCTTGCTGCAACTGGTGGGCGCAAGCATGGCCGTCCACGGCGCCTGACCATCGGTTGCGCAACCGCCCAGCAGCAACAGGCTCGCCACCACCATCAGTGTTTTCATCAAACCCTCTCCATGTCAGGACGCAAAGGCCCGGGTGATTGCGGTAAATCCGGGGCCCGCCAGTACGATCAGCAAGGCTGGAAACAGGAACAGCATCATGACCACCGACATCTTCGCCGACATCTTCGAGATGTATTCCTGCAAGCGTGTAAGGCGCCGGTCATCCAGAAGTTGCTTGAGCGCCAGCAGCGATTTCATCGCGCCGCCGCCCTGTTGAATCAGTTGTTGCAGGATCACGCAGGTGTCGGTGAACTCATCCACCGCCAGCATCACCGCTGCCTTGTTCAACTCCTGGCCCAACTCCAGCCCCGAATCGACACGGGCGAGGATCAGGCGCAATTCGCTGGTCAGTTCCGGCAGCAGTTTCTGCCCCTCGATGCTCAACACGCGCAATGCCTGTTCGACCGCCATGCCGGACTCGAACAAGATGCGCAGCAGAGGAATGAACGTCGAAACCTCCACCGAAATGATTTTCTGCCGCCGGGCGGCGGCATAGGCCAGCAGGCGCTTGGGCAGCAGGTAACCGGTGCCGGTGGCGAACATCGGCACCAGCCAGCCCTTGGGCGTCTGGGGAAAGAACACTTCCTGCAGAAACAAACCGATGCCCAGTGCCAGTAACGGCGTGCCGATCTGGCACGCGGCAAACAGCGAGCGCTCGCTGGCCCGGCGCCAGCCGAGGCGGTTGAGCAGGGTCTGGGTTTCGCTGTCCATGCTCACCGAACGCTGGCCGAACCGGCTGTTGCCCAGCGCTCGCAACAAGGTACGCAAGCGGCTCTCGCGCACCAGATGGCCCAGCAGGCGCTGGTTGACCTGACGCACCCGGCGACGTTCGGTCAGCAAATGATTGCCTACCAGCAACAGCGCCCCGAGCAGCATGAGACTGGCCAGGATCATCATCTCAGACGCTCCTCAACATGCGCCACAGCGCCAGGCTGCCGATGACCTGCAACACCACCGCGATGATCAGCATGGTCTGGCCGCCGGGGTCTTTCCACATGCCGAGCATGTAACCGGGATTGGTCAGCATGAAGTAGCTGACGATGATCATCGGCAGCGATCCCAGCACCCACGCGGTCAAGCGGGTTTCTCCGGTCAGGGCGCGTAGCTGGCGGGCGCCCTGATCGCGTTCGCGGATCAGCTTGATCAGGTTTTCCAGCAGTTCGCTCGCATTGCCGCCGTAGCGGTGATTGACCTTCAGCCCCAGAGCAAACATGCGCAGTTCATCCTGTTCGTAGAGCTCGGCAAAGTCGCTCACCGCATCCGGCAGGTTCACGCCCAACTGCACGTTGCGCTGGACCCGGCCCATTGCGGTTTTCAACGGATCCTCGCTGTAGTCGATACCACCCAGCACGGCGTCGTTCAGGGTGCGCCCGGATTTGAGGCTGCGCACCGTGTGGTCCAGCAGTTGCGGCAGTTGCTCGATCATACGGTTGAGCCGGCGGCGATAGAGCCACGCGATGTACATGCGCAACACCAGGGGAGGTGCCAGCATCATGATCAACAGGCCGATCCACTCGGCGGTCAGGTAACCCAGCAACATCGCGATGGCACATAACGCCAGCCACAACCCCAGACGCTCGCCAGGGCGGCCCAGGCCGGCCCGCAGGAACATGCGTTCAAGCCCCGTCCACGAAGTTTTGCCGGGTGCTGTCTGCGGTTGCCCGGCAGCCAGTCGCGTGAGCACCCGTTCGTTGGCGGTCTTGCGCACGCCATGCAGGAACAGGCGAATCGACAGCCCCAGCAGCATCAGGCAAATGACGATGAGAATCACCGGCCCCATCATGACGAAAGCTCCATGCGCTCAGCCCAGGCTCGACTCGTGCCGCAACTTGTCGCCGGCCGGATTGACCGCTTCGCGCAGGAAGCCGAACCCGGTGCGTCGATCGAGGCGGAACAAAGTGTTGGTGACGTAGATGTCTTCGCGCACGCCAACCACTTCCACCACCTCGCTCACGCAGCGGCGGCCGTCCGGCATGCGGGTCAACTGGATGATCATGTCGAGCGCGGCACAGATCATTTGCCGCAACGTGCGCTCGGCCACCGTGCGACCGGTCAGGCCGACCAGGGTTTCCAGACGCAGCAACGCATCCTGGGCGTTGTTGGCGTGCACCGTGCTCATCGAACCATCGTGGCCGGTGTTCATCGCCGTAAGCACGTCGAGCACTTCGACGCCACGGATTTCGCCGAGAATGATCCGGTCCGGACGCATCCGCAGGGCATTGCGAATCAGGTCGCTGGCCTTGACCTCGCCATGACCTTCAGCGTTTGGCGGCCGGGTTTCCAGGCGCACCACGTGCGGGTGGCCGAGCTGCAGTTCGGCAACGTCTTCAATGGTCACCAGCCGTTCGTGGGGGTTGATCAATTGACTGAGAATGTTCAGCAACGTGGTCTTGCCGGTGCCCGTGCCGCCACTGATCAGGATGTTGCAGCGCTTGCCCACCGCTTCCTGGAAGCAATCGAAGATCGCCAGGTCGATGGTCTGCATGGCGATCAGGTCGCTGCTCTTGAGCATGTCCTTGCGGAATTTTCGAATGGACAGGCAGGGACCGTCGAGGGCGATTGGCGGAATGATCGCGTTGACCCGGCTGCCGTCGGGCAGGCGCGCATCGACCATTGGCGAGGACTCGTCCAGACGTCGCCCGAGCGGCGCCAGAATACGCTGCATGACCCGTTCGACGTGATGCGCATCGATGAAGCGCAGGTCACTCTGGTGCAGCACGCCGTCGCGTTCGATGAACACCCGGTGCGGGCCGTTGACCAGGATTTCGGTCACGGCGCTGTCGCGCAGCAACACTTCCAACGGGCCGAAGCCGGTCAGTTCATCGACGATTTCTTCCGCCAGCCGTTCCATCTCGTAACGTGAAATCGCCAGGTGCAAACGGGCAATGTATTCGGCGACCTTGTCGGTGACGAATTGCGCGAGCAACTGCCGCGAACCTTCCAGCAGGTTTTTCCCGGACTCCTCGATGGCATCGATGATGTAGCGATGCAGGACCAGTTTCAGGCCTTCGTGATCTCCGTTGCCCGACTGGCCTTGCGCGGGGGCGCCGAAGAGTTTTTCCGGACTCATGAGGTGCCTCGCAACCGGTCGAACCAGGTGGCCTTGGGTTTGGCCAGGCTTTCGGAACGATTGGTCATGTTTTCGGAACGTTTTGCCAGGCGTTCGCCAAGTGCCCGCAGGCTCTGGGTGAGTTTTTCCCGGGGGGCCAGATCAAACAGGCTGACGCCTTGGTTCTTGGCATTCATGCGCAGTTCCGGACTCAAGGCCAGCACCGCGATCACTTCCAGATTGAAGGTTTTGCCCAGGGTGTCCGCATCCGGCGCGACGTTGCTCAGATAGCGGTCGACCAACAGCCGTCCGTGATCGAGCTTCATGCCTTTTTCCCGCCACAGATTGAACACTGCCAGGTTGCGCCGGCAATCCAGAACGCTCTGGTCGGTGTACCAGATCAGCTTGTCGCAATGGCTGACGAAGGTGCGCAGGGCTTCGCTGTCAGGCTGGCCGGTGAGGTTCACGACAATGTGCTGGAAGTGCTGGCGCAAGGCGCTGAGCAACATGAACAGCTCGGCGGCACTGGTGCTCTCCAGCGGTTCGTCATTGTCGGCGTACGCCAGAATCCGCAACCCCGCTTCGGTGCTGGTGAACGCGCTGTCGATCAGCGTCGCATCGAGTCTGCGCAAGTGACGCAAGGCATCGCCGAAGTGGAACGAACTCTCCAGCCCCAACAGCGCCAGGCTGTCGCCACGGGGCAGGCCAAGGTCCAGCAGCAGCGTCTGCTGCCCGCTTTTTTGCACCACCAGCGCCATGTGATTGGACAGTAATGCGCCGTCGGAACTGCTCTGCACGCCGTACAAGACCGTCAGACCACCCAGTTGCGTGTTGTGGGTTACCGGCGGCATGCGTTTGCTCAAACGGCGCACCAGCCCGGCCACTTCGCTGGAGCGTGAACCGTAGGCGACAAAATCCCGAGCCCCGGCGCGCATGGCGTTGAGCACCAGCTGGTTATCCATACCGTCGCCGAGGGCCACGATCGCCAGCATCGGCTTGGCCTCCAGCGCGCCTTCGATCAGCGCGCTTTGGGCTACCACGTGTTCGCGATCGAGGCCGACGAACACCAGGCTGGCGAAGGTGACATCCACCAATGCGAGCAATTCATCGAGGCTGCCGGCGCCGGCGCTGACCACTTGGCCCAAGGGCGCGAGGGCGCTTTGCAGCCACTCCAGATCGGTGCTGTTGCGGGTGATGGCGAGAAAGGTCTGACTCAGGTTCTGGCTCATTGGGACAACCCGCTGCGCTTGTCGAAGTTGCCATTTTCCAGGAAGAACATGCGGTAGAAATTCGGGTCGTAGTTGCGCAGTTTTTCGCCCGGCAACGACGGCAACTGCGCTTCCGCCGACAACGGTCGCACCAGGTGCGGCGTGACGATCATCAGTAGCTCGCGCTCTTCGCGCTTGATCTGCGAGCTTTTGAAAAACGCCCCGAGCACCGGGATATCGCCCAGCCCCGGAAACTTGTCGACCTGGGAACTGTTGGTGGTGCTGATCAAACCGCTGATGACAAAACTCTCGCCGTCAGCGAGGGAAATGCTGGTGTCGGTGCGGCGGATGGTCAGCGCCGGCACCGTGGTGCCGGCGATTTGCACGGAATTGCTGAAGTCCAGCTCGCTGACTTCCGGTGCGACTTTCAGGGCGATGCGGTCGTGGCTGATGATCGTGGGCGTCAGGGTCAGGCGGATGCCGAACTCCTTGTATTCGATGGACACGCTGTCGCTGCCGGCGCTGGGAACCGGAATCGGGATCTGCCCGCCCGCGAGGAAGCTCGCGCTTTGCCCGTTCAGCGCCACCAGACTGGGCCGTGCCAGGGTGTAGGCGAAACCGCTGCCTTCAAGGGCGTTGATGATCGCCATGGTATTGCCGCCGATCCACGAGAAGTTGAACAGCGAGTTGTCCACCGGCAGTCGCGGCTGCGGCACACCATCGATGGGTGGCAGTGTTCCGGGGGAGCCGAACAGGAAGTTGCCACGGGTGCCGATCAGTTTGGCCGAGGCCTGCTTGAGTTTGGTGCGGCTGACTTCAACGAAACGAATATCGGTCTGTACCTGCGAAGGCAGCTGCGCATCATCTGAAGGCAACGGGCCGGCGCCGGTGAGGGCGTTCGTGGCGGCACCCTGGACAAACACCATGCTCTGGCGCGGCTCGCTGGAGCAGCCGGTCCAGACCATCAGGCTGGTGGCGCCGGGGGCTACACCCGTGAGCAGGAACGACGAGTTGCCGGTGGCGTGCACATCGGCGATTTTCGGATCGCCGATGGCCAGGCGGGTGATTGCGACCGGCGATTGCAGATCCTTTTGCCAGCCTTCATTGACTTCGATTACCGGCGGCAAACGGCTCAGGGCCGAACAGTTACCGGTGGCCGCCTGCGCGGCGCTGATCGACAGTCCCGTCAACAACAAGGCCCGGAGCAGGGGATTGAAGGTCGGCCAGAAACGACTCTGCATGCACTTGGATCCTTGCTCTGTCATGGATTCTGTTGGGTGATCTGATTGCCGCGAATCACTTCCACCGCCGGCCGCGCTGCCCCAGTGTGCTCGCCACTGGACGGGATTTTCGGCGCAGTGCCGAGGGCAAGCTGGGTGAACTGGAAGAGCTGGCTGTTGGCGGCGACCAGTTTGTCCGGTGCCTGGTTTTCGCCGGCCCAGTATTTGGCCAGGCGCTGTTCCTCACTGCTGCGCACTGCCAGACGCAAGGTGCCGACCTGGGTGGCGAGCATCATCCGGCTCAGCAGTTGTTCCGGTACCGCCAGCACCACGGTGCGCGCAGCGATCCGGCGCTGATCCTGTTTGAGCTTGTCATCGGCACTCAGCGCAGGGGAGGCTGGCTGACCATCGTTGGTCAGGCCGTACTGTTCGCCGACGCCGAGTACGCGCATCGCCGGCACCGCGATCTGCGCCGACTGTTGTGGGTTGCTGGCGTCCTGGCGCAGGTACAGCAACACATCGACGTAGTCGCCGGGCATCAGTTGTCCGGCGGCACCGATCACTTCATCCACCGACACCGCCAGCGCGCGCTCGTCGCTGTGGATCATGCGTGCCAGCGCACCGCCCGCTTCGAAGCTTTCAGCGTTGAGCCAGGTGCCGGCGCTCAGGTGGCGCCACGGCGTGCGGCCCACGGCCTGATCGATGGCGCTCAGGCTGCCGGCGGGGGCGCTGCGCAGTTTTTCGATGGCCAGGTCGGCAGCGGTGAGGGGGGTGAACGGCGGAACGTCATGCACCAGCACCACCACAGGCTGGCGGGTCTGGTCTTCGGCGGCGGCGACGGTCTTTTCCACGGTGACCACCGCAGGCGCGGGTGCCTCGGCAACCGGTGCCGGTTGCCGGCTGAGCACCAGGCCCCAGTAGCCGACGACAATGGCCCCCAACAGAAGCACGGCGGCAAGACCCATGGTGACACGACTGTTCATGACGGCTCTCCCTTTCCTGCTGCACTACCAGCCCGCACTTCCAACCAAGGGAACATCGCAATCAGGCAGCTATGAACATCCAACTATTTCGCTATTTCCACGCTAGCTGAAACAAGCCAAAACGCCATTACTGGCCGGCAAATAACCTACGAAAGTATGGGGGTTGGCCAATTAGCAGTCGAAATGGGTAGAAAGACGAAGCGATTAATGCTTTGGGATTAATCCGTTCTTACAGTTGTTGACGGGTGGTTTGTTGACAATGCTCAGATGGCACGGTGGAAGCATTGCCGCTGTAGCGACATCGGCGCCGGGAGCGCAAAGGAGTGAACGTATGATTCTCGATTATCTGTTGGCCAGGGCCCGTTTGTTTTTCAAGAGTGAGGAAGGGGCTTCGGCTATCGAGTACGCGATCGTGGTAGCGATGGTGGCGGTGGTGGTCGTCGTGTTCGTGACACCGATGGGCACCAAGGTCTTCAATATTTTCAGCGCGATCCTGACCTCGCTCGGCGGCACTGCTCCGACCAAGCCCGGCATACCTTGACCGAACGCTCTCTTCCTCTGTCGATGCCTGTCTGCTGCCGAGCAGGAGCGTTCAGGCATTGCCCCGATCATTGGCTTTCCGGTGCCCGGTAAATCCCGGGCATGAAGGAGAATGTCCATGCTCTTCGATTACCTGATGATGCGTGCCCGGTCTTTCCTGGCAAGCACTGAAGCCGCGTCGGCCATCGAGTACGCAATTGTCGTGGCGATGGTCGCCATTGTGGTTGTGGTGTTCGTGACGCCGGTAGGCACCAAGGTGCTGGCGATCTTCAACAACATCCTCGTGGCCCTGGGTGGTACGGCACAGACTGCGCCGACGCAGTTGCCCTGACTCGATGGGTGGCGAATCTCGCACTACACTCGGTTCCACCTTCAGCTTCTCAGGGATTGACCAATGACTGCTTCTTCACTGCCCCGCCAACAGTTGCTTCTGGTTGACGATGAAGAGGACGCATTGCTGGAGTTGGCGGAGTTGCTGGAGGGCGAGGGCTTCGTCTGTCATACCGCGACCTCGGTGAAGCTCGCCCTTCATCATCTGACCCGTCATCCCGACATCGCCCTGGTGATCACCGATCTGCGCATGCCCGAAGAGAGCGGCATGTCGCTGATCAAGCGCCTGCGCGAACACACCTCGCGTCAGCATCTGCCGGTGATCGTGACCTCGGGGCATGCGGACATGGAAGACGTCAGTGACATGCTGCGCCTGCAGGTGCTGGACCTGTTCCGCAAGCCGATCTATCACGTGCGGCTGCTGGAAACCCTCGACAACCTGTTTCCCAAACCCAGGGTCAATGTTTCCTGAATCCTGAGACCGCTGCGGTGACCGTCAGCGGTCTCAAGGCTGACGGTCACTGCGAAAGAACTTCACCCCGACGCCCGATGGCTACAACTGATAGCTGAAGCTGATGCTGTAGCGCGGCCGGCGGTTGTAGGTATCCAGTGCTTCATCCGACATCGGTTTGGCCGCCTCCAGCGCAATGTTGTAGTACTTGGCATCACCGAACCGCAGGCCCACCGCTGCCGAAGACAGACTGTTGGCCTGCACCGGCAACTGGTTGAACCAGCTGCGCGAACGATCGAGCACGACATAGGGTTGCAGGATGCGCACCCAGTTGCCGTCGCGGTTGAAGCTGTAGTTGACCTCGTAAGCCACCCCCCAACCCTTGTCGCCGGATGCCTGATCGTCGGGGTAGCCGCGACCGAAATTTTGCCCGCCAAACACCGCACGCTCGCTGTCGGGCAGGGTGTCGTCGCTCCAGTAGAGCGCGCCCGACAGCACACCTTGCCAATTGTCGAAGAACTTGTCGCTCTGCACCCCGGAAAGCCGCAGACGCAGGAAGTTGAGATCGATGGCGCTGTTGTTGGTGTGCGCCCCCATGCTGTCCAGCCCTTGATACACACCACCGCTGAGAATCCGCAGTTGCCGGGCGTCGGCCTTGCGCCAGTCGCTTTCGAAGGCGAGGGCGCGGATGTCGGTGCGTTCTTCGACGCTGAGCGGGTAGCCAATGACGTTGTAGCGGGTCTTGTCGTTGACCGCGTAGAGACGTGGTCCGGCCGTCAACAGTTCGCTGGAGGCAGCAATCAGTGGCACGCTGAAGCCGATCGAGTACCGGTCGTTTTCGCGGTGCGGCTTGAGTTCCAGACCGTTGTTCAGCCGCACATTGGTGCCTGGGTCGGCGCGATAGCGCGAGGCGGACAGACTCAGTTGCGTGCCCTCGTCGCCGAGGAACTGGTTGTAGTCCAGTCGATAGTAATGCTCGTGATCATCGCCAGGCGGAAACAGACCGCTGAGGCTCAACTGTTCGCCCATCGAGGTCTGTGAATTGCTGCTGACACCCAGCAAGGCCTGGGTGCCGTTGCGGTTGTCTTCGGTGGTGCTCAGGTTGCTGGTGAACGGCTTGCGACTGGCCTGGGCAACCAGTGTGGTTGCGCCGTCGGTGGTGCCTGGCGGTGGCACCTGGGCCTGGATCGTCACGCCGGGAATACGCGTCATCAGTGTGGTGTAGCGCTCGAAGGTCTTGCGGGTCAATGGGCGTTCGGCCTGGATCTTTGCCGTCAGTTTGTCGAGCAGGCCTTTGACTCGACCAATATCACCCTGGACCTG
Source organism: Pseudomonas sp. stari2 (assembly GCF_040760005.1). Classification (NCBI taxonomy): domain Bacteria; kingdom Pseudomonadati; phylum Pseudomonadota; class Gammaproteobacteria; order Pseudomonadales; family Pseudomonadaceae; genus Pseudomonas; species Pseudomonas sp. Stari2. The sequence goes on from NZ_CP099760.1 coordinate 944,448, forward strand.
AACATCCCGCACGTAACCTTCCACCAGAACTACCCGCGCCGCGCCGTCATCGAAGGTCTGTTGCGGCAGGAACGCATAGGACAGCAGGTAGCCGTCATTCTGGTAGCGTCGGGTGATATTGCGGGTGGCTTCGATCAGGTCGGCGAGGCTGGACTCATGGCCGATCAGGGGTTTGTAGATCTCTGCCAGTTCGTTGAGCGGGTAGATCGTGCCGCCTTCGATCTGTACGGTTTTCAGGTTGAGCTTCGTGCTCATCATCAGCGGCTCGGTAGCTGCGGCACCGGGTTCCGGAACCTGCAGTGGCGCGGCGCCCGGACGGTAGGCGTCGGCAGGCAGGTTCGGCACCGGCAGGTTGCGGATCGTTTCGTTGCTGTTGAGAAAGCTGGGCAGGGTGTCGGCGAGAGCAGTGGAACTGAGACTGAGGAACAGCAGGGATGCCATAACGCGCATAGGACACTCCATGTTCAAACCGCAGCACCGGGCAGGGTTTCTCCTAAGAAAAAAGCGGAAGACTCGTGGGAATCTTCCGCCCTCAACCAAGCGTAGGCGCTGTAGGTTAGGCCGTCGAATCGGCCAGGTGCAATTCAGCGATTGTTGCCGCCCAGAGTACCGGTCAGGCCGCCGAGGACACTTCCCAGACCTGCGCCGACGCCAGTGCCTGAGCCACCAGTCGCGGCGCCGCCGTTCACCAGTCCGCCGACGGCGGTGACGGTATTGCCCACGGTGACGACCGTGTTGCCGACCGCGGTCACGACGGGGTTACTGTTGGTGCCGGCGATGGTGCTACCCAGATTGCCGACCGCACCGCCAACCTGACTGGTGACGCTGGCAACCGGAGCTCCGAGACCGGTGGCACTGCCGACGTTCTGGGTCAGACCGGTGACGGCGGTGGTGACGGGAGCGATCCCGCCGCCGACGTTGGTGCCCAGGGTTGCCAGGGGTGTGGTGGGTGCAGTGATTGGTGTGCCCGAACCGCCAAGCACGGTGTTGAGCGAAGCCACGGTATTACCGGCCGATGCCAGTACGCCACCGGGTGCGCCGAGCGCGCCGTTGCCGGCCGCCAGCCCGGTGCCGACATTGGCTACCGCGCCGCCGACGGTCTGCAGCAGGCCATTGTTGCCCAGTCCGCTACCGGTGCCGGTTCCCGAGCCGGTGCCGTTGTCCACCACCCCGCCGACCTTGCCGACAGTCGTGCCGACGTTGCTCAGTGCACCGCCGACGGTGTTGGTGAGGGCATTGCCATTGCCGGCCGCGGTGACGTTGTTGCCCACGCCGTTGACGGTGCTGCCGACTTTCTGAACGATCCCGTTCAGCGGTGCACCCAGGCCGGTGGCGCTGCCGAGTTTGTCGGTGGTGCTTTCTACCATGGCGATCACTGGCACCAGGCTGTTGCCGACGTTTTTGGTCACCGATCCGAGGGGACCGGTGGTCGTAGCTGTGCTGAGGGTGTCGCCGATCATGGTGACTTTCTCACCGACACCATCGAGCAGCGGCGCGACCTTGGTGACCACGCCGCCGACTACCGGAACGCTGCCTGTGCCCGTGGCCAGTTTGCCGCTCAGATCGGACACGCCGTTGCCGACATCTTGTACCACGCCGCCGACCGCCGAGGCTGTCACACCCAGGCCATTATCGGTCGTACCCAATTTGCCGATACCGTTAGCTACGCCGTCACCCAGAGTGGTCACGACGTTGCCGGCGGTCTTGGCTGCACTTTGCACAACGCCGCCGACCACGGGCACACCACTGAGTGAGTCACCCACCTGACCTACGCCGCTGCCGACGCCGGCAACGGTGGTGCCAACATCCTGCACCAGCGTCGAAGTGACCAAGGGCGAAGGGGTGCTCGGGTTTGTTGGATCAGTTGGATCAGTTGGGTTAGTGGGATTCGTCGGGTTGGTCGGGTTCGTCGGATTGGTGGTGCCAGTGCCCCCGGTTCCACCGGTGCCTGCTGTCCCGCCAGTGCCGGTTCCAGTGCCGGTTCCAGTGTCAGTGCCTGCCGTGCCGGTCCCGGCACCGGTGCCCGATGTTCCACCAGTGCCTGCGGTGGAACTGTCCGGCGAGGAACTGCCGGAGCTGCTGTGATGGCCGCCACCGCCGCTGCTGCAACCGGAGAGACCGAGAGAAAGAATCAATGCCAGCGCTGTTGCCGATTTGCACCACACTTGAGTTTTCATGATGGTAATTCCTTGCACCTGTCACAACGTTCGTTGTCTTCGATGGCCCGCCGGTTCTGTTGCCGGCAATGCCTTCGCCCGTTGTGCCCATATCAATCGCAAGGCTGGATCCACACCATTCTCGACTTGGTATTAACGCCTTTATATAGATCGGTGAACCTGGTGCTTAACGACTAATGCCGAGGATATAGACACGCAAAAAAAAGCCTTGAGAATCAAGGCCTGGTGTTTGGCAAGGAAGTGGATGGCGGGAGAAAAAACTTAAGTTATATACACACAATTAATCATGTTTCGCGCGTGGGGATCGTACCCCGCCAGGAGCGGGGTAGCGACTGAAGCGGTGGATCGACTCAGGCAACCGGTTGCCAGTGGCCGACCATGTGCTCCAGATCCCCGGCACCGATCAGGCGCAATTCACCGCTGGATCCCGCAGCGCTGGCGAACAGCGATACTTCGCTCGGCAGACGCACCGGCTTGCGAAAGTACACGGCAATTTCCAGATTGGCGCGTGGCAGATGATCTGCCAGCGCCGCCAACGTACGTGCCTTGTTCCACAAACCGTGGGCAATGGCCGTGGGGAAACCGAACAACTTTGCACTTGCCGCGCTCAGGTGGATAGGGTTGTAGTCGCCGGATATTTTGGCGTACTGCCGACCAATGTCTGTCGGGGCTTTCCATTGCGCAACCTGCATCAAGGGCAGCGCAGGTTCCCACACTTGTTCGAGCGCCTCGCCCTCAAGTTTCACGCCTCGACAGAGCATCTGGCTTTCGGCCTCCCACAACGGGCCGAGTTGATCGTCGAGGGTGGTCAGCAGATCGAAGGTCGCGCCTTTCGGATGCGGTTGCAGGTTGTGCACCCGAACGCTGATCTGCGCCCGACTGATGCCGCCCATTGGCCGCAGAATGCGGATGCGGTTGCTCAGGTGAATCAGCCCCAACAGCGGGAATGGAAAGTCTTTGGCCGTGAGCAATTGCATCTGCAACGCAAACGCCAGGACGTGTGGATACGTCGGCGGCAGCAGACCGTCATCGGCAAAACCGCAGACCTTGCGATAAGCCGCCAGACGCTTGCCGTCGATGTCGACCGCGCAGCGCAAGCCGCTGTCGGGCAAACGGGTGCCAGTGATTTTGCGCCGGGTCGCAGCCCGGGCATACAGCCCCGGCAGACTTGGTTCGCGGTGCAGCGTATGCCATTCGATGCTCATGCCTAAGCCCCCAGAACGCTTTGTCCACAGACCCGCAGCGCCTGCCCGGTGAACGCGCCGGTGCCCGGTTGTGCGAGCCATGCCACTGCTTCGGCGACATCTTGCGGCAGACCGCCCTGGCCCAGCGAACTCATGCGTCGCCCGGCCTCACGCAGACCAAAAGGAATGTGCGCGGTCATCTGGGTCTCGATAAACCCCGGCGCCACGGCGTTGATGCTGATGCCGCGTTCCAGCAGGGTCGGCGCCCAGGCCTGGGCCAGCCCGATCAGCCCGGCCTTGCTCGCCGCGTAATTGGTCTGCCCGCGATTGCCGGCGATGCCGCTGATCGAGGCCAGCAGAATCACCCGCGCGTTATCGCGCAGGGTGCCGCTGTCGAGCAGGGCCTTGGTCAGCACTTGCGGTGCGTTGAGATTGACCGCGAGCACCGCGTCCCAGAACTCGGGCGTCATGTTGGCCAGGGTCTTGTCGCGGGTGATGCCGGCGTTGTGCACCAGAATGTCGAGGCCGTCCGGCAACTGTTCGATCAGTTGCGCGGCGGCGTCTTCCGCGCAGATGTCGAGGGTGATGGCGCGCCCACCGAGGCGCGCGGCCAAGGCTTCCAGATCGGTCTTGGCTGGCGGTACGTCGAGCAGAATCACCTCGGCGCCGTCACGGGCCAGGGTTTCGGCGATGGAGGCGCCGATGCCGCGAGCCGCGCCGGTGACCAGCGCCTTTCGCCCGGCCAGCGGGCGTGTCCAGTCGGTTACCGGTGTGGCGCAAGGGTTCAGGCGAATCACTTGCCCGGAGACAAATGCGCTTTTCGGCGAGAGGAAAAACCGCAGCGGCCCCTCGAGCTGATCCTCGGCGCCTTCGCCCACGTAAATCAATTGCAGTGTGCCGCCGCTGCGCAGCTCCTTGGCCAGCGAACGGGAGAAACCTTCAAGTGCGCGCTGTGCACTGGCGGCGAACGGTTCGCGCAGGGTTTCCGGGGCGCGGCCAAGGATCACCAGGTGCGCGCTGCTGTCGAGGTTTTTCATCAATGGCTGGAAAAACTCGCGTAGTTGCTTGAGCTGGTCGGTGTGCTGCAAATCGCTGGCGTCGAACACCACGGCCTTGAGTTTCGGGCCATGGCCGGGAATCCATTGGGTGGCGGCCGCAGGCTGATCGCCGTAGCGATAAATGGCATCGGTCAGTCGGTTGGCAAAGGCGCTGACCCGTTCGGCCAGCGCCCCGCCGCCGATCAGCAGCGCGCCCTCCACCGGCCGCAGGCGCCCGGCCTGCCAGCGTTCCAGCCGCACCGGCGACGGCAGGCCCAAAGCCCCGACCAGACGGTGGCCGATGGACGAGTTTGCGAAGTCGATATAGCGGTCAGACATGGAACGCTCTCCAGAAGATGGGGTTCAAAGTGTGGACTGCGAAGGGCAATCAATCGTTCGATCCACGCAATAAGGCCTACGCTAGAACAGCAGAGTAGTTTGCCCCCGGTGTTTTTGGGGCCCGACGGGATTTTCAGTGCCCGATTTTCAGACTGGATATTTCACAAGGAGCTTTTCATGAGTCAGCTGCGCCGCGTCGCGATCATTGGTGGCAACCGTATTCCGTTCGCCCGTTCCAACGGGCCGTATGCCACCGCGAGCAATCAGGTGATGCTCACCGCTGCCTTGGAAGGCCTGATCGAACGCTACAACCTGCACGGCCAGCGCATGGGTGAAGTGGTCGCGGGGGCGGTGCTGAAATTGTCACGGGATATGAACCTGACCCGCGAATGCGTGCTCGGCTCGCGTCTGTCACCGGCGACTCCGGCCTATGACATCCAGCAGGCCTGCGGCACCGGTCTGGAAGCCGCGTTGCTGGTGGCGAACAAGATCGCCCTCGGGCAGATCGATTGCGGCATTGCCGGCGGTGTCGACACTACGTCGGACGCGCCGATCAGCGTCAGCGAAGGCCTGCGCAAAATCCTCCTGCAAGCCAACCGCGCCAAGACCACCGGCGACAAGCTCAAGACCTTCCTGCAACTGCGTCCGAAACACCTGATCCCCGAATTCCCGCGCAACGGCGAACCGCGCACCGGCCTGTCGATGGGCCAGCACTGTGAACTGATGGCACAGACCTGGAACATTCCTCGCGAAGAGCAGGATCAACTGGCCCTCGAAAGTCACCACAAACTGGCGGCGTCCTACAGCGAAGGCTGGCACAACGACCTGATGACGCCGTTCCTCGGCCTGACCCGCGACAACAACCTGCGCCCGGACCTGACCCTGGAAAAACTCGCGACCCTGAAACCGGCCTTCGAGAAAAGCGCCAAGGGCACGCTGACCGCCGGCAACTCCACGCCACTGACCGATGGCGCGTCGGTAGTGTTGCTGGGCAGCGAAGAGTGGGCGAAAGAGCGTGGTTTGCCGATCCTCGCGTATCTGCGCGACGGTGAAGCGGCGGCGGTGGATTTCGTCAACGGGGCCGAAGGGCTGCTGATGGCCCCGGTGTACGCGGTGCCGCGCTTGCTGGCGCGCAATGGTCTGACCTTGCAGGATTTCGACTACTACGAAATCCACGAGGCATTTGCCGCTCAGGTGTTGTGCACGCTCAAGGCCTGGGAAGATCCGGAGTACTGCAAATCCCGACTCGGGCTTGATGCGCCGTTGGGTTCGATTGATCGCAGCCGCTTGAACGTCAAGGGCAGCTCGCTGGCGGCGGGGCACCCGTTTGCCGCGACGGGCGGGCGGATCGTTGCCAATCTGGCGAAGTTGCTGGATGCGGCGGGGCAGGGGCGGGGGTTGATTTCGATTTGTGCGGCTGGCGGACAGGGTGTGACAGCGATCATCGAGCGCTGAAAGAACAAGACGCCCCTCCCCAAAAGGAGAGGGGCCTCCAAAGGTTATTCAGGTACGGAACCTGCGCACTAACCCATCCAGCTCATTCGACAACCCCGCCAGACTCTGCGAATCCAGCCGCGCCGAATTCGCCAGCTCCGCCACCAGCTGCGCATCACCATGAATCTGGCTGATATGCCGATTGATGTCCTCGGCCACCTGATGCTGCTCTTCCGCCGCAGTCGCGATCTGAGTGTTCATGTCACGAATCACATCCACCGACTCACGGATCTGCCCAAAGCTCTCCCGCGCCTCACCAATCCGTGCCACCGATTGCTGCGACACATCAAGACTGGCACGCATCTGCTGGGTCACCGCGCTGGTGCGCTTCGCCAGATTGCCCAGCAGCCCGTCGATTTCCGCCGTCGAATCCGCCGTGCGCTTGGCCAATGCGCGAACCTCATCGGCGACCACCGCAAATCCACGCCCCTGTTCACCGGCCCGCGCTGCTTCGATAGCCGCGTTGAGCGCCAGCAGGTTGGTCTGTTCGGCGATGGAGCGGATGGTGCCGAGGATCGACTGGATGTCGTTGCTGTCGCGTTCCAGTTGCTGCATCGACTGCGCCGATTGCTCCAGTTCCTGGCTCAGTTGGTCGACACTGTGCACCGCCGCATCGATCTGCTGCTGACCTTCGCGGGCCTGGCGCTGGCCGCTGTCGGCCGACTCGGCTGCCTGGCTACACGAGCGGGCGACTTCGTTGGCGGTGGCGACCATTTCGTGGAACGCGGTCGAGACCATATCCACCGCTTCGCGCTGGCGTCCGGCGGCTTCGGCCATGTCGCCGGAGACCCGGGTCGAGCTCTGCGAAGTGGCGAGGATTTTTCCGGCCGCGCCGCCGATGTGTTGGATCAGGCTGCGGATCGCGGTGAGGAACTGGTTGAACCAGTTGGCCAGTTGCGCGGTTTCGTCGCTGCCACGGATGTCGAGGCTCTTGGTCAGGTCGCCTTCGCCCTGGGCGATACCTTCCAGACCGCTGGCCACGCTGCGGATCGGCCTTACGATCAGGCTGGCGAAACTGGCGCCGACGACGGCGAAAAATGCTGCCAGCACGGCCGCGATGATCGCGATCAGCCAGGTCAGTTGAGTGGCGGAACTCATCACTTCGTTCTGTTTGATCAGGCCGATGAAGGTCCAGCCCAATTGCTCCGACGGCCAGACGTTGGCCATGTAGCGTTCGCCGTTGAGCTTGACTTCCACCAGGCCTTTGCCGGCCTTGGCCAGTTGTGCGTAACCGTCGCCGAGGCTGTCGAGCTTCTTGAAGTTGTGCTCCGGTTGCTTCGGATCGACCAGCACCGTGCCGGTGTTTTCCATCAGCATCAGGTAACCGCTTTCACCGAGCTTGATCTGTTTGACGATCTCGGTCAGTTGCTTGAGCGACACGTCAATGTTGACCACGCCACCCTGGGCGCCCAACTGGTTGGCCACTGCGCGCACGGTGCTGACCAGTACCGCGTCATCGCCGGCCCAATAATAGGCTTCGGTGCGCAGGGTCTTGCCCGGGTTGGCCATGGCGGTCTTGTACCACGGGCGGGTACGCGGGTCGTAGTTGGCCATTTTCGGGTCGCCCGGCCAGAAGGCGTAGCCGCCGCTGCTCAGGCCATAGGAAACATAGGAGTAGGCCGGGTGAGATTTCGCCAGCCCTTCGAACAGGGCAAACAGTTGCTTGTCGATTTCTCCGTCGGAGGTATCGGCGGCGTTCGCGCTCATGCGGCTGCGTACGGTGCCGTCGGCGTTTTTGACCAGGGGCTGCGCCGCCAGGTAATCGACGTTCTGGCTGATGCCGTCGAAAAACAGCTGCATGGCGTTGCTGACCTGTCGGATCTCGCGTCCGCTGCTGTCGACAAAGCCTTCCCGGGCATCGCTGCGCAGGTTCAGTACCACCAGCGTGGCGACCAGTACCACGGGCAAGCAGGCGATGATTGCAAACGCCCAGGTCAACTTCTGTTTGATGTTCATCCGCGCTCCAGATTTTCTTGTAGGCCCACGCAGTGCAGATGACTCGCGGTTTATTGGCAGCCGAAAAACGTATTTCTCACCCGTTTCCTTGAGTGCGACATCGAAGATTTTTTTGAAACGATTGTCGGACAAATTCCTCTGCCTCAAATGAATTCGGCCGCGCGTGAGGGAAATTGAGGCTGCAAAAGAAAATTATTGTGAGCGGTGTTCGGCGGGATGTCAGATTCTGTCGCAAATGCCCTCAAGTCCTGTCGCCAACAACTCCGACAGCCTCGGCTATGATTCGCAGCAGTCGATAAAGAGGCGGATCGGCCCGGTTTATCCGGCACAGTGTGTGCATCCACAGGTTCACAGGTCGGCAACCCCTCCCCGTGATGCGAGGATTGCCGTATAACGAGTGACATTCGCGTGTTTGGTAATAAAGGACCCACAATAAAAGCTGATGAAGACTCCAAAACGCATTGAACCCCTGATCGAGGACGGTCTGGTCGACGAAGTGCTGCGTCCACTCATGAGTGGCAAAGAAGCAGCTGTTTATGTGGTGCGCTGCGGCAATCAGTTACGTTGCGCAAAGGTCTACAAGGAGGCGAACAAACGCAGTTTCCGCCAGGCGGCCGAGTATCAGGAAGGCCGCAAGGTTCGTAACAGCCGACAGGCCCGGGCGATGGCCAAGGGTTCCAAGTTCGGGCGCAAGGAAGCCGAAGACGCCTGGCAGAACGCCGAAGTCGCGGCGCTGTTCCGCCTGGCCAACGCCGGTGTGCGGGTGCCCAAGCCGTACGATTTCCTCGAAGGCGTGCTGCTGATGGAACTGGTGGCCGACGAATACGGCGATGCCGCACCGCGTCTGAACGACGTGGTGCTGGAGCCGGATCAGGCCCGCGAATATCACGCGTTCCTGATTTCGCAGATCGTGCTGATGTTGTGTACCGGTCTGGTGCACGGTGACCTCTCGGAGTTCAACGTGCTGCTGACGCCGACAGGGCCGGTCATCATCGACCTGCCGCAAGCGGTGGACGCCGCCGGCAACAACCACGCGTTCAGCATGCTCGAACGTGACGTCGGCAACATGGCGTCGTATTTCGGTCGCTTCGCCCCGGAGTTGAAGAAGACCCGATACGCCAAGGAAATGTGGGCGTTATACGAAGCGGGTACGTTGCACCCGGCCAGCGTGCTGACCGGCGAGTTCGACGATCCCGAGGACCTGGCCGATGTCGGCGGAGTGCTGCGCGAGATCGAAGCGGCGCGTCTGGATGAGGAGCGCAAGCAAGCCATCCGCGCGGCGGACGACGAGCCCAAGGGCAAGTCCGACGAACCGCCTCCGCCACCGTGGATGCAGTGAGCATCTGAAAAGGAAAACCCGGCTTCGGCCGGGTTTTACACATTCAAGGATTGATTGTGACCACCACTTCCCGCAATGCCCGGTTGATCATCACGGCCCGGCTGATTTCCGATTTCGGCGCGTTCCTCAACATGGTGGCGCTGGCCACTTATGTCTACCTGCTGAGCAACAGCGCCATGAGCGTGGGGATCTTCCTGGCCAGTCGCGTGGGCGGCGGGATTTTCGCCAGCCTGATCGGCACCGCGTTTTATCGTCGATGCAGCGGTCGCTGGCCGTTGATTGCCTTCGATCTGCTGCGCGCCGCTGTGCTCGGTTTATTGCTGATCGTGCCGGTCAGTCAGCAGGCGTTGTTGCTGCCGCTGATTGCGTTCGGTCTGGGTTTTGGCAATTCGATGTTCGCCATCGGCCTCAACAGCCAGTTGCCGCGATTGATCGAACCGGCGCAGTTACTCAAGACCAATGCCTGGATCACCTCCGCCTCGTCCATGGCGATGGTCGGCGGCAGTCTGGTGTCCGGGGTGCTGGTCGCGGGGTTTGGTTTTGAAACTGTATTCGCGCTGAATGTGCTGACCTATCTATTGGCGGCAGTGTTGATCGCGCCGCTGCGGTTCAGCGCAACGGAGCCAGTGGCTGAATCCTGCGCTAAACAGGGGGAATGGTCGGCGTTGCTGCAGGGGTTGCGCAGCGCTCCGGTGGTGGCGGCGATGCTGGCGGTGACCATGGCTGACACCCTCGGAAGCGCAGCGCACAACGTCGGATTTCCGATCATTTCCAAATTGCTGACGCCGGACTCGGCGAGCACCACGCTGGGCCTGATGCTTGCGGTGTGGGCCAGCGGCAAACTGCTGGGGGCGCGGATCGCCAGTCGCTTGAACGGCTCGGACAACATCAATCTGGAGCGCCGCTACTTCGGCGGCGTGTTGTTGATGTCCTGCGGTTTCATCCTGATGTTCCAGCAGCACAGCGTCGTCGGTCTGTTGCTGTTTTCGCTGCCGGCCGGGTTAGGTGACGGGGTCTCGGAAGTCGGCCTGATGTCACGGCTGCAACGGGAGCCGGAGCCTTTGCGCCTGCCGATCTTCAGTTTCCTGACGCTGTTGCAGATGACCGGGTTCGGCGTCGGCATGCTGATCGCCGCACCGTTCTATGAGTGGTGGGCGCCGGGGGCCGTGGTGTTGCTGTTCCACGGCATTCCCCTAGCCACTGTGCTGTCGATGAAAGCCCTGCTGCTCAGGCGCGAGCGGGTTGCGCGCAGCAGCCCGACGCCAGTTCCTTGAGGATCGGGCAGTCCGGGCGGTGGTCGCCGTGGCAGTGTTCGACCAGATCCTGCAGGGTGTCGCGCAGTTCGCCGAGTTCGCGGATCTTTTGATTCAGCTCGTCGATGTGCTGGCGGGCCAGGGCCTTCACATCGGCGCTGGCGCGCTGGCGGTCCTGCCAGAGCGTCAGTAACTTGCCGACTTCCTCCAGCGAAAATCCCAGGTCCCGCGAGCGCTTGATGAACGCCAGCGTGTGCAGGTCATCGTCACCGTAGAGGCGATAGCCGCTGTCGGTGCGATGGGCAGCCTTGAGCAGGCCGATCGACTCGTAATACCGGATCATTTTCGCGCTCAGGCCACTGTGGCGGGCCGCTTGGCCGATGTTCATCGGTTGTCCTCCAGATCCTCGGGTTTCCAGGTTTTCAACAGTAGCGCATTGCTTACCACGCTGACGCTCGACAGGGCCATCGCCGCACCGGCCAGCACCGGATTGAGAAAGCCGAACGCCGCCAGCGGAATGCCGATCAGGTTGTAGATGAAGGCCCAGAACAGGTTCTGGCGGATCTTCGCGTAAGTCTTGCGGCTGATTTCCAGCGCCGCGGGTACCAGTCGCGGATCGCCGCGCATCAGGGTGATACCGGCGGCGTGCATGGCCACGTCGGTGCCGCCGCCCATGGCGATGCCGATATCGGCAGCGGCCAGCGCGGGGGCGTCGTTGATGCCGTCGCCGACCATGGCCACGACCCAGGTTTTTTTCAGCTCGGCGACGGTGGCGGCTTTTTCCGCCGGCAGCACTTCGGCGTGGACGTTTTCGATGCCCAGCGCTTCGGCGACGACGCGAGCGCTGCCACGGTTGTCGCCGGTCAGCAGGTGGCTGTGGATGTGCTGGGTCGCCAGTTGTTGCACCGCGTGCAGCGCGCCGGGCTTGAGGGTATCGCCGAAGGCGAAAAGACCGAGTACGCGTGGCTCGGGGCTTTGCTCGATCAGCCAGGACAGCGTGCGGCCTTCGGTTTCCCAGGCCTGGGCCGACTCGCTCAGGTTTCCGGCGTTCAGACCGCTTTCTTCCAGCAAGCGACGGTTACCCAGCGCCAGGCGTCGGCCGTCGAGGCTGCCGGCGATGCCGCGACCGGTCAGGGACTGGCTGTCGCTCACATCCGGTACGTTCAGGCTACGTTCGGCACAGGCATCCAGCACCGCTTTGGCCAGCGGATGTTCGCTGCCGCGTTGCAGAGCGCCGGCCGCTGCCAGCAAGGCGTTTTCGTCACCGTCGATTGCACTGAAATGCGCAATGCGCGGCGTGCCGGAGGTCAGTGTTCCAGTCTTGTCGAACACCACGGCGCTGACTTCATGGGCGCGCTCCAGAGCTTCGGCGTCCTTGATCAAAATCCCGTGCCGCGCGGCCACGCCAGTGCCGGCCATGATTGCGGTCGGTGTCGCCAGGCCGAGGGCGCAGGGGCAGGCGATCACCAGCACCGCGACGGCGTTGATCAACGCCGTCTCCAGCGGCGCGCCGTATAGCCACCAGCCGATCAGCGTGGCCAGGGCCAGCAGCAGAACCGTCGGCACGAACACCTGACTGACTTTATCCACCAGTTTCTGGATCGGCGCCTTCGCGGCCTGTGCGTCTTCCACCAGACGAATGATCCGCGCCAGTACGCTTTCCGCACCGAGCGCCGTGGTCCTCACCAACAAACGGCCTTCGCCGTTGATTGCACCGCCGGTGACCTTGTCGCCCGGTTGCTTGGGCACCGGCAGGCTTTCGCCGCTGATCAACGCTTCGTCGGCGTGGCTCTGGCCTTCCAGCACTTCGCCGTCCACCGGGAAACGTTCGCCGGGTTTGACCAATACCAGATCGCCGAGGCGCAGGGCACTGATGGCGACGTCCTGTTCACGGCCTTCGATGACTTGAATCGCCCGCTCCGGCCGCAACGCCTCCAGGGCACGGATGGCGCTGGCGGTCTGGCGTTTGGCGCGGCTTTCCAGGTATTTGCCGAGCAGCACCAGCGCGATGACCACCGCCGAGGCCTCGAAATACAGATGCGGCATGCGCCCGGCAGCGGTCGCCCATTCATAGAGACTCAGGCCATAACCGGCGCTGGTGCCCAGCGCTACCAGCAAGTCCATGTTGCCGGCGCCGGCGCGCACGGCTTTCCAAGCAGCCACATAGAACCGCGCGCCGAAGATGAACTGCACCGGGGTCGCGAGGGCGAACTGCGCCCAGGCCGGCAGCATCCAGTGAATACCGAACGGTTGCAGCAGCATCGGCAGCACCAGCGGCAAGGCGAGGGCGATGGCGCAGATCAGCGCCCAGCGCTCATGATTCAGGCGTTGCTGGCGATTGTCAGATTGAGGGTGTTCAAGTTCGAAGAGGCTGGCCGAATAACCGGCCTTGCTCACCGCGGCGATCAGGGTTTGCGGGTTGACCGCGCCGAGCAGTTCAAGATGAGCGCGCTCATTGGCGAGGTTGACGCTGACGCTTTTCACCCCCGCAACCTTGTTCAGGGCGCGTTCGACACGACCCACGCAGGACGCGCAGGTCATGCCGTCGATGTTCAATTCCACGGTGTGCTGCGGCACGCTGTAACCGGCGCGTTCGACTGCCTCCACCAGCGCCGGCAGGCTGTCGCCGGGGGCCTGCACCCTGGCCTGCTCGGTGGCGAGGTTGACACTGACGGCACTGGCGCCGCTGACTTTGCTCAGCGCCCGCTCGACACGGCCGGCGCAACTGGCGCAGGTCATGCCGCTGATGGGCAGATCAAACGTGATGGAATCGGACATCGGTCGTACTCCCTGTAGTGGATGCCTACAGGATCAACCTTGCCATGCTGGCAAGGTCAAGCGCCAGATTCCGCCGCCCGATCCGGGTAAGTCAATAACCGAGGTCGGTGCGCTTGAGGTACATGCCTTCCGCATTCATCGCGATGCGGAATTTCAGGATGTCGCCGGCATGCAGTTTGATCTCCTGCGAGCCCGGCGCGAGCATGCCCGGGTTGCAACCCGGCATTTGCCCTGGCAGCAGTTTCAGGCGCAGCGAGACATTGCCCGGCGGCAGGTTGAACGAAGTGCTTTGTTCCTGGAACAGTCGCGCCGACAGTTGATCCTGGATGTACACGCCGATTTCGCACGAGGTCGCGACTTCCAGGCGCTCGCGGGAAATGATCAGCACCCCGTAATCTTCTCCGGCGGCATGCACCGAAGGGATCGCGGCAAAGAGGCTGAGAAAGCCAAACAGGCTGAAAGCTGACCAGCGCATGGCTGAATCTCCTGAATTCATGTCATTGATGCACGCAGCTTGGCCGAGCGCGGCGCCGATTGCCAGCCCGGCAGTTTTTTGCAGAACTTGACCTTGCCATCGTGGCAAGCTCGAAACTGCCGGCAACCTCACTCAAAGGAGTCATTCCATGCAAGTGTTCACTGTTGAAGGCATGTCCTGCGGTCACTGTGTCAAAGCCGTCACCCAGGCGGTGCAGAGCAAGGATCCGGCCGCCAGCGTGCGGGTCGATCTGGCAGCGAAGGAAGTCGGCGTCGAAAGTGCGTTGAGCGCCGAGCAAGTGATCGAGGCGATCAGCGAAGAAGGTTATGCCATCAAACTCGCCTGATCTTTTTAATAGTTAGCGAGCTACCGGATTGTTCAAGGTGTCCTCGCGCGGCTAGACTGTCGGGCTGCATAGTCAGTCCGACTGCCCAACCCAACCGCCGCCCGAACTGGACGCCTGATGAACTTCCGTACCCTTCTGATTCTCGGTGCCTTGACCGCATTCGGTCCGTTGGCAATCGATTTCTATCTTCCCGCCTTTCCAACCATGGCGCTGGCGTTCGGCACGGATGAGAAACACGTCCAGCTGACGCTGTCGGCTTACTTTTTCGGCCTGTCCATCGGCCAACTGGCTTACGGGCCTTTGGCGGATCGCTTCGGTCGGCGGATTCCGCTGCTCATTGGTCTGACGCTGTTCACGCTGGCGTCGGTGGCCTGCGCCTACGCGCCGAATCTGGAATGGCTGATCGGTGCGCGGCTCGTGCAGGCACTGGGCGGATGCGCGGGGATGGTGATTTCCCGGGCGGTGGTCGCTGACAAATGCGACGCTGTGGGTTCGGCTAAAGTCTTTTCGCAACTGATGCTGGTAATGGGGCTGGCACCGATTCTGGCGCCAATGCTCGGCGGCCTGCTGGTGAACACGACGGGTTGGCAGTCGATCTTCCTGGTGCTGACCGGGTTCAGTGCCCTGGCCGGCCTGGCGGTGGCCCTCGGCCTGCCGGAAAGTCTGCCGGCCCATGTTCCGCGCCAGCCACTGTCCGGTGCACTGCGTCAGTACGGTCGACTGCTGACCGACCCGGTTTACATGGGCCATGCCCTGACCGGCGGCATCGCCATCGCCGGGATGTTTGCCTACATTGCCGGCTCGCCGTTCATTTTCATCAAGCTGTATGGCGTACCCGCCGAGCATTTCGGCTGGCTGTTCGGTACCAACGCCGCAGGGTTCATTCTGGTGGCGCAGGTCAATGCGCGATTGTTGGCCAAGCGCGGCCCGGCGTTTCTACTGTCACGGGCGGTCTGGGTTTATTTCGGCGCCGGACTGACGCTGCTCGGGGTCAGCGCCCTGCACACCGAGGCACTGTGGCCGCTGCTGATTCCATTGTTCATTTGCGTGGCGAGTCTTGGTTGCATCAGCCCCAATGCGGCGGCGAGTGCGATGAACGGGCAGGGCGCTCGCGCCGGCAGTGCGTCAGCATTGCTCGGCAGCATGCAGTTCAGCGTCGCCGCCGGGGCTTCGGCGCTGGTGGGGGTTTTGCACGATGGCACAGCCGTGCCGATGGCCATGGTCATCAGCCTGTGCGGTCTGTTGGTGGTCAGCACGGCGATGCTCACCCGGCGCATACAGAATGCCCGGGCGCTGGCAAAGGCGCAGGCCGAAGTCTGAACGGAAGAACTCAGCCGACAGCGCGTTGCTGGCCGAGGTCGGGAATCTGATGGGGCGCGTAGATACGCGCTTCTAGGGTGCGGGTGAAGGCCCGAGCTTCGGCCTCACTGCGGAATGTCACGGCGTGCTGGTCGAGACGAACTTGCCACTGGGACTTTGCCACTTCTTTTATCAGGATCTTCATTGCTGACCTCCCGGACGTAAAAGATTGCATCGCAGAGGTTTCGATTGTAGACCCGAATACGATCGCAATTGTGACAAGGGTCAAGCATCTGACTGACGGCAAAAAGCGACCGCAGCCCCCGCGTCAGATGCTTTTGGCACTGGCGAAGGCTGCGGTCTCCCAGGTTTTAGAAACTTTCTAAAACAATTTTCCCCTTGGCCTTGCCGCTTTCCAGCAATTCATGGGCACGGCGCAGATTGCTCGCGTTGATCTTGCCGAAGTGCTCGCCCACCGTGGTCTTCAACGTCCCTGCATCGATCAGGTCGGCCACCCGGTTGAGCAATTTGTGCTGCTCGATCATGTCTGGCGTTTCGAACAGCGAGCGGGTGTACATGAACTCCCAGTGCAGCGACAGGCTCTTGCGCTTGAGTTTGGTCACGTCCAGCGCCTTCGGATCATCGATCAGTGCCAGTTTTCCTTGCGGCGCCAGTGCCTCGACCAGTTGGTCCAGGTGCTGGTCGGTCTGAGTCAGGCTTGCGACGTGGGTCACATGGTCGAGGCCGGCGCGTTTCAGTTCATCGCTCAACGGCTGACTGTGATCGATCACCACATCGGCGCCCAGCTCGCTTACCCAGTCGCGGGTTTGTGGGCGAGAAGCGGTGCCGATCACTTTGAGTCCGGTCAACTGGCTGGCCAGTTGAGTGAGAATCGAGCCCACGCCGCCGGCCGCGCCGACGATCAGCAGACTCTGACCTTCGTCGATGTTGCCTTCGCGAATCTGCAGGCGTTCGAACAACAGCTCCCACGCCGTAATGGCAGTCAGCGGCAGGGCGGCGGCCTCGGCGAAACCGAGGGTTTTCGGCATATGACCGACGATCCGTTCATCCACCACGTGCAGTTCACTGTTGCCGCCGGCCCGGGCGATGGAGCCGGCGTAGAACACCTTGTCGCCCGCCTTGAACAGCGTCACTTCACTGCCGACCGACTTGACCACGCCGGCCACATCCCAGCCCAGCACTTTGGCGGCGCCGCCTTCTGGCGCGACGTTCTGGCGAACCTTGGTGTCGACCGGGTTGACCGAAATCGCTTTGACTTCCACCAGCAGGTCGCGCGGGCCGGCCACCGGCTCCGGGAGTTCGATGTCTTGCAGGGATTTTTCGTCGCTGATCGGCAGGGATGCGTAATAGGCGATGGCTTTCATGGATGACTCCGAAAGGTGCTTGAAGGAATGATTCAGGCGATGGCGCGCAGACGCTTGAGCTCGAAGTGTTCGAGGAACGCCTCGGCCTTGCTGCGGAAATGCTGGATATGTGCACTGTCGTCGTGGGCCTGCAAGGCTTTGTCACTGGCCCACTGCTCGATCATGTAGAAGGCCAGCGGGTTGGCCAGGTCCTGGTGCAGGTCGTATTGGCCGCAACCGGCTTCGGCGCGGGTCGGTTCGATCAGTGCGCGCAGGTGCTGTTCGAGGGCGTCCTGCTGGCCAGGTTTGGCAATCAGGGTGGCGATGGCTGTGAATGGCTGGGACATATTGATCTCCGGAACGGGATGAATTCGATGGGAGGCATGATTGGCTATTTCTACGCGAGATAAAACCGGCTAAAAGAGCAGTCTCTTTCATTTTTTTTTTGATAATCGAGGCTGAAATGCTGCGTTTCGATGACTTGCAGTTGTTTGTCCGGGCGGCGGATCTGGGCAGCCTGTCGGCCGCTGCACGGATGATGGACATGTCCGCCGCCGTGGCCAGCGCGGCGCTCAAGCGTATCGAACAACAACTCGGGGCACGACTGCTGGCACGCTCCACCCGTAGTTTGCGCCTGACCTCCGAGGGCGAAGGCTTCCTCGAATATGCCCGGGCGGCGTTGAGCAACCTGGATGAAGGCCGCCGTCTGTTGGCCAGCGGTCAGGATCAGGTCAGCGGAATTCTGCAGTTGTCTGCCCCCTCGGATTTCGGCCGCAACCTGCTGTTGCCGTGGCTTGATGAGTTTCAGCGTGAACACCCGAAACTGACCGTGCGTCTGCTGCTCGGCGACCGCATCGCCGACCTGTTTCACCAGCCGGTGGATATAGCCCTGCGTTATGGAGAACCGGAAGACTCCAGCCTGGTCGCGCTACCCATCGCCGCGCAGAACCGGCGGGTGCTTTGCGCCTCTCCCGGCTATCTGGCGAAGCATGGTGAGCCGACTCAACTCGAACAGCTCGCACAGCACAATTGCCTGTTGTACATGCTGGGCAGTCGGGTGCATGACCACTGGAGTTTCCATGACGGCAAACGTGAAGTCGGCCTGACGGTCAGTGGCGACCGCTTCAGCGATGACGCCGACGTGGTGCGTTTATGGGCCGTCGCGGGGGCGGGTATCGCTTACAAGTCCTGGCTGGATGTGGCTGATGATGTACTCGCCGGGCGACTGAAAGTACTGCTGCCAGGGTTGCTTTGCGAGCGGGCTCCGCTGAATCTGCTGTGCGCCCATCGCGCTCAATTGAGTAAGCCGGTGAACCTTCTGAGGGATATGCTCGCCAGCCGATGCGCCGAATTGAGTAGCCGATTTCCCGTTTTTTCGCAGGTTGATCATTAGTCGCAGGTAAATAGCGAAATTTCTGTCAGGAACAATCACCAGCTATACCCGCTCCGGCGCAGGACGCCGCGAGCAACCCGCTTATACTAGCGACCGCCTGAAGCCTGTACCGACACGCACGACAGGCACGATCAGACTGACACTTGGCGGGTAGCGGTGAAGGTCACGTCAAGTACTGCGAATGTCGGGTGGCAGTGAGTTGCCTTGCCTTGGATCAAGGCGTTTTGCGCGGCTTGGCCGACGACTGATTACTGGTCAAGATGTCTCTGAGCAGTAGACGATACGATTCAACAGGGAGTGAATACATGGAACATGCACCTTGCATCAGCCAGATCGCCACGTTGCTGGCCGATCCCAAACGCAGCGCAATGATGTGGGCGTTGATGGATGGCTCGGCCCGGCAGACCGAGGAGCTGGCGCTGCTGGCAGGCCTGTCGCCCTCGTCGGCCAGTGCGCACCTGGGGCGCTTGTCCGCTGGCGGTCTGTTGAAGGTCGAGGCCCGCGGGCGCAAGCGTTTTTTTCGCCTGGCAGCTCCCGAAATCGGCGCGGCCATCGAGGCCCTGGCCAGCGCCACGCTCGCGAGCGCTCCGCGGGAAATTCCCGACGTGCTCAAGCGCACCACGCCGATTGCCAGACCCCAGGCCGCGCCATCGTCACTGCTGCGTGCGCGTTTTTGCGATGACCATCTTGGCGGTACGCTGGCTGCCGACCTGTATCAGCGCCTGCTCGATTCGGGCTGGATCGAACAGTTCGAACATCGGGTGGTGGTCACCCACAAGGGAGCGACACAATTGGCCAGTCGCGGGGTCTTCATCCAGGCGCTGGCCCACCGCAATGCCCAGGTGGCTTGCGCTTGCCCGGACTGGAGCGAGCGTCGCCCGCACATGGGCGGTTCACTGGGCGCTGCGTTGCTGCAGTTGTTCATGCAGTCCGGCTGGTTGATGCTGCCCAACGACTCCCGCGCCCTGCAACTGACGGCGGCGGGGCAACGGGAAATTCATCGATTCGCCCGAGAAACCGAGCTGGAAATGGCGTTGTAGGGCACGTCTCGCCAGTGCGCTGATGACGGGCGTCGTCTACGGTTGGGAACAGGTCGCATCTGGCATAAGCGCTGAACGGCTATCGCGCACACTCGATCCGCGGACATTTCGGATGGAGGAGGTGGCATGGACACAGGAAGCTTCAGCGCGGCGGATCGACTGGAACGCCTGCCGGTCAGCGGTTATCACCGGATCATATTCATCATCATCGCCCTGGCGTTTTTCTTCGACTCCATGGATCTGGCGATGATGACCTTCCTGCTTGGCTCGATCAAAACCGAATTCGGCCTGAGTAGCGCCGAGGCCGGTCTGCTCGCCAGTTCGAGTTTTTTCGGCATGGTGCTGGGGGCGTCGCTGTCCGGACTACTCGCTGATCGTTTTGGCCGCAAACCGGTATTTCAGTGGAGCATCGTATTGTGGGGCGTGGCCAGTTACCTGTGCTCCACGGCGCAAACGGTCGAGAGCCTGACGCTGTTCCGCATCCTGCTGGGGATCGGCATGGGCATGGAGTTTCCGATTGCCCAGTCGATGCTGTCGGAGCTGATCCCGGCTCGTCGCCGCGGGCGCTACATTGCCTTGATGGACGGCTTCTGGCCGCTGGGTTTTGTCGCCGCCGGGGTGCTTTCGTATTTCCTGCTGCCGCTGATTGGCTGGCGCGACATCTTTCTGGTGTTGGCGGTGCCGGCAGTATTTGTACTGGCGATCCGCTTTTTCATTCCCGAGTCGCCGCGCTGGCTGGAGCAGGCGGGCAAGCATGAGGCCGCGGATAAGGTGCTGTGCACGATAGAGAGTAAGGTGCGGGCGTCGCTTGGCGGGGCTGCGTTGCCGGAGCCGGTTCGCCTGCCTCGGGT
The DNA here is from genome assembly GCF_040760005.1 of Pseudomonas sp. stari2. Lineage (NCBI taxonomy): Bacteria > Pseudomonadati > Pseudomonadota > Gammaproteobacteria > Pseudomonadales > Pseudomonadaceae > Pseudomonas > Pseudomonas sp. Stari2. The sequence goes on from NZ_CP099760.1 coordinate 964,773, forward strand.
GATCACGCCTCCGGGCAACTTCCTGTCGGCCCTCGGCCAGATCTGGTCGCCGCTGTACCGCCAGCGCACAATGATGCTCTGGAGTCTATGGTTCTTTGCATTGCTCGGGTTCTACGGACTGACGTCCTGGCTCAGCGCGTTGCTGCAACAGTCGGGGTTCGCGGTCACTCAGTCGGTGTATTACACGGTGCTGATTTCCCTGGGCGGGATTCCCGGGTTCCTGATGGCGGCCTGGCTGGTGGAGCGCTGGGGACGTAAACCGGTGTGCATCGTTACGTTGCTGGGCGGCGGGGTGATGGCGTTTCTGTACGGCCAGAGTGCGGTGTTCGGCGGCAATGTCGGGCTGCTGATCGGCACGGGTCTGTTGATGCAGTTTTTCCTGTTCGGCATGTGGGCGGTGCTCTATACCTACACGCCGGAGTTGTACCCGACATCGGCGCGGGCGACGGGCTCGGGTTTCGCCTCGGCCATCGGGCGCATGGGGTCGCTGCTCGGGCCGTTGATCACCGGGTTGGTTTTTCCGATTACCGGGCAGGGCGGGGTGTTTGCGCTGGGGGCGTTGTGCTTTGCGATAGCCGCGGGAGTGGTGTGGCTGTTCGGGATGGAGACCCGGGGCAAGACGCTGGAAGAGTTGACTGAAACGGTTGTGCGCTGAGACCGGAAAAGCCGTTCGAACACGGGCGTGTTCGAACGGCTTTCTACTGTTACGGCTTCACCAACCGTGCATCCAGGCTGTTTTGCGCCAGGCGCTTGGCCTGATCCTGAGTCATGCCCAGGTGAGTGTGCAGGGCGTGGAAGTTCTCGGTGACATAGCCACCGAAGTACGCCGGGTCATCGGAGTTCACCGTGACCTTCACGCCGCGCTCAAGCATATCGAGGATGTTGTGCTGCGACATGTGATCGAACACGCAGAGCTTGGTGTTCGACAGCGGGCACACGGTCAGCGGGATCTGCTCGTCGATGATCCGCTGCATCAGGCGCTCGTCTTCGATGGCGCGCACGCCATGGTCGATGCGCTGGATTTTCAGCAGGTCGATGGCTTCCCAGATGTACTCCGGCGGGCCTTCCTCGCCGGCGTGGGCGACGGTCAGGAAGCCTTCGTGACGGGCACGGTCGAACACACGCTGGAATTTGCTCGGCGGGTGGCCCATCTCGGAGCTGTCCAGACCCACGGCGACAAACGCATCACGGAACGGCAGCGCCTGGTCGAGGGTTTTCTGCGCTTCGTCTTCGCTCAGGTGGCGCAGGAAACTCAGGATCAAACCGCTGGTGATGCCCAGTTGCTGCTCTCCATCTTTCAGCGCGGCGGCGATGCCGTTGAGCACCACTTCGAACGGGATGCCACGGTCGGTGTGAGTTTGCGGATCGAAGAACGGCTCGGTGTGGATCACGTTCTGTTCTTTGCAGCGCAGCAGGTAAGCCCAGGTCAGGTCGTAGAAATCCTGGGAAGTGCGCAGCACGTCGGCGCCCTGGTAATACAGGTCGAGGAATTCCTGCAGGTTGTTGAAGGCGTAGGCCTTGCGCAGGGTTTCGACGTCGCTCCACGGCAGAGCGATCTTGTTGCGTTCGGCCAGAGCGAACAGCAGCTCGGGCTCCAGCGAGCCTTCGAGGTGCAAGTGCAGTTCGGCCTTGGGCAGGGCGTTGAGCCAGTCGTACATTATTGGAATCTCATCAGGTGCAATGGCGGGCATTCTACAGATGCCCGCCGAAACAATTGGCAAAACCTGACCAACCGATCCATCACACGGCTTTCTGTTCCCTTCGGTAAGCGTAGGTATCGGCGAATCGCGACAGCAGGAATTCGGCGCAGGTGGTGGTCGGATATTTCGCCGGATGGTGTGCGTCCTGGCAACCGGGCAGGCATTCGATACGGGTGTCCGGATGCGGCTCGGCGAAAAACGGCATCGAATAGCGATCCACGCCGAGCGGGCTGATCACCCGATGCGGGGTCGAGCGATAACGGTCGTTGCTCCAGCGCGCCATCATGTCGCCGAGGTTGACCACGAACGTGCCGTCGATGGGCGGGGCGTCGATCCAATGGCCTTTGACGTTTTTCACCTGCAAGCCGCCGGCGGTGTCCTGATACAACAAAGTGATGCAGCCGTAATCGGTGTGCGCGCCGGCGCCTTGTTGCTCGGCGGAACTGGCGGTATGGCGCGGTGGGTAGTGGATCATCCGCAGCACACTGACCGGTTCGTTGAAGCGTGTATCGAAGAAGTCGCGCTCGATGCCCAGCGCTAACGTCATGGCCCGCAACAGGGTTTGCGCGAGGGCCTGCATGTCGCGGTAGTGCTGCTCCATCAGCGCTTCCCAGCCGGGAATCGCTGGATGACGGTTGGGGCCGCGCAAGGGTTTTTCCGCCAGCACCTCGGGATGATCGGCCGGCAGGTACAAGCCCATGTCGAAGGTTTCCTTGAGGTCGCTGGGTTTGTCCGGGTCGAGTTGTTCGGTGGCGATGGCGCCGTAGCCGCGGTGATGGGCGGTCTGGGTGATGTCGATCTTGAGTTTTTCTTCTGCCGGTTGCGCAAAAAAGCGCTGCGCGTAATCAAGCAGGGCGGCGATACGCTGGGCGGAAATCGGATGACCCTTGATATAGAAGAAGCCCCATACGCGGCAGGCGTGATCAATCTGTTCGGCGACGGCGGGCCAGGCGTTCTGGTCGTCAGAGTAGAGCGGCGAGATGTCGATGATTGGAAGCTGATCCATACACAATCCTTGAATACGCAGAAATCCAATTGTGGGAGCAAGCCCGCTCCCACAGGTGGAATGGTGGTGGGGCCGGTCTTACTTCGGCATCTCGGCCTTCATGCCTTCGACGTAATAGTTCATCGACGCCAGTTCCACGTTGGTCGCGCTCTTGCCCGCCGGGATTTTCTCGACCCCGGCCTGATCCTTGATCGGCCCAGTGAAGGGCTGCAGGGCGCCGCTCTTGATGTCGGCGATGATCTGCTCGGCTTCGGCCTTCACCGGTGCCGGCACCAGATCGCTGATCGGCAGTTCGACCGTGCCTTCCTTCAGCCCGCCCCAGTAGTCCTGGGATTTCCAGTTGTGGTCGATCACGCTCTGGGTCGCCTGAATGTAGTGCGGTGCCCAGTCGTTGACGATTGAAGTCAGCACCGCTTTCGGACCGAAGTGCGCCATGTCCGAAGCGTAGCCCACGGCGTACACGCCACGCCGCTCGGCGGCCTGAATCGGCGCCGGGCTATCCGTGTGCTGGAACACCACGTCCACGCCCTGATCGATCAGCGCGTTGGCGGCGTCGGCTTCCTTGCCAGGATCGAACCACGAGTTGACCCACACCACTTTGATCTCGGTGCCGGGGTTGTACTTGTTCAGGGCCAGCTGGATGGCGTTGATGTCGCGGATCACTTCCGGAATCGGGAACGAGGCGACGTAACCGATCTTCTTGGTCTTGGTCATCTTCGCCGCGAGGAAGCCGCCGACATAACGGCCCTCATACGTGCGCGCCAGATAGGTGCCGAGGTTCTTCTCCTGCTTGTAGCCGGTAGCGTGTTCGAAGGTCACCTTGGGAAACTGCTTGGCGACTTTCACCGTGGGGTTCATATAGCCGAAGGAGGTGGTGAAGATCAGGTCGTAATTGTCCTTGGCCATGTTGCGGATCACCCGCTCGGCATCGGCGCCTTCGGCGACGTTTTCCACGTAGTTGGTGGTGATCTGCGTGCCGAGCTTTTCCGCCAGCGCCTTGCGCCCCTGTTCATGCTGATACGTCCAGCCGTGGTCGCCGATGGGGCCGATGTAGACGAAACCGACTTTCAGTGGATCGGCGGCACTGACGCCCAGGCTGAGGCCGAGGCCCATGGCGATGCACAGCAGTTTCTGCAATGGACGTTTTTGCATGAACGCGAACTCCCTTTTGTTGTGTGTGGGGAGGGCAATGCAAAAGGCTGACCAAGCGGACAACAAATCGAGTCGAAATCGCGACGAGGCCTTTGCGGGCAAGCCCGCTCCCACAAAAACACCGCGATCCCTGTGGTAGCGAGCTTGCTCGCGATGAGGCCGGCCGGGCCGAAAAAAGTGCATGTCCTTACAGAGACGCCATTCACTGGTGCGCTAAGGTGTAACGAAACGTTAGCGCCGCCCCGCAGTCAGTAGCTCATTCGCACTCTTCGGCAAAAAGGCCCGTCATGTTCACCATCCTCAAGCAAGAAAGCTTTCTGCTGTTGGCCGTCATCGCCGCCTGTGTTGCCTATCCGCTGGAGCACTGGTTGCTGCACAGCGGCCAGGTCGTTGCCCTGACGGCCGGGCTGGTGCTGATCGCGTTCATCGTCGCCGCCTCGATGCGCGTCGCCCATCAGGCCGAACTGCTCGCGGAAAAGGTCGGCGATCCTTATGGCACGATGATCCTGACCCTCGCCGCCGTGCTGGTGGAAGTGGTGATCCTGGCGATCATGATGAGCAACGAAGCCTCGTCGACTCTGGTGCGCGACACGATCTATTCGGCGGTGATGCTCGACATCAACGGCATCCTTGGTCTTGCCGCGCTGATGGGCGGGATCAAGCATGGCGAGCAGTCCTACAACGACGACTCGGCCCGCAGTTACAGCGTAATGATCCTCACCGCCATGGGCGTATCGATGGTGGTGCCGGAGTTCATTCCCGTGGCCGACTGGAAAATCTATTCGGCGTTCACCATCGGCGCGATGGTGCTGCTTTACGCATTGTTTTTGCGGATGCAGGTCGGGCCGCACAGTTATTTTTTCAGCTATAGCTACCCGGATAAACGCCGCAGGAAAGAGCCGGCGGAGCAGGAGCCGAAACCGGTCAGCCTGGCACTGTCGATCGGCATTCTGGTCTTCGGTGTGGTGGTGATCGGTGCACTGGCCGAGGTGATGTCCAAGACCCTCGATCTGGGGCTGGAAGGGACGGGCGCACCGCCGGTGATTACGGCGATTCTGGTGGCGGCGATTTCAGCCGCGCCGGAGATTCTGACCGCGTTGCGTGCAGCGTTGGCCAACCGCATGCAGTCGGTGGTCAACATCGCGATGGGGGCTTCGTTGTCGACGGTGATCCTGACGGTGCCGGTGATGGAAGCGATGGCGCTCTACACCGGTCAGCCGTTTCAGATGGCTATGACGCCGGTGCAGACCGTGATGATCTTCATCACGCTGATCGTCAGCGCGATCAACCTCAATGACGGCGAGACCAATGCCATTGAGGGCATGACCCATTTTGTGTTGTTTGCGACGTTCATCATGTTGTCGCTGCTGGGGTTGTGATTGATCTCTCCCACGCTGACGGTTCGATGCCTCGACGTGGGAGCGATCAGGTCAGAAGGGTAATCAGGTGCCGGCGATCAACTGTCGAGCTGCCTGACTGTGATCGGCAATCAGGCCTTTGAGATCCAGCCCTTCAACCTGCCCGTCAACCACGCGCCACTTGCCGCCGACCATCACCCGATCCGCGCGGTCCGCACCGCACAACAGCAGCGCCGAAATCGGGTCATGGCTGCCGGAGAAGCGCAGCTCATCGAGCTTGAACAACGCCAGATCCGCCTGCTTGCCCACCGCCAGCTCACCGATATCGGTGCGGCCCAGCAGGCTCGCCGAACCCTTGGTCGCCCAGCCCAGCACGCGTTCTGGGGTGATCTTCTCGGCACCGTAACGCAGGCGCTGAATGTACAGAGCCTGACGCGCCTCGAGGATCATGTTCGACGCATCGTTGGACGCCGAGCCATCCACACCGATACCGAACAATGCGCCGGCATCGGTCAGTTCGATGCTCGGGCAGATGCCGGACGCCAGGCGCATGTTCGAGCTCGGGCAGTGGCAGATACCGGTGCCGGCCGCTCCGAGACGGGCGATTTCGTCGGGGTTGAAGTGGATGCCGTGGGCCAGCCAGGTGCGCGGGCCGAGCCAGCCGACGCTGTCCAGATAATCCACGGTGCGCAGGCCGAAGCGTTGCAGGCAGAAATCTTCTTCGTCGAGGGTTTCGGCGAGGTGAGTGTGCAGGCGCACATCAAGCTTGTTCGCCAGTTCGGCGCTGGCGGACATGATTTCCGGGGTCACCGAGAACGGCGAGCACGGCGCCAGAGCGATCTGGATTTGCGCACCGTCGCCACGTTCGTGGTACTCGTGAATGAGGCGCTGGCTGTCGTCGAGAATCACCTGGCCTTCCTGTACGGTCTGCTGCGGAGGCAGGCCGCCGTCCTTCTCACCGAGGCTCATCGAACCACGGGTGAGCATGGCGCGCATGCCCAGTTCGCGCACGGTTTCGACTTGCACGTCGATGGCGTTTTCCAGGCCATCCGGGAACAGGTAGTGGTGATCGGCGGCGGTGGTGCAACCCGACAGCAGCAACTCGGCCAGCGCGACTTTGGTGGCGAGGGCGAGTTTTTCAGGCGTCAGGCGCGCCCAGACCGGGTACAGGGTTTTCAGCCACGGGAACAACGGCTGGTTGACCACCGGCGCCCAGGCGCGGGTCAGGGTCTGATAGAAGTGGTGATGGGTGTTGATCAGGCCCGGCAGGATCACGTGTTCACGGGCGTCGAACACTTCATTGCATGGGGCGGAGGGTTGCTGGCCAGCGCCGAGCACTTCGGTGATCACACCGTCTTGCAGCACCAGGCCGCCACGGGCATCGAGACCGTTGGCCGTGAAAATGGCGAGGGGATTTTTTAACCAGATACGGGTCGCAGGCATTGTGGCCGGCTCCTCTGAAAGTTGGGTTCAGGGTTGCCAGCTCAGTGTTGCCCTGTCTGCTGATCCAGGGTCGCCGCGAAGGACGAGGTGCGGAGTTTCGAACAAAATGTTGCGACGGGCAAGCCCAACCCGACCAGACACCGGGATAACCCTGTGGGAGCGAACCCCCACAGGGTCCAGTGATTACCAGGGAATGGTTTCACCTTTGTAGTTCACGAAGTGATGGCCGCCCTTGCCGGTAAACGCGTCCACTTGATCCACCAGGCCACGGGTGCTGGTCTCCACGTCGATGTCGGCGCCTTCGCCGCCCATGTCGGTTTTCACCCAGCCCGGATGCAGCGACAACACCGTGAGTTTCTGCTCGCCCAACTGAGTGACGAAGCTGTTGGTCATCGAGTTCAGCGCCGCTTTGCTGGCCTTGTACAGCGCCAGTTCCGGCGCGTCGGGCATGGTCACGCTGCCGAGCACCGAACTCATGAACGCCAGCACGCCGCTGCCGTCGCGAATCTGTCCGACGAAGCGTTGGGCCAGGTTGATCGGCGCCACGGCGTTGGTGAAGAACAGCTGACCGACTTCCGCCAGTGTCGCGCCACCCGGGGTCTGCACGTCAGGGCCTTTGACCCCGGCATTGACGAACAGCAGGTCGAAAGTCTCGCCCTTGAGCCGCTGGCTCAGAGCGATCACCGCTTGCTGGTCGTCCATGTCGAGTTTTTCGATCTGCACGTTACCCAGTGCTTTCAGTGCCTCGGCGTTCGCAGGATTGCGAACCGTGGCGGTGACTTGCCAGCCGTCGGCCAGCAGGGTTTTCACCAGTCCCAGGCCCAGGCCCCGGGAGGCGCCGATGATCAGTGCGTGCTTGGCAGAATTCAATGCGGACATGATGGGCTTTCCTTGAAAGTTGAAAGATCACGGGTTCAATGGACAGCGTTGACCGAGCCGATGCTGCAATTCGTGGCGCAGCTCGCCGAGTTCGGCGATGCGGGTTTCGACCAGCTTGAGTTTGTCTTGCAACAGTTGCGTGACGGTGGTGTCGGGATTTGGCGATTGCCACAACGCGCCAACACTGCTGCCGATCTCGCCGAGGGTAAAGCCCAGGCGCTGCGCCGTTTTGATGTAGAGCACCAATTGCACCATCTCCGGGGGATAGTCGCGATAACCGTTGGCGCTGCGTTGCGCCGCGATCAATCCGCGCTCCTCGTAAAAACGCAGCGTGTCACGGCTGACATCGCAGGCCTGGGCTAACTCACCGATGCGCATCTTGCAGGTCTCGAAAGTGTTTGACCCTGGAGCATACTCCAGGCTTTACCGTGGTTGCTCCCTTAATTTTCGGAGCAAGGATGATGTGGACTTCAACGCAGTATCGGCAGTTGGTGCGCGGCAGCGCCTGGTATGACTTGATCGTGACGGCGGCGTTTGTCACACCGTGGAGTTTTGCTGTGTTGCATGGGTTGCTGACGGCGCTGAGTCAGGCGCTGGAGCTGCCCGGTGAGCTGCCGCCGTTCGAACCGGCGCACCTGTTGATAGCCAATCTGTTCGGTTCGGTGGTGTGCTTGTGGGCGGTGCTGCGGATTCGTGATCCGCAGCCGGTTTATGGGCGCTATGACGCGGTGGGCCGGTTTCTGTTCGCCGCGTGGATGACGTATGCCCTGGCCCACGGTGCCAGTTCGTTGGTGATGGGTTTCCTGGTTCTCGAAGTGGCGTGGGGCATCGCTCAGGCATTGCCGGTTCGGCCGCTGTCGCGAGCCGTCACGGCTTAATGCCCGGCCTGCCACGGCTGCCCCAGTGATACCGGCGCATACAACCGTGTACGCACTGCATCCCGCGACAACAACACCAGCACCAGAATGGTCGCGACATACGGCAGCATCGCCAGCAAGCTCGAAGGAATCGCCAGCCCCAACCCCTGCGCCACCAGGTGCAGGATGCTGGCGAGTCCGAACAGATAGGCGCCGAGCAACAGTCGCCACACCCGCCAACTGGCGAACACCACCAGCGCGAGGGCGATCCAGCCACGCCCGGCGGTCATGTTCTCGGCCCACATCGGCGTGTACGCCAGCGACAGATAAGCTCCGGCCAACCCGGCCATCGCTCCGCCAAACAATACGGCCAGTGTACGCACGGTCAGCACCGGCAGCCCCATGGCACTGGCTGCGTCCGGGTTCTCGCCGACCGCTTGAATGATCAGCCCGATACGGCTTTTGACGATCACCCAGGCCACCAGCGCAAACAGCGCGAACGACAGATACACCAGCAGATCCTGGGCAAACAACATGCGGCCGATCAGCGGGATTTCGCTCAAGTAAGGAATGGCGAGCGGCTCGAAACCGGCCAGCGGTTTGCCAACCCACGCTGCGCCGACAAAGGTCGACAGGCCCACGCCAAAAATCGTCAGTGCCAGCCCGGTCGCCACCTGATTGGCATTGAACACCAGCGCCACCAGAGCAAACAGCGACGACAACAGCATCCCGGCGAGCATCGCCAACACCACGCCGAGCCATAGATTGCCGGTGCTGAAGGCGACGATGAAACCAATCACGGCACCAAACAGCATCATCCCTTCCTGCCCGAGGTTGAGCACGCCGCTCTTTTCGCAGATCAGTTCACCCAGCGCCACCAGCAACAGCGGAGTGCCGCAGCGCACCATGGCGTAGAAAATATTGCTCAGCAGATCGATATCCATCACAGCGCCCCGGCGGTTACGGCAGTAGTAGATGTGCGCCGCGCCCAGCGCAGGCTCAGGCGTGGTCGGTAGAGGATCAGCACGTCACAGGCCAGCAGAAAAAACAGCATCATTCCCTGGAACAACTGGGTGATCGCCTGCGGCAGGTTCAGCGTCATCTGCGCGCTCTCGCCACCGATGTACAGCAGCGCCATCAACAGGCTGGAAAACAGAATACCGATGGGATTGAGCCGCCCGAGAAACGCTACGGTGATCGCTGCATAGCCGTATCCGGGTGAGACTTGCGGCACCAGTTGCCCGATCGGCCCGGTGACTTCGCACACCCCGGCCAGCCCGGCCAGTGAGCCGCTGATCAACAGCGCGAGCCAGATCAGACGTTTCTCGCGAAAACCGGCAAAACCCGCCGCGCGTTTATCCAGCCCGAGCACTTTGATCTGGAAACCGACAAAGCTTTTCTGCAACAACACCCACACCACCACCAGCGCGAGCAGGGCGAAATACACCCCGGCGTGAACCCGGCCATCCTCCATCAACAGCGGCAGGCGGCTGGCGTCGCCGAACATCGCCGACTCGGGAAAGTTGTACCCGGCCGGGTCCTTCAATGGCCCGTGGACGCAGAACAGCAGCAGGTTCAGCGCGATGTAATTAAGCATGATGCTGGTAAGAATTTCGTTGGCATTGAAGCGTGTGCGCAACCAAGCGGTGAGCCCGGCCCACGCGGCACCGGCGAGTGTGCCGATGAGCAGGATCAGCACCAAGGCCCAGCGGCTTTGCATATCGATGAGGTTCACCGCCAGCGCACTGCCGGCCAACGCGCCGAGCAACAATTGGCCTTCGGCGCCGATGTTCCAGATCCGCGCCTGATAGGCCACCGCCAGACCCAGGGCGCAGAGCAGGATCGGCAATGCCTTGACCAGCAATTCCGAGACGCCATACAGGTCGCTGACCGGCGCGACCAACAAGGTGTGCAAGGTTTGCAGCGGGTCATGACCGAGGGCGATGAACAGCAACGAGCCACAGCCGAGGGTCAGCACCGCCGCCAACAGTGGCGAGCACCACAGCATCAGGCGCGACTGCCGGCCACGGGGTTCGAGGGAAAGCAACATGGGAAAACTCCGTTAAACCGTGGCCGGTTGTGATTGAGGGGTGGCGAATTGGCCGGCCATCCAGCCGCCGACGTCGCTGAGTCGGGTCAGCGCGGTGTCCTGCAACGCCGACAGACGCCCGCCGCACAGCGCGCCGAGGCGATCGCTGATCTGGAACAGTTCGTCGAGGTCTTCGGAAATCACCAGAATCGCCGCCCCGGCATCGCGCAGGGCAATCAGAGCGCGGTGGATGGTGGCCGCCGCGCCGACATCCACGCCCCAGGTCGGATGTGCGGCGATCAGAAGTTTCGGTTGCTGGAGGATTTCCCGGCCAAGGATGAATTTCTGCAGATTGCCGCCGGACAGGCTGCGGGCAGCGGTTTGAGTGTCCGGGGTTTTCACGCCGAAGCGCTGGATGATCGTTTCGGCGAGGGCTTCGACCTTGCCGCGCTCGATCAAGCCGTGGCTGACCAGACCTTGTTGAAAGGCGGTAAGCAGGGCGTTGTCCGCCAGGCTCATGTCCGGCACCGCGCCATGCCCGAGACGTTCGGCGGGGACGAATGCGAGGCCGAGTCTGCGCCGTGCATCCGGGCGCAGATCAGCGACGGCGTGTTCTCGGAAGCGGATGGTTGGCGCTACGTTGTGGGGCAATGTCTGTTCGCCGCTGAGCAAGGCCAATAACTCGTCCTGACCGTTGCCTGCCACGCCAGCGATGCCGACGATTTCACCGCTGCGCACCTGCAGGTCGATGTCGCTCAGGGAGCAGCCAAACGGATCCGGGTTGTGCCAGTTCAATCCGCTGACCTGCAAAAACGCCGCGCCACCGCTGACTTTCGTGAACTCGCCGATCAATGTCGCGGCGTCGCCCACCATCAATTGCGCCAGTTGCCGATCGCTGCAATCGGCCGGCACGCAATGCCCGGCAACCCGCCCGCCACGCAGCACCGTGGCGCTGTGGCACAAGGCGCGCACCTCACCGAGTTTGTGGCTGATGAACAGAATGCTGCAGCCCTCCGTCGCGAGTCGGCGCAGGGTGATGAACAACTCGTCGGCTTCCTGCGGCGTGAGCACCGAGGTCGGTTCATCGAGAATCAGCAAGCGAATGTCTTGCATCAGGCAACGAACGATCTCGACCCGTTGCCGCTCGCCGATCGACAGGCTGTGGACAAGTCGCTGGGGCTCCAGCGCCATGCCGTATCGGCGCGACACTTCACGGATTTTCGCTTCAAGCTGTTTCGGCGAACCGGCCGCCGGGCCCATCGCCAGTGCGATGTTTTGCGCAACGCTCAGAGTCTCGAACAGCGAAAAATGCTGAAACACCATGCCGATCCCCAACTGCCGCGCCTGGGCGGGGTTGCGCATGGTCACCGGTTGACCCTGCCACTGCATCTCACCCGCATCGGCCTGGGTGACGCCGTAGATGATTTTCATCAACGTACTTTTACCGGCACCGTTTTCACCGAGCAGCGCGTGGATTTCACCGGGGGCGATGCTCAGGTCGATGGCGTCATTGGCGAGGCAACCGGGATAACGCTTGCTGATGTGGCGCAGTTGCAGGCGCGGTGGGGACGTGGGATTTGGCATGACAGGCTCGGGTTGCTTGGAGTTGTGCCTGTGGATAAAGCAATTTCCTGGCCATTGAGTCAGGAACCCGTCAAGCGCTTGCCCGGCGACCCTTCTTGTAGAGCCACGAAGGTAAAACTGCCACGATGCGCGGCACCAATTAAGCGCAAGGCCTTTGCTCAGGCTCCAGTTTTGATCGTGAAATTCTGGTTAAAAAACGAGCAATCCCGTCTGAGCCAAGCTGCACGTGCGGCTACGGGAGTCATGAACGGGTTATCCACAGGTTGCTCCACAGTATTTGTGCGCAATCGGACAACCTTGGCATAAGCGCAACGGTGCTATCTCCCAATGGCGATAAACAGATCTAACTGATTGTTTTTGTTTGGAATTAAACTTTTTTCAGGTGCTTTGGGCGAAAAGTGTACAAATCGCGCAAAGCCACGTGACAGAAGGGTTACAGCGGTGTGTGCTCAGGTTATCCACAGTCGGGTGCACAGCTGATGTGGGCAAGTCGGTGGAATAAGCCAATCGTGTCGTGCCCTGAAATATTGCAGGCTCAGCGCTGGAGCAGGATGCGCCCGCGGCTGAGATCGGCCAGTTGGTTTTGCAGCAACAGGATCTGCGCTTCCCCCACTGCCAGCTGCAATTCGACGCCGTTGGCGGTGAAGTTTTCCTCCACCACCAGACCGCCGAGATCCGCCACCCGCAATTTCACCAGCGCCAGCTCGGCAAACCCGCAGGCACAACGCAAGGGCACACGGTTGATCAATTCGATTTTCACTGCGGCTTGCAGGCACTTGTTGGCGCCGCCGCCATAGGCTCGGGCCAATCCGCCGGTGCCCAGTTGGATGCCGCCGTACCAGCGGATTACCAGCACGGCGACCTGATCGCAATCCTGCGCCTCGATGGCCGCGAGAATCGGCCGTCCGGCGGTGCCGCCCGGTTCACCGTCGTCGTTGCTGCGGTACTGGTCGCCGAGTTTCCACGCCCAGCAATTGTGCGAGGCGTTCACGTCGCTGTGCTGCTCGATAAAAGCTTGCGCCTCGGCAGGGCTGCCGATCGGCGCGGCGAAGGTGATGAAACGGCTTTTGCGAATCTCTTCGCGAAACTCGCAAAAGTCGCGGAGGGTGAAAGGCATAAATATCTTATAGAGAAGGAGTGAGGCCGCAGCCTTTGAGAATGATGCGGATCAGGTTGTTGCCGGCGTCTTCCATGTCTTGTTTGGTCAACTTGCTGCGACCGGTCACCCGGCAGATCTGGGTGGCGAAGTCAGCGTAATGCTGGGTGCTGCCCCACAACAGGAAAATCAGGTGCACCGGATCTACCGGGTCCATCTTGCCGGCATCGATCCACGCCTGGAACACCGCGGCCCGACCCAGGAACCAGGCGCGGTAGTCCTGGTTGAAATACTCGGTCAGGCATTCGCCGCCGCTGATCACTTCCATCGCAAAGATTCGCGACGCTTGTGGCTGGCGACGGGAAAATTCCATTTTCGCGCGGATGTAGCGAGTCAGCGCTTCGGCCGGATCGTCCTCGGCCGTCAGGGTGTTGAAGGTACTGTCCCACAGCTCGAGGATGTTGCTCAGCACCGCCACGTACAACCCGAGCTTGTTGGTGAAGTAGTAATGCAGATTCGCCTTGGGCAACCCGGCCTTGGTGGCGATGGTGTTCATGCTGGTGCCTTTGTACCCGTGACGGGCGAACTCGTCTTCGGCGGCTTTGATGATGGTCTCTTCGTTCTTCTGACGAATGCGGCTGGCAGGTTTGCCGCCGTGAGCGGGGACTTCAAAGGTCATAGGCACTTCCGGGTTTGTCTGTGGGGTGCAACCAGTTGCGTTGATAGCGCAACCATCGGTCTGCGACAAGCCCCAGGCAATAAAACGCCGGTCATCAGCGGGTGGCGGCCAGGCTTTCGAGAAAACTTTCCAGTACCAGATGCGGGCGGCGGCCCTTGCGGGTGACCGAGGCCAGGCTCAAGTCATAGAACCGCGTTTTGGCCTTGAGCGCTCGTAGCCGTCCCTGTTGTACCCAGAGACTGGCGTAGTGATCTGGCAGATAACCGATGTAACGTCCGGTCAGAATCAGGAATGCCATACCCTCGCGGTCGGAGGCGCTGGCGGTGCAATTGAGTGCCTGATAATGCGCCTGGATCTCCGCCGGCAAGCGGAAGGTCGGCGCGATGGCGTCCTGACTGTTCAGGCGTTCGTCATCCAGCTGTTTATCGTCGACGTAAAACAGCGGATGGCCGACCGCGCAATAAAGCAGTGAGCGCTCGCTGTACAGCGGCTGATATTCCAGTCCCGACAGCGCACTGGCCTGCGGCACCACGCCAACGTGCAGGCGTCCGTCGAGCACACCTTGTTCGACTTCGTTGGGGGCGATCATGCGTATCTGGATTTGCACGTCCGGCCCGCGCTCTTTCAACTGCGCGAGCGCGTGGGTGATGCGCATGTGGGGCAGGGTGACGAGGTTGTCGGTCAGGCCGATGATCAACTCGCCACGCAAGTGCTGGTGCAGGCCGTTGACCTCGGTGCGGAAACTTTCCAGCGCACTTAGAAGCTGCAACGCCGATTGATAGACCTCACGGCCTTCTTCAGTCAGGGAGAAACCGGCGCGCCCACGCTGGCACAGACGCAGGCCGAGGCGTTGTTCCAGATCGCTCATCTGCTGGCTGATTGCCGAGCGACCTATGCCGAGCACGGTTTCCGCCGCCGAGAAGCCGCCGCACTCCACCACGCTGCGAAAAATCCGCAACAGGCGAATGTCAAAGTCACTGACCTGGGCCAGTGGATCGGGGCGACGGCTGCTCATCTTGTTGTACTCATTGTTTAGCAAGGTTCTAACTGAAGGTTAGAAAAGTTGGATTTCACCGACTTTATCGGCGTGGCAACTTAGCTGCAACAACGACTTTTATCTCCCTGAAGCTTATTGCCCTGCGAGGTTTTGCCCGATGAACATGCCTGAAAACGCGTCGTCGCCACTGGCCAGCCAACTGAAGCTGGACGCGCACTGGATGCCGTACACCGCCAACCGCAACTTCCAGCGCGACCCGCGTCTGATCGTCGGTGCCGAAGGCAGCTGGCTGATCGACGACAAGGGCCGCAAGGTGTACGACTCGCTGTCCGGTCTGTGGACCTGTGGCGCCGGGCATACCCGCAAGGAAATCCAGGAAGCGGTGGCCAAGCAGTTGGGCACGCTCGATTATTCGCCGGGCTTCCAGTACGGTCACCCGCTGTCGTTCCAGTTGGCCGAGAAGATCACCGATCTGACCCCGGGCAACCTGAACCATGTGTTCTTCACCGACTCCGGTTCCGAGTGCGCCGATACCGCAGTGAAAATGGTCCGTGCCTACTGGCGCCTGAAAGGCCAGTCGACCAAAACCAAAATGATCGGTCGTGCCCGTGGCTACCACGGCGTGAACATTGCCGGTACCAGCCTCGGCGGCGTCAATGGCAATCGCAAGCTGTTCGGTCAGGCGATGATGGATGTCGATCACCTGCCGCACACTCTGCTGGCGAGCAATGCCTTCTCCCGTGGCATGCCGGAGCAGGGCGGTATCGCGCTGGCCGATGAGCTGCTGAAGCTGATCGAGTTGCACGACGCTTCGAACATCGCTGCGGTGTTCGTTGAGCCTCTGGCCGGTTCTGCTGGCGTGCTGGTTCCGCCACAGGGTTATCTGAAGCGTCTGCGCGAGATCTGCGATCAGCACAACATCCTGCTGGTGTTCGACGAAGTGATCACCGGTTTCGGCCGTACCGGCACCATGTTCGGCGCCACCACCTTCGGCGTGACCCCGGACCTGATGTGTATCGCCAAGCAAGTCACCAACGGCGCGATCCCGATGGGTGCGGTGATTGCCAGCTCCGAGATCTATCAGACCTTCATGAACCAGCCGACCCCGGAATACGCCGTGGAATTCCCGCACGGCTACACCTATTCCGCGCACCCGGTGGCTTGCGCCGCAGGCCTGGCAGCACTCGACCTGCTGCAAAAGGAAAACCTGGTACAGAGCGTGGCCGAAGTCGCACCGCATTTCGAAAATGCCCTGCACGGCCTGAAAGGTGCGAAGAACGTCATCGACATCCGCAACTACGGCCTGGCCGGCGCGATCCAGATCGCGGGCCGTGACGGCGACGCCATCGTGCGTCCGTTCGAAGCCGGCATGGCGTTGTGGAAAGCCGGGTTCTACGTGCGCTTCGGCGGCGACACCCTGCAGTTCGGCCCAACCTTCAACAGCAAGCCGCAAGACCTTGATCGTCTGTTCGACGCGGTCGGCGAAGTGCTGAACAAGCTCGACTGATTTTTCCTTCTATATATACCCACAAAAACGGACACCCCATGGTGGGTGCCCGTGGACAAGAATTCAGGAGTTTTCGATGAGCGTTATCCCGCATTTGATCAATGGCGAACTGGTGACCGAGAACGGTCGCTCAGTCGATGTGTTCAACCCGTCCACCGGTCAGGCGATCCATAAGCTGCCACTGGCCAGTCAGGAAACCATCCAGAAAGCCATCAATGCTGCCAAGGCTGCGTTCCCGGCCTGGCGTAACACGCCTGCGGCAAAACGTGCCCAGGTGATGTTCCGTTTCAAGCAACTGCTGGAGCAGAACGAAGCGCGCATCTCGCAATTGATCAGTGAAGAACACGGCAAGACCCTCGAAGATGCTGCCGGTGAACTGAAGCGTGGTATCGAGAACGTCGAGTTTGCTTGTGCCGCTCCGGAAATCCTCAAGGGCGAGTACAGCCGCAATGTCGGCCCGAACATCGATGCCTGGTCGGACTTCCAGCCGCTGGGCGTAGTGGCCGGCATCACCCCGTTCAACTTCCCGGCCATGGTGCCACTGTGGATGTATCCGCTGGCGATCGTCTGTGGCAACTGCTTCATCCTCAAGCCGTCCGAGCGTGATCCGAGCTCGACCCTGCTGATCGCTCAACTGCTGCTGGAAGCCGGCCTGCCCAAAGGCGTGCTGAGCGTAGTGCACGGCGACAAGACTGCGGTGGACGCGCTGATCGAAGCGCCGGAAGTCAAAGCGCTGAGCTTCGTGGGCTCGACGCCGATTGCTGAGTACATCTATGCCGAGGGCACCAAGCGTGGCAAACGCGTGCAGGCACTGGGTGGCGCGAAGAACCATGCGGTGTTGATGCCGGACGCAGATCTGGACAACGCGGTCAGCGCACTGATGGGCGCGGCTTACGGTTCATGTGGCGAGCGCTGCATGGCGATCTCGGTGGCCGTATGTGTGGGTGACCAGGTAGCCGATGCACTGGTTGCGAAGCTGGTTCCACAGATCAAGGCATTGAAAATCGGTGCCGGTACTTCTTGCGGTCTGGATATGGGGCCGTTGGTTACTGGTCAGGCTCGTGACAAGGTCAGCGGTTATGTCGATGACGGCGTGGCGGCGGGCGCGACCCTGGTGGTCGATGGTCGTGGTCTGAGCATTGCCGGTCATGAAGAAGGCTTCTTCCTCGGTGGCTGCCTGTTCGACAACGTCACCCCTGAGATGCGCATCTATAAAGAGGAGATCTTCGGGCCTGTGCTGTGTGTCGTTCGGGTGAACAGCCTGGAAGAAGCAATGCAACTGATCAACGATCACGAATACGGCAACGGCACCTGCATCTTTACCCGCGACGGTGAAGCGGCGCGTCTGTTCTGCGACGAGATCGAAGTCGGCATGGTTGGCGTCAACGTTCCATTGCCGGTGCCGGTGGCTTACCACAGCTTCGGCGGCTGGAAGCGTTCG